>JAWKSQ010000001.1:0-416375 GCA_041389045.1 Minisyncoccota bacterium
TAATGATTTTAAAATCATTTGTTTTTCCAGATAAGGACGCCAAATCCCCGATTATAAATTGTTCAAACTCTTCTTTGGGAATACTTGGTGAAGTGACTAGAAAATTTATAGTCTCTTTATCTTTGTTAAAATAAAAAATTGAGACAGAATGATTTACTACTTCACTACCAGGATTACTAACCGAAATGGAGCAGTCTGTTAAGCTTGAATTTGTCTGACTGATTGCTTCTTCAGTAAAAAGCTCAGTACATTCCTTTTTATATTCCTCACCCTCTGTAATAGCGTTGTTCTCGATTAAATATTTAATGACATTACTCTCAAGCTCTTGCTTTTCTATAGTTGAAATAAAACTCCCAGTAAAGTAAAAGGTGTTATCTTTCATTCCGACACAGTCTGGCTTAATAAAGTCGGAAGTGCCTTTAGCTCCACATAAAATAAATTTAGAATTAGAGAAATAATTTAAATCTACATTTTTTGAGTAATTGTTTTTAAAATAATTACTCAAATCTGTCACTGATTGTAACTTAACTACTGGTGCAGTTGGAGTGTTTTGATAATTGATAATACCAATTGATACAAAAGCCAATAGCAAGGCTCCGATTATAAATAATAAAACCAGCACTTTTTTATAGTCATATGTCATGACTTAATTATAAAGTATCAGACAACTTTATAGTTCAACGGTGTTGATAACAAATAGTTTAAAGCTATCAGATTTAATATAAAAATTAGAAACGCCGTCTTCTCCAAATTGGAAAAGACGGCGCTTGGTCTGGCCAGGTGGTTCAACATTCACGAATCACCACCTTGCCTGCCTGGTTTGAACGATGGAGTCGATAAGTATCCACACGACCTTTTGAGTCAGTGTGCTTGAACAGGAGCGTTGACACACTCTGATCTGCCCAAACTCCCTCTCCCTTCATGACGATGCAAGCATCCCACATGCGCTGTGGCTGTGAACCGGTATGGCTCACCAGGAACTCCTGGCCGCCAATATGCCGAACAGGACTGCTGGCATCGAAATTCGGCGCAAACAGTTCCGTACTAGCCGGAACAGCCTGCGACAAGTTCGCGACTGCCAACAACGTGGCAACCAACAAAAGTTTTTTGACACTCATCGGAAAATCTCCTTCAATCGAGTTAATGAAACGAACCACCTCTCACTTTCCTTGATATCACATTAATATGATTTCGTCAATAGTAATCTTTGCACTTTAAACAATGGCCCTTTAAAAACATTATTATAACTGGTAAATTCCGACACTTTCAATCTTTTTTCGTTTCAAGTCTTCATGTAACATTTCACCTTGGTAACAACTAAGTTCACTATCACAAAGCATGACATATTTATCATTAGAGTTTAAGTTATCGACAAACATTTTAATTGCTTTCGTGGTCATAAACTCACGAAAATGTTGATACGAAATATCTAAACCTAAATTATTTTCATAATGTGCTGGTGCACGCATATCAACAATCTTTGCCCCATCTTTAATTGAGTCATAAAACACCCCTTCGGAAATCAAATTTGTATTACCGCTTACTCCCGGTGCATCTAGGGTGCCAATGAATGGGTAGTTCTTTTCGGTTTTTACCGCTTTCATTACTCCCCCATCAGGTTGATATAGTTTTGAAAATCCCTTACTTTCAAGAAAGTTAACGGTTAGTGCCCCAGTAGAACCAACATAACAAACGATGTATATTGGTTTATCTTTATAAGACAATAACTTCTGCCAGTCACCATTAATCAAATCACCAAAACGTATGTGTATACTGTCCGTAACTCTACCAAACTCATAACCGTAACCTTCTCTAATATCTACAATCAGGTAATCTTGCCCATCTACTATTTTTAGGAAATTACTCCAAGTGGTTTCATGGCTTCTATCTAAAGAATTGGCTCTGACATTTATCTCTGACTCAGCCGTGTAAAGAGATTCATATTCATTCCAGAGTTCAGCAATTTCATTATCTATAGTTTTTTGCCAAGAAGCTTGCTGTGCTTTTGAAATTTAACCGCTAGCACATACAGAGAGAATAAGATTAATATTATACTCAAAATAAAAATAAATTTATTTTTATTATTTATTAATAGCCAAGTCTTAACTTGGCTCCAACTAATAAATAATGAACTGGCTAACAAACCAAGAGTAGCAAAGACTGCTTGTGTAGAGGAAATGATGAGATCTGGCGGCGGAATAGCTCGTGCAAAGTCAGTTGGTAAGATGAGCCAAAGTAATAAGAAAATGAATGGACGGGACATAGCAGTAATTGTAACCTATTAAAATTCCAAACAGTAAACAACCCGGACTTAGGTCCGGTGGCTTTGGTTCATCCTAGTCGGATGAACCATCTGCCGGCTTAAGCCGGCTGATCTGTAGTTGCTAGGAGATTAGTTTGTTAAATAGTGATGGTTGATCAACTTGATTATGATGATCTTGATGCTTCACGTACCGACGGATAATCATTTCATCTAGACCGATCGTAGAGACGAAATAACCTCTGGCCCAGAGTGATTCTTTTTCATAGAGACCATGAGCACGTTTTATTTTCTTCTTCATCCAAGCTGAGCTTTTACCTTTAATTATTTGCATCAGGTACGAGACTGAATCCCTCGGAGAAGCACTCAGTATTAAGTGGATATGATCATCTTGGATGTTTAGTTCGATTATTTCCCAGTGTCTGTATTTAGTGATTGATTCAAAAGTACGTCTCAATTCATCTTTAACCTTTTGTGGTCCTAGTACCTTGCCTCGGTATTTTGGAGTCCAGACGAGATGGTATTTCATCTCGTAGTAACAATGTGCTAGTGTTTTAATGGTACGTTTGCGCATACGTATTTAAGTTATTACTAAAGCCGGGCTGCCGCCCGGCTTTAGTATATGCGTTGCCTTCAAACGTACTCTCCGGCTGAAGCCGGAGGTTTTTAGGGATAACAAAAGGCCGCCAAGGGCGGCCTTTTGTTGTTTGTAGAACAATTTTATAACTTGATGTAACTTTACCGCAAACACGTAATTTAAATCAGTGGTTGAGTATAGTAGTTCCAGCGATTTACCCTTGGAAAGGACAAATCGAGAACAAAGTTCGTAATAGTCGCGACGCTCCTTTACTCACTTTACATCATCTTCACATCAATATTTACTCCGGATGGAAGTGAAAGATTGGTGAGAGCTTCTACTACTTTAGGACTTGGGTTCAAGATATCAATCACTCGCTTATGAGTTCGCATCTCAATTGTTCTCGCGCATCTTTGTATACGAACGTAGAACGGTTGACTGTGTACTTCTTGATCTCAGTAGGTAGAGGAATTGGTCCAACTACCTCTGCATCAAAGCGAAGAGCAGTGTCAATAATCTGCTTGGTACTAGCATCAAGAATCTTGTTCTCATACGCTCGGACTCGAATCCGCAGTTTATTTATTTCACCCGTCGCTGACTTTGTTTCTTTTTTTGTAGTTTCAGTTGCCATAGTATTTATTTAGCCAAATCAAATAGTTAGTTAATAGAGTTAGGCAATGATCTTAGTTACCACTCCTGCACCAACAGTCTTTCCACCCTCACGGATAGCGAAGTTTTGTTGATCTTCTAGCGCTACTGGAGCTACCAACTTTACCTTAAACTTCGCAGTGTCTCCTGGCATAACCATTTCTACTCCTTCTGCCAAAGTCACATCGCCAGTTACGTCAGTAGTTCGGATATAGAACTGTGGCTTGTAACCTGAGAAGAATGGAGTATGACGTCCACCTTCATCCTTAGAAAGTACGTAAACCTCAGCTTCGAATTCAGTATGAGGAGTTACAGAACCCTTCTTAGACAATACCTGACCTCGGTGTACATCTTCCTTCTTAGTACCACGTAGTAGAATACCAGCGTTGTCTCCAGCTTGAGCAGCGTCGAGTTGCTTGTTGAACATTTCTACTCCAGTCACTGTAGTTAGTGAAGTATCCTTAATACCAACAATTTCAACTTCTTCACCTACCTTAACAGCACCACGTTCTACACGACCAGTTACTACTGTACCGCGTCCTTCAATTGAGAAGATGTCTTCAATTGGCATCAAAAATGGCTTGTCTAGATCACGAACTGGTGTCGGGAAGTAAGCATCCATAGCGTCAACCAATTCAATAACCTTAGCTTGGTACTCAGCATCACCTTCTAGAGCCTTAAGACCAGAACCCTTGATAACTGGAGCGTTAGCACCATCAAAGCCGTTCTTAGTTAGAAGCTCTCGAAGTTCCTCTTCTACCAACATGATCATTTCTTCATCATCTACCATGTCACACTTGTTTAGGAAAACAATGATGTTTGGTACACCTACTTGCTTAGCAAGAAGAACGTGCTCACGTGTTTGTGGCATAGCACCATCAGTAGCAGCAACTACCAGCACAGCACCATCCATCTGGGCAGCACCAGTAATCATGTTCTTGATGTAGTCCGCGTGACCTGGCGCATCGATGTGTGCGTAGTGTCGCTTTGGAGTTTCGTACTCAGAGTGTGAGAGAGAAATAGTAATTCCACGAGCTTTTTCTTCTGGAGCCTTGTCAATATCCTCAACGGCCTTGACGTTAGCTTTGTAGCCATTAGCTTCATTAGCCTTAAGGGTAGTAAGAATAGCAGCAGTTAGAGTAGTCTTACCATGGTCAACGTGACCAATAGTTCCTACGTTAATGTGCGGCTTTGATCGATCAAATGCATCTGCCATATAATGAAAGATTAATTATTTGTTTATAATCCGCACACAGCTACTAAAAAGCTATGTCCGAGCATACATTCTAAGCGGCGCGAGAACGAATCTCGCTTGGAATGAACACTCGGGCTAGTGTGAAAGAGCAATACTATGTTCGCTCCACGCACAGACATAATCTGTGTGCGGTCCGGCAATAGTACCAGAGTACGAAAGTTTTGCAAGATATTGAGGCTATCGCTAACTCCTTTATAAAAATAAGGCTAGATTAGTGTTAAATAGTGAAAATTCTGTCAGAATTTTTAAATTGTTTTGGACGGCACGCTTTGCGTGCCGTCCTTCCTCCCCATAATTTCCTCAACCACAAAAATGTTAACGGCCAGTCCCAAAAAAAGGAACTGGCCGCTTGTTGTCCCTAGGGACAAAGTTGAGAAAGAAAACGTCAGGCCGCCAAACGATCGTTGTAGTAGTCGGCGTCCCTCCAACCGAGCACGCCTGGCAAATACCTGTCGAGCGGATTCGATACCGAAAGGCCACTCAAAATCAATGCTCGGTTAACGTACTCATGCTTTGACGGAGACCGCACACTGACTACACTGACAAGCATGAGAATATGCAGTGTCCCAGCGATTCCGACCGCACCGATCAACTCAACGCTGGCTGGTTCAAAATTGACATCGATGCCAAATGAACCTAGTTGCCGCGCCAATTCACTTGGCATCTGGATCAAAGACTGGTCTTGATCAAAGGCAATCATTGGCAAGGAATAGGTGTGACGGGTGTCACGCCGAAGCAAAAGTTGCTGACCTGAGCCAATAAAACCAACTGTCACCATCGCCCCTCCAGGGTACTGATCCCTTGAAACCAATGAACCCTTTGCCTTCATGTCAAAGCTGCACGGAGGCAAAATGTTACCATTTTTCATTTCTTCCTCTTCTCTTCTGTGTTGTCCAATTTTAATTGGACTTGTGTAAAAAAACAAAACGAGCGCAATGCCCGCCACCAATCAACCTAGATTGGTAGTACTTTTATACCACACTGGACATGATTGTAAAATTTTTCGCTTAAGAATAGTCCTTGAAGTAAAAAACAAGGGGATATTTACAATTATAATTGAAAATGCTCTAATGCCAAAGGAAACATTCGCCCACTTTTTGGGTATAGCAACAGGAGAAGGTCCATGAAAACGATTTTAAGCGGCAGGTGTGCAACTATCGGTTTTATCGGTAAGGTCTACACTTTTGTAGAAAGAGTCAATGACGCACAGAAATCTCCAGCTGTGGAGTTGTCGTCAAAGTACCTCGGTGTGATGCAGGATTGGTGGTTGGTCAAAGCAGACAAACTGGCTTGGTCAGAAAGCGATATCAAATTCAGCGGGTATGCTTCGCTTGAGGAAATGGTGAGCATGCTAAACGGTGGAGTACCTGATAAGGAAGGTCAGATAAAACGCATCCGTGCAGCCATCATATTCGCAAGCGGACTTACTACTGACTATACTGAATTCACTTGGCACTCTACTGTTCGCAATGTAAAAGGTATAGGGAAAGTGATTTCAATAGTCTTCGGCAAACCTTCTTTGGTCGAAACTTACAAGAAAACACTCGAAATACCTACCACTCCTTGATCTTCCAAACACACTTTGTACGAACCTGACCTGGAAGGATTTGTGGCACCGCGGTGCCACAAATCCTTCCAGGCTTTTCATAACCCTAATTTTATATACCTAAAACAAAAGTCGTTGGCCTAAGCCAACGACTTTTGTTTACTTTTAGTTAATTAAATTAAGCTTCGTCTTCTACATCCTTCAGGGTCCGTAAAATAATCTCCCAGATTATTTTACCTAAGTATAATTTTCACCACAAGAGTACTTCTATTTTCTAATTCGCTAGCTCATAAGAAAACAATGTCGCGCTACGCTCAATTCTACTAAGTACTTCCTCCTTATTGTAGACAATATTTAATTTTGTTTATTCCACGACATTAGAAACTTCGCTGACTCCTTACAGGAGCAGTACACCATATGGGTATTTTACTTAATGTGTTCGTAAAATTCCTCATATGGTCTGTCAAAGATGTCACGAGTCCTAGATAATAATAAAGCACCCCTTGCGGGGTGCTTTATTATTATCTATTCCTCTGTTTCGACATCCTTCACACCCCTCGCTTTCTTAATATCATTAGCTACGTTTGGTGGTACCACATCGTAATGATGGAACTCCATCATCATCGAAGCGCGACCTTGTGTCATTGAGCGGAGCATGTTGGTGTAACCAAACATTTCTGATAGTGGCACCTTGGCGGTAATAACCTTCTTGTCGCCAATATCATCCATTCCTTCTACTTGTCCACGCTTACTAGAAATATTTCCATTTACGTCACCCATAAACTGCTCTGGAGTACGTACTTCCACCTTCATCACTGGCTCTAGGAGAACCGCACCAGCTTTAGCGGCTGCATCCTTGAAGGCATGTATCGCAGCCAACTTGAAAGCAATTTCTGAAGAGTCCACATCATGGAAACTACCATCGAAAAGTTCAACGGAAACATCCTCCATCTTGTAGCCCGCCACGAATCCTCTGGCCATAGCTTCCTTCGCACCCTTCATAACCGCTGGGATAAACTCTCCTGGAATCACTCCTCCCTTAATGTTGTTGATGAACTCGAAGTGATCTTCACGAGTAATGTTCTTTGGTAGAGACTTTCCTTCAGCTAGATCTAGTGGTTGCATTGGGCGGATACGAATCTTAACGTGACCGTATTGTCCCCGACCACCTGACTGCTTAACATACTTATACTCAGCTTCAGCCTCACGTTGAATAGTTTCTCGGTAAGCTACTTGTGGAGCACCCACATTAGCCTCGACGTTAAATTCACGCTTCATTCTGTCCACTAGAATTTCTAGGTGAAGCTCTCCCATACCAGCAATAATAGTTTCCATTGTTTCTTCGTCAGTTGAAACTTTGAAAGTTGGGTCTTCGTCAGCCAATTTCTTAAGAGCCACACCCATTCGTTCTTGGTCACCCTTAGTTTTTGGTTCAACCCGTAGCGCTACCACTGGCTCTGGGAATTTAATTTGTTCGAGAATAATTGGATTTGCTTCATCACAGAGAGTATGTGAAGTCTTTACTTCTTTAAGTCCTACACCAGCGGCAATTTCTCCAGCGTAAACTTCTTCAATTTCTGTTCGCTTATCGGCTTGCAGACGGACAATACGACCAAGTCTTTCTTTTTCGCCAGTTGTTGAGTTGTAGATATAACTACCAGACTTCACTACACCTGAATAAACTCGGAAGAAAGTAAGTTGTCCCACGAATGGGTCAGTTTGAAGCTTGAAAGCCAGCGCACAGAAAGGTTCACTGTCGTCAGGATTTCGTAGTACCTCACTTTCATCTTTAGGGTTAATGCCGTGCACTGGTGGCAAGTCAGTCGGAGCTGGTAAGTAGTCAACCACCGCGTCTAGTACTAGTTGCACACCAATATTCTTTAGTGATGAACCAGTCAAAACTGGGAAGATTTCATTGGCAATAACAGCCTTGCGCAGAGTAACCATAAGTTCTTCTGTGGCTGGTTCGGTTCCAGCCAGAAAAGCTTCCATGAGAGTATCATCATGCTCTACAATTCTTTCCACTAATTCAGCTCGATACTTCAGAGCATCGGCTTTGAGTTCCTCAGGAATTTCTTCTTCACTAACTATAGTACCCATTTCACCGGAAAAAGTAATCGCTTTCATTTTCATGAGATCAATTACCCCTTTTAGATTTTCCTCCGCTCCCCATGGTAGTTGCAGGCGAACAGCCTTTTTTGATAGTCGATCTAAGATACTCGCGTATGACTTTTCAAAACTAGCACCCATTCGGTCCATTTTATTGATATAACAAATACGCGGTACTTTAGCTTCGTCAGCATAACCCCAGTTAGTTTCAGACTGTGGTTCTACACCAGCTACTGAGTCGAACACCACGACAGCACCGTCGAGTACACGCATAGAGCGCTTTACTTCAGCTGTAAAGTCGATGTGTCCTGGAGTATCAATTACGTTAAAGGTGTACATTTGTGACTCATCCTTTCTGTCCACCACTTCTGTCTTTGACCAGTTACAAGAAATAGCCGCTGCCGTAATAGTAATACCTCGTTCTCGCTCCTGCTCCATCCAGTCAGTTACAGTCTCACCATCATGCACTTCACCAAGCTTGTGTGTCATGCCGGTATAAAAAAGCACACGTTCTGAAGTCGTGGTCTTCCCTGCGTCTACGTGCGCAACAATACCGAAGTTACGCATGCGGTTTACTGGAAATTTTCTTGCCATAATTTTCTACTTACTTATATATGTATTTATAAAATTTGATACTCCCTTTCCGATTTGGTCAATGAAAACGAGGTCTAAATATACCTAAAACGATCCATTTAGATCTCATTTTCATCAGTGCGTCAGGATTTGCTTAGGGAATAGCAAATCCTGACGTACGCGGAACATAGTCATTACATTCCTTGTTTGCGCGTAACTATACGGTATTTATCTACAAACGGCAACCATTATTTTGACTCGCCCTTCTTGTATTAATCAAAGAAAACTCATACACTACCTATATATGAATAACTACGACGCGGTAGTAGTAGGAGCCGGTTCTGGTGGACTAACTTCTGCGGTCGGACTAAAGAAACTCGGTAAGTCAGTTCTCCTTATTGAGAGCCAACATCTCGGAGGGGAATGTACAAATTCTGGTTGTATCCCCAGCAAAGCCCTACTCCATCACGCTAAGGAATACCACACTGCCACAAAACTAGCTGGTACCACCTACCAAAGTGACACTTATAGACGAGAAGCCTTCAAATATGTGCGAAACATAATTAACAACATCTTAGCTGAAGAAACAGCTGAACATTTTTCAGAGCTTGGTATAGATGTGGTGATAGGGGAAGCAATATTTACTAGCAAAAACTCCATTACTGTAGCGGGCATAGAATACAAATTTAAAAAAGCTATCATAGCCACTGGTTCAGCACCGAGAGAAATTTCTATTCCCGGTCTAAATGACGCAGACCTACTCACTAATCAAAACTTTTTTGAACAAACTAGTGTACCACCCAACCTACTCATCGTCGGAGGTGGCCCTATCGGTATGGAAATGGGACAAGCCATGGCCATGCTTGGGAGTAAAGTAACCATTATCGACAACGGACCGGTGTTTGCCAGACTAGAAGATGAAGCTATTCGGCCCATTATCCAAAAGGCCTTTACTGGGCTCGGTATAAATATATTAACGGAAGCTAGTGTAAAAAGTATCAGTGGTAAAGTAGCTGACATTGAGGCTGTCTCGGCGGACCGCTTCGCCCTCCGCCGAGAACAAATCCACTTTGACAAAGTACTCATCGCCATTGGTCGGGTACCAAACCTCCCTAAAGGACTACATACCGCCGAAATCAAAAGTGAACCTTACGGTATTGTGGTTAATAAAAAATGGCAGACCAGTAATAAAAACGTCTACGCCCTGGGGGATGTGTCAGCTAGACTAAAATTCACTCACGTCGCCGACGACACCGCCAGACAAGTCGTAGCTCACATTGCCAGTTTTGGTTTACTTAGTGTAAAAGAAAGAGCTGTACCAAAAGTTACTTACACCGAACCAGAAATTGGCCAGGTTGGCCTGTCTTGGCACGAAGCAAAAGAAGAATGCGGGGAAGAACGTGTCATTAGAATCGAAGTACCCTTTAGTGCCAGTGATCGCGCGCGGACCGACGATGACACCAGCGGTCTACTCGTTATCATAGCCAAACGTCTTACTGGTAAAATCCTCGGCGCTCACATCATCGGTCCGCGCGCGGGAGAACTCATCAGCACCTTAACTCTCTCTATCGAAAACAACATTTCCCTTTACCGTTTACGTTCCACCATCTTTGCCTACCCTACTTACTCACTGATACTTAAAAAAGCCGGGGATTATTTCTTAGCAAAGCAATTGACCAACTTAAAGTCAGATTTACTTTATTTCTTTAAAAAGAATGCGCCAAAAATAATTATCTTGGGTCTATGGCTTTGGGGATTACTGTCTCTTTATTCCTATCAGCAGACCTTTGGTCTGACCGCTAGCGAACTTTCTATCAAACTCTTTAAGACTATTACTGCCACCGCCTGGGCACCAGCCTTATACATTCTGGCTTACACCCTTCGTCCAATTACTTTTATTCCTGGTACCGCCCTTACCATTCTCTCTGGGGTTTTCTTTGGACTTTGGGGTATTCTCTACACCATTATCGGCGCCAACCTTTCTTCAGTCCTAGCTTATTCTATCGGTCGCTTCTTTAGTAAGGACAGTCAAAACAAAAAATCTATCCTCGGCAACTGGACCAACCGACTCAACCAAAACCCTTTTCTGACTATTATCACCATGCGCCTAATCTTCATGCCCTTTGACGTAGTGAACTACGGTGCTGGCCTACTTAGAGTCCGTTTTTTACCTTACCTTACAGCTACCTTCGTTGGTACCCTACTCGGCATCGCCACTTTTGTCGCCATTGGTGCTTCACTCAGTGTCGAAGAGTTTATAAAAAACGGCATCACCACCGAAGCCATCGACAGCAAGTTCCTTCTCCTGTCTCTAGCCATCTTTATCACTTCAATCATCATTTCTAAATTCCTCAAGAAAAATTAGACGAGCCTAATGGTAAACTTTATTTTTTCTCCAGCTTCAATATCTTCTTTTTTTCTTACTTGGGACTTAAGCGGAAGTAGGTAACTACCAGAATAACTGTCTGGGAATACTGAAGTCAGCCAAGTGGTCTTACCGACAGTTACTTCCACCTTAAGTGAACCAAAACCACGCGCAGCTTTTCCGTACTTTTCTTTTATCTCTTGTCCAACTTTTTTAGTAATCGGTACAAAGTGCCAATTGGCAGTTTCGCCGGGGTAAAGAAATACTTTTTCCGTCATGGTGTATGTAGCCTTTTTCATATTATTTCTAGTATACAACTTTGTTATAATGGATGTAATGCCTAAGAAAATAATTCTAAAAACTGGAGAAACCAAAGCTAGTGCTGAAACTTTTATTAAAAACCTTCCCGACGAAACACTGCGCAAAGACTGTTTAAGTTTACTAAAATTATTTAAGGAAGTGACTGGAGTAAAGCCAAAAATGTGGGGCGAGACGATGGTTGGCTTTGGTGAATACACTTATCACCGTAATAACGGTGATGTCGGCACCTATCTCGCCACCGGCTTTTCTCCACGTAAAAATGGTCCAACCATTTACATCATGCCTGGCTACCAAAACTATAGTGCTCTACTAAAGAACCTGGGTCCGCACAAACTCGGCAAGTCCTGCCTCTATCTAAAAAGTTTAGATGGGGTTGACCTCAATATCATCAAAAAATTAGTCACCCTCGGCCTCAAAGACTTAGCCAAAACCCACCAAGTAACCATGAAGTATATGCGTTGCCTTCAAACGTACTCTCCGGCTGAAGCCGGAGGTTTTTAGGGATAAAAACCCGTGTCGTGATACGACACAAACACAGGAGATACTCCATGAAAAAACTGTTCTGGACATATCTGGGATGGATGACCTTCCCGGGATTTATGTACTTCATGCGAAACCAAGCATTGGACAAACCAATCAAGCCGGCGCAAAATCGCCAGGAGGTTTGGATAGGACTCACGATTACGATAATCGCCTTGATTGTCTATGGCACTGTCGCCATTTACTTCGATAATCCTGTATTTCGCAGAACTACCCAGGGAATCTTCTCACCAGCTTCAATGATTATCTGGGTATTGAACTTTTTCTTTGCAATACTGAGCGTGATCGGGCTCATCGTGGGCAAATGGCCAACACCAAACAAGCAACCCTAAAGGAGACCATTATGAATGTTGTCCAGACGCATCCATAAGACGAGGCGGGAAAGTTTCATCTGTCATGACTGCCCTCCTGATTGGTGGGCTGACGCTCGCCTGTTGCCTACTCGTTGGCTATGCTACCGAGATCTACAGCCACGGACTGAGCGAGATCTTTCCCGCCCTCAAGATGGTGTTGAAGCAATTTGGCATCATCACAGGCGTAGTCGGCGCAGCAGTTGTGATGGTGTTCAAGGCACCGACCGAGACCGAAAGGATAGTCTCTTCCCTGGTAGTTTTTTGCTTCGGTACCTTCCTGGTGCCGTCTGCCGCCTACGTCGGCTGGTTCATTGCCCGAACCTGGAGCTACTTCGTCGGGTGCGAACCACCTACGGAGCCAAGTCCCGGATGCGCAAGCATCCGGGACTTTTTACGTCAAATTTTTAATCTTTTGTACTTAATATCCAAACCCAAAACTTCCAATCGATTGGAAGTGTGACAGTCTTAGTTCGGGAAGGTTTTTGACTTAGAGTTTGGGTTGAACTATTTCTTCAACTTCGCTAGAATCTAGCACTTCATCAATGTGGATCTGCGAAACAAAGTCTGGTACGTGAGAAACGAGAATCATGGCACCCTTGTAGTCATGTAGAGCTTTGGCGACATGGTAATGAGCGACCAAATATTAATTTTATCCAGGAGGCAATATGATAAGCTAGATTCCTAAATCAGATAGGTCACCTCCTTTTTCAACGTCTCTAAAAGAATTGGGTTGTATTGCCCTAGGAGCCCTCTTTAGGGTGAAATACTTATTTTCTTCGGGAGTATGTAATCCTTCATTAGTATCAATTTTATCAGGGTCTTTTTTAGTGTACTCAAACTTTCTTTTATACGCACCACGTACCAGTGCAAATTTTATATTTTCTGCATCAAAAGCCGAATCAAACGCACCCTCACTGTTAAGACCTCTATCACGGTGTTCTTGGAACACAAATTCTCGTATATCGATAGCTATTACCCGTTCAAAGAATCTTTCAATTTCCTCACGATTATCTCTCTCCAACAACTCTAATCCTACATGTTCAATTTCTTCTTTAGGGAAACGGGTAAGTAATTCAATAAAGCCAGCACCGAGACTCTGTTCACTACTAATAAGATTGTAGAAAACTTCCCTTAATAGAGAAATTCTTTCTGTTTGACTTAGTTGCTCAAGTCCAAATCGGATAAAATAATAGTAATTCTTCATTTCCGCAGATACTGGGTCACCATCTTCTATATCATCTAACTCGTAAATAAATTCAGCGCTAGCTAGTTTTGTGAACTGAGAGACTAAGACTGATCTATCAACTTCTTTTGTGCCGTAACTAATCGCACTCGTAATAGATGGAAAATCAAGGTCTTCCCTTTTAATATTTATTTCTTCTTCACGTTTTTTTATTCTTTCTTGATTTTCTACCTGCCTAGCAGCTGCCTGTTCATCTGTCTCTCCCTTATGTATTCTCCTCACAATCCTTTCATTTGGTGGCATATAAAACTTATATTAGCTTTTATACCACTAAGTATCTCTCTCTCTTTGATTTTGCAAGTATATTAAATATGCCTGTTTTAATTTACTCGTTTACTCGTTTACTCATTTACTCCATCTAATCTAAACAAAATCTTAGTTAACTGATGGGTCATGTTAATACCCCAATCGGTTGGGGTACTGAAAAGTTAACTGACTGAATCACAAAGCCTTCCAATCGATTGGAAGTGTGGCAGTCTTAGTTCGGGAAGGTTTTTGACTTAGAGTTTGGGTTGAACTATTTCTTCAACTTCGCTAAATCCAGTACTTCATCAATATGGATTTGTTCCACGAAGTCTGGAACGTGAGAAACGAGAATCATGGCGCCTTTGTAGTCGTGAAGGGCCTTGGCAATAACAGGAATGTGGCGGAAGTTGATATGGTTGGTTGGTTCGTCGAGAATGAGTAGTCCCGGCTTTTCCATGGTGAGTTTGGCAAAGGCCACCAAGCCTTTTTGCCCCTCAGAGAGATTACCAACTTTAGTTTTCATCACATCACCAAAGAGTAGGAAACCAGCGGCAATCGAACGCATTTCTTCTTCAACTTTTCGTCCCATTGAATCCATCAGAGTTTCAAACACGGTTTTATCAAAAGCTAGGTTAGAAAAGTCTTGCCGATAGTAACCAATCTTTACTCCCTCCGTTACATGCTCTCCCTTGGCATGACCTGAAGCTAACTTCTCGAGCAAGGTCGTCTTTCCAATACCGTTTGGACCAACTATCTGCAGGTGCATACCACGCTTGAGAACCACCTCTGTTTCAACTTCTTTTGGTTCATGATTTTTTATAACAGTAACTGAAGAAAGTCTGACGACTTCAAGGGGAATGTCGGCGTGTGGTTCGATAGTGAATGGGCGAATAGTTTTATCCTCACGTCTAACATCCACTTTATTCTCTTCCGCTTCTTCTATTTCGTCACGCATCCGCTTGGCTACTAAACGCATTTTACCTCCCTTACTAGCAAAGTAGTTCACTTTGTCTTTATTGGCTTGAATTTCTTTCGCGAGTCGCGCGTTTTCACGTTGCTCCTTTTCTACTTGAGCGGCAATATCTTTAACCACTGCGTGATAGTTACCATTGTACTGTTCGACTTGTCGGTTTTGGGTATTTAAATAAAGTACCCCGTGTGTGAAAGCATTAAGGAAATCAGCATCATGAGAAATCACTAAAACGGTTTTTTTGTATTCCTTAAGAAAGATAGTTAAGTGCTCGATACCAGCCACGTCGAGATTGTTGGTTGGTTCGTCTAAGAGTAGGACGTCAGGATTTTGGATGAGGGCTTGGGCTAAAAGTAACCGAGCTTGTTGTCCACCCGAGAAACTACCAATGATTCTGTCTTTGAAAGTTTCTTTTTGCTTATCAGTTGGAGTGAGATTTACAATCTCGAGAGCTGAATCAATCCGTGGATCAATGTCGTACATTTTCTCTGCAAAACATTTCGCAAAAAATTCTCGGACAGTTAGCCCCATTTCATTGCGAGGAATAATCTGCCGAGCAATAGCGATAGTGGTTTTGGGTTCGATATTTATATCTCCTTCATCAGGTTGACGGTCTCTAGTAATGAGAGAAAAAATAGTACTTTTACCAGCCCCATTTTGACCCATAAGGGTTAGCTTGGCACCACGACGCACGACAAAATTTGCCTCCTTAAGAATAGGCCTGGTCGCATCATACTCGTACGACACATCTTTAAAAACTATAATTCCGTCGCCTCGTGACATAGGAGAGTACCATACACTATTTTTGCCTTAGATGTAAGAGGTTATAAAGATTTGTCTTTATCTTCTTTATAAATTCCCCACTGCCACCGTGGTTTTTCACCCTTCTTAATACAGATCAAAATTAAAATAAAAATTAAGACTAGCGTTTGCGGAATAAAGTCATTTAAAGTTTCATCAATTGACGACGAGAGCGCTTCTAGTCGATAAAAATTAGCTACTGCCAATATTAAGAAAACCAAAACGACTACCCATCCTTGCCATCTAGCTGGAGTCCAACCGTAACCATAAAGCTTGCGCTTAAACCAATACCCGTCGGGATTATCCTTTAAATATTCAACGTGCTTTTGCCAGATATTCATATACTTGAAGTCTACGCCTAATATGGTGAGTTGCAAGATAAAAGTGGCGGACCCGAAGGGTCCGCCACTTTTATCTTCTACTTTAATTCGCCTTTATCTTTCTTTGGCTTCTTCTTTTCTTTGCGCATGCCAGTTCCCTTTGCCATACGATATTATACTTATACTTTTAAAATCTTCTTCTATTATAGCAACAAATTTTTCTACGGTGCAAACCGGATTGGGATTTCGAGGGCGTCATCATGTTCTGGAAGTCCTGACGGATTATCCTTCTTGAGAATGAGCGTGCCGTTTTTCATAAAATCTGGATCACCGGCATTGTATGGATTTGTGAAAGCAAGTTCAGCCGTAAAAGGCACAAACTCTTCAGTCATCCAGTCTCCCTCAGCAGTAGCAAAGCCTTCCGCAATAATCAGCCCATCCCAGTTAGTAAGCATGATTGGAAAACTAGCTTCAAAAAACCAATACCCTCGAGCCACACCACTTAAAGTTAATGGGCTTTCAATAATTCCATTCGGAACCGGTGTAGTCAGGGATATTAAATCTGCCTTACTATCTATATGAGCTTCTATATCAGCTGGGACACTAGGCAAATCTGGACAAACAAATTCACAGTTAGGTCCAGTGCGACCCACATAACTACCATCAGGACACATCATAGCGTCCATGGTACAAGCCACTACTTCTTCGTCATTATCTTGATTCTGCGTCTTACTGTTAGTTAACACACTTGCTAAGCCAGCTACCAATGCTATTGCTACAAATACATAAATTGCTTTTATCATCACCTAATTATATAGCGATATAAACAAAACCGCGACCCACGTAGTGGGTCGCGGTTTTGTTTCACCATCTTTGCTAGCTACCCCAATTCTTTCACTTTCTTTAGTGCCACTACGTACATACTTTCGGCCCAACCAAGAGGAGTATTGTCGTTTGGTTTGTCGGTATGTGAGAAATAAAGCTCAGGCACCAAACCATCAGCTGTCACGGACGCTTTAGCTCGCCTCAAGTAATAATAAGCCTTTTCTTTTTCCCCACGCTCAGCGTAGATAATCGCGAGCCAAGCTAGACCAAAGCACCACTCGGCTTCTTCACTAAAACCATCTTCATTGTTGTTATAGTAACGGTCGAGCTTGTAGCGAATGACTCCTTTATCACGGGTCAAGTGATATTCAACATTACTAAGAATCTTCAAAGTTTCCTCCTCGGTTGTAACCGCAAACGGATAAATCAGAGTTAAAAGCGCTAGATCAGCAAACTTAGAATGAGACTCCCGCGGTAACATTTTGCGTAGCGCTTGCTCTCCAAGCGCAATCGCATCGTCCGATACCGACAGCCAAGACAAAAGCTTTGCTTTCTTAAGGGCCGCGACACAAGAACCAATGGAAGAAGCGTGTACTTCCATCGCTTCTTCCCAAATACCATTGTCTGGGTCATGCCAGTATTCAAGCGTCACCAGATAATCAATAATCTTTTGCACCATCGCTTTTTCCTCATCAGTTTCAATCACACTGTCACCACGGATTTCTAGTTCCACTAGAAGATTGAGTACTTCCCCCACAGCGTCATTCTGGCTATTACCCCACTCCTCCCAATATTCTTCAAAAGTCTCCGGATGAAAACGCGCATGGATATACTGCCAGGTAGCGTGTGGCTTATTCTCGATCGCCCAATTGATTTTTGCTTGGTGTTTTACAAATACCGTAAGGAGTGCCTTGGCGGCTTTCTTCACTGTCTCCATTTCTCCAGTCTCGAGAAAACCTAAGGTCATGAAGTAGATGTCGCGAAGCCAGGCTTTATCGTAACCAGTATTTACATCATGCGCCGAAGCGGTAAAAACGCCCGATGGTTTTTGGAGGGAACGAACTACTGCCAAGTGTGCTTTTATCTCTGCATCGAAATCAAAATTAGACATAATCAAAGAACAA
Organism: Minisyncoccota bacterium; assembly: GCA_041389045.1. Classification (GTDB taxonomy): domain Bacteria; phylum Patescibacteriota; class Minisyncoccia; order Phycocordibacterales; family UBA918; genus OLB19. Next base: position 18,077 of record JAWKSQ010000001.1, read on the forward strand.
TTATTAAAACTTACTTACTGATTTGTTTCCAAGTTGCTACCCCATGCTCGGCAATGTTTGAAAGGGGTGGAAGCTGAACTTCTACTCTAGCTGCCGCAGTCGGGTAATAACTACGGAGCTCAGCATAAAGAGCAACAGTTTTCTCATAAGCCATAAAGAGAGCGAAAAGTTTGGCAATAGCTTGTTCGGCCCGATAGTTATCTTGGTCTTTTATTTCATCAGCCAGAGCTTCAACCGCTTCTCGATTCTGTTGCGCGAACGCCACCATACAGTCTTCAGCACTAGTCAGAGAATACTTCTTGCCATGAGACTCAAAACTCATTTTCAGTTCAGTCGGAAAACGTTCAGCTAAAGTATCGAGGACAATATCAAGAGCTTCTTGTCGCTGTCTTTCTACTAGCGACATTTCCATTTTTGGTTCTTTTTCTTTTTTAAAATTTTTTTCCATTTCGTATTACCCCTAAGTGATATGGATTTATTGTATCACGGCCCACTTTGCATAATTTATTTATTTTTGACTTTAAGCTGTATTTGTGTTATTGTTTAAATAGACAAATTCGTTCAACCATACAAACGCGGAGCGTCCTATGAAACAAAAGACCCACCCTGTGACGGGATTCGAAAAATCCTGTTATGCTTTTCTGGCAGTGACAGTTGTGATCGGCCTAGGCCTATTGCTCGATCAAATACTTGATGGAGGGGCGAAATGGTTATTGATCTTCATTCTTTTACTGGCAGGCATTAGCTTTATAGCCTACCTCCTCGGTTTAGAAGCTGGTATCATGGTCAATCAGAAAGAAAGGGTTCTGCTACATCCTTTGGTGATACTGGAATCCGCTATGGGACCTACACACTCGAAAACTTTTCCTAGTGAAGTGGTTGATGTGACAGCCAGAACGGTGAACCCGCGCACGTCAATGCGAATTACGAATGTAGTTCCACCTTCACTTCCCTACAAACGACCCTAGGTCATTTTTCCAATCAAACGGCGCTTAAGAATAATTAAATTATTCTTAAGCGCCGTTTTCATATTAATAAATTCGATTTTTGACATTTACCCTTATAAAGTGCAATATTCGTAAGGAACAGAAACTCAACAACCCCCGTAACGGGAAGGAGACAGAAATGCAAAGATTCTGAGCACCGTAAAGGGCTATTCCACCATTGGATTCATCTTCGCCATCATTGCTCTTGGTATGGTGGTCACAGAACTTATTCTTAATGGACCACTGAAAGCCAGCCCTTCATTACTTGAATCAACTCTCATAATGGGCCCCCTAGCATTCAGCCTTGTATTGGTCATGGTGATGGCGATACTTCGTTGGCAATTCATTCCTCAAGCGACTGCTGGCATGCGCCAGTTCTCAGACCTTTACATCGAAACTCTTCATCACTCGATAACGAAAGAAGCTGACGTAGAGACGATGCGGCGTATCTTGCAACCGCTTTATGTATGGTGTTTGGAAAACCCAGACCTCCAAAAAGACTTGCTGGAGCAACTGGAACCAGTTCCAGCCAGATGCTTTCAGCTTTTCTGTTACGAGAAGAGAAAAGAAATCTTTCGGAACGCTGAAGATCAGGCGAATCAAATCAAGTCAGACATGCTTTGTGTCCGGCGAGCGAACTTGTACCTGGCAGGTAAACGCAGACAAGACGAAGTGACTAGTCTGATTGACATCCTAGATGCACAGGCAAAATCAGCAGAAAATGAGGTTCCAAGTAACCTTTTTGACAAACCTGAACAAGAATGAAGTTGATTGGGTCTATACCAGACCCAACAATCACGGCCACATCGCAAGATGTGGCCGTCTTTCTTTATTAAAAAACGCCGCGGGCTGAGTAGCTGCGGCGTTTCTCACAATATCCTTCCTTTGGACTAGTGAACAGTGAACGAGTCAACAAGTTCAACTTCAATTGCCGGGAACTTGTCTCGAGTCAGTTTCACTAGTTGCGCTTCCAACTCCCTCTCTGAGTTGAGAAGTTTGAACTTGGTGCATAGTGAACCACCTTCTTTTCTACACACCTTCACTTCAATAACCACCTGACTTGTGATCAAGTTGACGATTCTGGCACAGCGACGATCGTGGCAAAAGAAAACGCCGTGATTACGAGCGTCAGAAATATTTGCCGCAACCTCTTCCAGGTTACCTTGAAATTTCTTTACCAGGTAAGGACCTCCTCGTAACCAAGTACGGGCAAAAATTGATGGCCGTTTTGTCTTTTTCGGCCGAAGCGTAACCTATCATCAAAAACTCCCAAAAAAGTATGCTGAACGAAAAACAACCCGCGGGTACTTTATATATTATTTAACTAGTAGTCAAGCAACTAGAAAGCTACCTTGTCAGTTTGACTAAGGGTGGTTTCCACCCTTTTATCCGCTAAACACCCCAAATGTAGTACATTTGGGGTGTTTAGCGTGAAAAGCATCATTTTGATGCCGGCTGATAGGAACTAAGTTTGGACTCTTATTTTTGTAAAAATTTATCTTTTGACTCAAATCAGACAGAAGAAAATCCGCAACAGAGATTTTCTCCGGTGCGGACTCAGGATTCAAAATAACAAGACCTACCTTTGCGGTCGATCCTGATCAAAGTGACTGACGATTTTTACAACCACACGGTCAACCTTGTCTGGTGCAAACCTTTCAAAAAGTGGCACCAGTCTCTGTTGCGAAGCAATGAGACTTACAGTCATAGTTTCCGCCAGCCCAGCTTCACCTTCTACGATGACTTCCGCTATTACAAGTTTTTCATATACATTCCATATTTGGGCAGACCTTTTCTTTTCAGAGTAACCTGTGCAATAACGCTTCACGACATCTGATAATCCCTTGACTAAATGATCCAAATCGACACGAAAATCTGCCACATAAGAACCACGGGCTTTTCCCAAGACTTTGGGGTAGGGACTATCTGCTTGGGGTCAAAATAAACACTATTACTAATCATTTCTGACTCCTTCAAAGGTTGAATAACTAGCCAATACAAGATTTCTCCAAGATTTACTTTAGTTGTAATCTATAAACAAGTCAACTGTAAATTTCAAATAACGATTCGTTACGCGGAGCACAAGAAAAAAGACCCGAGCGGGACACAGGTCCAGCGAGGGTCTTTTTCTTAGTGCGAAAAGTTTTCCCTATTCTAGGAACTGAGATTTTCTAAACGAGACCAGGCAAAAGACCCAAAAATTTGTGAGCTGTACTGATGGGTACAGTGAACAAATTTTTGGGCCTTTTAACGCAGTATCGTGACGAAAATGTCTGTTACCAAGCGAAGTGGGCAAAAGCTCGGTTAGCCTCTGCCATCTTGTGAGTATCTTCCTTCTTCTTCACGGCTGCTCCTTCTTCCTTAGCAGCTAGCTTAAGCTCAGCGGCTAGTGCCTTGTGCATTGGTACACCTTTTTGTTTGCGAGCACCTGAGATAATCCATCTTAGGGCTAGAGCCATTCGGCGCTCAGGACGAACTTCACGTGGCACCTGGTAGTTTGCTCCACCAACTCGGCGTGAGCGTACTTCCATCAGTGGGCCAGCATTTCGTACTGCAGTATTAAATATCTCTAGTGGATCTCCCCCATCTTTAGCATTCTTTATTTCTTCAAACGCCGCATAGACAATCTTGCGCGCAGTCTCTTTTTGACCACGAAGCATGATGTAGTTGATTAGTCTTTCAACATCAACCGAACCATGGACTACGTCTGGAGAAACAACAGGTCGTTTCTTAATTGGTCGTCTCATATTCTTTTAATTAATTTTCTTAAGGGTATTTCTACTACAGAAAATGAGGAGTTTATATGACATTCTCATTCTTCGCATAATTTGATTCCGAAGCCTGGGCTTGAATCGCGTCTAGTATCTGTAGCGAATATAAACTATTAAATTACTTTCTAAATCACGTATTTTCTTTGTCAGAACTTCGTCTGCTTCAATCAACGTATTTTTTATACGTCTCCCTCATCAGACTTGTTCTTCCTCGAAAATTCTATGATTTAGAAAAGAATTGGTCTGTACTTTTCAAGGTGTACATCCTGCCATTTAGGATTAGTTCACAGGATACCTCATATGCGAGGCGCACCAGTAAATTTTTCTGAAACGTACTAAATGTACGGTGAAGAAAATTTACGCAGTGCAACAAAGCAGGTGAGGTATAGCTGTGTGACTAAGCCTTCGGTTTTTTGGCGCCGTACCTTGAGCGTCCCATCCTTCGTTCGGCTACTCCCGTTGCATCGTACTTACCTCGAACAATAGTGTATTGCACACCAATGTCCTTAACGCGTCCACCACGTACTAGTACCACTGAGTGTTCCTGCAAGTTGTGCTTGATACCAGGAATGTAGGCAGTGATTTCTTGACCATTACTTAAGCGCACACGGGCAATCTTTCGAATCGCAGAGTTCGGCTTACGAGGGGTCTTAGTGGTAACACGAGTACAAACGCCACGCTTAAATGGAGAGTTGTAATAGTTAGGGCGGTTCTCGATTTTGTTAAATCCAGAGTGTAATGCCCCAGTCTTACTCTTCCGAGCTGGGTTGGTTCGCTTCTTTCGTGATAATTGATTTATTGTTGCCATAAAATTAGCTTGGTTACTCTACTATAAATAGAGATTTATGCAACTTTAAGGTCACTGCTTGTGACACCTTACAGCTCGCTTTAGCCTATTTCTCCCTCGGAGGTCGAAATATGCTAAGCGCCTGTGTAAGCAAAATCTAGTCGCAGTTTCACTACTTGTGATTTTGCTTAACTATATATTGCTTTTTTTGCAACTAAATAGCGTTCCCTATAAACCAAGTAGGAGATAAGCGAAGGACCTAGTAAGAGCATATAGTGGTGGACCAAGAAACAGAATAAAGGCAATTATTACCACCGCAAAAGAAATACCGACATTTCTATCCATAAAAGCTCGGAAATTCTCATACTTCATAGCTAAAGCGAATGGTAAAAACTTTGGGAGAATTTTTGAACCATCAAGTGGTGGAATCGGTACTAGATTGAAGAAAGCTAGGAAAATATTGAGAATAATAATCTGAACAGCTAAACCTAGGAAGGCGTCCGGCAACTGTAGGATATCAGCCATTCTAAATAAAACCGCAAAAACTATCGCTATAAAGATGTTCATCAAGGGCCCAGCCGCTGCCACTATCGCCTCACCCCATCTTTGGTTGGTGAAATTATAAGGATTATAAGGAACCGGCTTAGCAGCGCCAAAAAGAAATGGCGAACCACTAAACACCAGTAGGGCAGGCAAGATTACCGACATCATTGGATCGATATGCACGAGCGGGTTGGCAGACAGACGCCCCTGTAGGCGCGCAGTTGGGTCACCAAGCCAATTGGCGGCGTAACCGTGAGCCATCTCATGCAAGACGACTGACAACACCAGAGCTACAATCATGATTATATGTATTTGTTCCATAAGAAGCCCTATTTTACCGTAACGACTATTGTTTGGCCAATCAGTATTGCTTTGTACGGCGGTTTGTACTTTTGTACTAATTTAGGAGTTGGATCGATCAACCTAAAGTCCCGTAACGGGAAGGAGTGAACATGAAAAAAGCAAAGGATTCGGATTTCCGTCTGTTTCTAGTCATCCTACCGGTCCTAAGTGACATGCTTGATGAAGACAACTTTCCAAAGAACTTCATTATCAGTGTCATCCATGATTGGACAAGACCTCACGTCAATGAATCAACTCTTTCACAAAGAGATCGAGTGAAAATCGACGCCTGGCTGCAGAGATTTGTGCATGGCAAGGAAGACAAATACTTAACTTCTTCTCAAGAAAGCATCAGCTCGGTAAGCACTGACATCTTGAGCAGGGGTTCAAATTTCAACCCACGTCGTTCATGGTAACAACATCTTGGACTAGACTAGATATGGGCTTAGCTGGCACCAAAAGTGCCGGCTTTAACTTTTTAATTACATGACATAAAAAGCTTGCAATATCGAGCACTCGTGCTAGTATAGCGGGACTTAAAACAACGTTATGGCAAATATCTGCGACATCACTGGCAAGAAGCCACAAGTAGGAGGACGCTACAGTAACCGCACTCGTGCGACACAGTTTAACCCGTGCGGTAATGTAAAGCGTCTACCAAACCTACAAAGTAAGCGAATTTATGTACCAGAAATTGGTAAGAGTGTTACCGTTAAGGTCTCTACCAAAGGTCTTCGCACTATCGCTAAAAACGGAGCTTACAAAACTCTAAAAGAAGCGAAGCTCATCTAATCCAAACAAAAGAGCCGGCCCCTACGGGGCCGGCTCTTTTGTTTAACTATCCTAGTCCTCCAACCAAACCTCTGTACCATCACTTTTAAAGATTATATTTCCATCGGTTGCGGTATTCATAATAGTACTACCGAAATTTTTCACCCTATCGATAACCTCTTGATGTGGATGACCATAACGATTATCTTTACCCGCTGAAACTACTGCATACGCTGGTGCCACCATTTCCAAAAACGAATCAGCGGTAGAAGTCTTTGAGCCATGATGTCCAAGCTTAAGCACTTCACTTTCTAAGGTTTCACCGTAAGTCTTTACCAGATATTCTTCAATCCCTAGCGGAGCATCCCCAGTCAACATAAATTCTATATCGCCGTATTTAAGTTGCACCACAATCGATGAGGTATTGCTTTCCCAATTACTAGTATCACTGCTTGGCGACAGAATCATAAGTGTAGTGGAAGCCCCGAGACTAATAACATCTCCCGCTTTAGCCAAGTATGTACGTGCTCCCTCGTCACTTTCCATAAAAGCAAAAGCCGAAGAAACTGCCGTATCACTTTCATTTTCTGTCCGAATTATTTCCGACACCTGATACCGACCAAGTATGTCTACCAACCCACCAATATGATCCTTATCCGGGTGAGTAGCTAAGACTACGTCAATCTTCCTATCCCAAAATGGCATTACCTTACTTACTTCCCGGAGTACTCCAGCATCTGGCCCACCATCTATAAGCAGTTGCACGCCATCTGGTGTCTCCACAAAAATGGCATCTCCTTGCCCAACATCAAGAAAGGCGACTGTGAGTAAACCTTCGGATGAAGAATTGCCGAGCGAAGCTAACTGACCCTCACTAAAATAAGGCGTAACAAAGACTGTTAAGATAAAAATCCCCAGTCCACCCAGTGTAAAAAGCCGAAACCTAAAAAAGCGAATCATTCACCCATTTAGTATAAACTATTAGTAATAGTAACTGACTTTAACTTAATTCTGCTATACTACTCGTAGTTAAAAAGTAAAAAATATTCTATGCACTACACAGCAAAAACTTTTAATGTTCCGGAACTTGATGGTATTGGTCGCGAAACCATCGAAGAACACATTGGGCTTTATAATGGCTACGTTAAGCACGCGAATTTAATTCGTGAGAAAATAGACGCTTATAGTAACGACCCTGATAACAACAGCTACGCGATAAGTGAAATGCAACGACGTTTCGGCTTTGAATTTGGTGGCATGCGTAATCACGAATACTACTTCACCCAGTTTGAAGGTGGAGCCAAATCACTTCCCGACGGAAAGCTCAAGTCTATGATGGAGACTCAGTGGGGTAGTGTCGATAACTGGTCTGCTCGCTTCCGCAAAATTGCCATGACTCGTGGTGTCGGCTGGGCCATGCTTTACATCGACCGTCAGACAAATCAATTAGTCGAAACTTGGGTAGATGAACAGCAACTAGGTCAACTGGCCGACCTCGACATTGTCCTTGCCCTCGATATGTGGGAACACTCATACATGCGTGACTATCCAGCTAGCAAAAAGGGTGAATATGTTGAGGCTTTCTTCCGAAACCTAAATTGGGAAGTAGTTGCTAATAGAATTTAATCCTTAAGTCGACGAGCGAAATTAAAGACCGCCAGTTTTTACTTGGCGGTCTTTAATTTATAAAGTTTGGTTTAGTACCCTATCTTTACATTATACCATATTTATGTATAATGGTCAATATAAGTCTTAATTATGCTTTTACTAAATAGTGTTTTTGGTAAGAAATGTTAAGATGGCGCGTCAGTATCAGTACTACTATGTATAATCGCATGAAAATTTATACCCTGTCGAGGCCGAGACTTAAGAAAACACTCGGATGGGTTTTGATTGTGCTTGGCATCATTGCTCTCGTAGCACCCATCGTTCCTGGCTTAGTCCTCATTGCCATTGCTCTAGAACTACTCGGTATCAGATTTGTTTTTATTGATAAGTTACTGAAACGAAACTCCTCCACTTAGAGCGCTCCTTTTCTGAATTTAACTAACGAAAGAATATTGGTGTGTCAGCCATTTCTTTATCCTTGTCTGTACTCGCATTTAACTTCTTCATTCCCAATTCTTCATCAAATTCTTCTTCAATGGTCCAATCTGCCAAATCATCCGATTTCGAACTGCTCCCTAAAGTTCCAACCAATAAATTTTGCGCTAAGTCACCCTGACCTGGCCCACCCAACACTTGATGACTTCTCCATAGAAAGTAACCTAGTATCACATACGAGATAATTACTAAATAAAATGGAAAAGCTGGTACCACCATGGAGCTAAAGGCAAAACCTCCAAACCACAACGCCACCTCATTTATATATTGGAGAACAAAGTAGGTCGGTACAGCCAAAGGTCCCGAGACAGCTAGCGATACAAAACCAACTACCCCAGTCATAAAAGTTAGAAGCATCGCGACAGGTACGATTGGCAACACTAGGACATTCACCAAAATTGCCACTAACGAAAATTCTCCGATGTGGTAAAGCAAGAGTGGTAGCACAGCTAACTGAGTAGAAAGCGTGGCCATAAAGAATGTCTTCAAACCATATTTGCCAGGAATGAAAGTAAAATATTTTTCGAGAGCCGGGGCTACCAGTATCAGGCCGAGTGTGGCGAGAATGATAATTGAAACCCAATATCATAAACAAGAAGATATGGATTAATGATCAACATGACTACCCCAGCCAGCATCAAGGCTCGCAATACTAAATAGATCCGACCATAGGCGTGGGCACAAGAAGTAAGCTGGCCATTACTGAAGCCCTAACCACCGTGGCCGAAAAACCAACTAGTATTGCAAAGAGACAGATAGCCACTACCCCAGCGACCACTCTAGCTCTCGGGCGCAGAAAGTATCCTAGTACAAACATCACAAACGCTACGACCAACATGACGTTATAGCCGGACAGAACTACAATATGAATAATCCCGGTTTTACGAAAGGCTAACTCCAGGTCATCCCCCAAGGCTCGCTTGACCCCAAGCAGTAGTCCCTCACCAAGACCAACCGCTGGTTCAGCAATTACTTCTTCAAGTTTGCTCATAAACTTCTGCTTGAAACTAAGCAGACTGGCAACAATTACATTTCCCTCGCCACGACGTAACACTTCTATTTCTGCAAAGGAAATTTGGTACTTTACTCCCTTCGCGAGTAAGTAACCAGGGTAATTAAAAGTCCGACCAAGGTCGGTCACAAAGGCTTCTGGTTTTTGTAGTTTACCTTCAACTCGTAGCACATCTCCATAACTTACTTCGTGGTAACGGTCAGTCGTGACCAAAATTATTTCTCCGTTTTCGATTTTCACATAGAGGTGTAGTGAGTTGGCTCTTCTATCTGGTTCACGATCGACTCGGCCTTCGATTATTACTTTTTGCTCTACCCTATTATCAAAAACTGACGTAGCTAAACTTTCTGCAGTCACGACGAATCTACCGGCCCCTAGGACAAAAAATACGAGTGCCAGGCCAATAAAAAGAAAGGCACCAGAAGAAGAGTCATCACTAGCACGCTTCCAAAGTAGAGCTAAAACCACCGAAAGTAGCAAAAGCCAAGCTAAAGTCGGTAAGGGAGTAGAGAAAAGCGATGCTACAAAAACTCCGAGAAAAAAGCCCAGGGTAGCTACGTAAAAGTGTGAAATAGACATTAAAATAATCTTTAACACTCTACTTTTATTATAGCAGTTCGATACTTGTGATTATTTAAAATTTAAAAAACCACCCGGAGGTGGTTTTTGGCGCCGGAGCGCCAAGTGTTCAGGCTGCAACAGGCAGTGACCGCATTTCTTCCAGGTACCTTTTCAAGACACATCGGGTAGTCTTCAAGTGTGTCAAATGTGTTCCGTAAGAGACTTGGCTCATGGACAACTTGTCGACCCAGTAATCGAGCGCCTCGTGTGCGTTATTCACATTCACCAATGTCCTGTTGGGACAACGTGGCTCGGCAAATGGCTTCACCAACTCCAGACGTCTGAATGACATGTTGCTGGTATCACCTTCACCAACAAAGGATTCCCAACCGGCATCAATATTTTCCCCATTTCACAATCTCCTCGGAACTTCACAATGCACATCGCATTGTGTTCTGTCCGGGGCCAATATAACCCCTACAAGAAGACTAAGTCAATACTAAGAATCCAACGTCTCGCTGACGAGCCTAATAGCCTCTTTATTTTTTGCGGGTTTGATTTTGGTAAAAGTTAATTTGGGAAAACTAGCTACACACATATTATGAATTTCGATAAACATCGGTACTAAACCAGGTTCATTGATAGGGCTTTCAGAATTAAGTTGTTTCTTTACTAACTCATTGTCTAGTCGCACTTCAAAATTCATCTTAGTTGTTTTGTCACTATAGAGAGTAATCAGGGTTTGCAAAGCCAACATTACTCCATAATATTCGGCGAAATTTTCTGTACCGTTTCCAAGTGACTGTTTAGCTTCTTGTATCAAATCACCCTTTTCATCAACAATATACACTCCCGCTGCTGCCGGGCCAGGGTTCCCAAGCGCTCCTCCACTCGTATAGGCAATGATTTTTTCCATATTCGCAGTATACACTTGACGCAGATAAAGGGCTAATGTAAGTTTTAATTCTCCCACAACCAAGAAGGAACACCTGATGACCACACATAATAGAAGTCGGAGAGGAATCACCCGCGTAAATCAGCGCGACCTCCAAGCAAAGGTTGCCGAATTACTTGCGACAGGTTGCAGGATAACGAACAGCACAACGTCTATACGAAAAGACCGTAAGAGAGGTGTCAACAAGACCACCGTTGTCACCGTGATCAAGTTTCTTCGTCCCATCGCTTCGAAAAATAAAACGTCTCGAGACCAGCGACAGTTCTTCAAACCAGTCCCTTTTTACCCAACCTCCGGCAAAGCCCTTGGCCGGGTGAAGTGACTTTGTTCTTGACCAGACAAAAACTGACGCAACGGGCCCGCTATTTTGCGGGCCCGTATCTTTTTAGCTTACTTTAAGATTTCCACAATTCGGAGCCTGGTTTGCATACGGCCCATAAAAAAACTTTCCTCAAGATGTACCAACATAGAAAGTGGGACACCGATCTCGGGAGTAGTTAAAAACTGTGCCGGGGTTCTAAAGAATGAGATGGCTTCCTTCACTAAGCCAGTAGTAGCGAAGGTTAACTTAGTGTGTTCTTTGGTTTTACCAAAAACAGTCACTTCTTTGGGAGTAACATCTTTTATTAAATAGAGTGGCTTATGATTACTATGTCCAAAAGGGGCACACTTCCTTTGAGCAAATAGAAGTGAATTGGATATTTCATCAAGTGTAAGTTCAAGGTCGACCAATAATGGTTCTGAGATTTGAGCCTTGGTACCAAGGGTAGTATAAGCATCAAGCATTTGTTCGGCTAAGGTGTGAATCATGTCTTCTTTAACTGAGAAACCACCAGACATATGGTGTCCACCAAACTCGAGGAAAGAGTCAGGTATTTCATTCATCAAAGTCACCACACTGATACTACCGCCTGAGCGACATGAACCTTTTAGTACACCATTACCGTCTCGACCCCACAGAAACACCGGTCGATTATATTCCTCAGCTAATTTGTTAGCGGCCAAACCAACTAATGATGGTCGCCAATCAGGATTGCCCATTACAATAACTGGTGGTTTTTCCGGAATTTGCTCTAAACGTTTATGCAGTTCTTTAGTCATCTGCGCTACAGCACTTTTTCTTTCTAAGTTTAATTTTTCCAGATGATCTACTCTTAGCCCAGCTTCCCCTTCGTCCTTGGTCGCAAGCATAAAAAAGGCATCTTCTGGATTATCCATTCTGGAAGCAGCGTTAATCCGCGGGCCAATAGTGAAACCGATATCATCCTCAGTCAGATATCTTTGGTCGGCTTTTTGTTTACGGAGTAATTGTTGTAAGCCGGGTCGGCGCGACTTACGCAGTACCGTCAGACCAAAGTGAGCTAAGACCCGATTCTCATCAGTGAGTGGCACCATGTCCGCAATAGTAGCGATACCAACCATATCGAGCCACCACTTCTCAGTTCCTGGTGGGATAGAGTAGTCGCCACGAGCCATCAGCGCCTGGACTAGCTTAAAGACCACGGCTGCTCCACAAAGACCAGTGAAGGGGTAAGTGTCACCTACTTTAGGATTCACTATCGCTACTGCTTCGGGCAATGTTTCCTTCGGCTCATGGTGGTCGGTAACGATTACATCTATACCGAGCTTATTTGCTTCGGCCACGGCTTCGATATCAGTCGTGCCACAATCGATGGTAATGACTAAATTGGCTTTATGTTCTTCACTTAAGACTTTGATAGCTTTAGTGCTCAAGCCAAAACCGTCATAGTGACGATGAGGGATAAAATTAAAAAAGTTTGTGAAACCAATAGCACAGAAAAAATCATGTAGTACTACGGCACCCGGAATACCGTCACAATCGTAATCGCTGTAGATAATAATTTTTTGGTTCTGCTCTATCGCGGACAATACCCTTGAAACTGCTTTTTCCATATCATGCAGTAGAAACGGGTCGTGCAACTGAGCCTCATAGGAAGGATTTAAGAATTCTTCTGCCTGACTAGCTGTTTCAACGCCACGATTAAATAAAAGCTTGCGTAACCAAGGTTCGTAAGCGGATAGATTTTCGGCTACTTTAATTGGCATCAGGGGGCGAAACTCGTATAGCGACATAGGTAAAGTCATCTTACCATAATTAGCTTTAACTGGTTTGAAGTAACAAATGGCCGGCCCTTTTAGGGCCGGCCATTTGTTACTTCACTGCTTCAACTACTACTTTCGTAACGCATCGAGTACATCAGTCGTACCATGTTCAAGTAAAGTCAGCATCGAGCCACCGCCAATTGAGACGAAGCCGAACTTGTCATTTAAACCAAGCTTCTCCACCGCTGCTACAGTGTCACCACCACCAACCACACTAAAGGCATCAGCCTCTGCGATTAGTTTTGCGGTTTCTTCGGTTCCTTCTTCAAAACCAGCTTCGTAGTTACCAAACGGACCATTCCATAAAACCGTCTTCGCTTCGGCGATATAATTGGCCAACAGTTTAACTGTTGCAGGACCAAGGTCAAAGATTTTTTCATCAGGTAGAACTTGGTCTACGGCTTTAGTTTTAACTCCATCTGGACCTTCGACCACTACATCAACTGGTACCAATAACTTCTTATCATTAAGGAAAGGGGTTCCTACCAAAGAGACGTCCGATACCAGTGACTGACCCACTTCAAAGCCTTGAGCCTTTAGTACATCGTTGGTGAGTGCTCCGCCAATAAAAACTTGGTCATACAATTTTAAATATTTTTCTACCAGTGGCATCTTGGTTTCGAATTTAGCCCCACCAAGTAGAAAGAGTGACGGACTAGTCGGGTTCATTACTTGTTCCAGTTGAATAACTTCTTCCGCTAGTGTTAGTCCGGCATAGGCAGGAAGTCGTTTCGCTAAACCTAAAGTCGAGGCGTGGTTACGATGAGCTTCAGCAAAAGCATCATTCACATATAACTCGCCATAACCAGCCATAATCTCAACTAGTTCAGCTGAATTTTCTTCTTCACGACTATCTTGTCTTAAGTTTTCACACATCACAATCTCACCATCTAACATGGCATTTTGTACCCCAGCAAAAGCAGGGTCGGTGATGGCTCCACCCCATTTCATTGGCAAAGTCTTACTAAGCTCAGCAAATACGGGTTTGAGTGAATCTGTTTCCTTTCGTCCGATATGAGAAATAATAATTACTCTGGCGCCTTTATCTTTAAGGAAAGTCAAAGTTGGTAGAGCTCTCTGTAGTCGATAAGAATTACGCACCAATTCTCCATCAAGCGGTACATTGCAAGAAGACCTCACGATCACATACTTACCTTTAAGGTCACTCACTTCAGTCACTAGTTTTAAATCCATATTTACTTAGTACTAATTGTTGCTTTTATAATTGTCACAAATTCTTCAGCCTGCAAACTAGCGCCTCCAACCAAGAAACCATTCATGCCACCATTCTTATGCAAGTCTTCCGCGTTACTTGATTTGACTGACCCACCATAGAGTAAACGTACTTTTTCAGCCGTCTTGCGATCATAGATTTTAGTCAAGATACTCACAATAAATATCTGCATTTCCTTAACATCATCGGCGGTCGCCGTTGCACCAGTACCAATGGCCCAGATCGGCTCGTAAGCAATAACTAATTTTTGTACTTGCAGATTGGTTAAACCTTGTGTCAGTAGGCGGATTTGACTTTCGATGCCATTAAAAAATGTACCTTGCTTATCGCGCTCTTTTTCGCCAATACAAACAATTGGTGTCAGTTTTCTTTTTAGTAGAGCGTGGATTTTTTTATTGATTTGTTCATCTGTTTCACCCATGGCCCTTCTTTCGGAATGGCCGACAATTACATACTCCACGCCAAATGGGGCCAGTAAAGCTGGACTAACCTCTCCTGTAAAAGGCCCTCTATCTTCAAAATATGTGTTTTGGGCGCCAAGAATTATATTGGTGCTTTTGGTCATCTTGGCAACCTCAGCCGTAAATATTACTGGCGGAGCAATGACTACGTAAGCCTCAGTTATCTTCATTACTCTTTTCTTGATACCACTAACAAGATCTTTCACTTGAACTTAAAGTTGTTGCTTCCAGTTGCCGACAACTAACGCAGGTTTGTGTTTCATACCTGAAATAGCATAAAGAAAAAAGCGCAGACCTATGGTCTGCGCTTTTTCTATCCGTCTTGTCGCCAATCCTTAAAGATATAAACATCGGAAGTTTCTGGCGTCAGTGGTGGCGGACTATCTATTTGATTGCGGTCAAAAGAGTCTGTTCCACCAGGAAAACCACTAACCGATACTCCGCCACTGACCCAATTTGTTACCGCTCGCATGTTTGTCACCACAGTACCCAAAGTATTTAGGTTATTCCTTTGCACATAAGGCTGATAGGTACCATTTAAATAAGGTCCGTAATAGTGATTGCGACCAAAGCGTCCGTTTTGAGCAATAAATATTCCACTGATGGTCATGTTATTTGGCACATCAAGCCCAATGTCTAGGTCATCCTCAGCAATAACCAAAAGACCAGCTGGAGAATTAGGTACGTACGTTATGTTTCCAGCCAAAACTACATTCGTTTGCGCCCCAGAAGACAGGTTATATACCAAAGTTACCTTTTGGTTCACAGCACCACTGACCCAAACCTTGTCCTCAAAATACAGAGAAGTGGGCAATTATTATTTATTGTAATTGTTCCTAAAAGGACTGAGGCAGTGATAGCATTCCTCTCACCTGAATGCCAACCTTCGGCGCTCGAATAAGAGGTGTAGTTGTAGGTGTTAGTGACACGGTAAACCCTAGCGGTACTGTTACCATTAAAAACCACTGAGTAACCATACGCACCGGACGGTCCATAATATCTACCGCCGTTATTTTGCGCCAAACTTTTCATGGTACTTAAGTCCAAAGTTATACCGGCAAAATCAATTGGTGAAACAGGGAAGGAGAACAAACCTGGATTAGCCTGACCACTGGTGGTGTAAACCCCATCAACAACTTGCGAGGGTGAACAACCATAAGAACTATCACAAGTCCAACTGGCTTGACCGCTACCAACTACCGAGTTATGAGCTGCTTCCATTCTTATACCCTGATTAGAATGGAGCGGACCAATTACTGTACCTCCAGCCCCATACCAAACACCAGCGTTAGTAATGAAGGAATACTCAGCCACTGTTGGTCTCGTATATTTAGCGTGAACAGTACTTTTTGCATCAGGATTTTGATAAGTGTGTCCAGTAGAAGTTACATCAATAGAAGAAATGCTTCCACAGTAAGTACTGCTAGCGATAGTTAGTGCGAACTCACCTATATTACCCCCTTCTGGATCTTTGTAAGGATGAATATATGGACTAGGGGTAGTAGTTCCTGTTTGGTTGTCACATCTCCAGGAAAGTGAGATAAGTACCATTTATAATAATTGAGACCAGCTTCAGCAATTTCGGTGGCTCGTTGTTGTTCGTAACGAAAATTAACTACTTGATTTTGAGTCACAATATAACCAATAAAAGAACTAACCATTACCATAAAAACCCACCAAAAACTAGTACCAGCACCAGGAGGTAACCAGCCGATTTATTTTTATTTATTACATTTCTACTTGACTGGTTCATATTTTCAACTATAGATTATCCTTCAGATTACGAGGCGCAATACTTGACCTGAGCATAAACTCCCCAGGGAAACGATTCTGATCAATATTAACGATAAATTTGGCTACCGTAGCGAACATCAATTACCGGTGAAGTAGAACTAAGAGCCATGCCAGCATTATCAAAATAGTAAAAAGTAGATGTCTCGCGCAATATTCTGAACATACAATGATAACGTATTGGTAGTGTCTGGTGTCGACAAATTATAAGTTGGTGGATTACCAGAAGCCTCGTATGTACTTATAGAGAGGGTGCTAGACAGTTTATACCTAACATATTCTACAGAATCATCTAAATCAGTATCACTATAGTAAGAAAATTCATGTTCACCAATAACAGCGATTGGGTATGAGCCATCTTCTCCAGTTGTGTCTCTTACATCACGATTCCATTGCGTCATGTCAAGGCCTAGCATTTTCTGTCTCTTCTGCTTGTTCTATAGTGTAAGAATTTAGTTTATAAATCAGTTATGCCATTTGAAATAACTAAAAAGTAAGACCGTGGCAATTCCCACAACCACCACTGCCTCAATCAGGGTCATGCCGGTTATAGAACTTTTATTATTTATAAACATAAAAATTTATAAAGTAAGTAATGTTACATTTAATTGCACATCACCATCGATATTAACATCATTAAATGTGTGTGATTGATAACCAGGTGCGCTGATATTGAGAACGAAGTCAGTCTGAGGCAAAGTGACCCCAGGAAAGTACACCTTGCTTACAAGCGCCGGTATATCTAGTTTGATTATATCCAGACCTAGTAAGAACAGCTTCGATACCAGGAATTGGTTCACCAATAATATCCGTACTTTACTCAGTGTGTTATTAACAGCCGGTGTAACTATTACTTCTAAATCTCCGTCGACTCCAGCCTGATGGATGAATGGGTAGGTTCCGCGCAACCCTGTGCCACTTTATACCCTGCAACGCTGACATGATATTCGTCGAACTCAACCGCCCCCAGTAATCTCTCCATTGACATCAGTAGTAGTACTAACATCATATTTATAAATAAAGTTAGCTGTTGCATCAGTACCAATTATCTTACTACCTCTAACTCCCATACTTTGATTAGTCATTAGGGTTTCAGCTTCACGATAATAAACACCGACTTCATCGATAATAGGTGTTACGGACACATCGCTTGTTTCTAGCACTACACCAACAACAAAGCTTGGGTATAGAGTCGGACTTAGGTTGGAAATATCAATAATTGAATCAGCAAAACCGCCACTATTCCCCGGCAAATCTGTATCAGGAATTATTGTATATGGACCGGCACCGGCGCCTGTGTAAAAATAAACTTTATAATCCGTGTCGGCTGGAACATTTGCTGCTACTCTAACTGCCTGCCAGGCTTCAATTGCAGTTGGTATAACTTCGAAATAAACCTCCCCGTAAACATCATAAACCCCGGCCGTGTCAGACAATACTAATTCGTCACCATTGCTAGCCACACTACTGTAAGAAGTGATACCTCCCAAAGAAGTAAAATCTTCAACAAACCGACTATCGGTCACACTAGACTTGAGTACTAGGTTAATGTCACTTAACTCACCAATTTGGAAAGTTAGCGTAGAAATGTCAGATTCAAGTACTGAAAATGGTGACAAAGAAGGGTTCGGATTTGTGGTAGTGGCCTCGTAAGTTTTATCGACAGAGTATGACTTCCCCGCGATTGGACCAGTCACTGATACTTCATAATTACTATCAACTGGTGTTCCAGAAAACAAAGCTTCTCCATTTACATCAGTTATCTTAGTGACATCAATCGGACTTGTAGAACTAGCATTAGTTAAACGCACTCGTGCTCCAGGCAAAAGATTGGATTGATCATCAATCACGTTAATTCGTACCGTTCCTCCACCAGCAGTGGTCTCAATCGACCGAGGGACAATATTACTAATAAGTGCAATCTGACCATTCACACCATTAATTTCCCAAGTATATTCCACTTTTACTCTTTTATAATCTGAGGGAATACCATTAGTATCTGCCACGTTCAGTCCATCTGCCGGGTCATCAACATACTCCACCAAGACTCTCTCATTAAACTCAATCCCATTAAGACTAATAATGTTGTTTTGAGGAATAGTACCGGGAGGAATACCAGCTATCGTACCAACGTTGTTATATGGTAGTGATCGAAAATATTCCATTCGATCATTGGCGACTGAAATGGCACTGAGTTTTGAACGTGATAAATTGATCAAACGTAGTGAATATTGAAACGAAGCAAACATTGCCCCGAAGATCAAAACAGAAATCGCTGACACAATAATCACTTCCACCAAAGTGAAACCTGACTTTTGTGTCAAAGCTTTATACATGACAACTTTATTTAAGTCCGTCTGACATTGAATAAATCGGCGCAATCATAGCCAGTGCAAAGAACCCTACACCCGCACCAATAAAGACCATTAAGAGTGGTTCAATAATGGTGGATAGGTCTTTGGTTTTTCGCTCAACTTCTGTCTCATAAAATAAAGCTAGCTCACCAAGCATACCAGAAATCTGTCCAGTCTCTTCACCCACGAGGATCATTTCGCCGACTAGAATCGGATATAAGTCGGTACGCTCCACAAACACTTCAGACAAAGCAGTACCTTTTTCAACGCGTTTTCTAGCTTCTCGCAGAATTTCTTTATAATAAACATTTTGTACTACTTCCTCAGTAATTTCGATGGCTTGTATCACGTCCACTCCGGAGTTAAGTAGCGAAGAAAGGGTTCTCGCAGTCCGGGCAGCATTGGTCTCTTTGGCCATAGTCCCGATTACTGGTAACCGAGTAACCGTCCAAGAAACTGTGGTTTTCCCTATTCTAGTGCGCAAGAAATAAACCACCGACAGCACCAAGCCGATAATAGAAGAAAGTGCTAGTACCGTGTGGGCCACAAAGAAATCACTTGATTCAATGAGAAAAGTAGTAGTGGCTGGTAACTCCTTATTCATTCCTTTAAAAACATCTGTGATTTGGGGCAATACGAATATCATCATGAGAATAGCAATAATCACCATTACCGTAATGACAATACCCGGATAAATCATGGCCCCTTTGATCTTCTTAATCAGATTATTGGAGCGTTCCATCTGTACTGACAGTGTCTGCAGTGACTCCGCCAAATTTCCACTTTCCTCACCAGACTTAATCATCGCCACATAAAGATCACTAAAGACTTCTGGATATTCCTTGAGTGTTTCAAATAACTGATCACCACTATTGATACGTTCATTAATCCTTTTGATGACACTTTTTAGTTTTGGGTTCTTACTCTGCCTTTCGATCACCGAAAGGGCTCTAGTGACTGTTAAACCCGCGTTAAGCATCGAACCCAGGTTACGAGTCATCATGATGAGCTCATCTGATTTTACTCGACTAAGCAGAATGTTGAGCTTTTCAACATTCAGAAATTGTTTATACCCACCTGAGGCGTTATCTATACTGGTGACTTTATGTCCGTCACGACGAGCGACGTCGTAGACCGCGTAACGATCGTCGGCAGTGACAGTCTCGGTCACACTATTACCTTCTTGATCTTCTCCAGTATAGGTAAAAGTTGGCATAAATTATTCGTTAATGACTCGAAGAACTTCTTCGATACTGGTATAACCTCGAGCCGCTTTGTAAATACCGTCCTCCATCATGGTGAGCATCCCCTCTTTTCGTGCCTGTGTCTCCACTTCGTCTCCGGTCTTACCGGCTATAACCATCTCCTTGATTGAAGGGGTCATTTCCAGCACCTCATGAATGCCCATACGACCCTTGTAGCCATCTTCGGTTTCCCCCTTTTCTTTAGGGTGATAAAAAGGAATGTCGTTCCAAGTAGCAGAGTCAGCAACAATTTTCTCTTCCTTTAGCGTCTTAAGCACCAGATCCATATTAACGTGTTCTTCTAATTCTTCCCTTTCAGCCTTGGACAAGACATAAGGTAGCTTATCGTCAGCCAACTTACGCACTAGACGTTGCCCAATTGCTACTCGTAAGGTCGATACAAGCAAGAACGTCTCCACTCCCATATCAGTCAAACGAGCGACTGTACCAGCCGCTGAGTTAGTGTGTACTGTGGCCAACACCAAGTGACCTGTTAAAGCGGCGTTAATACCTAGACTAGCTGTCTCTTGGTCACGGATTTCCCCCACCATAATAATGTCTGGGTCCTGACGCATAAGTGACCTTAGGCCCGCAGCAAAAGTAAAACCAATTTCCGGCTTAACCTGACTTTGGTTAATACGAGGCATTTGATATTCGATTGGATCTTCAATGGTTGAAATATTTACTTCTGGTGAATTGAGTAAATCTAGAACCGTATAAAGTGTTGTCGACTTACCAGAACCAGTTGGTCCAGTTACTAAGATTATACCGGTGGTAGCCCTAGTGGCTTTATGAATACGCTCGAGCGTAGAGCCATGGAAACCAATTCCTTCGAGAGAATAACCACTGCGGTTCTCGCGCAAAAGACGCATGACGATTTTCTCGCCATAAAATACCGGTAGGACCGACACGCGGAAGGCGACTTTTTGACCATCCATCTCCATTTTGAAACGACCGTCCTGCGGTAACCGCTTTTGGTCCAACTTAAGATTGGAAAGTACCTTGATACGAGCCACCAGAGTTCCTGCCGCATGCTTAGGCAGTTTCATGGCATCGTTCAAAATACCGTCGATACGATATCTTACCACCACCTCTTCCTCCATCGGCTCAATATGAATATCAGATGCACCCTGAATAATAGCGTGACGTAAAAGTGTATCAATAATACGCACTACCGGTAGGTCTTCGGCCATTTTCTTGAGATCACTTTCAGACATTTCTTCCCCATTTTCTTCCGCAATCACTTTGAGAGCTGAAGCATCCTTCATAATGATGTCACCAAACTCATCTTTCAGAGTTTTTTGGTATTGCTGAAGCGCCATTCGCATTGACTCAGTATCAGTCAGTCGAGATAAAATCTTTAGACCAACTTTCTTACGCACAAAATCAATCGCTGGTAAGTCAGCTGTATCAAGCATCGCTACTTCAAGTTCCTTATCATTTTTCTTATAGGCAATGATGTTGTGGTTACGCGCTACCGGTTCAGGAATGAGAGCTAATACATCAAAATCAATTTTAATATTTTTGAGAGAAACAAATGGAATACCGAGTACGTAAGATTCTATGCGTCGCATATCATCTTCGGTCATATGACCTTGTGAAATAAGAGCTTCAGCCAGGGTACGTCTTTCATCCTTAGCTACTTTTTCCACGGCCGAAATATCGGACTTTTTAATAAGTCCGGCATCAAGAATAAAACGCTTTAGTTGTTCATCTTGTATACGCACAACAATTCCAAATGAGCTAATAAGAGCTACTTGTCTCTATTGTATCACCACTACAAAAAACCTCCGCTGTTAATTTTCCACTTTGTGTCCAACGTAAACCGAAAGAGACCGCGAGCTTCGCTCGCGGTCTTCTTGGGTTTTGGTTTTACTTTTATTTTATCCAGAACCATTTTTCCATTTCTCTACACCCGCACTCGCCAACCAATCTTGAATAGATAGAAAACTAAAGTACCAAGACTAAGTATTAACCCCCCAATCACCAACTCACCCACATACATGTTGGCTTCGCTGATGCCGATCATGGAATTTCTAATTCCATCCACGAAATAAAAGAAAGGATTTAGCTTAGTGATGAACTGGGCTGTCTCAGGAAGCATAGTGAGAGAATAAAAGATTCCACCCAAGTATGTAAACGGGGTGATGACAAACGTATTGAGAATTGATAACTGTTCAAAGCTTTGGGCCCATAGCGCCACCAACATACCAAGTAAAGAGAAAATCGCTGACACTGCTAAGATATAAGCAAAAAACATCACTGGACTAGTTAAGGTCACTGCACCAAAGAAAACTCCGACCAATAAAATCAAACTGGCCACAATCACTGACCTCATCATCGAACCTAGCATAAATCCGAAGATGATTTCCAGGTACGAAAGTGGGGCTACCAACAACTCCTCAATACTCTTGGTAAAGCGAGCGAAGTAAAGGGAACTAGAACTACTACCAAACGAAGCGTTAATGACCGACAGCATCAGAATACCGGGAAAAACAAACGTTATGTACGGTACTCCCGCGATAGTCGAAATCTTCCCCCCTACCACTACCCCAAAAATAAAGATGTAGAGCGTAGCCGAAATTACCGGCGCCACCAAAGTCTGGACCACCACCCGAAAAGTCCTCATCACCTCACGGCGAATCATCGTATAGACCCCTACCCAATGTATTTTATTCATATAGTTATACTGAGTTATTTCCCGTTAGTTTCAAATACTTCTCTTCCACCGAACCTTCCTTGGTAAAGTCAGCGATAGATTCGCAAATTAGAAGCTTTCCTTTATTAATCACGGCCACCTCATCACACAGTTGTTGTATCTCTTCTAGATAATGAGACGTAAGAATAATAGTGGTACCAGCCTGATTTAGTTCCCTAAAGTACTTCCAAAGACTTCTCCGTTGCTCAACGTCTACGCCAGCGGTTGGTTCGTCTAAGATCAGTAGCGGTGGTTTATGAATAAGTGCGCGAGCTAGCGTAACTCGCCTTTTGAGTCCACCCGAGAGTTCCTTGAACTGCTTATTGGCATGTTCGTTTAGATCAAACTGATTAAGTAATTCTTCAATTCTGGTTTTTCTTTCAGTGATAGATAAACCATAATAACCACCAACAAAATCCAAAAGTTGCCGAGGGGTCGCAAAAATATCCACATTAAATTCTTGTGGTGAAAGACCGATTTGTTGCCTAGCCTCCTGGTACTCGGCCACCACATCCTTTCCACCCACCACAATATTTCCACCCGTAATACGCCCAATACCAGTGATGCAGTGAATCAGAGTAGATTTCCCGGCACCATTAGGACCAAGTAAACCAAAGAAACCGCCTGCGTTTATACTTAAATTAAAATCCTCCAGCACGACTTTCTCGCCGTACTTTTTAGTTAAATTCTTCACCTCCAAAATTGGTAATTTTTCTTGCATGAAAAGAAGTATAACAGAATTTTATAAAGGCAGTTTATTAAAAATTTAGGCAGACATACGAAAGCCCAGTTCCCGTGAGGTCCTGGGCTTTGCTCTCTGGTCCGGCGTTGATCAGGTCGCGGCGTTGAAAGTGTTGTTCAGCACAACACCTTGAGGGGCGCCTTGACGGGCGCGGCAGGTTGGTTTCATGAGATACTCCTTGAAACGAAAGAACTAGACCGCTCGTGCGTACGAGCATCCTTGCGTCAGCTTGGACTCTTTTATGCTATCACAAGCAAATAAAGTTACAATAGTGGCTTTCACACTATTTATTAATAGTGTGTTCGCAGTTAAATTTATGCAACTCTTTTAAATATCATTATCGCTATCCTATCCGCCTTTTACTTTACATCCCACCCCTTCTTATATATAGTGCTCGGCTTGTGCCGGGCATTCTTCGTGAGAAATTTGAAAAATATCCAGAAAAACCTTTATTTTTAAGCTTATTTAGATTATTAACCTAAGAAATTATTATGTTTGACCTAAAAGTAATCAATGCCGTTCTTGAAGAAATGGAGACAGAACGTGGTATTGCTAAAGAAAAATTAATCGACGCTATTGAGCAGTCTCTAGCTACCGCCTACAAAAAGGAGTTTGGGAAGCGTGGCCAAAGCAAAACCGCTATACATTGGGAAACAAAATAGACGATGTCTTTTTAGTCGCTATTGAGTTCAGCTTTCTTGCGAGCTATGCTAGTAAAGACACGAAGATAATTCATCTTGAGCGTTGTATCTCAAGAGTAGATTTACTAAAAATATTATTACAGCTGGCATGGGAAATCCGTGCTCTCGACACAAAGAAATACACAGTGTTAAGTGAGCAATTACAGGAAGTCGGTAGGATGCTCGGTGGTTGGAAGAAAGGATTAGAGACGAAAAACTCCCCACATTAGTGAGGAGAAAACGATGTGTTGCTTGACCACCAGACGATGGCGATTGTCGGCATTCCAGACGTTGTCGTTCTCGAAGCGGTTCACGTTGGCCTTGAGCTTAACACCATTCACGTTGACGTTAGCGACGAACAGAAACGATATGTGGAATATACCATCCATACCACCAACGTTTGATAGTAAACTAACGAACGCATGAATTTTATGCGAGACCTAAAAGTCTTCCAGTATACTCCACCAACAAATTATTTTTTGAAAAGAAATAATATATCTATACTTCACTTAGCCGTGACTTCATGAATTCTAAGTTACACATTTCTGCACACAAACTTCCAAAGCCGTAACCGTTGAAATAGTATTTGCGGCCTCTTTAGTATACGAAAAAATCCCTCGGACGCGCGAAGCGTCCGAGGGATAAAGAGTCAAAGACCTAAGAGCTGAGTTCAAGCAGTCTATTGCCTGACCACCAGACGAGGGCGACTGCCGGCATGCCAGACGTCGTTGCTCTCGAAGCGGAACACGCAGGCCTCGAGCCCCACACCATACACGTCGACGAGAGCGACGAACAGCTCGCCATCCACTTCAAACAAAAAGAAGGTACCGTAGCCTTCCTGCCGAAGTGAGTCGCTGTGCGAGCGACAGAACTCCACGATCTGCCCCTGTGTGAGACAGAGCTTACGCGGATCACCGAGCGAACCGAACAGCGTTTTGAATGTGCCGTTGCGGGTCATTTCGTGCACGTCAACTTTGGCCTCGGCGGTGTCTTCGCCAGTGACATCGGTGCCCCAGTTTTTGAAGTCACTGTCGATGTAGCCGGTGAAGACCTTTGTGGCCTTGACCAGTGTGGCGTCACCCTTGGTTGAGGGGAGCGTGATGGTTGCGAGGTGGCGCAGATACGAATACTTCTTGTTGCCACCAAGTACCGATTCTATTTCTCGAAACTGCTCGGGAGTCGCTTGCCCAAACTTGGTGACAAGCTCGGCATTCCAGCCGACTGCCTCCAGCTTTTGACCAGCTGGGCGATTTGGTTGAAGCTGTATGAAGACATGTCTTCATTCCTTTCCGGCACATGTGCCATTTTGCCAGCGGGTTTCCAAAATTGGATTTACCATAGCTTTAAAGCAATAATTGAATTACAAACTTAAAGCTATGGTAAAAGTTTTTAATGAACTGCTTGCCCACCTTTAAATACAGTCATAGAATAAACATCTATGAACCAAGGAAACAAAAGAGAACATCTACACTAACTCAGGCAACTATAATACCACATTTCTGACTATTTAGCAAGGCATAATAAAAACTTGGTTCATATCATCCAGACCCTGGGCCTTTACGTAGGGCGGGAGTTTGAGATGTTGGACGAAGTAAAGGCTTAATAGCGAGAATAAGCAGGCTTGTGAAACTGAGAAATTAATGTATGATAATTTCATATTAAATTATCATACAATTCTATGTCTACTATTTCTGTACCCCTAACCCCTGAGCTTTCAAAGTACATTGAAGAAGCTACTAAAAGTAGCGGCTTAACTAAGTCTGATATAATGCGTCAAGCCCTTACTCTCTACGCCGAAGAACAGGCTGTTCGTAAGGTACTTCTGGCAGTCAGTGAACCTTCCTAGAAGGTGACCTATGTGATCTAATGGAAAAATTAGACTAAACATGCAAATCCTTTACAAGCCATCGTTCGTTCGAGAATTTAAAAAACTACCAGAAGAGTTAAAGGAAGCAGCCTTGGAACGCATTGAATTATTTAAAGACCCCTCAAATCACGACAAGCTAAAAGTCCATAAACTTAAAGGTAAATTAAAGGATTTCTACAGCTTCTCAGCCACCTACTCGCACCGGATCGTATTTATGTATGAGCAGAAAGAAACTGTAGTTTTTCTAGCCATTGGTGACCACAGTGTTTATAAGTAACACCCAAAATCCATCCGAATTCGCCTTATCAAAGGTAGCAAAAATTCACTTTACATCCCACCTCTTCTTATATATAGTATAAGGACTCATGAATGCTCGGCTTGTGCCGGGCATTCTTCGTGAGAAATGTGAAAAATATCCAGAAAAACCTTTATTTTTAAGCTTATTTAGATTATTAACCTAAGAAATTATTATGTTTGACCTAAAAGTAATCAATGCCGTTCTTGAAGAAATGGAGACAGAACGTGGTATTGCTAAAGAAAAATTAATCGACGCTATTGAGCAGTCTCTAGCTACCGCCTACAAAAAGGAGTTTGGGAAGCGTGGCCAAATCATAAATGCTCACTTTGACCTCAACACTGGTACCACTACTTTCAACCAGATCAAGATTGTGGTTGACGAAGACATGCTTAAGCCAGAGCTAGCTGATGGTGAAGAAGACGTCGAGGAAGAAGACGAAACTCCAGCTGATGGTGAAGAAGAAAAGAAGATTCGTTTTGACGATGAAAAGCATATTATGCTTTCTACCGCTAAGATGATTAAGAAAGATGCCCAAGTGAACGAAGAATTGGTTTTCCCACTAGAACCACGAGACGATTTTGGTCGCATTGCTGCTCAAACAGCCAAGCAGGTGATCGTCCAAAAAATTCGTGAGGCTGAAAAAGAAGCAGCTTTAGCTGAATTCGGACAGAAAGCGGGTGACATTGTCATGGGACATGTTCAGCGCTTTGAGCGAGGGAATCTCTACGTTGACCTTGGTCGCGTAACGGCCATCATGCCTTATGATGAGCAAATCCCGGGTGAAAGATATAAACCAGGCGAAAGAATCCGTGCCCTTCTGGTAGCCGTTGAAGAAACTTCACGCGGTATTTTCCTCAAGCTTTCACGTTCTCATCCTGATTTTCTATCTGGTCTATTTGCGATTGAAGCACCTGAGCTCCAAACCGGCGTAGTTGAAGTAAAGGCGGTCGCTCGCGAAGCTGGTGCCCGGTCTAAGATTGCCGTTTATGCTTCTGACCAACACATTGATCCAGTAGGGTCTCTAGTAGGACAACGAGGTGTTCGAGTATCGACGGTCATGAGTGAACTAGGTGGCGAGAAAATCGACATCATCGAATGGTCGCCAAACGTATCTGAGTTTCTGGAAGATTCTCTTTCTCCAGCTCAAGTACTTTCAATTAAAATTGTTACTGAGCCAGATGCAGAAAAGAACGAACGCGGTCACGCTATTGCTGAAGTAGCTCCAGACCAACAGTCCCTAGCCATTGGTCGTGGTGGACAGAACGTTCGCCTCGCTGCCAAACTGACTGGTTGGAAGATTGATATCGTTTCAGCGCAAAGTGGCGAAGCTCTAGCCGAAGCTGACGCTAATGGAAAGGTGGACTTAGAGGCTGATGTCGACACTCCGGTCGGAAGTGATGAAGATGTACTGGAAAATGAAGACGCTACGACAGTAAATCCAGAGCTACCAAGTGAAGATGAAGCGACAAATGACCGTGACACCAATCCTGACTCCGAGGAAGAAAACGAAATCGATACTCCAGAAGAAGCAGAAGAGCTGGTAGCGGACGAACAAGACAAAGCTGACGTAGAGAAAGATGAAGAAAAGAAGTAATTATTTAGTTGTTATAAAATAATACCTATATATGAATCTACTACACGACATCGCCCCAGGCACCACTGAAGAAATGAATGTGATTGTTGAAATCCCAAAATTCTCAAAGAATAAATACGAAATCGACAAAGAGACTGGCATTATCGCCCTAGATCGAGTGATGCATTCAGCCCAAGATTATCCTTTTGACTACGGTTTTGTCCCCCAAACACTTTTCGATGACGGTGACGCACTGGACGTTGTACTAGTCACTACCTACCCACTAGCTCCTGGCATCCTGGTCAAAGCTCGCCCAGTTGCTGTTATGGAAATGATTGATGGTGGTGATTTAGATTCGAAAGTTGTAGCAGTACCAGTGGACGACCCAAGATTTGACGACATAAAGGATATCACCGACCTAAATAAGCATTTCATTAAAGAAATGACTCACTTCTTTGAAACCTATAAGAAAATTCAAACCGATGAAAAAATAGAAGTCGGTAAATGGCATGGAGCTAAAGAAGCCAAAGAAGCTTTTGCTCGCAGTTGCGAAATGTACAAGAAAGACAAAGCTAAATAATCTAATTATTTATGCTCAACAAAAAGCCGGATGATAACTTCGTTATCATCCGGCTTTTGTTGAGCCAACATTTTTTATTGTTTTGACACAAAAATAGTACCTAGCCTGTGCATACCAAAACCCACTTAGTATGGCGAGTGACGGTATACTATTTTTATCCACCACGATTTCAAGATTAATTAAATTTACACAATGACAAAATTATTTACCCTCAAAAACTTATCCTTATTACCAGTCACTTTAATACTATTAGTCTTTGCCTATAGCGCATTAGCACAAGAGGACAATACTTCAGCCGACCGAGTAGATGCCGAAATCTATCCCAGTGGCACTGCGGTACCACCACCAGAAAACAGTCTGCGACCAACTCCCATCAACAATACCGACCGAGTCGAGAACCGCCCTGAATTAATGCCAGAACGCAGAGAAAATATTGCTGAAAGAAAAGCGGAAATTGAAGAGAAAGTCGAAGACAAAAGGATGCAAATAGAAGAAAGACTCGAGGAAGGTAAAATTAAGCTGGAAGAAAAACGAGCAGAAATAGCAGAAAGAAAAACTGCTCTGCGTGCCGTCCAACAAGAACGCATCATAAATCTGGCCGCCAATATCAGTAACCGTATGGACGCGGCTATCAATCGTCTCTTCACTATCATCGAAAGATTGGAACAAAGAATGGCCAAGATGAAGGAAGCCGGTGTCGCCACCGAACCAGCTGAGGAAAAGCTTAGGGAAGCCGCCAGAAATCTTTCTGAAGCAAGAAGCCTAATGCAAGATATTGATCTATATGTAACTGAGGCAACTGCTTCAACTGAACCTGTTGGTAAATGGCAAAGTGTAAAGGAACGTTACCTTAATGTCGGAAAACTCATCCGCCTCGCCCATCAAAATTTACGTGAGTCTATTAAACTCTTGAAAGAAGCTACCCGAGAGGAAGTACGTCCGAGTGACGAGAGTGAAGCTACCACAACTACTTCAAACTTAATAGAGCGATAATTAATTCTTATGGATAATCAACCAAAATTTGAAGGTGAGGAAATGAAAATGCCAGAACAAATGCCAACCGAAAGTGAGGTAGATACAGCAGTCACCGAACATAAGGGACTAACCATAATTATGTTGCTGGTGGCCTTAGTAGTAATTTTGATTGGACTAGTCTACTGGTATCAAGCGATGAATAGAGAGGTGCCAATGCAAGAAGTGCCAATGCGACCAACCTATGAAACTAATAACGAACCAGAAAGTACCACCGCTGAAGCTCAGGTAGACAGCTTTGGTGTCATGAGTACCTCAGACGAACTTGGTACTATTGAAGCTGATCTAGAAAGCACCAACCTAGACTCACTAGAAGCTGAGATGATACAAATAGAAGAAGAGTTACAGGCCGAATACTAAAAGCTTAAAACTAACACTCCCCCGCGAAGCCTACGGCTTCGCGGGGGAGTGTTTTACTACTTGCTAAACTCTAATATTTAAAAAGCCGGTTGCTCACTTTCGTAAGCAACCGGCCCTTCAGGAACAATCGAGAACAATTCAGTTCAAATCGGCCATTGACAGTGTCCTCTCGAAGTCTGGTTGCCCTTCGACAGTAGTTGACGGAAAATGGGTCGAAGCCACAAAATCACTGTCCATCAGACCTCGGATGCGGTAAATGGCCAAAAGATTTGTTGTGTCTTTGGCTTTTTGATACCAATCGCTTGCTCCAAAAAGCTCTCCTGCCAAGACCAAGAAAAGTGAATGGGCAACGAAAAATATCTCCGTGTTCCTTTCACTGTTGACTTGATTGGCCGGCTTGTGCTCTGAGGCAGACAACTCGACTTTCGGTAGCCTGTGCAGGCAGCGCTCGCGAAACGCCAGGGCTTGCATAAGGCTCCAATGTGTTGAAACTTCATGAGGAATCAACTGCGTCGCACAACAACCTGAACTCACTTCCCCGACAGACAAAAATAACCTGTCAGTTTCAGCGTGCGACATTTTCTTGAAACCTTCCAGGACAAAGTTTTCAGCTGCTTGGCTCAAGCCCTGAAATGGGTCTGCAACATAAATTTTCATGATCAATCCTCCAAAAATGAAAACGAACATACGCAACCACCTAAATTAGGTGACTGCACCAAAATTTCAAACCGCACTATACGACTAAATATCAAATTAGTCAACAAAATTTCGGCTTCTTGGTTGCAATTCTTTTATATTTACGTACACTAGCGCGTACTATGTCACATACACACGCACACGAACATCATCATGATATTGATTTTAAAAAGGCCTTTACCGTTACTAAAGAAGCTGGCTCACAGGTAAAGATTGTCGGAGAAATCCCTTTTACCGAGCTACAAAACGAACGTAAAGGGGCTATTAAAGCCCTTGGCGCCAACGTTGAGCTAGATGGTTTCCGTAAAGGAAACGTTCCAGAAAACATTCTAGTGAAGCGCATTGGTGAAATGGCTATCCTTGGTGAAATGGCAGAACGAGCTATCTCACACATGTATCCTCATATTATAGAAGCCCACGATATCGATCCTATCGGTCATCCAAAGATTGAAATTACCAAGCTGGCACCAGAAAATCCGCTCGGCATTAGTCTGACAGTCGCTACCATGCCCGAAGTAACCCTCCCCGACTACAAAAAGCTAGCGTCTAGTATCAATAAAGACAAAGAGTCTAAAGAAGTGACAGAAGAAGAAGTTGAAAAGCAAATAAGCGAGATCTTGCGCCAAAAAATGGCCTACGATCGTATCCAAGCTAAGGCTGTTAAAAAAGCTGAAGGAGCAGAAAGTGACACTGAAACTACGGATGAAGCTAAGCCTAAAGCAGATACAGTCGAAGATTTTTCTAAGCAACCCCTACCAGAACTAACAGATGAATTAGTTAAGGAACTTGGTCAACCCGGACAATTCACCGATGTGGCTGACTTTAAAAGCAAAATCAAAGAACACCTAACGATTCAGAAAGGACAAGATGTCGAAGGTAGACACCGAGCCAAAATTACTGACGCCATTATTGCTGGTAGTACTATAGAACTGCCACAAATCCTAATCGATTCTGAATTGGGACAAATGTTTGCCCAGATGGAAGAAGATCTATCTCGCTCTGGCCTTAAGATGGATGACTATCTAAGTCACATCAAGAAAACAAAAGACGACCTCAAGACTGAGTGGACACCAGCCGCTGAGAAACGAGCCAAACTCCAACTCATTCTCAATGAGATAGCTAAGAAAGATAAAATTGTGGCTGACGCAGAGCTCGTCAAGAAACAAGTTGACGAAATTCTTAAGCAGTACAAAGACGCTGACCCCTACCGAGTAGGAATCTACGTCACCTCAGTCCTCACGAACGAAGCAGTGATGAAGACACTTGAAGCTGAGAAGTAGTAAGAAATATTAAACTAGCGAAACCAAACCGTCGCGCCCTTCGGGCGCGACGGTTTTGTTTTCGCTAGTCGAAAAACATATTCTGGTAAGATGCTCACCATATGTCAAACAAAGAATCTGAATCAATTAGTAGTTACTTGGTCCCAATGGTAATTGAAAAAACCCAAGGGGGTGAACGAGCCTTTGATATTTTCTCTCGCCTACTTAAGGAAAGAATTATATTTATCACTGGACCAATCGAAGACCACATGGCCAACTTAGTGGTAGCTCAACTTCTATTCCTTGAATCTGAAGACCCCAAAAAAGACATCTATATCTATGTAAATTCTCCGGGTGGAAGTGTCACGGCTGGCCTATCTATCATCGACACCATGCACCACATCAAACCTGACGTAGCGACTGTTTGTGTTGGTATGGCCGCTTCGATGGGTTCACTCATTTTGTCTCAAGGCGCCAAAGGTAAGCGTTTCATGCTACCAAACGCCGAAGTTATGATTCATCAGCCAAGTGGTGGTGCCTACGGCCAAGCGTCTGACATCGATATTACCGCCAAGCACATCATCAAGACTCGCGATAAGCTAAACAAGATGCTCGCTAAAGCTACTGGACAAAAAATCGCCAAAATTGAGCAAGACGTCGACCGCGACTTTTTCATGGACGCTGAGGAAGCGACTAAGTACGGTATCGTCGATAAGATCTATAATTAATAAAGTTTCTGGGTCTCAAACAGCCGGCACGTAAAACGTGCCGGCTGTTTTACAACCTGCTATAATTCTGTTATGGTACGCAAAGTTGACAGTTACGAACACCAGGAATTTTAATCATTTAAAGGAAGATCTATGCCACCAAATGTAGCCCTGTTTGCCATTTTGGCAGCGCTAGGGGCAGGCATTGCAGCTGGATATTACTTTCGGTACCTTCACGCCTTATCCAAGAAACGGTCACTCGAGATAGACATCAAAGAAAAGACAGTCGAAGCAGAAAAGAAAGCCATCGAAATAATTGAAAAAGCGGAAGCAAAAGCTGCTGCCACCTTAGACGAAGCTAAACAAGAAAGAAAAGAAAAGGAAGCAAAGTTATCAGAGAAAGAAAGACACCTCCTGAAAAGAGAGGAGATTATTGATAATCGCCAAATTGACTTAGACTCACAAAGAGAATCCCTACAAACCAAGATCACAGAAGTAAAATCCATCAAGACTCAGCTTGATGATCGTAAAAAGGAAATCGATACCAAGCTCGAGGAGGTGGCAGGCCTCACTAGTGAAGAAGCCTACCAAAGAATAGTCACCAAAATTGAAGCAGAGAGAAACGATGACTTGCGGGCTCACCTAGAAAAGGTCGAACGCGCTAATACCGAAGCCTTCGAAGCCAAAGCACAAAATATTCTTCTAGCGGCAATTCACCGGGTTGGTAACAATATGCCATCAAACGTCATGACTGCCCACGTTGAAATACCTAGCGATGATCTTAAGGGTAAGGTGATTGGTAAAGAAGGTCGTAACGTACGGGCTTTTGAAAGAGCCACCGGAGTAGACGTCCTAATCGACGAAACACCTGGTTATATCGTTCTCTCATCCTTTGACCCAATTCGTCGGGAAATAGCTAAAGTAGCTATGGAAAACCTACTTAAAGATGGTCGTATCCAACCAGCTAAAATTGAAGAAATGGTGGACTCAGCCCGCAAAGAAGTGGCGGGGACTGTTCGTAAAATGGGCGAAAAAGCAGCCTACGAAGCCAATGTACCAAACCTTCATCCAGACCTCATCATGATTCTTGGTCGCCTTCACTTTAGAACCAGTTACGGACAAAACGTACTCTGGCACTCAGTTGAAATGGCTCACATGGCCGCGATTATTGCGGAAGAAGTCGGAGCTGACGTAGCGGTAGCTCGAGCTGGCGCCTTGCTTCACGACATCGGTAAAACTGTAAGTCATGAAGTGGCAGGCACCCACGTAGAGATTGGTATTCGTATTCTGGAGAAATATGGTGTAGACCACCAGGTTATTCTCGCTATGCGCGCTCATCATGAAGAATATCCATACGAAACGCCTGAATCCATTATCGTGCAAGTAGCTGACGCTATTTCTGGTGGACGCCCGGGCGCTCGCCGTGACTCAATTGAAAACTACATCAAACGTCTAACTGACCTAGAAGCTATTGCCACTACCATCGTCGGTGTAGATAAAGCCTTTGCGATTGCCGCTGGTCGCGAGATCCGCGTACTAGTCAATCCTGAAACCCTAAATGACTTTGAATCACACGCTCTAGCTCGCACGATTGCTACTAACATTGAAGCGCAATTGCGTTACCCTGGTGAAATAAAAGTCCATGTCATTCGTGAAACTAGAGTGATTAGTTACGCTCGCTAGAGACTAATTCTTAAACTAAACTCACCCGAATCGTTTTAGTAGAAAAAATTAGACAACACTAATTACAAAAAGGAAGACGTGGCAGCTTATCTATGTTGCTATATAATACTTCTATGCCACACAGTCGGCGCCGTGCATGAGCTTCGCTCACCACAAAATTAATCGCTCTTATAATAATTATCTAATTCTATGAACAAAGCAGATATCATCAGTAAAGTACACGAGGTTCTAGGCTCAACTAAGGCCGATGCTGAACGAGCAGTAGACGCTGTATTCAACAGTGTTGAAGCAGCTATGAAAGATGGCGTAGCAGTATCAATTGCAGGATTTGGTATTTTCGAAGCTAAGCTCAGAGCAAAGCGAGAAGCGAGAAACCCACGCACCGGAGAAACTGTACAAGTTCCAGCTATGCGCGTACCAAAGTTCCGAGCAGCTAAGGCTCTAAAGGACGCGGTTAAATAATTTTTAACTCCATTAAATAAAAACTGCGCGACCAAAGGTCGCGCAGTTTTTATTTATACCAACAAATTATTAGCAACTTTATTTTTTGGTGTTATACTTATAAATGTAGCGGAGGTAATACGCTATGTGGAAATGCAAAGGTATTCCTCGCTATTTCCCATCACAATTTGGTAAAAGCCCCTACAGCCATGGGGCTTTTACTTTGCCCAAAATTGCAAAAAAAATAATACCAGTGTCAAAATAGTAGAGTGACCTTATTAATACAAATAAAACATTATGGCAATGGAAAAATTTAGCTCCTCACCTACCCCTGAAAATAGTGACTTAGGACCAGAAGATATAGCTGAACTTGAAGCACAAGCTGAAAGCCTAGGGAATGAAGCTGTGTTACTACGATCGGATTTCATTCATTGGATTGATAGTGATCTAGAAGCTGGTATGCAACTAATTGACGTTCTAGTACGCTACTGAGGGTCGTAAGGGGCTTGTGTTAGTTAACGTTGCTCCTCGTGGTGGCCATACTAGAAAATGGGAAAACGCCCCCTTTGGCTTTTTTGGTACCAAGAAACCTTAGTCATTTCTTCCATTGACGGCTATGTGCTATCGGCTATAAAACAATTGAATTTAGCGGAGGACATTTCAGTTATTGATACCAAAAGTGGTAGCGAAGCGATGCTAAACGCTCGTTTTATTTCACCAACTGTTGCTACTCAAATCCCTCACATCAATTCCGGGCTTTGACTTTATACCTAGAGTCGGCGCTTTTATGCTCAAGGGTGGCAACGTTCCATTGGAAAAGCACCCTCTGACAGAAATACCCGACTTACCAAAAGCTATTTGGAATATCGACAATTTCGGCAACTGCAAAACCACTCTGACTCAAAGAAATATTACTCCAGGGGTCACACTTACTCGTTTTGGTGACTTACCTTTTCATGATTTATTAAAAGATGTACCTAACACGCTTCACTAACCAGGGGTAGCTCGAGGAATTGGCGAGAATCGTTTTGTAGAACTAGTCATTCAAAGAGAAACTTCGCCACAGTGAACAACGCTAAGATCGGTGACGCTATCTTTTCGGAACAATATGAAACTTATTTTAAGAACAGCAACCAGTTAATGACCGGAATCGGTAAGTAAACAACAACCACCGGACTTAGGTCCGGCGCTTTAATTTCATCTAGTCGGATGAACCATCTGCCGGATTAAGCCGGCTGAACTAGTTGCTAGGAGATTGGTTTGTTAAATAGTGATGGTTGATCAACTTGATTATGATGATCTTGATGCTTCAGTGCCGACGGATAATCATTTCATCTAGACCGATCGTAGAGACGAAATAACCTCTATAGTTAGAGTGATTCTTTTTCATAGAGACCATGAGCACGTTTTATTTTCTTCTTCATCAAGCTGAGCTTTTACCTTTGATTATTTGCATCAGGTACGAGACTGAATCCCTCGGAGAGCACTCAGTATTAAGTGGATATGATCATCTTGGATGTTTAGTTCGATTATTTCCCAGTGTCTGTATTTAGTGATTGATTCAAAGGTACGTCTCAATTCATCTTTAACCTTTTGTGGTCCTAGTACCTTGCCTCGGTATTTTGGAGTCCAGACGAGATGGTATTTCATCTCGTAACAATGTGCTAGTGTTTTAATGGTACGTTGCGCATACGTATTTAAGTTATTACTAAAGCCGACCGCCCGCTTCACTGTATGCGTTGCACTTCAAACGTACTCTCCGGTGAAGCCGGAGGGTTTTTAGGGATAACAAAACCCCGCAAACTTCGTTTGCGGCAGGGTTGTCTACTTAGCTTTAATATTTCAAATTATCCCTTATTCTTTAATAGTTCCCTGATTGCTGGTACTTGCATGTGCATGTGTGAAGCTCCATAAACAATCATTTGGACATAAAGACCGGACTCAACACCCTCATAAACATATTCGAGAATACACCTGTCCCGAATAGCTGAACTAGCTTGAGCAACATAATTTGTTATGTACAACTGCTTTCCTTCCCAAGGTACCGGATTTTGTAGAGAAAATTAAATCTTCATCGCTAATGTTATTACTATCAAGCGGTATCCCCAACTCTTTTGCATACCCCAAACATTGCTCAAATACATCACCATCACTAGGCAGACCGAGTAAGTCGCACCACTTTTTCCTATTCTTTTCTACGTAGACTTCAATTGGTTCAGTCCTACCGTGAGCAACCCACTGTGAGGCAGAAGCAAACATCTTATCAAGAAAAATTGCTCTTTTATCATAGCCTTCTTTCTCTAGAGCTTCAAATAAATCTTTATAGGACGGTTCTGGACAATCTACTTTTATATCTTTCTTTAAGGAATACCAAGCCGTCATAAATGCCTCACCATTCATTGCTGCCTCTTCATAAGACATTTTCTTAATTTCCTGAATAAATATTGGTAGACGTTCCATATCTTTAAATATGCGCATACCTTCCACCAAGACAACTTGAGGATTATGTAGATCAATAAGATCTTTGATCTGTTGCATTTGTGGATGTGCTGGATCATTTTGATGATTTGCTCCAAAGCACACTACTTTATTTACACCGTTTTCTATCACTTCTAAATATGGGTCCGGAAAATCCTCGCGTCTATTAGCATAATCCGCTGGCGTCAGAGAGAATTGCATAGCATTTCTTACAACTCGCCGCTTATTCTCCTCGGTCAAAATACTTTCTGAATTTTCCATATAGTACTTATATTTTCTACAAACTGTGCTGGTTTAGTTTATCTATCACTAACCAAATCTAGTGAATGGTCTCAGTTTCCTCTAGCAATTCATTTACTTTTTTCAAGAACTTATCTACCTTTGCTTTATCAAAAGAATTCACAATAGCTTTGTAGTCCTCATCACCCAAAACTTTATTATCTTCTGTTTCTAAAAGTGCTTGTTGGTATCTCTGATATTTATCTTTAATGTCTTGCTCCTTTTCTTCAGCAGTTTTTTCATTACTTGGTTCTTTGTCCCAATAGTCTCTAAATGGCTCAGCGAAATATTCATCCCATAGTGAAAAAACTTCATCTGCTTTTGGGTGTTGAGTTTTACCAAACACCGGAACGACGTGATCTTTTAAATCTTCTGGTAGCATGTATTGCATTAGCCTCAGCTGTATCCAAACACTGTGCGAAGGCTCCATTTCTCTACCTAGTACTCCAGGTCGCTTAAAACCTGGTTCAGGTACTGTTTTTTTAGGCTGGGGAATTGATTCAGGATTGTACATATACAAATATTAACACAAAATTAAACTTATTTATTTTAGTGTAATAAATTCTAATTTAAGTTGAATTTCTTTTATGGTTGTAAGCAATATACAAATACAACGGTACAAAGAAAGCAATCATACCCAAACCAGCCGACAAAAATCCTATTTGATAAGAAGTCATTTCGATAACATATCCCAGACCGAGCGCTACGAGTCCACTAACCCCAAGTTGTACTTGAGACACTACCGAAAGTAGTGTTGCTTTAAACTTACTCTTCCCTATTACATCAAAGAAATAGCCCTCTTGGACCCTTATCATTCCCCACTGCAGACCATTCATAAGAGCTAGCATAGTTATAGCTACCCACAAATTAGAGCTGAGCCACAGTACAAATAACATACCTAGAAACAAAACTAACTGTAACAAATACAAGTTTGCTACTGATTTTGTCCAGTCCCGAATCACACCACTATACATTTGAAGTAGAGTCGCAATAGCGCGCCCAGCGCCGTGCAAAACACCAAACCAAACAATTGGGACCCCTAGAAGAACCTGGTAAGGTGCACGGAAAACACTGACAGCCAATATGGTTCCCATCAGGGCACCTGTAAAAATGGCGTGACGAAAGAATGACAGCTTCCAACTTTCTTGCATAACTTGCTTAAAATTTGTCACACCTATCTCTGCCACCTCTTCCGGTGTGACTGGCGGTTTAACCAAAGTAAAAGCCACCAAAAGACCAGCAATATCAAAAACTAGCGCTACTAAAAAAGGGACCTGGTAACTGATACTGACGAAAAACGGAATCAGAATCGTGAGGAAAATAGGTACCCCAAAACCAATAGCACTTATCTTTCCCATTACTCTGGTGTAGTCCTTTTCTCTTCCTAGTCCACGGAAAGTCTCGTGCATGAAAGCACTACCAGTACCGCTAGCGAAGGCATTGCTGATATTGAGAAAAACACCACCCGCTATCAAAGCTGGGATTGACTCTGAGAAAAGAAAACACGCCGTAGAAATGACCATGCTGACCCGAGAGACAATTAACGCTTCCTTGTGCCCCAACTTATCCGAGATATAACCACTAGGGATTTCAAAAATAAATCCAGCTACAGTTCCGATTAGCAAAAGCATTCCAATCCACCAAGCCGTGACATCGGGAATAGTCAGATAATAAGCCCCTAAAATGGCCGCAAAAATTCTCTTGTTGGTCACCAAAAGAATAGTGTATTTCCAGATATTTCCTTCCAAACGACTCTTATTCATTTCAAACCACTATACCCTAGAGTTGGTAAACTACAATTTACTTTTACAAACGAAAAGCCGCCAACAGGTGACTTTTCCTGTTGGCGGACAAACGATTGTTCGCATTATTCCTTTCCAAAAACGCATCTCACCACTATTTTCCCATCGACCACACTAAAGGTGATGTCTGTCCTTTCGTATAAGCCACGGATGTTATTGAGTAATGATTCTATACCCAACAAATCCTCTGCCGGTACCGAGAAAAAACGCCGAGACCGCTCATAGTACTCATCTCTCCCCATCAGGGCCGGGTCACTTTCACGATCTAGCAACAGACAATTGAAAAGACAGATCGCACCCTCTCCCTTTTTGCAATCGTATTCTTGTACACCGTCAAAGTAACTGCTTCCTTCTTTGAAGTAAAAGATGAGGTGTAGTCTCCCTCGACGAAACGCAGAGGCGAAAGACGAACAAAAACTGACCGGCTCGCAACGCCATCCTGGACCACTAGCACTCAAGGTGATCCCAACGACCTGACCATCCGAATCACGGTTAATCTTGAAACTAATGCCATCGTTAGTTTTAACTTCAGAATCCATCACATCTTCTCCTTTAAAATCAAAAACCTTAAACCTTAACTACCATAGTCCGAAAAGAGTAAATGTCAATTAAGGCGTTTGTAAAGTTGCATAAATATTGCTCTTTGAAACCGTGCGATTTCCGCACTCTCAATTAAGATCCCTGACTCAGCCCCATAATCTATAATTATAACTTTATTCTTATAGATTAATGTCGTGACCTCAAAATCTCGCTCATCAAAATCAGTAAGGATTTTAATATGACGTTCAAGACGTGATTTTTTCCCTTCGGCATACCAAGCCCCTGAAATAACTAGACGTTCAAGTTGCTTTTTGTCACGTATTTCTCGATACCCTTTCGGAAGATAATCTTCCCCCTTATGTTTTCTGGGCGGGGAACTATATCGATACACAGTATCTTTTGGCTTCATAGTGACAACCATTTCGTGAAAAATCTTTTTAATACAATTCTTACCACTAAAGTGGCGTATGAGTGGGCGTTTAGAACGACCTTCATATAAGTGTTCAAGATCTGGGAGTGTTTCCTCAAAATCCTTTTGTAAATTTTCATGCAGTTCACGAAGTCGCACAGGGTGGGCTGGCACATAGATCTTTTGCTTACCACGACTCGCCTCACTTACAAATCCATCCTCAATCATTTGTGGAAGTAACCGATATAACCGAGGGCGATTAATTCCAGTTACACGGGAAATCTCTGCAATTTTCATTCCACCTCTATGAAGTAGCGATAAATATATATCAGCTTCGGGAGCTGGGATTCCAAGTTTAATAAGGATATTATTCATTATAATGTAACATATTATTACACATTTTATATCATATATTATCCTTTATAACAAAGGTTTTACTGCAAAGAGGACATTTTTAGCGCTAATTTAATCACTTATAAGTACAATTTATTTTACCCATGATACCTTTCTCCTCGGACGCACATTGAAAATAGAAAGGAGGTGTCCATGGAAAATGGTAAATCCCCACTGCAAGAGCTTCGCAACTCTCTCGCCAAACAAGTGCAAGGACAGGCACGGCGATCATTCGAGAGTGGAGTAGCGCAAATTGAAGTAATCGGTCAAGTAGCTGAAGAGCAATATCAAAAAGAACTTCGAGAGATTCAAAGCTATCCGACTACGCTTCGAAAAAAGATGGAGGAATCTGCGCAAGTTCGCTACGAAACTCATATGAACTACATGAGATCTCTCATAAGAAGCTTAGCAAAAAGTATAAAGGGGGTGGTTGATCGGCATTAATTAGAATGTCCAACTCAGGAACTAAGGTTCCTGAGTTTTCATTACCAATCCGAGCCGTAGGAAACTGAATCGGCAGGTCATACGACACCGTAACATAAAGTCGTAAGGAGAAAATCATGCCATACCTTTTTATTCTGGGAGCTAAGGATCCAGAAATGGATCGAATTGAAGAAATTTTGCAAAATGCTAATCAAGTATTCACACAGGCTAAAGTAAACGGTGTTCGAGTACACGCCGGAAATACCTACACGGTCGACGAGATACCTAACCTGAACCAGTACACGCCGGTCTGGATTGAATGCTCTAAGTTTGAACCTGGACACGGCATCTACATTGATCACCACCGCCCGGGTGATGTTGGTTATAGCAAACCACCAGCCCACTTTTGGAAAGCCTCTTCCTTGGGACAACTTCATGAGCTACTTGACCTGAAACCTTCGCATAATGACATTGTACTCGCCGCCATGGATCATTGCTTTGCCCCTGCTCTACAAGGTGAATGTCCTGGAGTTACTCCTGAAGAAGTGCGCTTCATCAAGTATCTCGAGATAGAAAAAACAACAGGTGCGAACTTGCAAGAAATCAACTCTCTCGTAGACTTGTATACTCAAACACTTTCTACCACACCTACTGTGAGGATTGGGAGCGAAGACGTATATGATTTGAGGTCTTTGTACCTCGGTGAGGGTATTCCTGAATCTGCTCTGTGCGCAAGTTGCTGTTGCCGGTACAAAGCAGTGCCCTACTGTATCATCGAGACAAAATCAACGCTCCTCAGAAATGGTCTCTTGCAGGAATGAACTCTCCAGATACAGTTCGCGCCTTTAAAGAAACCTGGGGACCTGCCAGGGGACTGGTAAAGATTTATAGTGTTCCCGATCGTGGTTATGCAGGAGGATACCTGCCAAACTAAAATCACATAATATTCGCCAACAAAACCAATCTAGTTTTGTTGGCGTTTTTTATACTTCACTTTCAGGAAGAGATTTTATGTTGACTGTGCGCCTTGTGGGATGACGCTTAAACAGTTACTCAGAG
The DNA here is from genome assembly GCA_041389045.1 of Minisyncoccota bacterium. Classification (GTDB taxonomy): domain Bacteria; phylum Patescibacteriota; class Minisyncoccia; order Phycocordibacterales; family UBA918; genus OLB19. The sequence continues at coordinate 60,115 of JAWKSQ010000001.1, forward strand.
TAACGCAGCATACTCAAAATATAAAAATCCCTCAAAGCATTAATTTAAATCCATTTTTTATGAACCCAGCGGAAAAATAAATTACCAACAGAAATTAAAATAAATAATGCCCCTAGAAGAAACAAGAACCCTGCAGCCTCATCACTTCGTTCCTGTCCAAATATAAGACCAACTAAGGACCCTAAAATATTATCTGGTAAATTTATTAAACTGCAAATTACTATCCGCTTCCCTTAAATTGATAAACAATAGAAAAAATTAACAATACTTAGAGCTATGAGTATCAAAAAGAGCCCGATCAAACTTCCGCCTGCCATCATTAGATATTTTGATACATTATTAATAGCTTAGCTCCATGTAACTGATTAAAAATTTATTTCTTATTTTACACTAAACTTTTTAAGAATGCCCAACTATAACTCATGATACTATTTAAATAGGCACAACATTCCTACCCGTGCTCAAGTTAAATCATATTAATAACCATTTCATATGCTGAGCACAAACACATTTAAATACTTTATAATTCTAAGTCTTGTTTTATACACTATATCTTTAGCACTTCCGGGAATCATCATGCAGAGTGGTCAAGTGTATTATGGAGCATACATTTTAATGTTTGGCTGGTTCATGATTTCGGAAGGGTGTTTCGCTTGGCTAGAAATCTACTCTCCTTATCTATCATATTTATTTTCCAAGGTAAAAGGAACTTTGCTGTTACAGCTTCAGTCTTAGCTTTTTTGTGTGCCCTGACTACTTTTTACTTATTCTCCTTCCAAGAGGATCCTTAGGGGTGTAGAAATTATCGACCATTTAGGTGCAGGCTATTACGTATGGCTAATATCAATCTGTACAATCATTGCCAGCTCTATTGTAGCTCCTAGCCTAAAAACACCCGGATCAACACAACAATCACCAAATACCTCCACACTCAAAAACCTGGGCCTCAAAGTAGAGTAAAACAATTTTTAAAATATGTGCTACTTCTAATTTTGACCGTGCTTTTGTTTATGACTATACATATGGTTAATTTAGAAAGACCGACACAAGCAGCTCCCGCTGGCACCCATCCCTAATAAATCTGAATCAAAAATAGTACCTTCAGACTATCATTAAAAATGAAGAAAATGGTCACTTTACCTAGCAAAGACTTAAAGGGTGCTACTTCTGTTTATTGGATCGAAGATGGAGAAGTAGTCATTAATAATAAAAACAAAACGTTTGAAGCCACCTTAACGTTTGGACTTGCTGACACATTAGAAGTAAGTGGTTCGTATATACTTGAAGAAAATATTCTTGATGATGTTCTTAAAGAAGTTGTCAGGACGGGGCGAAATGCGAAATATGTTGGATGAAAGTAGAATAAGTATATCCAGTTTTTAGTAACATTTTTTGTTATCGGGTGAGAGGAATCGAGACTTACAGTTTCTGTGTAGCTTTTTTGGATATTTAGGTCCGCTTTTGCTCCCAAGCTATCTCAAAGCGCTTTTCGATCCCTCCGAAAGAATGTAGAATATATACATATGGAAAAATAACAATTGAAGTAACTATAGAAGCTCCACTTAAAAAGTTTGGAATTATTGGACTAATGTTGAACACATTGAAGGTTGGGCCTTTGCATCGGATGATTGGGGTGCAGAAGGTTTCCAATCACCTACAAAGGACGGAACTTTCTCAAGCCGTATGTTTGCGAAAGATGGAAGTTCTGATTCATCTTTTCTGGTAAATACAATGAAGTGGTGGAAAACAAATTATCTTGACTACATTAGATGACGGTAGAAATGTGGTGGTTAAATTTGAAGAACACCCACAGGAGTTCATATAACCCAAAGCTTTGAGCCTGAGTCTGAAAATCCGATCAAGATGCAACGTGACGGCTGGCAGGAATATTTGAACAACTTTAAGAAGTACACGGAGAATCGATGACTTAATAAAACCAGCATAAGCTTGTTTATTAAGTCAGTGTGTGAGTGAAGGAATCGGTCAGAGTCGATTATTTTCTATACTCACGGTCGTAGAAAATACTCGCTCACGACCCTGCCTCGCCTCTCCCCTTTCTTCGCTTCGCTCCGAAATTCACATGAGGCTCCGGCTTTCGATTCCTCGCCCTGCAAACGGCAACGGCCCAGAAATAACGTTTCTGGGTCGGCCTGTGCACCTTATGGGACGACGTTAGAACTTTTATCGGTGATTTTCAGGATTAAACATATTAGCGAGTCTCACTACACTTCCAAAAACTTTCATTGATTTAATATCCTCAGCGTCTACAAATGTAATCTCCATACATTCATCCGAGGGCTTGAAGTCCAAATGCTCTAATTCACATTCGTATACTATATTTGCAAATCTAACACCAGGATTTTGACTCTGTTCTCCAGTAAGGAAATAGCAGGGATTTTCAGCTAAACTTTTTACCTTTAAACCCATCTCTTCTTCAATTTCTCTAGATAATCCTTCTTTATGTGTTTCTCCCCAGTCTAATCCACCACCTGGTATTTCCCAATAACCCGACGACTCTTTACAAACTAAGAATTTATCTTTCGTTTTGTTTAGAACTAAGGCTTTAACGCTGACACGGTAAAAACAATTAGGCATCGCATTCATAAATATATATTTATTATGTTTTTAATAGGTGCCAAGACGCGTTGTCCAGCTCTGTATGAGAATAAATTACTACATAGTTCGAGAGTTATCAAATTTCAATAACGTATTGTCCAAATAAAACCGCTTAAAAGCTGCTTTATTTTATTTGTGCGGGTAGAGGAATGACGGTCACAAGCTAGTTTGTTTCACTTCGTTCCGATTATCGTTCGCTCTAAACTCCCTACGGTTCGATTCCTCAGAAACGCGACTTTACATCGCTATGTTTCAACGAAAAACCCCCTGGACTCGCCGGCCCAGAGAGGAATCCCCCGGCGTCATCTTTACAAACGATTCCGCGTTCTTGCTTCCGACTATTCCACTTCTTCCATCCACGGCAACCGCCTGAAAACTAATCGTTTCTCCAACGAACATGTGCTGTGCCATTTTGATCTTGTATCTTTATCCAGCCTAGCGTCTAGGTTGAGATTTTAGAAAGAACGTTTTCCAAAACGCCTACTGCTTGGTATCGAAAGAAATGTATAGCCAGGTTTTCTTATCATAACCAAAAAACCAATAAAGTTTTATCTTTGAAATCAGAATTGACCACACGAATTAAATTTTCCCTCACCAATTACCTCCGATATCCGCTTGATGTGACTTTGTCCCAATTGATTCATTTTTTTAAGCGCGATTTCGTCTGACCAGACTTTCTCTCTTATTAGTATAAGCATTTGGTGAGTAACCTTACTCAAAAAAATGACCTGCTTTTAGACAAACCGGTCTGTTTTGAAATAAAGTATACGAATAGCCTATCTGGTGACATAGTACTATTGTAACACTTTGTGATAAGTTCGTAAGAAACTCTGATACAATGATGATTATTCAATTTTTCAATCATTCGTTGCTGTCATGGTTGGCTATTTAGCTTTTACAAATTATTTGGCCGACAATATTATTGCTTTTTTTGACCAATACCAACACCCAACGCAGTTCGCTAATACCGTAGAGCCAGAACCAGAAAAGTCAAAAGGTCTGCTTTCCGCCTTACCAACCTTCTTTGATAACGAAACTATCCCGGACATCCTACTTAAAAGTGCTGAATATCAAAAGGCCGCTGTGATCGCTTCTGATGTGAACAGTGTTTATGTCGAAGAACCAATCGACGCTTTAGTAAATATTTTCTGTACTTTCACTACTAATAACTCAATCCGTACCACAACCGGCACCGGATTCTTTGTTCATAGCGATGGCGTCATCATGACTAATGCTCATGTAGCACAGTACCTGTTACTCGAAACGACTGATCTGCTTGGTGAGGCTGATTGTCTAATTCGCCAAGGCAACCCCGCCGTAGCGGAGTACCGAGCGGAACTTCTGTACATTCCGCCAGCTTGGGTACAGAAGAATGCCTCAGTGATAGACGCCGAAATACCAACCGGCACCGGTGAACGTGATTATGCCCTGCTTTATGTCTCTGAATCAATTTCAAACACACCCCTACCAGCTCGGTTCCCAGCTCTAGAGCTAGATACTGAATTATTACCACACAGTACAAAAGACATGCGCGTAACCGCAGCTGGCTATCCAGCCACTGACCTCATTAAAAATGGCTCTGGCACTTCACTAATACCAAGACAAGCTGAGACTAGTATTTCTGAGTTATATACCTTTACTTCTAATTATGCGGATGTTTTCTCAATCCGGGGTAGCGCAGTTGGAGCAGAAGGTTCTTCAGGAGGACCAATTGTCAATCAAGACGGAAAAGTAATTGGCATGATTGCCACAAGGGGTAACGACTCTGTTGATGGGGTTGGTAGCTTGCGCGCTATCTCAGTTTCGCACATCCACCGGACTATTTTGGAAGAGACTGGTTTTTCTCTGAGTCGGAACATCTCTGGCAATCTTCCCTATCGCTCACAGGTATTTAGACAAACTCTTTCACCTTTCTTGATCACCTTACTCGAAACTGAACTAAAAAACTAGTCACGCTTTTTACTGAGTGCCACCAACTTGCCGAAGTTTTCCAAGATAGTGTTGGAGTGTGGCTCATCTTTAAAAATTTCCTCAACAATCGCTCCTTCAGGTAAATAACCGGGGGAGTTTTTAATTCTGTCAATCATATCGGTATAATTGAGTTCCGGATGAAACTGCACAGTATAAATATTCTGCTTGTATTGAAGCGCCGAAACCTGGCAACTTTCTCCACCAGTCATGAGTAGCGTGGCTCCAGCAGGTACTCTATCGAGCACATCTTTGTGACCATAATGAGCATAAAAGGAATCAGGTAGATCTGAAAATAAAAAATAATCCTGCTTATCAACTAGGAATTTAACCTCGTGGGAACAAATCTTTTTCTGACAAGCATCACAGTGGACTTGCGCTCCAGCAAAGGCACCGAGGATTTGATGCCCAAAGCAAATTCCTAAAGTTGGCCTGTCATGATCAAAAATATATTGAAAAAGTGGCCTCAATCGACCAAGGACTTCATAGGATAGATGGCGAGCTGGGTCATTTTCGGCGCGAGCACCATCAAAATCTAAATCCCCTGAACCACCCAAAATAAAACCATCATAATGACCCACCACTGTCTCCGGGTATTGCCAGTCAACATCAGTCTTTAAAGCACTGACATAATCTACCTGGCAGATTTTTCCGATAGAACGGTTAATACAGTTCTGTTCACGCTCTAGTAGCGAATCATTAATACGAAATTGAATCACTAAAACCTTGGTCAACATACATAATATCTTAGCAACAAACCACTACTTAACTAAGAAGTTATTCCAAGCTAAGTAATGGGACTGACAAGGAGGTTTAGGCGGGGCGGTGGCCAAAGGCCACCGCCCCGCCTTGGTCTCAATACGTAAACCACCGACGCATCCACTCCTCTTCTGTCGAAGGTAAGGCCAAGTCAATAAAAGTCGGGATTAGACCAGAAGCCACAGCTTCAGGCAGACTGGTAAAGCGCTGGTTGCGAAGTGCACCAACGGCTGAACTCAGCCATTTATCCACGACCTCCAAGACTTCTACTGCCTTGTCTGGCTCCAAGCTAGGTAGACAGCTGAGTGCCACCGTATCGGATGAAGGATGAATCTGGGCCGGCGTCCAAACCAGTCTTTCTGAAACCCAATCCTTAATACCTTGTAGTGTGACCAAATCTTTCTCGTAAAGACCAGGCGAAACTTCGCTAACCAAACGTGGCATACTTTCAAAGTAGTTTTTGTAGCTTGCCAAATCTGCAAACCAACGTGGCGCTGGTAGACGTTCCGGACGAGCCAACCCACTCAACACCGCATTGCGTCCTGGCATTTCTCTTGGCACAGAATACCCGGAATACAACCAACCCAAAACAGTCGGAGCAACCAATGTCAGAAGGTTATAGAAAAGCACCCCTTGTCACTCAGTACGTCATTGACTTGAAAGTGGAAGCTAGTGGAGCAATAATCACCCAGCAAGAACCCTTGCCCGTTTTCTCCACCTTCACTAGGATCGCGCAAAGCTTCCTGCAGAGCAAGCAGGAAGGGTGTATCGAGATGGAAACCTCCAGTCTTCATGCGGTCTGTCTAGTCTGAGACCAGATGACACTAGTGTCCGGTCGAAGGCTGTTGAGGTAAGATTCACGCTCCAATAGTTCTGTCTGTATATCTTCTGGATATAGACTAGAAGTGCTGGAAACAGCAAGCTGATCCCAACCTACTTTTCGTGAGACCCTCGGCAGTCCGTCCAAATCCTTCAAGATTGACTGTGCATTTATCGATGACTGTCCTCTGTAACAAAAGCCCTCAATAGTAACACTTGCGAAATGTCGCAATTTCATGACCATTCTCCTTATCAGTCTGTATCCAGCTTATTTATAGCTGGAGTTGTTTACGAACCTAAATTGGACTCTCCTTAAGGAGAGTCCAATTTAAAATATCCTTACGCAATATACCGGAGTTGAGGTGCTTGTCAAAGAACTACCTAAACTTCCATTTCTACTACAGTAGAAGTACCGGTTTCTGAACCAGATACCACAGGGGTACTAGAAGCAATATCTACCGGAACCACCACCTCTTCTTTTATTTCTGATAGAGCACTTCGATCTACGTTCAGTAACGTCGCTGAATCGTCAGCCATAGCATAGGCTTTAACTTTGTCTTCTAGAGAAGACAAATCATAATCTGGCTGTTCTAAAGTCGCAAGGACCGCTTCAGCACTAACCTTACTTTCCTTCATTGCCGGCAGTAGCTTCGCCAAGACCTCTTTGGTAGAAGACGCGGAAGTAGTGGAAGCTGTACTAGTAGAATTCACACCTATCACTGACTCAGTGAGAGTGATGAGGGCGACTGTTTTATTAGCCAGGTTCTTAGCCTTAACTATTCTCTCTTCTTTCGTAAGGGTAACGGGTACAATTTGTTCAACGGTTAGAGAACTACGTACATCAATATTCGTCATAAATACTATTAAACGCTGGGTTCGTTGCAGAGAGTCAATCAATTGCTTTCTAGTAACGAGACTATCGATATCGGAGTCGTTAATAGCTTCAGAGACTGACCTTTCGATATCTTCTAAACGACGCTTAATATCAGTCTTTTCTTCTGGAGTAGCGTGATTATTAATATTACTTAACAATTCATAAGCTCTGGTAGTTTCACTTTCTACTCGCGCCATCAATTTGCTATATGAAGGTAAAGTAACTTGTTCAGCATTATTAGCGTCAGTCTCTTTAGACTCAGCCAAAACACTAGCGATTTTTGCCGTCGACATACCTTCTGTGGTACTAGCTTGATCATTACTTCTTTAATGATGAGGATTGCATGTCGATAGCCGTAGCCAACTGTATCGAGGCTAGAGTAGCTTCATCAACATCAGTTTGCTTAAGTACTTCAATCTCTCGACGAGCATTATCACTGTGTTCACGTACCGCGTTAGCTACCTCAACTTCAACTTCTTCAGTTAGACGACCTTCGCTAGCTAGTAGCCGAGCTTCAGCAATCCGGCGATTTAATCTTTCAGTTTCCCAAACCACTTTTTCGTAAGGACTTCGAGACAGAGTGCTTCGCACCTCTTCATTAAAACCGACTTTAACAGCGTAGAGTGAATCACCCGGAATAGCCCGCTCGGCTAGATAAGTGATGCTGAGAAGAAGTACCCCAAAAGTAGCGGTAGAAATTTGCAAAATACGCCACAGAGACACGTGAACCAACTTGACCTGCTCTGTTTCGTGAGTAGCACCCAGCTGGCGCACGGAAATTGGCATTGGATGATATTCCATATACGAAACAACCCGCTCCCTAAGGTCGCGCTTTTCAGCCACCCGTAATTTTACGGAATTGGCTTTATTTTGTAGTTGTTCGCTAAATCTTTTCATTATTTAAATTTTTGTTTGGTGATTCTATTTTCTTCCCGGATATTTGTCTCTTTCTCGATGATTTCGCGAAGCATTTTCAGTCCGCGATGAATCCTAACTGAGACGACATTTTCGGTTTCCTCAATCATTTCACTGATTTCTTTTGGTCCCAGCTCATCAATAAATCTGAAAATCAGGACCTCTCGATAAACGTCCGGTAAGTCATGTAGTAACTCAAATGCTTTTTGACCATCAATGGTAGCAGCCAAAGCCTCAGTCGTACTCTCAGTAAGCTCAGGGAAATTTCCCTCGTCAACTCCCTCCATAGAAAGTAAGTTGTCTAGAGAAGACTCCTTCTTTTTGCGATACTCATCAATAATCAAGTTATTGAGTACTTTGTATAAAAAAGAACGGTACGAATCTATTTTGTGACCATCTCGTCCATAAGACCAAACCTTAGTGAAGGTATCATGGACCAAGTCTATAGCTTTTTCTCGATCGCTAATACGAATACTCGCATGGCGAAACAGGGCATCGCTATATTCTTCGAAGGCATTCAAAAAACGACTCTCGTGGCTTTCCATACTATTATCATCGAGCATGTGGAAACCATTATATACGTAGACGGTGGGTTTAACGAATTCTTACAATCGGAAAAGGCTAAATTTCCCTTATTTTCTCTATTAATTCCGGAAATTCGGGTATTAGGAAGTGGTTTTTGTCCGTAAAGGTTACAAGTTCGGCTTTGGGGAGATGTTTTTTATACTCTAAAGCGTGTTCATATGGCACCACGAAGTCGTCTTTGGAATGCCAAATGGCAATATTGGTGGCATTTTCTGGTAGTTTTCTGAGGATTTCTGGGTCAAATTGGAAATTTCCACAATCATTGCCACCCTCTCCAGGATACAGACCGCATGGTGCCGCTAGTAGAAATAAGGTTTTTATCTTGAAGGGCGTCTTATTTTCACTTAGATACTGGGCTAAAAACATCCCGCCGAGTGACCAGCCGATTAAAATCACCCCATCTCGTAAGTATTCAAAGTGTCTTTCAAACCAAATCCGCCATTCTTCGTAGTCAGAATTCTGGCTATTTGGCATCTGTGGCGTGTATGTTTCATAATTATCCCCAAGACTCTCGGATAGAGTTTTTGTCCACTTTATTAAGGTTTCCTTACCAGGTAAGTTCCTGATGGGTACCGTGCGCAAATACTGCAAAAAATCCTCTTGTTTAGAAAAAGAGTTACCGCCATGAATAAAGAAAACTTGTTTTTTCATACTAAAACCAATCGTTCTTCTTAAAGACCCAAGTCAATACACCTAAAATCATAACATTTAACAGCACGATTCCTGGGAACACCAGCGGACTATGCTGAAATGGTAGTTCCACGTTCATGCCGTACAGCGAGGCGATTACCAGTGGCACCGTCATGAGAATGGTGAGGACGGTCAGTATCCGCAGGGCATTATTGAGTCGACTGGTCATAATCGCCTCGCTAGCGCCACGGATGTTCTGAATCATCTTGAGGATCGAACGAGCCGAGTTGACCACCTGACCATTGGCGATCACCAAGTCTTCCATCGTATCAACATCATCTGAGTAAAGTTGCATAAAATTGCCAGCGGTCACTTGCTGAAGCCAAGTATTGGTCGGAATCAGGGCATCCACCATACTGTTGAGAGTAGTTTCATACCCAACTAACCGCTCGATTTCGCGCGGACCAATACTGCGCAAGCGCACTCGGTCTTTATGTACGGCCTTTCTTAGTCGCACTAATTCTTGATCAAAAGACTTGGTAAAAATACTCATTATCTGTATGAAAAACTTGGCTTTTTGCGTAGTGAACACTTCCACTTCCCCACTAATAAGCTTTTTAAAGTGTGGCACTTCCCTAACCGCAATAGTAATAACAAAACTTTCACCAACTATGATGAGGATTGGCGCGGTGGCGTTATCTTGTGTTTGGTCACGTAGTGGATAGCGAGTGAAGAGAGCGGCGCCGCCCCGTGAGCCAAGTTCCATGATGAGGATCTCATAGAAGTCTTTGGCATCACTGACAATATCTGCATCGAGGACAAAAGTTTTTATTAGACTAGCCAAATCCTCATCAGTAGGATCTTCCACATGAACCCAAACTCCAGTGCGAGGATCTTCAATCACCTTAATAGTTTCGTCTTTGATGGTGCGGAAATAGTATTTTATCATCGTGACCACATTGTGCCCTATCAAGTCACTTTTTCAAAATGAAACATGAAAATAACCGCAAGCAAGCTTGCGGTTATTCATCCAGCTCCTCACTCCTGCTAGAACGAAGGCGTTTCATCCATTTTGATCCTTCATCGGAAGTTTTCCACTCCTTTCGCCTTTCGTTCGCCAGACAGATTTCCCTGATAGAACCAAGGGAGTAGTTGACGAAATTCATCTGAAGGCGAGTGATTTAGCATTTCCGCTACCAATTCAATAGGGTTCAAAAGCTTCCCCTTGCTTTTCTATGTCTCGCGAAACACTTTTCACTATATCCTTAAACTTCCCATCGCATTTGCCACACAAGACAATGACACAATCTGATGAAGGATCATAAGGATCCCAATCTGCCGTGACATAATACACTATACCTCCTTCCTAGACCATGATACTAACCAAACAAATCCTACCTAAAGTAAGTAAATATAGCAATCTGTATCAAAATACCCCTTAAAAACTTGCTTTATTTATGTAAATGTGTTATAATTAAAGGAGTTAACCCGAGGAGAAAAAATGGACAATTACCTAGAAGGTCAGCGTCTGTTACTCCAAATAAGACGCCAAACAAAAGTACAGATTCTGAAGAATGGTGGGGAGCAATCTCTTTCCCATTCTTGGAATGACATCAAGCGTATCGACGCAGCGCTTGAACGGCTCAATAACGGTGAATACGGTTTATGCTGTAACTGTTCTGAGCGAATTGATCTTCGTCGACTGGCAGCATTCCAGAAACCCTTTCTGTATTGCTTGCGCCATCACACACACTAAGACCGCCACTCGCTTTTAGCTAGTGAGCGGTCTTTTCCTCTTATTGGAACATAGTGTCTCACCACAACCAGAGATTCTTCATCAAGTAAATCTCTCTCATCCTCTGATAATTTTGATATCGGAAAGTATTTGCTGGAAAACGAAAAGAAACCATCTCTAAGTCTTCTTTAAGAATTTCACCATTCCCCACCAGCGAAACTTGCGGTATGAGGCTTTGTTTCCCATAAATCATCTTCTTGGAAATCACAGATTCTATCCGATAAATTATTACCAATAAAAGAAATGATTACCTTTACAATACCACCGACTTCTCTACCAGAAAAACCTTCTTGCATTGCAGTTTTGCCTTGTTTGTGATGCAAGCCATAATACATGATATATTTGCATCAAAATCTTCATTGAAAGCAAAACTCATCTAATTTGTGATTAAAATTAATCAAATCTAAAACTTTAGTAATTGATTCACTTCTACAAAGTACACAAGTATTGTTATTTAAAACTTGAAAACATCGATACTGTCACTGTAATAAAATCAGACTCTTTTAACAGTTTTTCAACATTCTCGAACACAACTTCGCTTGATTCATCAATAAGCTCACTTTCAGATAAAGTCTTTAGCTGGCTTATAACTTCTTTAGAACCAACCTGTGGACGTTCTGAGTCAGTTAAACTTGTTCTTTTTTTAACCTCTTTATAATTATTTACTCTTTCAAACATAATATTTAATTCAGTGTTTACAAAACCTTCAAAGTCTCTACTATATCTGACGCATAACTCTTTCCTTCTGTATGACTAGGCAAAATCCATTCATACTTGTCATGATCTTGACTCAATGCAACTTCCCCACCTACAAGCTTAGCTTTATAGAATGCTCTAACAATGTGAAACTCTTCATTTTTTATAATCGGGAAATTTTCTTGCACATGTAGTAACCCTCCTATCTCTATTTCAAGACCACACTCTTCCATTACTTCCCGTTTTAAACCTGCAAATAACGTTTCTTCTGGCTGTATTCTGCCACCTGGCACATCCCACTTACCCTCGTTAGTTCCCTCATCGTATTTAGCTTCACGCAAGATAAGAACCTTACCTTCCTCGTTTAAAATAAACGCTTTGACCCCAACGGCTAGTTTCATTAACCTAGTATAACAAACACTGGCCAGGTCTCGCCTTTTTTAAGCAGTAATGCTATTATCGTGGCTACAAATCAACACTTGTTGGATTTGTAAGCGTAGAAAAGGTTGTAAGCAAAGCTTTCACCTCCTCTTCGCTCGGACATGCTGTGGAACAAGCAAAGCTTGTCCATTTCTTTACTTTTCAATTTATCTCAAGCAAGCTTGAATAAATTGAAAAGTAAAGAAATATTCCACATCACGTCCCTCGCTCATCGGGGTGTAGCATAGTGGTAGTGTACGCGGTTTGGGACCGTGTGGTCCGGGTTCGATTCCCGGCTCCCCGACATATTTATAGAAACTCAACCTTTTTGGTTGGGTTTTTATAAATATTCGCTAGGGAATCGAAGCCCGATTGAGCTGGATTATGAGTTTACGAAATAATCCAGCCAATTGGGGTACTGATCCTGTTAAGGATCGATTCCCGTTTCATTACATGAACGGTACACTTTTCGCACAATATGCTCAAAGTCTTGCGTAACTCCAAGGTATTGCTACTCTCCCCGACAAAAAGTTCAGTGGAGTTTTTGTCCATGTTTAGTTACAAAGTGTAAAACGAGAAAATCCTATCACGGAGCGATTTATTAAGTTAGAGCAAAATACCTGTTCCATATAGAACAGGTATTTTGTGTAATATCCAAGTTGAATAAAGAAATGATTAAAATCCTAGTAAAATCGTTTCACGTGGTACATAATTACTATGTTTCATGTGTAACTAGACTGAATATGGCTATTTATAGCAAGATTACATCAAACAATAATATTAGGTATGTACTTAGCAGTACCAAACTTTTCACGTGGAACGATTCTGACCGCCATAACATCTATTTGCCAATCTCCATTGTATTTATATTCCATCAGCCATGATTCAATGGCTCGACTTAATCTTCTTAGTTTCTCAGCATGAACATTTTCCTCTGGTCGCCAGGTTCTACGTGTAACAGCCTCAGTTAAAGCTTGTTTTGTTTCATATGAAACAGTCTTTACCTCCACAAAATGGACTTTTTTATCTGTTCCACGTGCAACTACATCAATTTCACCCCATTTTTTTAGGTAATTCATAGCCAAGATTTCAAAGCCCTTATTTTTTAGGTACTTTGCAGTGATCTCTTCACCTATCTTACCTACCTGTTTATTATGAGTATTCTGAGCAACATTCCTTTCCATTTTAGTATTTTAACACTTAACAGCCATAAATCTGTCTGTTCTACGTGTAACACATGCATGAAACGTTTCACGTGGCACACTTTTATTAATATTGTTAGATAGAGCCCTTTAATTTTATTTAAACTTGTCCTTTATCCACTTGTGCACTGACTTATCCACTTAGGGACACTGTTTGTCCTTTATAAAAGGTTTATAATTTTAGTAATTTATTAAGTAGTTAATTTTATGAATTATAAAACTTGGGGACTAACAGATGACTGTGCGAAACTTATTTTGCGTTTAACAGTTGGTATTTTAGTGCTAATGCACGGTATTTTTAAATTGCAAAATCCTGAAGCGGTAGATTGGATCAGTAGTTTGTTTTCAGAGCTAGGTTTACCAGCTTTTTTGGCTTATTTGATTTACATTGGTGAAGTTGTGGCACCGGTAATGCTTATTGTTGGCTACAAAACACGAGAAGCTGCTCAGCTTGTTGTAGTGACACTCGTAGTAGCGATTGGACTTGTACATAGTAGTCAGATTTTTTCTATTAACGAAATGACTGGCGGGTGGGCAATAGAGCTTCAGGGACTTTACTTATTTGGTGCATTAGCTATTGTCGGTCTTGGTGCAGGGAAGTATTCTGTGGATGCTAAGAAAGAGACTCCAACGGTTTAATATTTTAACTTATCGAGAAGTAAAACAGACTTAGGTTTCCTAAGTCTGTTTTACTTTTAGCGCAAGTACAACTTTTAGAAGAAAGGGTAATCGCCTCCTTAACAGGAGCTGTACACCTTTTGGCTAGATTAGTTCGCTTTGCTTCTAATCTAGCTCAAAAGCTTTTTCGATTACCTAGGCAAAAATGAATAAAACCTGGGAAAAACCCAGGTTTTATTCATTTTGTGCGGCCAGAGGTAATCGAAACCTCGACTTATCCTTGGCAAGGACATGTTATACCACTTAACCATGGCGCATTGCCTTATTTTACCATCTGTAGCTCTTTTAAAGCCAGCTCAGTCCACTTACTCAACTTCTTCTTTAAAGAGTACTGGCGATTATAGTATTACCAACACCAAAATGCAACGTGCTTTTCTTACTAAGTCCTCGAATAACCTGATTTTTATAGAACTGTGAGACGGAGATACTAGTTTTCTTGGACCAATGCTTCATACAAGTCACTTCGTTTAGATCGGGGTAAAGAAGTAACCAAAACCTAATCGTTCTTTTTTCTACTCCTAAGTAAGAAATTAGGAAGTTTACAAAAATCTTGTGTAATTCTGGACGAGCACTAGTAAGGCGGATTAAACCGGCCTTATCCACTCCACCCTCACTAACATAAAGCATTAAACCAGCCATAAATAACGGGGAAGTACGATAGTTTTGATACTCAATCTCCGCCAGACGTACTACTTCGGCATATTGCTTCGCTCTTTCGGTAGTTCTGGCCTTATTAATAGAAGCCATGCGCTTTTTATTATCGCTAGCTGCTTTAGCTTTATTTTGCTTAGTAATTACCTCAGAAAAGGGCAGGGGCTTGAGCCAAGCACTTACCGTACCGACCGAGACGTCACATATCTTGGCTATCTCACTGTATGTAAAACCACGCTTACGGAAGGCTATTGCTTGCTCGTATGAGTCTTGCTTATACTTTCCACGTGAAACTGACATAACAAAGTCTGTATATTATATACTGTTACAGTTGTTCAGTTTTGAGATATAAACAAGCTTTAGTCTAAACCTCACCTGAAAGTGGCCTGGCGACAATCTGCTATACTCATAGCTATATGGCGCATCAAAATTACTACCTAGACCTTTGTATAGAAGCTTTTATTGTAAATAACGGGGCAGTTTTACTTCGACTTCATGAAAAATATAATATCTGGACTGGTCCCGGTGGCCATTTGGACCCAGGTGAAGATTCTAACGAGGGAGTGAAACGGGAAATTTGGGAAGAGGTTGGTCTTGAGGTTGATTTGGTAGGACCAACTGGCTGGACCAAGATGGATACTAAGACAAATCTTGACTTAGTTCCGCCCATCTACGTCAATCGACACAAGATTAATGATGTTCATGACCATTCTTGCTTTATTTTTGTGGCAGTTTCTAAATCGAGAGAAGTAGCACCCCAAACTGAAGCCGATATGGGAGTAGAGTGTATTTGGGTAGACCAAAAGCAACTAGATGACATGCACAATAACGACCCTCGTTTTAGAGAGGAAGTCTATCGTTACGCTACAACGGCTTTAAAGTTGGCCTCGGCTGTTTAGTTTTAAAAATCTCCGTCTACCATCTCACCAACCACCAACTGGCAACCTCTAGTACCAACCACGGCTGAATAGGGGGTCTGGGGCGGAATATTAAATCTGTCACCTGGTACTAGATTTTTTACTTGTTTGGAAAGAGTAATTTCAAAAGATCCTTCAGTGACAAAAATACTGACCCGATCTTTATGTTCAATTTCTTCATAAATAGCTCCCGGAGCATCTTGATGCTCATAAACATAAGTAAAACCTTCTTTTTCTAGAGTTTGAATACAGCGTTCTGATAGTTCCATGGTGGTATTGTAGCAAATTAAAAATGATCATTTATAAATTTTGTTATAATTAATTCATGAAAATCACTAAAATTGGACATTGTTGTTTACTAATCGAGATTGAAGGGAAGCGAATTTTAACCGATCCAGGTAAACTCACCACCGCCCAAAATACTCTTTCTAACATTGATTTAATTCTAATCACACACGAACATAGTGACCATCTACACACAGAGTCACTAGTAGAGATCCTACGTCTTAATCCAGAAGCAAAAGTAGTTACCAACTCCAGTGTTGGAAAGGTACTGAGTGAACTAAATATGACTCACACAATTCTGGAGGGGAATGATGAGGAAGTTGTTCTCGGTATTCTCCTTGAAGCCTTTGACGGCCCGCACGCCGAAATATATGAAAATTTTGGGCAAGTGCAAAATACTGGCTACTTCATTGCCGAAAAACTATTTTACCCAGGGGACTCATACATCAAACCCGGGAAGAACGTCCCAGTACTAGCCCTACCTGTCTCTGGACCCTGGTGCAAATCGTCAGATGCCATTACTTATGCGCTCCAGGTAAAGCCGGAGAAGGCTTTTCCGGTGCATGACGGTCTCCTTAATGAAAACGGAATCATGGTGACTCATGGTGTATTTGAGAAAAATCTAGCTGACAATGGTATAGAATTTGTAAGAATGGTGGAAGGAGAGACTAAGGGTTTTTAAAATACTTTATTTATATGAAATGGATTGGTATCAGCGGGAGCTGGAAATTGACGAACGACACTGTCGAGAACGACGTTCGGGCATACGTGAAGGAAGTTATAAATAGAGGCGACGGAATTGTCTCGGGTGGAGCACTTGGAGTAGACTTTTTTGCGGTTGACGAGGCTTTGAAATACGACCCTAAGGCTTCTAGAATTAAGATTTTTATTGCTTCTTCGCTAGAGAATTATATTTCTCACTATAGAAAACGAGCCGGGGAAGGAGTGATAACTAGAGGGTTGGCCGAAGGCTTAATTAGCCAATTGTCATATTTGAAGAAAGCCAATCCCGAAGCACTAGTGGAGAATCTGGAAAATGAGATTCTTAATACTAAAGCGTATTATGAACGCATTACCCAAATCGTGGCTTTCTCTGACGAACTAGCGGCTTTCCAGGTAAATGATAGCGAAGGGACACAGGACACTATAAACAAGGCTAAGTTAAAAGGTATACCAGTTTTCCATAAGAAGTATTCTTTGTAGGGACGATTAAAAATCCTACAAAGTAATTGCAATTTTTTGCTATAATTTCAGGATGAAAAAGACAGTTGTCACGGCTGGGGCGAAGAATGCTGATATAGATGTCCTGGGTTGCGTTGTTGCCTACGCTGAGCTTTTACGGCTAGAAGGGGTAGAGTCGGTGCCGGTGGTGCCAGGGAAATTTACTATGAGTGTCACGCCTTCCATACTAAGTTTGGGTTTTATTTATGAAAATGATTATCAAAGTGACGGTGAGGAAAACTTTGTCTTGGTAGACATCTCTGACTATGAACATTTTCCTGACTTTGTTGACTTAGGTAATGTAACTGAGGTTTATGACCACCGCTATGGTCACGAAGAATATTGGCGGGAAAAGCTTGGTAGCGATTCGCATATAGAAATAGTTGGTGCCTGCGGCACGCTCATTTGGGAGCAGTTTAAAAAGCGAGGGAAGGCAGGAGAAATAAGTGTAACTTCGGCAACATTGCTACTCGCTTCTATTGTATCCAACAATTTAAACTTTAAATCCACCATTACGACCGAGCGTGACAAAATTGCTTTTGCTGAACTAAAGGAAATCGTGAAAGTCCCAGACAATTGGGTAGAAGAGTATTTTGCTGAGCAGGAAAGTATTTTACTTGGAAATTTTGAGGAATATTTGGTAGCTGACACTAAGGTTTTCAGACTAAATACTGAGAATTTCGCCATTGGACAAATTGAGCTTTGGGATGCTGAAAAAGTTATTGAAACTAAGATTAATACAATTGAGAAAGTGATGGGAGTCTACGAACCAATTCCTTGGGTTGTAAACATAATTAACATTTCCAAGGGCTTTAACTATATCTATTCATCTAATGAAGGAGGGAAAGGGGTAATAGAAAAATGTCTTGGGGTGACTTTTTCTAATGATTTAGCGAAGACTGACGGGTTGGTACTAAGGAAGCAGTTAATGAAGGTAATAAAGGGTGGTAAGTAGAAATATCTAATTTAAAGCTACTGAACTAGCTCAATCGGGCTTCGAGTCCTTGGGCCTGAAATACAAAAAGCCGGCTGTTCGCCGACTCTTTGTATTTCAGGTGCACCCGGAGGGACTCGAACCCCCAACCCTCTGATCCGAAGTCAGATGCTCTATCCGTTGAGCCACGGGTGCGGTAACGAGCAGTCTACTATTGTTTAATGTAAAACTCAACCAACATTTTTTGCCAAAAGCGCATCTTGTTTAGTAGCGCCTTACTAGAACGAACTTCAATCCGAAGACAGCCTCGGTAATCAGGTCGCTTTTTAACACCCAACCCTGAAGGTTTTATAACTGTACTTAAAAACTGATCTGGATGTACTTGTAATTTTTTAATCCACCAATCATCACACGCTTCAGACTGATACGGTTTGTGTATGTACAAACGAAATCGTAAATCCTTTTTTGCTATATCAGCAAACATAATCAACCAAAGCATCATTACTTGTTGCATTTCCGCGTCAGAATTCATAAATTGCCACTGATTTGTCCGCTTGCCACCCTCTGCCCAATATAGATTTATTCCAGCGTGAAAAAATGGATCATGCTGATATTTCTTAAACAATTCTCTTGCCTCGATTAGCTGATCTTTTTCCCTTATCAAGCGCTTACTGCGTAATATGCCAGCGACTTTAATTCGACCGTGGCTAATGCGAGAATTTTTCCTACTCTTTAAAGCTAATTTTTCTTTTTTAGTTAAAGGTAAATCTTTTAGCCACAGTGACAGGGAACTTTTCGCTACTGGCACCATTTCTTTAATTTCAGTATAGGTATAACCCTTCTGTCGTAAAGCTATAGCTTTAGCTTTTTGGTGTACTAGAGCTTTCATTCATATAACCTAACATATAGGTTCGAATGTAACCAACTCAATTATGTACAATTCATTAAAGAAACATACAATGATTAATAATTATGATTGACTCGACTAAGATTCCGCTTTTCGTTAGGGAAGTGAGCGCCAGCCTGGAAAAAGCTGGTTTTGAAGCCTATTTAGTGGGTGGCTGTGTTCGCGACCTAGTATTGGGACGAACACCCAAAGACTGGGATTTCACTACTTCAGCTCACCCGGATCAAATTCAATCTTTATTTTCAGACAGTTTTGTAACAACGACTTCGGTACCGTCGGAGTAAAAAATAGTGATGAAGAAACTGAAGAAAGCCTACGAGTCATTGAAGTTACTCCTTATCGAAGCGAAGGCCTGTACAGCGACGCCCGCCGTCCAGACAGTGTGACTTTTGGCGTCACCCTTGAAGAAGACTTAGCCAGACGTGATTTCACTGTTAACGCTCTCGCCTTTAGGCTTGCTGATGGAAAAATGGTTGATTTATTTGACGGGATCAAAGATTTACAGGCCAAAAAACTGAAAGCCGTTGGCGATCCTAACGAACGTTTCGCTGAAGATGCCCTTAGAATGATGCGAGCCATCAGACTGGCGGCCGAGCTCGACTTTGTGATTGAGGCCGAAACAATGGATGGGATTATTAAAAACGCTTCTTTACTCAAAAAGATTGCCATCGAAAGAGTTAATGTCGAGTTTGTACGCTTGATAGATTCCAAAGCACCCATGCAAGGTATCATTTTCCTTGAAAAACTAGGTTTGCTCCAAAGTATTATTCCTGAACTTAGAGAGGGAATTGATTGCGAACAAGGTGGGATTCACGCTTTTGATGTCTTTGAACACAATCTACGCACTCTCCAAGCGGCAGCGGATAAGAATTATTCTACTGAAATACGCTTAGCCGGCTTACTACATGACATTGGTAAACCAGCCACCAGAAGAACCGGGGGAAAGAACAAGCACTACACTTTCTTTGGACACGAGGTGGTAGGAGCCAGAATGGCTAAAAAAATCCTTGAAAGACTTAAATTTCCACGCGAAACTATTGATCAAGTCGAAAAATTGGTTCGTTGGCACATGTTTTCTCAGACCCAGACGAAATTACTCTAGCAGCGGTCCGGCGTACCATCGTGCGGATAGGGAGGACAATATCGAAGACCTACTAAATCTACGGGTTTGTGACCGTATTGGTACTGGGAGGCCTAAAGAGCAACCCTTCCGCTTCCGCCAATATAAAGCCATGGTGGATGAAGCTTTACGCGACCCAATTTCTGTCAAACTTCTCAAAATAAATGGGGATAAGATTATGGAAATGTCTGGGGAAAAACCGGGGAAAAGACTAGGATATGTACTGAATGCACTGTTGGAAGAGGTGTTGACAGACCCGGGGAAAAACACCGAAGAATACCTAAAAACAAGGGTATTTGAGTTACTTGAATTGAATGATTCGGAGCTTCAGACCTTGGCTGAAGCAGGGAAGGTAAAACAAGCAGAAGAAGAAGCTGCTGCGCTAAAAGAAATCGCTAGGGAACATAAGGTGGGGTAGCCAAATCGCCCTTATTAATTAGAAAACCGCGAGAGCTTGTGGCTACGCGGTTTTTCTTGCCAACATGATGCTGGTAGGAACAAATGCTTGGTGGTCGGGTCTAATCTCTCGTCACCCAAATTAACACCAGATTAAAGATTGCAATAACTGCGCCAATAAGAGCTGTGATTAGCAAAGAAATTACTAGAATACCTGGCAATACCCAAGGTCCATAGTGATTTGTGATCCACATCCCTCCTGGTGAGGTGTACCAGACAGCAAACACGCCTCCCAAGATTGCTACAAAAATCATAGCGGAAATTGCCACAAAATCTCTGAAAGCCTCACGAATGATGATTACGCTATAGCCAACAAATTTGTTCAGTATTTGAACCGTACACCATAGTGTTACATACATAACCAAACAAAAGGTAGCAAAAAGTGGTGCCGTCAACTGACCAAACTGCAACCAATTAGTCGGAACACCAAACGGAGACTGTGCAAGCAAGATAAATCCTGCTCCCAGAACTGTGACAGGTGACATTAGTGCCACCAAAGAACCTGGAAAAAACATGAGGGTACCTCCCGTTTATTCAACAACCTTAATCATAGACCTCTTAGCATGTATATGTAAAGAATTATTAACTAACAGTTATGTAATAGTTATGCATATTAAATGCCTAACAATAAAAAGGTCCTTATTTATAAGCTTATTACATTAAAACGTAACCAATTCCATCTCTCGAACTAAAATTATTAGTTTCAGTTTATGGACAGTTAGTTCGTCCAGCACTTTCTTCTCGGATTGAAGAAAGTGGGACATAATTATGTATCAAAATATTGGACCTATGGTTAAGTTGAGTCATTTCGTCCAGCGATTTTCCTTCCGGGGAAAAATCGGGACACCTATTTACTTCATTAAAAAAGACAACGTTTGAGCCGACAAAATGTGACACATTCTCGTTATGGTCTCGAATGTTTCTACATTTTCCTGTCTAAGTTCACAATAATCGCTGACGCTCATTTGTTCACTTATAAAAAAGGCCTGGGGGAATCGATAGCGAATGTGGAGATTCGCTGCCGGTTCCCTCAGGCCTTTCGTTAGGTCGAGCTTTATATTGTTCGGGGTATATAACCCCAGTTGGCGTCATTATCTGACTAACCAAGACCAAAGCTCTACGTTGTTTTAGAGAAATAAATTTCGCTTGGACATTCCTTCGGAACCTTCCGTTTGCTCCGACTGCGCGTCTAAGGATACTTCTCTGTGGGTGGGTTGTTGTTATGAACTTAGATATTGGAGGTAATATCGTTGTGTTTTAAAGGATCTCTTTAAGGGGTACCTCCAGGGTTCTTTCTTGAATGTTTCAAGAGAGAACTCTGGAGATGCCTGCTCGCCCTTTCTGGGCCTACATGTATCTTATGTCCTTTATAGTTTTGTGTAAAGGACATCATGTGAGTAACTGTGAATAACTCAAACTTGTTTGTCCTTTATAAAGGACAAACAAGTTTTTATAAATTTTTATAGTGAATTTACACTTATTTAAAGCCGTATAATTAGTACTAACTGACTACTATTGACAAAATCGAGAAGTGTATTGTTTTGATGTTGTAACTCTTGATTAGTTTTAGAAATCTATTGACGTAAGCTCAACAGAAACCGGACAGTGATCGCTACCAAAATCATCTGGGTGGACAGAAGCTTTTTTAATGATAGAAGTAAGCGAGTCTGAGACCATGACATAGTCTATCCGCCATCCAACATTTCTTTCCCTAGCGGCACCGAAGTGTGACCACCAAGTGTAGTTACCTCCAGTTTTGTTAAACTGGCGAAACGTGTCGACAAACCCAGCTTCAAGCATTTTATCTATTCCTTCTCTCTCTTCTCTGGTAAACCCTTTCTTCCCTTCGTTCTCTTTTGGTCGTGCTAAATCAAGTTCGGTATGTGCCACATTGAAGTCCCCACAAAAAATTACTGGTTTCTGTTTTTGTAGTGAAACCATGTACTCAAGATAAGCTGGATCCCACTCTGTTCGCATTGGTATCCGAGAGAGATCATCTTTAGCGTTTGGCGTATAGACCGTACTAATGAAAAAATGCTCAAATTCAAGGGTTAAAACCCGTCCTTCCTTGGTTGTGTCGCCGTATTTATCGTTTAAAACGTGCTTTTTAGTGATTTTCTCTGGAATACCATAAAAAATGGCTTCTGGTTCATGTTTGGTAAATATTGCCGTTCCAGAATAACCTTTTTTCTCGGCGGAATGCCAATATGATTCATATTCTGGGAAATCTAGCTCCACCTGGTCTTGGTTGGCCTTGGTTTCTTGTAAACAAAGAACATCCGGCTGATGTTTGGCAATAAACCTTTGTAAATCACCCTTTTTAAGGACAGCCCTAATACCATTAACGTTCCACGAAAAGATTTTCATATTTGTATATGATAACTATACTTATATTAGATACTGATAACAAGTTTTAAATTGCATATTTATATGGAACTTGTATAGTAAAATCTGGCCCAACAACCTTCTTAAAGGAGAGCGTCATGTACCTGGACTTTATCCTTAATGTTATGTTCTTCGTTTTGGTTGCATTCTTCATTGGCATTTACCTCGGTGACATTCATTGCTGGCTCGCTGGTGCTCTGGGGCAAGGGAAGTATCGTGATTACTGGCTAAGGCAAAGTCCTTTGGTCGCATTTTTCTTTCTGATCTTTGGCACAATCTTGCTTTTACCCTTCATGATTCAATACCTGCTCAAGTTCATTGAAGATGTCTTGGCTTACGTCAGCCTGCTTTTTGGGCTTATTGGAGAATATATCCGCTACTTAGGAGAAGAGTTCTTGAAATTCAAACTAACTAATCCATTGCAGTCGCTGGCGAAGTTTTCCCTGCTGGGAATTGGCTACATTTTTATCAGCCTAAGCGTTTTGGTTATTACAACAGCCGGACTGATTACCAAACTTACTAGCCGAAGAGTAGGTGTCGCTTGAGGGATCGCCGAGCAGGAACATCTAGGGACTTATTTCGTCCTTGGGAATAACGGCCAGAAGCTTTGCTTCTGGCCGTTTGATATTAAAAAGTTGTGTTCATACATATATTATATGAATACGCTGAAATATCTTGGACCGGGAAATCAGGCTTGCACTCTAAAACAGAAGTAATACACTATATAGAAGCTTAATCTTAAAAGATAAATAATAAAATATGGATAGCAAACCAGAAGAATTTACTACTAATCCAGAAACTCAGACAAACGCTGAAAGCACTACTCCTGTTACTCCTTCACCAGTTGCGGAGACTACCACTGAAGACACAAAATCAAACTCTTCTGAACTGGAGTTTTCTGAACACACTATGATGGCTGCCTTAGCTTATGTGGGTCCGTTAGTCTTCATTCCTTTATTTATGAAGAAAGACGATCCTTTTACTTTCTTTCACGTTAAACAAGGACTAGTTCTGTTCGGTATGGAAGTCGTACTATGGCTAGTTGGGGGGTGGTTTATGATGGGTATCATGTTTGGACCAATGTCTACTGTACTAATGGTTATTAAGTTAGTTATATTCGTTTTGGCTATACTTGGTATCATGAACGCCCTAAAGAAGGTCCAGAAAGAAATTCCAGTTGTCGGCAAATTTGCCCATCATATAAAGATTTAGAGTTGAGGATGGACTATTACCCTAACCTAGATTAGTGGCTTCATCGGAAAAGCTTGTGTTTATGTGTATATGTGCTTTAATAAGCACAGCGAAACAGCACTCCTCCGAAACAAGGTGAAAGCGTTGATCAGGTGAAGTAAAGTTTTGTCGTTAATCAAAGTATAAATAAAAATCAAATGACAGGTTCAATTGTTCGAAAGCGAGATAATGGTTATGGTTTTATCAAGCCAGATAATGGTGATAAGGATGTTTTCTTTCACGCACAATCTCTAGTAGACGTCGCTTTTGACGATCTGCAAGAAGGTGACTTGGTTACTTTTGATGTAGAGCAAGGTCCAAAAGGCCCAGCTGCAACAAATGTACGCCTAGCATCAAACGGCGGCGCTGCTGCTAATGACGCTCAATAATTAAGCCTCACTAAGAAAATGACCACGCTCCGTACGGAGCGTGGTCATTTTCTATTTACCGCTTTTAATAAAAAACCATAAGGGAAAAGTCTTTAAAAAATTTAATGTTGTGATAGTCAACAAAACCTTAACAAAAATATCATTTCGTGCTAAAAACAAAGTGGCGCTGGTGCCACAATAAAAGAAGGAGAACGTGATGGACGTGAGTGCAGTAGAAGAGATAGTTCAAACGGTGAGTACTAATCTGCTCCGCATACTGGTAAGCAAACCTTTCCAAGGTATCGCCCCAAACCAAGGTATTTTGAGCCTCACAGACATAACCGACTATCTGAACGACACCTTCAAACCGGCTCAGGAACAAATCCCTGAACGACTGGTAGCAGTCTACTTGAATCGAGCTGCTCGCTATGACTGGATCAGACCAACAGGAGGCAGTCTGTTTACACCAACTGACTCTGGACAAATTCTGGGAAGGTATGTGAAGCTGCTCGCCGAAGACGCGAAGCCTGGAGATCGTTTACACAAGGTATTGCCTGCAAGAGACTACCTCCACTATCACAACTTACCTGATGATTTTGACAATCAGCGTCAATTCCGGCACTGAAAGCCAGGCCAGGACTTTAAGCGACCCCAGGGTCGCTTTTACTTTATTTAAAGATTAATGATTTTAACAAAAATTAGCCAACCGCAAATAACTGGCATACAATGTATAAGTATGAAAAATATTTTGATTGCATTTATTTGCTTATTTGTGGTTGGCGGAGCTGTTTATTACTTTATTTCTAAGGACCAAACAGACGTAAATTACGAGAAACCGGAACTAACTCCGACTCAAACTGAAAATAATATTCCTGAAGTAGAAACCCCAGTTACTGAAAATGAGGTAGCTACCCCGACTGTCGTTCGAGGTGAAATGGAAGTAATTGGACAGTCAGTTGGCGGAGAAGATATTGTTGCTTACCACTTTGGTACTGGCGACAAAGAAGCTTTGTTCATTGGCGGTATCCATGGTGGCTACTCTTGGAACACTGCTCTCTTAGCTTACGAATTAATTGACTGGCTCAAAAAAACTCCAACGGCGATTCCAGATGATGTCTCAGTCACTATTATTCCGACTCTCAATCCAGACGGACTGAAGAAAATTGCTGGTACTTCTGGTAGTTTCACTGCCGCCTCAATTACTGGTACAGAAGCAGACAAAGCTAAGGCGAGATTCAATAACAACAACGTTGATTTAAATCGAAACTTTAGTTGTGAATGGAAAGCGGTTGGTACTTGGCAAAACCAAAGTGTTAGTGGTGGTAGTGAGCCTTTCTCTGAACCAGAAACAAAAGCCATCCGTGCTTACGTGGCAAAGTATGAGCCAAGTGCTGTCGTAACTTGGTACAGTGCTGCCGGCGGGGTTTACGCTTCAAATTGTAAGCAAGGCATCCTACCGGAAACAAAAGCCTTGACTGAACTTTTTGCTAAGGCTTCCGGCTATAGCGCTCATGAGGAATTCAATTATTACGAAATAACTGGTGATATGGTGAACTGGTTTGCTAGTGAAAATATTCCCGCTATTAGTGTTCTACTAACTGATCACAAAAATAGTGAACTCAATAAAAACAAAGCCGGAGTAGAAGCCGTCCTAAATTATCTAGCTGAATAATGACTTTTGCGACTAACAGGTTTCTTATCGTCATTGGTCTAGGAGTTATCTTTATCATTGGTGGCTTAGTTTTTTGGTTAAACCCTAGTGAGCCAGAGGTAGATACTATACCCGAGCCCGTCATCGAAGAAGAAGTCGAACCAGAAGTAACAGTTCCTAAAGTAGAGTCAATCGGCACCTCTGTCGAGAACCGAAATATTGAAGTCTATACTTATGGCACTGGCGAGAAGACTTTAGTCTTCGTCGGGGGAATGCATGGTGGATACGAGTGGAATAGTGTCTTAGTGGCTTACGAATTTATTGATGAACTTGAAAATGGCACATTTACAGTACCGGAAGAATTTACCTTAAAGATCATACCAGCCCTTAATCCTGACGGACTCTTCAAAGTAGTTCAGAAAGAAGGACGTTTTCTAGCTACAGACATACCACCTAACGACGCTCATCAAACTGGGGCAGGAAGGTTCAACAGCCATAACGTTGACCTCAATCGTAACTTCGCTTGCAAGTGGCAACCAGAAAGTACTTGGCGAGGTAAGACTGTTAGTGCCGGTACCAGTGCTTTTTCAGAACCAGAATCTCTGGCCCTGAAAAACCTAATCGAAAAAACGAATCCCTTGGCGGTAGTTTTTTGGCACAGCCAAGCTAACAACGTTTATGCCTCTGAATGTCTAAATGGGGTCTTACCCAAGACACTGGAAATCATGAACGCGTATGCTAAGGCAGGTGGTTATGGTGCTGTCGCTAGCTTTGATGCTTATCCAGTAACCGGAGACGCGGAAGGATGGCTAGCCTCAATAAACATTCCCGCTATCACCGTAGAACTTGAAGGTAGAACTACTCCAGAATGGACTCGCAATCGAGCAGGTATAGAAGCGGTCATAAAATCCTTTAGTTCTAGTAACTAAATATCAGCCACAATAAAGGCCCCGCGAGCGGGGCCTTTATTGTGGCTGGGTTTTAATTTACGATTTGTCTCGATCAAATAAAGCTGTGACAATAAACAGTGAACCGATAACGAGCAAAGTAACAACTCGCCAAACAATTTCCATTTCCCAAATATCAATCAAGACGATGTGAAGTATTACAATCACTAATAGTGAAACTCCAGCGTATTTGAAATCTGGCTTTTTAATTCGCTTACCGTATAAGTAAGACAGTAGACCAAGCACAGTATAAACAAACAAAGCTAATGATACTGCTCCCGCTCCATCTGCCACAGTGTGTGAAATAGACCAGACCAAACCAACTGAATAAACAAAAGCGAGACCGAACAATAATTTGCTCCAGGCCAAGACGTTTTTTTCGTCTTCATTATTCTCACTACTGTAGTGACGTCGCAGTCCCATCGCTAACAACACAAACACCGCTACCAAACCAAACAGACCAACTGGCTCGGCCGAGAGGACTCCCTCATTCCAGCCACCAAGATTAAATGATGAAAGGGACATAATAATTGGTAAGGCTAGAGCGCTGATAGATGTCCCAATCCAATTGATGTTAGCCCGCAATAAAACAAAGAGGGAAGTCAGTCCGTACAGTACCCAAGCGTAACTGCTGTAGATGGCCACCGTCGCTAACACCCTTGAATCTAAAAGTCCATGCCAAAAGACATAGAAGAAAGTGAAGAGATAAATGACCGTCACCATGATGAGGTTACCAACCACTCGCCTTAAGACCGCATCATAATCTTTACAAAAACGCTGGGTGATAGTTAGTGTCGTCAAAAACAAAACCAGAAGAATACTTAGTACCCCGAACCCATCTGGGTGCCTGAGACCATCTTCCCAAGCCGAGCTCGCAAAAGACGGCAGACTAAACATCACCGGTATCGTAAGCGAAGAAGTAGCATAAACCATGAGATTAACCGATGACTTCAATCTTAGTAAATAATATATGTATGAGAGTGAGATGATCGCCCACATTATATAGGTAATCACTAAAGCTTCTGGATCATTAAACAAACTGCCGGCTACGACCGCCACCACGGCGTAAGCGTAGAAAAATGCCAAAGTACCAAAAGTGCTAGCTAATGTTTGCCCATACTTATGAACCGCCACCGTCGGTTGATGTATCAACCATAAAGCAGAGAGGAAAAGTGACGAACACATACTATAAATCACTAAGGCACTTGAATGCCAAATACCCGCTTCCCAGTCTGAGCTAACGAAAAAAATGAGCGATCCTAACAGTGGTAAAAGATAAGTGAAAGCAACTACACTAATTACTCGAGACGGTAGCCCAAGATAAGTAGCGACCAAAAAGGCTGCGGTTATTTCTGCAATGTAAGCGAGGATAAGTTCAGACTCAGAAAAAAGGAAACTGGTACCAACTAAGACCCCCGCTCCCGCACCAGCAATAAAGACCGCCACCACCTTAAGAGGAAAATTTCTTTCCGCCAGCAAGTAACCCATAGCACCAATAACGAAGGTGGCCATGAAAATTGCGATACTCGGTTCCTTGGTTAATTCTGAAGCGAAAGCCACGTAACTTACAGCCAGAATACCAAAGGTGGTGACATCAATGGCTTGTGGCTTTGCCGAGACAGTCAGGGACCGAGTGATACTAGCAAAAAACAAAAGGGAGAATACGACCACAAACAACCACAAAGTAACATCAGCAATTGAGTTGTCTGTCGCAATGATAGTTTGGTAACAAGTAACACCAGCTAACATTATTAAAGTTAGTGATCGTATCTCCATCTTCAGTCCCACAAAAATCAATCCCGCCGTTAGCACCAATAAGTAGAGCAATAACCAAAGTGGCTCAGCAACACTACCAATCAATAGTGGTACTAGTAACCCTAGGACTCCTGAAAGAATAGTGAGCCATGACACCTTCGTCTCGAAAGCAACGAAAACTGTGTACCCGATACTAAACGCTAAAAGCGCGAGGGCAAATACTGGAGAGAACATTTGAAAAACTACTTGGGCGGCGGAGACGGTAGCGCAAACAATACCGGTCCCAAGAGCAGTCAAAACTAGATACTGTGTCACTTCGATTTTTGATCGATACCAAGCTAAGGCGTAGGTGGCCAGAGCTAGAGCAAAGCCGAGGGCGATACGTAACTCTGGTGAGAGCCAACCCTTTTCAATAGCATAACTTACAAACCAAGCGGCTCCTAAGAAAAAGAAAAGTCCACCAATTTTTATTAAGGTATGTTCCTTAAACCAAGACACTAAGAGAAGTTCATCGGTCTCCTTTGAAGACTGTGCTTTAAGCAACTGCTCATGCTCATGCACTTCTAGTGGAGCAAAACCAACATTTGGTAGTGGTCGTGGGGCAGGAGGAATAGCTACCGGAGAAAAATCTGGCTTCGGTATTTCTGAAAGTGACTTCGGGGAATCAGACTTCGGTTCAGTAAAATTATTTCGAGTGACTCCTTTTTCTAGGTCAGTTACTCGATCTCTTAGTTGTAAATGAGAGACTAGTAAGAATAAAAACGCAATTACTAAAATAGCTATCATAAAAAATATTAAGTTATGCTCTAAGTATGCGCCAAATAAATCTATCTGTCACGGCAAACTTTGCACCAAACTATTTTTTTCTTTTGGAGTGAAATTGTTTATGAACGGCTCTGAGATGAGAGTCAGTGACGTGAGTATAAATCTGGGTGGTACCAATATGTGCATGACCAAGGAGAGCTTGCACTGAACGTAGGTCTGCGCCATTACTTAGAAGGTCAGTAGCGAAACTGTGTCTAATAACGTGTGGGGTGACTTTACGTGTGATACCAGCTTTAGTGGCATAGTGCTTTAAAAGTCTCTGCACCGTACGCGGTGTCACTCTGGCTTCTTCACCAATATGTGCCTTCTTACCGTAGCGAACAAAGAGAGCATCGTCCATATCTTTCCGAGCACTTAAATAATCTTTAATTTTCGCGCGGGCCGTATCGGAAAGAAAAACTACACGCACTTTATCTCCCTTACCTCTAACTGAAAATTCATCGCGAGACAAATCCACATCATCAATCGACAAAGAGCAGAGCTCTGAGATACGTAAACCAGTCGAAAATAAAAGTTCGAGAATAGCTTTGTCTCTTTTACCTTCTAAGGTGTCTGTCTTAGGTGAGGACATTAACCGTTCTAGTTCGGCGGTGGAAATTAAATCCAAAGAACGTTCCGGGACTTTAGCTAACTCTATCCGCTCCGGTGAGACCGACTCAATTCCGCGCTTACGCAAAAACTTCAAAAAGGCCCGCAGGGCTATTAGGTAATAATTTTGGGTACGGCGTTTCATTGGTTCGGTGCGACCACCAATTTTAGTGCCGGCTTGGCGGTTAAGGTGTAATCGGAATTCACGGATCTGTTCCTCAGTGAGGGCACTAGGCTTAGTCACCTTCACAAAGGTAAAAAACCGACTCAGATAGCGGTCATAATTCTCGACAGTCTTCACACTCCGTCCCCGTTCGATTTCGAGATACTCTAAAAATTGTCGTTTGAGTTCCACAAGCGTCATGACTATAGTATACAACGATTATACCGACACCGTTTTGACAAACTGTCGAACTCTTAGTCTGGCTTGCCTATTTAGACTTTTTATGCTATAGTTATAGGAACCTTCGCGGTTAATCCTGTGTGCTCCTTATATGCACTTCGTGCGTATCTAATATAGGCGAGCCGCTTCATTCATATATATGTTAACAAAACGAGTAAAAGAAAACGTGCTGAAGGGTAGTCAGCGTCACGAAGGTGATACTGGTTCTCCAGAAGCTCAGGTGTCATTATTGACCAGGCAGATTGAGGAACTTTCTACTCACTTGCGCAAGCATAAGAAAGACTTCCACTCTCGTCGCGGACTACTACAAATGGTAGCCGACCGAAGAAAGCACCTAAATTACTTAGAGAAGAAAGATGAGAAATCATACCAATCTCTAATTAAGAAGTTAGGCCTTAAGCGCTAAATAAAAATGCTCCAGTCTGGAGCATTTTTACGTTTCACGCTATAGTGAACACAGATCAGTATTTTAATAAGAGGAACTAAATTATTTTTATATGGGAATTATCCGACATCCGGAACAACGAGTGGCCATTTTAATTGACACTCAGAATCTTTATCACAGTGCCAAAAATTTATACAAATCAAAAGTAAACTTCGCAGCAGTCGTTAAAGCTGCTCTCGGTAACCGCAAACTTATTCGCGCACTATCTTATGTGGTTAATACCGAGGGAGGGGAAGAGACCCCTTTCTTTGAGGCGCTCGAAAAA
The DNA here is from genome assembly GCA_041389045.1 of Minisyncoccota bacterium. Lineage (GTDB taxonomy): Bacteria > Patescibacteriota > Minisyncoccia > Phycocordibacterales > UBA918 > OLB19. Next base: position 91,425 of record JAWKSQ010000001.1, read on the forward strand.
GTTGGTATCGAAATCAAAACCAAAGACTTGCAAATATTTTACGGTGGAGCCAAGAAGGCTGACTGGGATGTGGGTTTGGCTATCGACGCCATCAAGCTCGCTCACAAAGTCGATGCAATTATTATCGCGACTGGTGATGGTGACTTCATACCACTAGTTGAATATGTTAAGAGCCAAGGTTGCCAAGTAGAGGTGATTACTTTTGGTCGCTCAGCTTCATCACGTTTGCGTGAAGTAGTTGATGACTTCATTGACATGGACGAAAATCCGCACGAATTTTTAATCGGTTACAAAACTAGCAAACGCGGAAACAAAACTTCACTCAGACGACACATCAAAAAAATTGTTGGGACTGATACTGACAACGACTAGTAATTAATTAATACTCACTTTCACGACGAACTATGCAAAGAAAAATCTATACTACAGAATTTGGTGGCCGAACTCTCACCGCAGAATTTAATGACCTGACTGCTCACACCAACGGTTCAGTTATGCTCACTTACGGTGAGACAGTTATCCTTGTCACAGCAGTAATGGGTCGGGAAGAAAATTCTGCTCTACCTTACTTTCCACTTTCAGTTGAATTCGAAGAAAAATTTTATGCGGCTGGAGAAATCTTAGGTAGTAGATTTATGCGTCGTGAAGGCCGTCCGAGTGACGAGGCAGTACTTTCGGCTAGAATTGTCGACCGAACTATTCGTCCACTTTTTTATTCTCACTTACGTATCGACATTCAAGTAGTCGTAACTGTTCTATCGATCGGCGAAGATGACCCTGATGTTCTGGGCGTCATTGGTGCGTCGTTAGCACTTTCAACTTCTAACATTCCTTGGCAAGGTCCGGTCGGAGCTGTCCGGATCGCCAGAAGAAAAGTTGACGGTAAAATTATTTTTAATCCTACCTACACTGAGAGAGAAATTGGTGAACTAGACTTGGAAGTACTAGCTTGCGGTAAGGACGGTAACATCAACATGATTGAAACCGCTGCCTACGAAGTAGGGGAAGAAGAAATCATTTCGGCTCTAACCGAAGCCACTAAGATACACGGTGAACTAGAAGCTTGGCAAAAAAACATCATTGCCGAAATTGGTAAAGAGAAGCGGGTTTTGTCTACTCCAGAGATACCATCCGTTCTTGAAACTTTTTTTGCTGACTCTTTTTTAACTAAGCTACAACAAACACTCTTCAGCGACCAAGCTGGTAAAGATCATATCTATGAGTTAAAAAATTCTTTCTTGGAAGCTGTCTCCGCCATTGAACCACCGATCGATAAAAAAATCGCCGGTGCTTATTTTGAAGAACAGATAGACTTAGAGTTACACAAGGGAGCTGTCCTCGAAGGGAAGCGGGCTGACGGACGAGACTTTGACGCCGTACGAGAACTCTACGCACAAGCTGGTGGGGTGTCCCCAGTCCTTCATGGTTCAGGTATTTTTTATCGAGGGGGGACCAGAATATTTTCCGCTCTAACTTTAGGCGGACCTGAAGCAGCCCAAATGATAGATACCATGGAAGAAAGACATGTAAAAAAGAATTTCATGCACCACTACAACTTCCCGCCATTTTCAGTTGGTGAAACCGGGAGAGTTGGTGGTTTTAACCGACGAATGATCGGTCATGGGGCTCTAGCTGAAAAGGCATTGGTACCGGTCATTCCTAGTAAGGAAGTTTTTCCTTACACCATTCGTTTAGTTTCGGAAACTATGTCTAGTAACGGTTCTAGTTCGATGGGTTCAGTCTGCGCCTCTACCTTGGCCTTAATGGACGGTGGTGTCCCGATACTTAGACCTGTGGCTGGTATTGCGTCAGGAGTAATGATCCTAGGCAGTGACTACAAATTACTAACTGACATTCAAGGACCAGAGGATGAATTTGGTGACATGGACTTTAAAGTAGCTGGCACGACTGAAGGAGTGACCGCTATTCAAATGGACGTGAAAGTAGCTGGTATTCCACTACAAATTTTAGGAGAAGCCCTAGAAAAAGCGCGCTTAGCGAGAATTCATATCTTAAAAACTATGACCGAAGCCATTGCTTCACCAAGACCAAACATCTCACCACGAGCGCCAGAAATTGTTTCTCTCACCATCCTCCCCGAACAAATTGGTCTAGTGATTGGTTCTGGTGGTAAAACCATTAACGGTATCAAAGACCAAACTGGTGTCGAAGAGATAGTAATTGAGGATGATGGAATTGTTTATATTACTGGTAAAAATGGCACCGCTGGTTTGGCAGCTGAAAAGATTAAAGCCCTAACTAAGAGATATGCTGTAGGCGAAAAGGTGGAAGCTACCATTACGAAAATTGCTACTTTCGGTGCCTTTGCAAAACTCGATACATATAATGAAGGTTTGATACATATTTCTGAAATTGCACCTTTCCGACTAGAAAACCTAGACGGATTACTTACAGTTGGAGAAACTATCCCGGTCATTGTTAGTAAAATTGAAGAAGGTAAAATTGGCTTATCCATTAAGCAATTAGACCCTGATTTTGCTACCAACCGGGGGATAAAACGCCCATAAACTACTTCAGTTTATTAACGGACCAGTACAAAATACACCTCACAAACCCTTAATTTCATGCAATACTAGAGGTAATGGACACGCAAACACAGACTGGCTCTATTGCAGGTATCCGTACTTACGCTAAAGACCTCGAAAGAAAAAAAGCCGAAAACGGTGCGGTTGACATGTCTACCGCAAAAAAGAAAGTCCCCGTTCCAATTGTTACTCTTAAAAAACCGGAAGAGCGTAAATACCAAGCTCCTAGCTGGACAGGTAACAAAAAACCAGTGCCACCTCCTCCAGGAAAAAAAGAAGCCATTGACGAAAAACTGCCAGACATCCCTAAATCAACTTCAGAAACTAGTGAACCGACCTTAAAACCAATCTCCGCACCAAAACCAAATAAGGAAAGTAGCATTGTGATAGATAACGAAGATGCTGCTTCGGCTGTTATTCTTAGTGACACTAAGAAAGATCGTTTCAAATTAGTACCAAGTATTTTTTCTTCGATCGCAGATTGGTTTGCTGAAATGAAACGCAAACGAGCTGCTAAAAAAATTCCTAAGTATACTGTACCTGACGCTACTAGAAGAAAGGGGGTTATTCAAAGAGCCACCTCTAAAACTGGTAAACTAACGACCTTTGACCACACTAGTATCCAGGAAAGAATCCGCGCACGAAAGGAACGATCTACTCCGAGAGAACCATTAACAATTTGGACAGCCAAAACTGAGCCTGGTTATCCTTTACTGGAAGCTCCAGAAGAAGTCGTGTCAAACGTTCAAGTTTTCCCGAAGAAAAGTTTCCGTAGTCCGGCCACTCCGGTAGTAGAAGTACCGAAACCTGAACCGGTTATAGTAAAAGCTCCAGAGCCAATACCAGTAATCGAGAAAATTCCTGAGCCAGTAGTCAAAGTAGAACGACCACCTGTGGTTGTTCCACCACAACCAACAGTTTCGACTCAAGAGATAAAACAACCTGAACCAGAGACGCTAGTAGAAGAAGTTAACCTACCAGTTGAAACCGAACCTGAAGCATCTGAAGTTGTCCCCGTTAAAAGAACGGTTCCAACTGAAGTCAGACCAATCACAAATTTAAATCCGAAATCTTTCAAAGAGTGGTTGTTTATTATAAACACCAACGTAATCTCACTCGGTGTGGCCGGGATCGTCTTAGCACTAGTAGTAGTGGGTAGTGGCTTATATTTCTGGTACAGCTCACAGTCAGGACAGCTTGAAATTATTGTTTCGCCCAACTATCCAGCGGCCCTGACTTCACCTCTTCAACCAGTAAAACTAACTGCCACGACCAAAGCTGACCTACTTAATGTAGTTTCTGAAAATAACAACCAAAGTTCATTCGACGTACTACAACTAATTCTAGTTGACCCCCTATCTACTACTGGACTCATTCCAGCTTCTGAAGTTGCTTCTATCTTGAATCCAAATCTCAATGCCGCCTTCACGCAATCCTTAAAGTATATTTATTTTGGATCAGTCAGAAAAAATGATCCTTTTATCATCTTATCTATCACTGATCCAGCTACTGCTAAGGGAGGGATGTTGGCTTGGGAACTGAGCCTACACGATGACTTAGCTGGTTTATTTAAAAACACCGGCAACCTTCCAGCTACCAAGTTTAAGGATTCAGTCATTGAAAACACCGACGTACGTATATTAGAAAATGCTGACGGTAACAATACCCTCATCGTATATGGTACAGCGAATCGAGGCACTATAATCATTACTAATAAAGTTGAAACCTATAAGGAACTTATTGAGCTAATTAAATAATTATGATTGATACTAATACATTTAAGATTGAACTGGAGAAAAAATTAGCCACTATTATTAATGACCTAGAAACTATTGGCGTTTATGATGAAACGACTGACGACTGGCAAGCTGTCCCTGAAATAGAGGAACTCAGAGAGGCTGACGAAAATTCTGAAGCTGACGCCACTGAAGAGTGGAATGAGAGACGTGCTACTTTGTCGACTTTAGAAATTGAGTATCGCGACATCAAACGAGCGTTACAGAAAATTGAAGCCGGGACATTCGGTCTTTGTGAAATCTCCGGTGAAGCAATTGAGGAAGATCGACTGAAGTTCAAACCAACCGCTCGCACCTGCACCGCTCACATGGATGACGAAAGTCAGCTACCTCTATAATTTATGATTGCCACTGTCTACACAGTCCAACCCCATGTCATGCAGGGAACCATTGTGTGTATTGAAGCAGACCTCTCACGAGGTCTGCATTCGTTTTCGATAGTTGGTCTCGCTGGTAAAGCGATCGAGGAATCAAAAGACCGAATCAGTAGTGCCATCAAACATACCGGCTTTGATTCCCCTAAAAGCAAAAACCAAAAGATTACTATTTCACTTTCACCAGCCGACCTAAAGAAAGAAGGACCATTGTTTGACCTACCGATTGCTATTGCTTATCTAGTAGCTAGTGGGGAATTAACATTTAGCGAAAAAATAATTTTCATTGGTGAACTAGGTCTTGATGGCACTCTTAAACCAGTCAAGGGAGTTTTAAATGTGGTGTTAGCCGCTAAGGAAAACGGTTTCACAAAAGTGATAGTGCCAGAAGATAATGCCCTAGAAGCAGCCCTGGTAGAAGGGATGGAAATCTACAAAGCAAAAGACTTACGGACTGTCATGGACCATTGCGATCAAACTAGTGAGACGCACAAACTTATTGCACCAGAAGTTTTAACGACCTTGGACGAAAACTGGAACGAGGGGAAAGTTCTACTCGAAGATATAAAAGGGCAAGAGAGTGCCAAGCGAGCGTTGACGATCGCGGCGGCCGGCAGACACAACGTGATATTAGTCGGACCACCTGGTACTGGTAAGACCATGTTAGCCCGTGCCTTTCAAAGTCTTTTACCACCACTAAGTAGAGAAGAGGCTCTGGCCGTAACTGCTATACACTCTCTAACTGGCACTATTACGAACATTTCCAGCCGACCGCCATTTAGAGCCCCGCACCATACTGCTTCCTATACCGCTTTGGTTGGTGGTGGAACACAGCCTAAACCAGGAGAAGTAACCTTGGCTCACAAAGGGGTTTTATTTATGGATGAATTTCCTGAGTTTGAAAGACGGTGCCTTGACGCCCTAAGACAACCACTCGAAGATAGGGTGGTCAGTATCTCAAGAGTCCAGGGAACAGCTTTGTTCCCGGCCGACTTTATTTTAGTTGCCGCTCTAAATCCCTACCGGGGAAAGGAAGATGGTACCACTGATTTAGCTAGAGCTATGCAAGAAACTTACCGCGGTAAAATATCCGGACCAATTTTAGATCGTATTGATCTCTGGATCGAAGTCCCGCACGTTGATTATAAAACTCTATCCAGCTTAGAAACTAAGACTAACGAAACGACCATCGTCCGAGACAAAATACTGTCAGCTAGAAAAATCCAAAGTGAGCGTTTAACGGGTAGAGGGATCAACACTAACTCCGCTATGACTAGTCGTGATATTGATCATTGTCTAAAAATATCAAAAGAAGTCTCTAACCTACTCGAAACATCGTCAACAAAACTCAATCTGTCACCCCGTGGCTATCATCGCTTACTCAAAGTTTCTAGAACCATTGCTGACTTAGATGGGGAGGAAGACATTTTAACTAAACACGTACTCGAAGCTTTACAATATCGAACACCAGCCTAAAACAAAAGCCCCTATAGGGGCTTTTGTTTTAGGCTCTTCTTTTAGATTAAAAAGGATTACTAGCACCACGAACTTCAAAGTGTAGGTGTGAACCAGTCGATCTACCAGTGTTTCCCACTGCACCAATCACTTCACCTTGGCTGACATAAGCCCCAACACCGACACTGTTAGCAGAAAGGTGAGCGTAAAGTGTTTGCGCACCATTCTTATGTTTAATTACAATATACTGACCATAACCACCATTCCAACCAGAACTTTTAGAAACAATAACTTCTCCGGCACCAGCTGATCTGACACTCGCGCCATTTTTAGCTGCCAAGTCAACAGCGTTGTAACCATGTATACCCTGGGAACGTACTGAGCCCGGTAACGGGTGAGTAAGCCAACTTCCACCAGAAACTCCGGTGGAAGATTTGGCTACTGAAGAAGTGACGGGGACTGACTTAATCTGACCACCAGGTACTACCACCGTTTCTCCAACTACTAAGTCATTGTTAGAAGTTAGATGATTGTAGGCTAACACCTCGTCGACATCACCGTCATACTTTTTAGCGATAGAATTAATAGTGTCACCCTTCTTTACAATATGTTGTACACCGGCAATTGGTAAAATAATGAGAGTCTGGCCCTCTCTAATAGAGGTAGCTTTTGGCAAGTCGTTAGCCCAAAGTATCGTATTGGCAGTAACACCATACATATCAGCAATATGTGAAAGGGTGTCTCCAGACCTAACGGTATAAACACTAATTTCTCCTGTGGCACTCTTTCTAGAAGCAATAACGTCATCTCCAACTGGACCAGAAGAAACTAGGGCTCCCTCGTTAACCAAGACCTCTGCTCCTCCACGTGAACCTTGCGGGTTTGGATTTTGTAGCGCTGACAACACTGATTCATCAATAGCTGAGGTCAGAACAGGGGATTCACTTAAAGTGGTTTCAGGACTAGCCTTTACACTCTTAAAAAAACCAGAATGCAAAGAAACTGGAACCACAATAACAGCTAAGAAAAGCGCCCACTCGAAGAAATTCCAGTGATAGGGCAACGCCTTCTCGGCATTATCTGTCATCTGACCAATAATCGAATTTTTGTGATTATGTTCAGAATCTTTTTCGGTACGTTTTATAAGTAATTTTTTATGGACTCGCCGCTGTACTTCCACTACGGTATATCGGAAACAAAAAGAGCCACACAGGTGCAGCTCAAAATGCACTCTACCCAAAATCTTTTGGTATGCGTAAATTGTACTAGAACCCCAGGCAGGAGCAATTGACGAATTCACATATTCTACCCAGACTTTGACAAGGTCTGGCGAGGGTTACTTTCTAAGCCTACTTTAGACGTTGACAACACTTAAATAGCACTTCCTAATTTAACAGTCTCGATATTTTTGATAGGAAGAGGATTTTACTCACCTTGGCATGTTATAGTATTTTACTTCTTATGGACCACGGACAAAAATATCTCGAAGGTTTAAACGCTGAACAAAAAAATGCCGTGCTAAAAACCGAGGGACCCCTCCTGATTCTCGCCGGGGCTGGTTCCGGAAAAACCCGTGTTATTACTCATAGAATCGTTCATTTAATACATACGGGCGTAGCCCCACACAATATATTAGCCGTCACCTTCACCAATAAAGCCGCGAAGGAGATGCGCGAACGAGTAGAAAGTCTCGTTCATAAATATCCGCCAAGTGAGCGGGCTGTCATTGACTCTCTGCCGGTAGTAACCACTTTTCACGCCCTGGGAGTTAGGCTACTACGGGAATTTCATGAGTATTTGGGGCTACCTAGACATTTCACTATCTATGATCGCAGTGACAGCCTGCGCGCTGTAAAACAGGCTTTGGAGCAAGCTAACTACAATCCAAAGGAATTTGAACCGAAGAAAATCCTCAGTAAAATTTCAAGGGCTAAGGGCGATGCTCTAAGCATGGCTTCATTTAAAGCCAGTGCGGATAGTTTTCCTGATCAAGTAGCGGCCACGGTTTGGGAAAAGTACGAAAGTATCCTTAAAGCAGAACATGCTCTAGACTTTGACGATCTGCTGGTAAAAACACTTCACCTTATTACGGCTAATCCACCCGTACGCGACATATTGCAAAATAGATACAAATACATCCATGTCGACGAGTACCAGGACACTAATGCCGTGCAGTTTTCAATTGCCAAAGCTCTCTGTAGTGAGAAGCAAAATCTTTGCGTAGTAGGGGACATTGATCAAAATATCTACTCTTGGCGCGGAGCAGACATAAAGAACGTTTTACAATTTGAAAATCAATTTCCAACCGCTCACACCATTTTACTTGAAGAAAACTACCGCTCCACCAAAACCATCATCGCCGCTAGTAACGATATTATCGAAAAAAATAAAAACCGTATTCCCAAAGCAGTCTTTACCAGTAACGGTGAAGGGGAGAAAATTTCTCTTTACGCGGCCATGACAGGAACTGATGAAGCCGAGTATATTGCTCTCACGGCGCAGTCATTAATTGAAGGTGGGCGAAGACCATCAGATATTGCCGTTTTATATCGAACTAACTTTCAATCACGCGCGCTCGAAGAAGCCTTCCTGAACTTTGCTATTCCATACCAGTTGCTGGGCACTAAGTTTTATGAACGTAAGGAAATTAAAGATGTCCTTTCCTATCTTAGACTGGCCATGAACCCTGGTAGTACCGCTGACTTAGTCCGTATTATCAACGAACCAGCTCGCGGTATTGGTAAAGTCACCATGCTTAAAGTCGTAGAAGGGAAGCGCAGTGAGCTCAAGGGAGCCACTTTAGAAAAAGTCAGTCGCTTTGACCAAATGATGAGTGACATCACTGACGAAGCAAAAACCAAGCCGCTATCGGAAACCTTAAAATTTATTATCAAGCGAACCGGGATTGAAGTGGAACTTAAAAAAAGTGGTACTGAGGACGATTTATCACGCTTAGAAAACTTGCAAGAACTGGTGTCGCTAGCTAAAAGATACGACGAGCAAGATCCCGAGTCTGCTATCGAAACTTTGATAGAAACAGCAGCCCTCCAAAGTGACCAAGATGAACTCAAAGAAAAAGAAGAACAAGACGCCGTCAGACTAATGACCATTCATGCTGCTAAAGGCCTGGAATTTCCTTGTGTCTTCATTAGTGGCTTAGAAGAAGGTCTCTTTCCACACGAAAGACTAGACGACACTGGGATTGACCATGAAGAAGAGCGTCGACTATTTTATGTCGCCCTCACTCGCGCTTCAGAAAAAGTATTTTTAACCTACGCGCATATGCGGACCATCTACGGTAGCCAAAGGATAAATGTTCCATCGTCTTTCTTAAATGATATTAAAACTGAACATATCGAATCGACCAACCCTAAAGGTTTTGGTGGTGAGTCTGGCTACGAAGCAACCATCTTCCTTGATTAACCCACTATTGCTATTTGTACTAGGACTTTGTATGCTCGAAGGGTGAAACAAACTAAGGCCAGAGACCAAGAAAAACCAGATGCTTTCAAACATAAGAAATCACTCGGACAAAATTTCCTCACTAGCGATGTGGTGCCAAACTGGCTATGCGACTCAGCCGACCTTAAACGTGGTGAGACCGTCCTCGAGATTGGTCCTGGCACCGGTCGACTAACGAAAGTCCTTCTCGAAAGAGGGGTTCGAGTCATCGCTGTGGAAGCCGATGCCCGCGCTGTAGCTAGTTTGAAAAAGACTTTCGACCAAGCTCTAGCAAAAGGCAGTCTCACTATCCATCACGGTGATTCTAGAGAAATCACTCCCGAAACTCTTGGTCTAAGGGATAAAGAATTTAAGGTAGTAGCTAACATTCCTTATTATTTATCAGGAATTTTACTACGATCTTTACTGGAATCAGCCATTCAACCCACGACTTTGGTCTTTTTAATGCAAAAGGAGCTAGTTCACCGGATAACTAGGGATAAAAAAGGGTCTTTACTGGCCCTTGGGGTAAGAGTTTTTGGTGAAGTGAGCTACGTTAAAACCGTAACCCGAGGTCACTTTGTACCAATGCCGAAGGTTGATTCAGCCATTTTAGCTGTTACCAACATAAATCGTGATAATTTCATTGACTTGGATCCAGAATTTTTCTTTACCATTCTACACCTTGGACTTGGTAAAAAGCGTAAACAACTCCTATCTAACCTAACCGAAAGTTGGCACCGTGAGGATTTAGAAAATATTTTTACCAACCTAGATCTACCTTTAACAGTCCGGGGAGAAGACCTACCACTAGAAACCTGGCTTAGCTTAGCTAATCAGCTAAAAGCCCTACCGCTTGAGGATTGATTTAGACTAAATGTCATACACAGGTATAGATAAAACTTCGTCATATATCTAGTTATTGACTGCTATAATAAAACCATGGATTACTCTCGTAACCCCAAAGTCATTGGTGCTTTTTTGGTTGGTTTTGCTATGGTGGCCGGAGCTTATTTAGCCAACAACTTTGGCGAACCTAGAGTCGGATTACCTAGCGTACCCCTAGCAGTTGCTGACACAGCTCCAGCTAGAGTTTTCATCCCCACCAGCGACCAGAATGCCGACGGACTAGAAGATTGGCGCGATCAATTTATTTCGGCTCCAGCCGTTAACCTAGCAGAAGGGGATGTAGAGGAGGTCTACACGCCACCAACTACTCTGACTGGCCAACTTGGCGTCTCTATTATGGAGGGGCTTATTACCGTGAAGGGCGCTGGTTCCTTGGGCAAATCTGAAGAAATGGTAGTTAGTGACGCTATTAAACAACTTGAAAGGGTAGCCACTGCTGACATTATTTATGATGTCCGCGATATTATTATCTCGGAAGATTATTCTGACGAAACTATTCGTAGCTACGGTAACGCCTTAGCCAACATTTTGATTACCGAAAGTGCACCAGACATGCGCAATGAACTAGTTATCCTACGTGACTATCTAGAAAGCGGTAAAGCGGAGGATCTGGCAGACTTAAAGAAACTAGCTTCCGTCTACAAGAATTATCGTGATGCTACTTTAAATACCCCGGTACCAAAGATATTTGTGAAGGAACATCTCGACCTCATTAATGTCTACAATGCCCTCTATACAGACTTAGACACTATGACCAAAGCCAGTGAAGACCCGATGCTTCCTTATGTTAGACTTAAGCGATATGAAGACGATGTTAATGGCATGGCTTTGGCAATGACTAATATCTATGACGCCCTGGTACCTTACGCGAGAGTCTTTAGGATGAACGACTCAGTCATGATGTTTGCCAACCTCAACGCCGTTTTAACTAATTAACTAATATATGAACACTCTAAACAAAATCATTGAACGAGGACTCATCACCATCTTTGCTCTATGTTTTAGTTTTGTTAGTTTGTATATTCCAAATTATTTTAGTAAGCCAGAGGTAGTAGAAGCTGGTCTTGCTGGAGGTGGAGCTACTGAGGTTACCCAGATACTAAATAATATTGAACTTTTAGGAGTGAATGCTTGGACGTCTATTTCAGCCACTGCTGACACAATAACTTCAGCCATGACCTCAAACCAATGGATCAAGGATAACGTCTTAGACGGTATTGGCTGGTCTTTGGCTAAAGGTATTCTCTCAACCATGACCTCCAGCATCGTCAACTGGATAAATTCCGGCTTTAAAGGCAGTCCAACTTTTGTGCAAGACATCAGCAATTATTTACTTGAAGCGGGAGACAAAGCTATCGGCCAGTATCTAGAGCAACTAGGTGGACCGATGTCATTTATTTGTTCTCCCTTTAAACTCGACGTCCGCCTGGCGGTCGCTATCGAATACGACCAGGTACGAGACGTTAAAACCGCTCAGCCAGCTTCTACTTGTAGCCTAACTGGTGTCATGCGCAATCTAGAAGGTTTTGTAAACGGCACCGAAAACTTCGTTGATGCAGGCGGTTGGGACGCTTGGTTTAGAATCACCTCAAACCCAAGCACTTATACCCCTTATGGTTCTGTCCTAGCGGCTAAAGCTGGTGCTAATGCTCGTATTATTAATGCTCGCGGGGAAGAGATTAAGCTCCTGGACTTTGGTGACGGTTTTCTATCAAGTAAAATCTGCGAAACTGTCCACGGAGCTGGTACTAGTCGTGACAACTGCTTTGTTTCCACTCCTGGTAAAGTGATTAGTGAGGCTTTAACCTTCCAACTCTCAACCGGACCAAGAACCCTTATCGAAGCGGACGAAATCAACGAAATTGTTGGAGCGCTATTTGGTCAACTAACTAAACAAGTCATTACCGGAGCAGCCGGACTACTTGGTCTTTCGGGTGGTACTGGTTACACCTACTCTGGGGTACCACTCACCACCCAAGTAGCGGCTTCTGGCTTTACTTCTGACCCATCGCAACTAAATACTCTGTTGACCGAAGCACGTAGTCGTGAAGTTGATCTTCGCTTACTCACTTTTGTCTACGCCCCACAGCTAGAAGATTACTCAGAAAATATTAGTAATAATTCTGGCCGTCGCGCCTCAGCTGAAACCGCTCTAGATGAAATTACTACCCTCCAGACTACTACCCTAAATAACATCGCTACTCTGGACGGACTAATTAGCAGATTTAACAACATTCCACCACCAGCTTCAGATGAAGAAAAGGGTGCTTTACTACAAGGGATTGCTAACGACTACTTTGCCCTAAGTAAACTACACACTAAAGCCGAGGTTGATAGCTACGAAAGATACTGGCAGGGATTACTGCGATAAAATATGTTAGTTCACTCTGGTAAAAAACTCATGAAGGTTACAGCCATAACAGCGCTGATGCTCTGTGCCTTGGTGTTTCTGTTCTTTCCAGAAATTAGTAACGCTCAATTAGGAGCGGTTGGTTCCGCAGTTGGTTCCGGTATAGAGTGGTTACTTTGGACCTTCGTCAATGTCTTTTTTGGTTGGATGGTTTGGGTAGGTGGGGAACTACTAAATGTCGGAGTAAATACTTATGTAATTGGCTTTGGAGCACAATACGAAAGTACCGGACTTGGTTTTGCTATCGATAGCCTCTGGGTGGTCATACGAGACATTTTTAACCTAACCTTTATCTTTGGGCTAGTCCTCATTGGACTCAAGATGATCTTCAATGCCGACGATGCTGGAAATAAACGCATGCTAGTGTCACTTATTATGGCCGCTCTTCTGGTGAACTTCAGTCTGTTTATCACCAAGTTTGTCGTTGATTTCTCAAATATCGCTGCTTACCAATTAGTTGACGCTTTTCCAAAAGTCGGTGGGAAAGCTGACATTTCAGGCAGTTTTATGGAGCTTATGGGTCTTACTGGAGCCTTTAACTGGGGTACTTCTGTAGGTGTAGAATTCTCAAAAACGACTGGCTTTACTGGTCTTGGCTATATATTTGGTACGTTATTACTTTTCCTAATTTCGGCTTTTGTCTTCTTAGGCGGAGGTTTGCTATTAATTATTCGTTTTGCTGTACTCAACCTCTATATGGTACTTTCCCCGCTGATGTTTCTGGGTTGGGTTTTCCTGCCGCCGCTAGTGTCACATCTGACTACTGGAAAGGTTTTTAAGCCGAGCTTTCTTTGCCCCAGCTTATATTTTGATGCTTTACCTCGCCCATACCATTTTGACATCATTTAACTCTACTGGAGCTGCCCGTAAATCCATAAGTTCTATGTTCACTCCCCAGTCTGCCTCTTCCTTTGAAGCAGTTATTCCACCTTTTATTCTTACCTCAATTTTCCTAATTGCTGCCATCGTCATTGCCCAGAAAATGAGTAGTAATGGCGGAAGCGCTCTTATAGCGGCTCAAAACGCCATGATGAGTAAGGTTAAAAATGGCGTTACTAATACTTCCAGAAAGATTGCTACCACCAGCGGACGAGCTGCTTCATACTTTCCGAGACAAGCTGCCAGAACTGGTATAAATAGGGCTGGTAACAGGCTCCTTAAGGGATTTGATAATGTGCAAGCCAAAACTAGATCCAAAGCTTCTGAAACAGGGGCTGGTTACTTTACTAAAAAAGCAGCTGGATTTATGTCATTGAATTCGGTAGATCGGGTAGCCGTGGCACCACAAAAGCTCTTAAAGAAACCCAGCTTGGTACTGGCATGACATATGATACTGAAGCGGCTTACAAAAGTAAGACTGCTGCCAATACTAGAGGTCGAGCTAATGTTATGGAAATGAGTGAACTTAACGAGCTTAAAGCCCTAACCGACAAACGTAATCTTGGACCACTTAATGCTGATGACTCAGCTCGCTTAGAAAAATTAGAAGAAAGGAGATCTTATCTAGAAGGAAAAGCAAATGAACTCGTAGCTTCTGTGACAGATTTAAGTACTAAACAAATGGAAGATATGACGGACGAGATGCTTGAGTCTATCGCCGAAAACCTCACCAACTCTCAGGTCGAGAACTTCATGAAGAGCGATAATGTCAGTGCTGAAACAAAAGGTAAACTTATTAAAGCTCGTCAAGCTGCCATTACAAAGGTTGTTGGAGCGACAGGTTCTATTATTACAGCGGAACTGGCAAAACGCACGATTGACGAAATTGAAACCATGGGTGACGTGTGGATCCGTGATAATGTACACCTCTTTACTAAGCCACAGATGGACGAACTAAAGAAGAGTAAGAAGTTTACTGAGGTACAACGAAATTCTTATGCTCAAACACGAAATGATAGACATAAAGATGCAGCAGTAGCTAATACTCGCGCTTCTCTTACTGAACTCTTTACTCTTAGAAATAGCGACGGTTCTCGAAAACCGAGAAAGCCCGAAGATATCGCCAATTTAGGCAGAGATGTACTTATGAAAGATGCTGCTATCACTATGTTATCGGCTGCGGACTTAGAAGTTATTGCTGACAAAAAGACATTGACTCCAACTGAACGAAAGGAAATCTATGAAAAGGTCATGGATGTTACTTACACAGGTGCCAACGCTACGGCACTAAGAGAATACTTCCGTTCACCACAAGGATCACGAAATTGGGGTTAAGAAAAATTAATTTATGGAAATAACTGACACAGAAAGAGATAGTCGTTACGAAAACGCTACACCAACCCAAAAACAGCTTTACTCTAGCTCCGAAGCTGGAGCTAGCTTGTCTGCCATAGCTCAAAAATATGACTTATCCAGTGCTGATATCTATAGAAAATTCGCTATTACCGTTGGTGACTTTATTTTAGGTTTTTATCGATCGGAAGATTTCGCACTAGTCTTGGAACAAAACGTTGGTCTAAGTACTCAAATGTCAGCCCTGGTAGCCGTAGATGTTAAAGAATTCCTTTCTCCACTTATTACCGCAACCACTGACAATGTCCCATTACCCAATTCAGTAACTAGTGGAATAGCGCAACCACAACAAGAAAATGTTTACACCAGTACTCAAGCAGCAATCTTGACCGAAAAGCCGACTGGCAACTTCTCTGCGGGAGCAAAGTGGGAGAGTGAAAATTAATCCTGTGTGGATAGTCACCACACTCTAAGCCACCAAGTTTAACTGGGGCGTGTATAATACTTATATGCGTTTTGAAGTCCCACAGTTCATTGAGATTGAGGATAAAATATTTGGCCCGCTGACTTGGCGACAATTTCTTTATGTTGGGGGAGGGGTGGGCATGGGCGTAGTACTCTTTATTACCACCCCGTTTATTGTATTTCTCTTGATTGGTTTACCACTTTCTTTGCTAGCTGGTGCCCTGGCTTTTTATCCGGTTAACAATCGTCCTTTTTCTTTCTTCCTCGAGGCGATTGTAAATTACTTGCGGGGGACCAAACTTTATCTTTGGAAAAGAAAAGACGCCCCCGTTCACAAGCACAGCTTTGCCCCTAGCCAGAGTGGCCTCTCTGACTTAACTCCGACCGCCCCCAAACGAGTCACTACCACCTCGCTCGCTCGCCGACTTGAACTAGAAGCCCTTCAAAAAAAAGAATAATATGCCAAAAGTTACCGCTGCTACACAAGATTTCGTTACACTTAAAGACATCAAAGATGGGGTGGTTTTGCTTAAGAGCGGACAAATGTGTTCGGTCCTCCTAGCTTCTTCTATCAACTTCGCTCTTAAGTCATACGACGAACAACAAGCCATCCTGCACCAGTTCCAAACCTTTCTAAACTCACTAGATTTTTCTTTGCAAGTTTATGTCCAATCAAGGAGACTAAATATTGAACCATACCTTGAAGTACTGGAGACCAGAGTGGAATCACAAGACAATGACCTTATGCGCATTCAGCTCCGCGAATACATTGAGTACATTAGACGTTTTACGACCGAAAACGCGGTCATGAGTAAAAACTTCTTTGTTGTCATTCCTTACTCGCCAGCTCCGATCAATCTCACTAAAGGGATTACTTCAATGTTTTCTGGTCGCCAAGTACAAAGTAATCTCTCGACCGAAAAACAATTCGAAGAACACCGAACTCAACTAGAACAGAGAGTGGCGCTAGTTGAAAGCGGATTAAACGGGGTAGGGGTAAGAACGGTCCCATTACAAAATGATGACCTGGTAGAATTGTTTTATCATATTTATAATCCCACTGATCCAACCGGTGCACCACCAACCTTAAATAATTAGTATGGGCTTTCTCGATTTCTTACAACCACCAGAAAAAAAAGACACCAACATCAGTGATCAACTGATGACTTTGGTCGACGTTGTAGCACCAGCTGCTGTTAACATCGCTCCGCGAAATCTAAACCTAAGTGGCCTGAGCGCCCGTGTACTATACGTAGTAGCCTACCCTCGTTACCTAACTGAAGGTTGGCTCGAACCAGTTCTTAATATAGAACAAGAGCTTGACGTAGCCATTTATATTCACCCCATCGACACAGCTGACACTCTAAAAAAGTTCCAGAAAAAAGTGGCTGAGGTGCAAAGCCAAATCAGTGTGAAAGCCGAGCGGGGCGAAGTCCGTGACCCACAACTAGAGGCGGCCTATCGTAACCTTGAAGACCTGCGTGACAAACTCATGCAAGCTGAAGAAAAGCTTTTTAACGTTGGTCTTTACTTAACCATTTATGGCAAGAATGAAGCCGAACTAGACAAAGCCGAAAACACCATCAAGGGCATGCTCGACGCTAAGCAGATCTATCTTAAGCCAGCCCTCTTCCAACAGGAACCGGGCATAAAAAGTATTTTTCCCACCGCTTCCGATGAACTTTTGGTACACAATAAATTTAATTCTGAACCGCTCTCTAGCTTCTTTCCCTTCACTTCTTTCGACCTCACTTCAGACACCGGTATTCTCTACGGTCTGAATCGTCACAATTCCTCATTGGTACTTTTTGATCGATTCTCTCTTACCAACTACAACTCAGTTACTTTTGCTACCTCTGGCGCCGGGAAGTCATACGCTCTGAAGCTTGAAATTTTGCGTTCACTGATGTTCGGTACGGAAGTGATTGTCCTTGACCCAGAACGAGAATACGAATATTTAGCCGAAGCTACTGGCGGACGATTCTTCAACATTTCACTTTCTTCTGACCACCACATCAATCCTTTTGACCTCCCGGCTCCCCAAGCAGACGAAAACCCACGAGACGTACTTCGGTCTCATATCATTGAGCTAATCGGACTCTTTAGATTGATGCTTGGTGGCCTGACTCCAGAGGAAGATACTATTCTCGACTTAGCCATTCAGGAAACCTACGCCCTTAAAGACATTACTGGTGACGCAGATTTTACTAACCAAGAACCGCCCCTCTTAAGTGACTTCGAAATGGTCTTGGCTGGGATGGATGGTAGTAGCTCACTCATTACTAGACTACAGAAGTATACTTCTGGAACTTGGTCTGGTTTTATGAATAAAGCTACCAATGTCGACATCAACCAAAAGTTCGTCGTATTTTCACTACGCGATATGGAAGACGAACTGAAGACCATCGCGATGTATATCATCACCAACTTCATCTGGAGCGCGGTGCGTAGACGCCTAACTAAGCGACTTTTAGTGATTGACGAAGCCTGGTGGATGATGAAATCTGAAGATACTGCTTCTTTCTTATTTAGTATGGCCAAACGGGGACGTAAGTACTACCTTGGTATCGCCACCATTACTCAGGACGTGGACGATTTCCTCCGCTCACCTTACGGCGTACCAATGATCACCAACTCATCCATCCAGTTCTTGATGAAACAATCGCCGACCGCTATCGACAACATTCAAAAAACTTTCAACCTGACTGACGAAGAGAAGTTTCTCTTACTAGAGTCTGGAGTAGGGCAGGGTATATTCTTCGTTGGTCTTAAACATGTAGCCATTAGGGTTATCGCTTCTTACACCGAAGACCAAATCATCACTTCCGACCCATCTCAACTTTTACAAATCCAGCGCTCGAGAGAAGAGCTTAGAGCCGCCAGAGCGTAGTATACTTGGGTATACCTATGGCCCTACCGCAAAGAAAAAACGAACCTCAAGTTAACCAACCTAACCCTGGCCAAGTTAGGAGTGTCAAAAAGGTTTTTGGTTATGGCGGAGAAAATCTCGGGACTGGACGAACTGCCAGTAATGACGACTCACATTACTCATCACTACGTCCAACTGTAGACAGTACTTTCGCCGAGTCTGGCTATGGCCGCTCCGACATGATGATGCAACCGACCGGACTTGGGGGACAAACAAAAGAAAAAAAGGGGGCTAATCAACCAGAAGAAGAACGAATCTCTGAAGAAGAGGAGACTAGGGCTTTTCACCGCCAAAACACTAGACGTATCCTTGGTAAACAAAAGCTTCCCACCTCATTATCGAGCGCAAAAAACCTAGTGGCCAAAACTCGAGTCACCACCATAAATTCGGCAGCTGTTTCTTGGCAAGGACCGCTGTGGCTGACTTTCCAAGTGCCAATGGCAATTTTTAATATTATTACTTTGGCTATGTTCGGGGTAGTTGATTCTTTAGCAACCGATAATAACAACCCTTTCACATGGGCTGTTGGTAAACTGACCAGTGCGGCTAACAGCCTTGTCAGTATGGCAGGATTTAGTTTGGCTGATTTTGCTACCGGTATATTCTTCATAACAACTATCGCCATTTTAGCCTTTGGTATTGCTTCCATTTTCTTTCTTTACCTGCAATACACCATGGCTGGTTTAAAACCTTTATCTGGCACCCATGCTGGACTAAAACTGGGAATGTTACTTTTAGTCATTCTTGGTTACAGCATTCCGATAGCTAACATGCTTCCTTTCGTTTTTCTTTGGATGGCTGTAGTTTGGTTTTACCCTAAATAAGTCAGTGAATAGCCCTAAATTCACTGAAAATATTTGTTACTATATAGCTATAGTATGAAATATCTCTTATTACTTTCGCTCTTGCTTTTAGTGCCTGGCGGGACATCCCTAGCCCAAACTGGACTTAGCGTTGGTGGAGAGTCTTTATCGATCGTTCTGGATCCACTCTTTCCAACCCCTGAAAGCAAGTTCACCGCTACCGCCGATGATTACGCCCTACCTTCTCAAGGGAACTCTATTCGCTGGTATGTTGATGGAAAGTTACTTACTGAGTCTGCCAATAAGCGTGAGATTACTCTCACCGCTAAAAAAGTTGGTGTCCCCACTACTATTGAGTTAGTAGTGGGTTTAAACGGTGGTGCTAGCGCGAGTGTTAAAAAAGTAGTTAATCCAGCCTATCTCGACCTCATTATTGAACCGCAAACCAGAATCCCTTCCTTCTATAAAGGACGAGCCTTGCCGAGTGTTGGTAGCTTAACTAACGTGACCGCCATTATTAATGCCGGTGAAGTTACCCCAGCCAACCTCATGTATAACTGGCGCCTAAATGGTAAGGCTCTAGAAAATGGCTCAGTCCGAGGCCGGAACAACATCACCTTTGCAATGCCTCAAGGCCCATACGCCACCCTTAGTCTAGAAGTTACCACTCTAAGTGGGGAAGTGATTGCCAGACGGATTTTTGATATTCAGAGTCTTACTCCGACTTTGTCTTTTTATGAGATGAGTACCCTTTATGGCTTGCGAGAAAAATCAGTCGGTGGTGGTTTGTCTCTAATTGGTAATAGTGTGACCGTCAAAGCCGAACCATATTATTTAGACTTGCGCACCTACAACTATCCCGACCTAACGGAGTGGCGCATTAATGGCCTTTTGAATGACAATAACAGCAATAATCCCTATGAAATAACCTTAGCTAATGGAGGTGGAGGAGGAATTGGTAGTGCTGACTTCCACGTACGCGACACCACCCAACTATTACAAGGCGCCCGGGCTAACTTTCAAATAAACTTTTAAAGTATGAAACAAAAAACCCTTATCATCATCGGTGTCGTCATTGTTTTCATACTTTTGTTTGCTTGGATTTATTTACTATTCTTCGGTACCCCACAAGATCCCAAACAAGTTTTTAGTGATTTAGGCTTTGGTGGGGAAGAAGAAACTGGTATCGTGATTCCTCCACCGATTGAAGAACCCTTACCAGAGACTCCGGCCGAAAGACCGAAACTGAGACAACTAACGACCAGACCCGTTGTAGGCTTTGTCGAAGTACAAGCCACCACCACTGATCCGGTCACGGTCTACTACGCCGAAGCTGGTACCGGACACATTTATGAAGTAGACCCTTTATCTGGTAATGAAAAACGTATTTCCAATACCACTATCGCTGAAGCTAGTTACGCTACTTTTTCACCTCTAGGCGACTACGTAGCCGTCCGCAGTGGACATGATCGCAGAGCCAATTCTATTACCCTTGGCACACTTAATAAAACTGATGGTAGTCTCGACACTGAACCCTAAGTGAAAGAATCGAAGATTTGAAAATAGTAAACGATACCCAGTTACTTTTCACCACGAGAGAAACATCTGGTCTAACTGGCTATGTCTACAATCTCAAGACCAAGGCTAAGTCCAATATCTTTACTCTACCTTTTTACGAGGCCAACATAGGCTGGGGAGACAGTAGTACTAGTACGCATACAGCTTATCCAAAACCAACCTATGCTCTGGAAGGATTTTTATATGAAATAAAAAGCGGAAAAATGAAACGACTACCACTGGAAGGTTTCGGCTTTTCAGCTACGGCTAATGCAGACATGGTGCTCTACAACAAGATTTCGGGGGATAGTACTGTTAGCTATGTCTATGAACGGGCACAAGATGAAAGTCGAGCACTGGACGCCGTCGTTGTGCCAGAGAAATGTCACTTACCCAAAACTGGACTCCAGTTTGTTTGTGGCTTTGAAGCGACCGTCATCCCTTACGAATTCCCGGACACCTGGTATCGTGGCAATATGAGCTTTAAAGACTCTATTTGGCTTCTCGACGTCGATAGCATGACGGGAGAAGATGTAGTTAATACCTTTACCGAAAGTGGCCGCGAAATAGATATGACAAATTTAAATTACTATCCTGACCATACCAGCAATTCACTTTACTTTACAAACAAAAACGATAATACTCTTTGGTTATATGAATTCTAAATCCACATTCCTGTTTACCTTAGTCGTTACGTTTCTGTTACCGACAGCTTTAGTACTGGCCGCCACCCCAGTCAAAACCCTTGTCGGTATTCCTGGTATTACTGATACTGATCTGAGCTTTGGTAATTACATCAATGCCCTGTATGGCCTCTCCATTAGTATTGCGGCCTTGCTCGCTGTCATCAAGATTATTATTGCTGGCATGAAGTACATGCTGTCTGACATCGTCACCAGTAAAGCTGACGCTATTAAAGATATTCGGGGCGCTTTACTCGGTTTACTTATCGTCATCTCCGCTGTTTTGGTGCTAAACATTATTAACCCTCAACTAACCCAAACGAATGTTTTCCAGGATATTAAAAAGATAAATGCTACCCCTAGTTCGCTAGTAGGAAGTGGCAATGTAAGTGGAGGCCCGTTACCAACCCAATCAACTCCTTTAGCTGGTATCCCAGGAGCTGGTGAAAAAATTATTTGTAGTAACGCTACTTGTCAAACAGAAATGAGAGCTTGCAAAGATAGGGGGAAAGGTAGATCAACCTCCTCTTCGTGTAGCTGGTAAAACTGACACCTTCAACTGTCTTTACGGAGAAGTAGTTTCCAAGCCAACATGCGTAAAGATGGGCCGCTAATGTATCTGAATTCGGAGGCGAAACAACGTACGATAATGTAGATTGTTCCAAAACAGTGCAAAATGTCCTGCTGGTACAACCTATTATCCTCCAGCCGCTGGAGAGCTCGTGGCACAGTGTTACAAGGCCTTTCCCAAACCTTCTACGAGTCAAAGCACAACGGCTCAGTAAAATAGAACCCCAAGACGTTAGTCTTGGGGTTCTATTTTTAACACTATATGCACACTAATTAACTAGTTGTTCGTGTCTAAACCTACCTATGCTTTCTGACATAAAACTCTTGACCAATCGCTACTAAGTTACTAACAAAGAAGTAGAGGGCGATAGCGGCGGAAATGGCATAAGCAGCGAAGACAATGATAATCGGCATGACGTAACGCATCTGGAGTTGCATATTACGCATAAAGTCATCCTTCAGTGACGGCTCTGCACCCTCTACTTTAGGTGGTAGCGCCGGCATGGAAAGCTTTATTTGATAGAACTGAGTTACACCCGCCAAGAGAGCTAAAATCATACTCTTACCGGTAATATCGATGATTCCTAAGAAGTTCATCGTCACAGTAACTGGACTAGCAATAAACGAGTATAGTATCTCTGTATTAATTTCAGGTAGAGCAATTCCACCACCACTATAGACTGAAAAATATAGGGCGATAATAATCGGAATCTGTAAAAAGAGTAGGAAGATACTAGCAAAAGGATTCATGCCCGCCTCTTTATAAATAACCATCATCTGTCTAGCTTGTTCTTCGCGATTGTCTTTATACTTCTCCTTAAGTTCCTTGAGCTTAGGCTCAATTTCACGCATGACTTTTTGTGTCTTAGCGGCCTTGATCGACAGCGGTAAGAGAATCATCTTAACTAAAATCACCGTAGCAATAATCGCCAACCCTACGTCACCACCAGGAATTACATCAATAAAAAAAACGAGCCCATTATAAACTGGGTCAAAGAAAAACGTGTGCCAAATATAACTAAACATAGATGCTTATTCTACCTTTTATTTAGGGCTCGTCCAATCTCAGTAGCAACCTGGGACACGAACTCCGCCCTGGTCAGTTTACTAATAGCTGGTTTGGTGACTACTATGAGCGCCACTTTTGGATCTAAATCCAACCTCATCTTTCTAAGTAAAGCATAAATACGTCTCCGGATGCGATTACGTTCATGGGCGAGCTTAGCCACTTTTTTCGGAACTACCACAGACGAAGTAAAAGTCGGGGCAGGGGACAAAATAACGGTTGTATAAACACCATGGATTCGCCTACCACTAGCAAAAACCCTAGAAAACTGGGCTCTATCTAGCCGTTCTTTCTTAGGTAGCATAATTTAAGTATAACTTACAAAAAAAGCTCTTAACGAGCTTTTTTAACCGTTAGTTGGGCACGTCCTTTTCGTCTCCTGGCCTGTAGCACCTTTGCTCCTGAGGTAGTTTCGCTACGTACGAGAAAACCATGGGTAGTGGCCCGCTTCTTTTTACTTGGTTGATAGGTTCTTTTACTCATAGAAAATATTAGTATTTGAAATACCGACACACTATACATGAACGTCTAAATATTTCAATAGGGGAGCCATCTCTTAAATTCTAGTAACAATTTATACACAGTTTATACACAGTTGCATTTTTTGATTAATCTAAGAGGGTGAAAATTTAATAAGTTTGCGTGAAATATTTTACAGTCTCGCTAATGCGGGTATAATGCAGATTACGTTTTAGATTATTTATCTGCTATGAATCCCATTTCACATCCTTCATCTTCATCCAGTATCGTTCGCACTGAACACATCGATATTAAGAAGTTGTGGGATGATGCTTTGGTTAAGATCGAACTAGCTATTACCCCAGCCAACTTCAAGACCTGGTTTAGAGATACCCACATCCTTTCTCTTGAGGACGGCACTGCCACTCTTGGCGTACCGAGTGTCTTTGTTAAAGACTGGCTACAGGATAAATTCCAGTCCATGATCCTCAAAACTCTCCGGGAACTTTCACCTTATGTGCGTAGTATTGAATACGATGTGGTGCAAAGAAGCGACCGTCGCAGTGAAGGCAGTAAAACTCAAACCATCAACGCTGCCCTACCACTGGAAGAGTATTACATCAACAAGAGCGACAACCTTAATCCGAAATACTCTTTTGAAACCTTCGTCATTGGACCTTACAACGCCCTCGCTCACGCTGCCGCTAAAACTGTGAGTGAAAAGCCTGGTATTGCTTACAACCCTCTATTTATTTATGGAAAGACTGGTCACGGTAAAACTCATCTCATCCAAGCTGTCGGTAACCAAGTGAAGAAGACTGGTAAGAAAGTCTTCTACGTCACTAGCGAAAGGTTTGCGGTTGATTATTTCAATTCACTACAAAGTGGTACCGCCAATAATTTTAAAGATAAGTATCGACAATACGATGTACTAATCATGGACGATGTCCAGTTCTTGGCCACCAAGGAAAAGACTCAGGAAGAACTATTTCACCTCTTTAACGCTCTCCACGACACTAACAAGCAGATCGTTTTTTCTAGTGATGTTCACCCCGCTCTCTTAGCTGGCCTAGAAGATAGACTACGATCGAGATTTGCCCAAGGCATGATTGTCGACATCCCAGCTCCGGACCTAGAATCACGCGCTGCCATTCTTAAAGCTAAAGCAGCCCAAAACAGCATCACCCTGGCTGAAGAAGTGGTAAATCACTTAGCTTATACCATCGAAGGTAACATTCGTGAGCTGGAGGGAGCCTTAAACACCATCATGTGCCAATCCCAACTACTAGGGAGAACCCTAACCCTCGATGAAGTAAAGGTGATTATCAAAAACAGCTCGAGACCAAGAAAAACCCTAGCGGTATCTGATGTCGTTGATAAAGTGGCTCGTTATTTTGATATTGATCAGTCCAGTATTTACGAAAAGACCCGACGTAAAGAGATTGTAAAACCTCGTCAAATCATCATGTATTTGCTACGCGAAGATTTCCAAGTTTCTTACCCTGCTATCGGAAAGAAATTAGGGGAAGAGACCACACGACAGTTATTCACTCTTGTGAAAAAATTAAAAATGAACTGAAATCTAACACTGAATTAGAAGAAGAGATTTCTCAGATTCGTATCTTACTCAAGTAGTATAAAAGCCCGGGACTTGTCCCGGGCTTTTATAAACCTTTAACAACTTAAGAATAAGCTGGGTATAATACAAAAACAAACTGTTAGTTATATTGGTAAAAGGTGAGGGTAAATGACTTTTAAAATTTAGTTATACCCACAGTAATTAAAAGTTTAGTTACTATCCCCAAAGATAAACACCCTACCCACAGCTATTAACAGACAGTTGTGAATTAGTGAGGAATAAGATATCCTAAAAATACAACATATATTTAGGATATGCACACTTCCACAAGACTAATAGTAGAGAGTAAAATGAATTAAATATGGAAATAAACATTTCTCGTCCACAACTTACTCAAGCTCTAGAATTAGTCACTCGGATTAGTACTAAGCATGTTACTCTCCCAGTACTTCAATGTGCTCTACTCGAAGTATCTACTAATAAATTAAAAATTAAAGCTACTAACCTAGAACTTAGTATTGAAGTTTCTTTAGACTGCAAGGTTAGTGAGGATGGTGTAGTTGCAGTGCCGGCTAATACCTTAATGCAAAGTCTTCAATATAATACAGAAAATGAAATCTCTTTACGTGAGGAAGAAGGAGTGCTTATAATTGAAACTAATAAAACTAATACTTCCATTAAGTCTATTCCCCACGATGAATTTCCAACTATTAATAAACTTAAAGGTGAAGCAATTAAAATAAATAGAGAATTATTTTCTTTAGGTATTAAAACTACCGCTTTTGCTGCTTCAGTTTCTTCCATTAAACCAGAACTTGGTAGTGTTTATATTCAACAAAAAAAAGAACATTCACTAACACTAGTTTCAACCGACTCATTTAGATTGATGGAAAAAACTGTCCCACAAAAAGGAGTGATTTTGGAGCAAGGATTTTTGGTGCCTCAAAAGAATGCGATGGAAATATCTAGGCTTTGTGACCTCTTGCAAAGTGATCCAGGATTAGTAGTAACGGAGAATCAGTGTGCTTTAGATTTTGCCGAAGAAGGGGTGTATGTTACTTCACGGTTAGTGTCGGGTTCTTTTCCGGATTATGAACAAATTATTCCTAAGGAATATGTTAGTCATGTAACGGTACTTAAGAATGACCTACTTAAAGCCTTTAAAAAGACTTCAATTTTTCTTAATAAGTATCAACAAGTAACAATATCAGTGGTAGAAGGTTCTCTCACCATGTCTTCTCAAAACAATGAAGTTGGTCACGTGACTGATTCGGTACCGGCAGTGGTTGATGGGGAGGAATTAACTTTAAATTTCAATCAACAGTATGTAGTTGATTCATTGTCACACATTACTGATGAAAGTGTAATTCTACATTTTGCTGGTATTGGCCGACCGTTAGTCATTACTGGAGTGTCTGACAAAACCTTGCGTTACTTAGTAATGCCGATGAATCGTTAATATGCAAAAGAGACGAGGGGAAATAACTCCTTTAAAGAATCTTTTTAATAAATATAAAAACACTCTAATTGCCCCACAGAAGACAGTAGAGATGGAAATGGTACGAGTGGTCGGGGAAGTGGTAGGAATCACTCTCAAAGAGTCCCAGGTGGCCTATACCGTGAGTACGAGGACAATCGCGATAATTGCCTCAGGTATGATAAAACAAGAGGTTAAAATCAAAAATAAACTGATTCTAGCCGAGCTTAAAAAACATCTCGGAGCTAAAGGTTGTCCGCTCCACATTATTTAAGGTTAGACTCAGTTACTCGGCTTCAGAATCCTCATCCTCATTTCCGCTTGTGTTTGTTAGAGAAAGACCGTAGGTTTCGTTTTTCCAAGCTTGAACGGCGTATTCCCAGTTATCGTACTGGTCGTCACTTCTAGGGTTGATAGGATCTGGTCCGAGAGGGTTTTTGCGATCAACAAAATGCAGAATGGTGTGAATATTGTTGTAGATGTGTGACAAATCAAGTTCACCGCCAGTTTGTAGGTTTTCCATTAAAGCATTAGTGTCGATAAATTCACCCCGGATAATTGGTTTAACCCCAACACGGTTAATGGTTGGTTGAGAGAAACTTTCTTCCGGAAGTTTAGCTAAAGCCACATCCATAAATTTACGCCACATTGGAGTAACAATTAATCCTGACAAGCCACCGCCCATCGGTGAGTTATCGTTATTTCCTACCCAAGTTCCAACACTAATGTTTGGAGCGTAACCCATCAACCAGGCATCACGAAGGTTGTTGGTACTACCAGTTTTTGAAGCAACTGACCTGCCTGGAAAGTTAACGGCTGAGTTAGCGCCCCAGAGTGGGGTACGAGCGACGTTGTCTGATAAAACATCACTGATCATTAGGGTGACATTTTTGTCGATAACCCTTTTACTTTCGACGTTGTTTTCTTCAATGATGTTACCGCGACTGTCTTCGATACGAAGAATGCTTCTAGGAGTAGTGGCAACACCTTCGTTGGCAAAAACACCGTAAGCGTAGGTCATGTCTAAGAGTTTTACTTCACCACCACCAAGTACCAAGGTCAGCCCGTAGCGGTCTGGATCAGTTAAGGTAGTAAGTCCCATGTCGGCCGCTAGTTTGAGTGAGTCTTTGATTCCGGCTAAATAGAGTACTTTTACAGCTGGGATGTTAAGCGATTGAGCTAGAGCGTTACGTAAATTAATCGGGCCGAGGAATTTATGGTTGTAGTTATTTGGTGCATAGCATGGTGATTCGGAGCTGGGGCTGTCAGGCTCGCAGAGTGGTGAAAACTGTGTCTTCACGTCATAAACGATAGTGTCTGGCAAATAACCTTTACTAAAGGCGGCGGCGTAGATAAAAGGTTTAATTGAGGAGCCAGGTTGTCTAGGGGCTAAAGTAATATTGAAGTTACCGTCAATGTCCTCACTAAAGTAATCGCGTGATCCAACCATTACCAGTAAGTCACCAGTCTTTGGATCGGTAGCTACTAGTCCGGCGTTAGTCGCTTTAAATTTAGTAACATTAGCTTCACCATACTCGGCGACAATTTTTTCCGCTTCTTTCTGTAAGTCCCAGTCCAGGGTGGTGATGATGCGAAGTCCCCGTTCAGCAATTGCTTCCTCACCGTATTTGCGAGCAATTTGTTCACGAATATACATCACAAAGTGGGGCGCCCTAATTCCGGTTACTGCTTGTGGTTGGAATTCCACTGATTCATTTTTAGCACTTTCGTATTCTTCTTCATTAATAAAACCTTGTTCTAGCATTTTCTGAAGGACTAGCTTTTGTCGGCTGTCTAGGGAGTCACGGTTGCTTCCATAAGGAGATAGAAAAGTTGGAGCTTGTGGTAGGGCAGCCAAGTAAGCGGCTTCAGCAACTGTGACATCGCTAGCTTTCTTGGCAAAAAAAGCTTGCGAGGCTTCTTCGACACCATAAATAGTTCCACCGTAGGGTGATTCGTTTAGGTAAATAGCCAGGATCTCTTCTTTAGATAAGACCCGCTCTAGTTTGATAGCCAAAATCCATTCTTTAACTTTACGAGTCAATGTCTTCTCTCGTTGTAAGACAGAGTTTTTAATTATCTGTTGAGTCAAAGTCGATCCACCTTGGCCACCAAGAAGGTCTCCTTGGCTAAAGTTACGCAAAGCGGCTCTAACAATGGCCGTTGGTTCAATACCATGATGGTTATAGAATTGGTCGTCTTCGATAGCGATAGTGGCGTTTTTTAGGTGACGGGAAATTTCTTCGAAGGGTACCACTGTCCGTTTGACGTCTTGGTGTAAGTCATACAGTAAAATTTCTCCCGTTCGGTCATAAATTTTAGTTGATTGGAGGACACGTCTTTCTTCAAAAGATGACAGGTCGGGTATCTCTAGTGAAGATATCCAAATAAGCATACCGGCGGCCGATAAAATACCAACCGCAAAAAATACGATGAATAGGTCGATAAATAGTTCCTTGATGCTTATTTTGTGCCACCACTTTTTTATTATGTTTACCATATTTGAAAGCTCATATTGCCAATAGTAGCACGACTTGTCTAGACAAATTAGAGCGATAGTGTGCTAGAGTTATTTGATGAAATTATCAGAAGAATTACAACTTCGTGGTTTTGTTGGCCAATTTTCGGCTGAATCTTTATCAGAAATTTTAGATAATGAAAAACACACGGTTTATCATGGGATTGACCCATCAGCCGACTCAGCTCATGTGGGAAATTTCGTGGTATGGATGTTACTTCGGCATTTAATTAAGGATGGACATAAAGTAATTTTCTTGGTGGGGGGAGGGACTGGGATGATTGGTGATCCAAAACCAGATAAGGAAAGACCGTTGTCAGAGGAGGGTGAGGTCAAGGCGCGGGTGGAAAAAATAAAACACCAAGCAGAGACTATTTTAGGTGGAGAGCCGATTGAGTTCGCTAATAACTACCATTGGCTAGCCGAAACTAATCTCCTCACTTTCTTGCGTGATATTGGAAAACATTTCACAGTGAATGAATTGATTAAGAAAGATGCCATTGCTACCAGGCTAAATAGCGAAACCGGACTGTCGTATACCGAATTTGCCTACCCACTGTTACAAGCTTTTGATTATTTGACACTTTACCGCGAAAAAGGCTGTACGCTACAGGTGGGCGGTACTGATCAGTGGGGAAATATCATCTCCGGCGTAGATTTAATCAGACGAGTGGAAAGAGCAACTGTACATGCCCTGACCGCACCAATTATTGTCGACAAAACTACCGGTAAGAAGTTCGGTAAAAGTGAAGGTAATGCTGTGTGGTTAGATGCCGAGAAAACTTCTCCTTATGCCTTTTACCAGTTCTGGTTTAACGTAGCGGATGAAAACGTAGTTGGTTATCTTAAGTTATTTACGATGTTGCCACTGTCAGAGATTGCTGAGATTGAAAGTGGTTTGGTAAATAATCCTGGTACTAGAGAAGCACAAAAGCGTCTCGCCAAAGAGGTGACGGCGTTAGTGCATGGAGAAGAGATTGCTCTTGAGGTAGAAAAAGTGTCAGCTTGTTTGTTTGGTGAGGTTAAGATAACTAGTCTTGATCAAGCAGAACTAAAAACTTTGCTGGAAAACGCTCCGGTAACGGAAGCGGCAGATAAGACTATGTTAGTAGATGTTTTGGTTTTGGGTGGTTTAGCTACCAGTAAGCGTGAGGCCAGAACATTCATTGAAAGCGGCGCAGTAGCGATTTCTGGTGAAAAAATAAATGAGGTTGGTTATGTTCTAGACAAAGATAAGTTAGGTGATTTGGTCCATTTGCAAAGAGGGAAGAAAAATATTTGTTTAATAAAAATCAACTAAAACAAAACTGCCGGGCAAAGCCCGGCAGTTTTGTTTTAGTTGATGAAATTACATCTCGTCAACGTCGTCAAAAGTATCAAAATCAACATCCTCCGCATCATCTTCTAGGGGGGCGTCTCGATCAGCGTCTTCATCCTCGTCTTCATCTCCGTCATCTTCTTCCTCATCTTTTTTATCTTTCTCACCAGCTTCATCGATATGGCCAAAACCTTCCATATCATCTTCGGCAATATCATCAGCGTCTTCCTCTACCTCATCCAAGATGTCGTCAGCTAAAGTAGCATCCTCATCTTCTGGGGTTTCTAATTCTTCCTCATCATCACTTCGTAAAAATACCATACTTGATTGATTACTAATTACGGATTGTTGTAACAAAGTTGAGCGACAATTTCAACCCCGCTATCAAGGGTCGATTTTACCTACTTCGGCCGTGTTGTGCAAGGCAGGTTAAGCCCACCGCAATAGCGTCATATTCATCATCAAGGGCTTTTTGGGGCAAGTTTCCTACTAAGTGCTTAAGCATACTAAAAACTGCTTCCTTATCGCTACTGCCATAGCCAGTGACAGCCACTTTGATTTCTTGTGGCCCAAATTCGTAAACGACGCAATTGGCCTTTTTAGCTAAATAAACAATCGCCCCTCTTGCTTCAGCTACGCCAATGGCGGTCTTGATGTTTTTGTTGAAAAAGAGTGTCTCGATAGCTACGCAATCTGGTCGATAGTCGACTAGCAGTTTTTCAATTGCGGTGCCAACTGTTAATAGTCGATCATTAAAATCTTCAGTTTGAATTGTTTCGAGGCAGGTTGAGTAGAGTAATTGGTCTTTACCTTCACTATTATCCATGATGGCAATACCTACTCTCCCATAACCAGGGTCTATGGCTAAAACTTTCATAGTTTAGACATCATCGGCGGTGGTAAATATTTCTTGTACGTCAGACTGTTCTTCGATAGCTTCGATTAAAGTTGCCAAAGCCTCTCCGTCCTGGTCTCCAAGTTCTACAGCGGAATTAGGAATATAGACCCCGTCTTTCTTACTAAAAGCCCAACTTGCGGAACCGGGTGTACCAAGTTGATAACCAAGCTTACTAAAGGTGTGTTTAATTTCCTGGCTAGTTCGATTATTGTTATCTGTCACGGCCGTAATAAGCATGGCTACTCCACCTGGTCCATAAGCTTCAAACAAAACTTCCTGCAAAGCTACTCCATCAGCCCCGGCTCCCTTGGCTACAGCGCGTTCGATGTTGTCCTTGGGCATTGAGTCTTTCTTAGCGCGTTCAATGGCAGCTACTAAACCAGGGGAAGATGTGTCCCCGCCAGCTTTCTTAGATTCCATAGTAATAAGCAAAGAGTGTTTGGAGAAAATTTTACTTCGTTCCGCATCAGTAGCGGCTTTTTTGTGTTTTATTTTTGACCACTTGTTATGTCCTGACATAAATAAATTTTAAGTTAAATTTTGGATATGAGTGTAACCACTCCCGCTGACCACTCTGCCTTTGGGGGTTCGTTCGAGTAATCCAAGTCTAATTAAATATGGTTCAATAACGTCTTCAATGGTGGACTGTTCTTCACCAGTAGCGGCAGCGATAGTGTTCAGTCCAACTGGCCCACCACCAAATTTTTCAATAATAATTTCTAGAACACCACGATCTTGAGCGTTGAGTCCAATAGTATCTACGCCCAATAAGTTAAAGGTTTTGTTAGCGATTTCATCGGTGAGAGCCGATTCAGCCAGTTGGGCCATATCGCGACAACGCTTGAGGAGGTAGTTGGCTGTACGCGGGGTGGCACGACTACGTCCGGCGATAGAGAGGATAGTTTTGTTGTCGGCTTCAACTTGTAACACTAGAGCGGAGTGGTCCAGTATCCGAGCGATTTCTTCGTTAGTATAAAAATCCAACCGAAAGGTTCCGCCGGAGAAGCGTGACCGCAGTGGAGCGGACAACATCGAGATACGGGTAGTGGCAGCCACTAAGGTGAAAGGGGGAAGGTCGAGCTGATCAGTACGCGCGGAAGGTCCTTTGCCGATAATAATGTCCAGGACCCCAGACTCCATCGCCGGGTACAGGACCTCTTCAATAGTTTTTGATAGGCGATGAATCTCGTCGATAAAAAGCACGTCACCTGGAGATAGATTAGTCAGGATAGCAGCCAGGTCCCCGACTCTTTCAATAGCTGGACCAGAGGTAGTGCGCATATTGGTGCCAAGGGTCTTGGCAATGAGGTGGGCCAATGTAGTTTTACCTAGGCCGGGAGGTCCGTAAAGCAGGATGTGTTCAGCGGCGTGTCCTCGTTCGCGCGCAGCCGTTAGCAAGATGCGGAGGTTTTCTTTTATTTTTTCCTGTCCGACATAATCTTCCCAAGATTGGGGTCGAAGAGCCTGGTCTAGATTACCAGTTTCGTCTCGAGTAACAGCGGTTTTTTTGGCCTTTTCTGACATAGACCTATAGTAGCAAATCTACGATAATTTTGCTCTTTTATATATAAAAATAAGGCCAAAGCACAGCTGGTTGGCAGGGGTAGTTGACAAAAATTATATCTGTGCTAGTATATACAGGTAACACGTTCTCCCGGTGTCAGCAACACCAATTCTTTTGTTTTAAATACTAACAGTTAACAGTCTTTCCAGACGATAACTCTCTAAGCAACTTGGGTACGTTGCGAGGGTTTTGTGGCGCTCACCTCGAGTGAGGGTGCTGCAAAATTTCTTAGCGCGGTATTCACTTTCAATGCGGAAGCCTTGCTTAGAGAGTTATATTCTGGAAAATAGTCGGAGGACTTAACTGCTTTTGACTATATCATACTCCTTTTAAAAAACAGCTTGACCTAAGCTGTTTTTTATATCTCACCTAGTTGAGAGTCGAATATATTTAGACGACATGCGCTAAAAAGGCGTCGTCAGTATCAGTTCCGTTCGTTGGAGTAGTTGCTACTATTTTTGGCATTTCTATTACTCTGGCTAATTCTGCGTAAGAAGTATCTCCCCGTAAAACTTTTTCGGCTCCGTCCTCTACCATATTGGCGATACCTTGTGGTTTTGCCGCTTCGATAATTAGGTGTTCGCGGGGGTCGCGAATAATAACTTCTTCGACTGCTTGATCCATAAATATGGCTTCGAATATTCCTGACCGTCCTTTGTAGCCGGTATTTTTGCAGACAGGACAGCCGACTGGTTTGTAGAGAGTAAGAGGTTTTTGTAAAGTTTGCGGTTCAGGGTGATTTGCCATTACTTGTTTTAAGGTTTCAAATTCAGCATCTGTCGCTTCATAGGTAACTCTGCATTCAGTACAAAGTCTGCGAACCAATCGCTGTCCCAAGAAAACATTTAACGCACTACCCAAGGTTCTTATATCAACTCCCAAATCAGTTAAGCGGGTAAAAGCGGCAGCTGCGCTGTTGGTGTGAAGGGTAGAGAAGACGAGGTGACCAGTTTGTGCAGCGTGGAGTGCTGTTTCAGCCACTTCTTTATCACGAATTTCACCAACCATAATAATATCGGGGTCTTGTCTCAGCACTGCTCTAAGTCCAGAAGCAAAGGTGTAGTCTTCACTAGTTTGAGTTTGAACAATGCCTTCTAGTTTGTATTCGACCGGGTTTTCAATCGTGATAATTTTGACCCCGGCTGTATGGGCTTCTTGTAAGCAGGCATAAAGCACGGTGGTTTTTCCTGAGCCGGTTGGCCCAGTAGTGACAATAAGGCCATTAGGCTTTTTAATTTCTGCCACTAAGGCTTCGCGTAGTTTGGGACTGAGGTCGATGTTTTCTAAACGAAAAGTAGCAATTGAAGGGTCAAGGATTCTCATTACGATAGATTCGCCGGAAGCTCCAGGAATGACCGAAGATCGGATTTCAATTTCTCTGTCACCGGCCATAAAAGTAAATCGACCATCTTGAGCTTGAGTTCGTTGATTAAGGACCATGCCTGACAGTAGTTTTAACCTGGACATAATTCGTTCGTAGATATAGCGATCGATATCATAGATGTCACTTAAGATGCCGTCGAGACGATAGCGAAGTCGAATGGCGTTTTCCTCGGGTTCGATATGGATGTCTGAAGACTTGAGTGAAACTGCTCCAGCAAAAGCCAGTTCCAGAGTTTCGGTAACCCTACGTGCGTTGTCGACACCCTTAACTTTGGTCATCAGTTTGGCGACGTCGTCCTTGGTGTTTATTTGTCTAATGAAACTAGCGATTTCTTCAGGGTCAATATCAAAAACACCTTTAGTTTTAGCTTTAGAGTCAATTATATCTTGGTAGCGTTCCCAACCGTGTTCCAGGCTACTAGTAGAGCAAAGATAGGGAGTGACGGTGAGTCGACTTTTTTCTTGGATTTCTTCTAAGACTTGTAAGGTGACAGCATTGTTTGGGTTTCTTAAAGCAACATGAATAGAATTGTGTTTAAGTTCAAAACCAACCAAGTTGGCCTCCCGAGCCTTTTTTCTGGAATTAGACCGATAGCTTCTGGGTTAATGGTGTAACCGTGGAGATTAATGTATTCAAGACCATACTGCGGAGCCATGGCTTGGACCAACTTTTCTTCCTCGCCACGACGAAGTTCGTCGATTCTGAGGTTAGCTTCCGAATCATCGAAATTAAGCATATAAAATATTGTATCATGTACGAACTGCGCGTGGTGTTCTATAGTACTGTGTGAAAATATGAAAAAAATTGAAATTGCCAATCTAAATGAGCTCAATGATTTTGCCAGTCACTTTCTTCTGAGTTTAGAAAAAAGTGCTGACACTAGTAAGGTGTCCGTTGTGACTTTAACCGGTGAACTCGGTGCGGGTAAAACAACCTTTGTCCAACACTTAGCCAAAAGACTAGGTGTCACTGAAGTGGTACAGAGTCCGACTTTCACTATTTATAAAATTTATGATACTGAAAATAAGTTTTTTAAAACCCTGGTCCATATGGACGCTTATCGGATTGAAGATATTTCTGAACTAAGACCGCTTAATTTTCATAAAATACTTGAGCAACCAAATACTTTGTTTTGTATTGAATGGGCGGAAAGAATCAAAGAGGCCTTACCAAAAGAGGTGGTGTCACTAACCTTTAGTCATCAAGGTGAGAATGGTCGCGTGGTCCAGTTGGAAGGATTGGATATGTAGACTCGAGCCTACATCTCTCATCTGTCTAGTGCGGGGAACTGCAAAAAAAAGTATACTGTCAGAGTGTCAACAAAAACCTCCAAAAAAGAAACAAAGAAACGTCTCATCTTGCTCGATACTCATGCCATTTTGCATCGGGCTTACCATGCTCTGCCGGACTTCACTTCACCTAAAGGTGAACCAACCGGCGCTCTCTATGGCGTAGTAGCCATGCTTTTGCGAATCGTCGAGGAACTTAAACCTGACTACGTGGTAGCATGTTATGACTTACCAGAACCAACTTACCGTCACGAAGCCTTCGCTGACTATAAAGGTAAAAGAGAAAAAACTGATGAATCACTCGTGGCGCAAATAATCCGCTCCCGTGATATTTTTAATTCTTTCGGTATTCCTATTTATGAAGCGCCAGGCTTTGAAGCAGACGACCTCTTGGGAACAATCGCTAGCCAAGCTAAGTCATCATCACTAGAGATAATTATCGCCTCTGGTGATATGGATACGATGCAATGTGTGGACGGAAAAAAGGTCCAGGTCTACACCTTAAAGAAAGGTATCAATGACACTATTCTCTATGACGAAAAAGCGGTTATTGAGCGCTTTGGTTTTGCACCGGCCTTAGTGCCTGACTACAAAGGGCTTCGGGGTGACGCTTCGGATAATATTCCTGGTATTGCCGGCATCGGCGAAAAGACCGCTACCGATCTAATACAGAAGTTTGGTGATCTGGATAAGCTCTATAAAAAACTAAAAAAAGATGAAGAGGCTTTTCTTCAGGCTGGTATCAAACCAAGAATGATAAACCTACTGCGAGAAGGAGAGGAGGAGGCTCGCTTTTCTAAAATGTTGGCGACTATACGCTGTGATGTACCGATGGAATTTTCTTTACCAGAGAAACATTGGCGAGAAAATGCAGACGCAGAAAAAGTTATTTCGCTTTTTAGTGAGCTAGGTTTTAAGACCCTAGGTAATAAAGTAAAAGCATTATTTGATATTAAAGTAGAAACACAGTCTTTTGATCTACCAAATGGAGAAAGTTCAATTGATCAGGATGAGTTGGCTGAAGCTAGTGTTTTGCTGTGGTTAGTAGAGAGTGAAAGAACTAACGCCACCGCGCAAGACATCGTTGACTATGGTCAGTCTTTCCTCGAGGCAAGTGATTTCAAATCAACCAAAGCCAAGCTATTGGAACAAGTACAAAAAACTGGGCGTTTGGCCGAAGTATATGAAAAGATTGAGCGACCACTTTGTACGGTGGTAAAGGCTTTAAGTGCAACCGGCATTAAGCTCGATAAAAAATATTTAGCGGTCCTATCAAAACAAATGCACAAAGAGTTAGATTCACTACAAAAGAAAATTTATGCTGAAGCCGGGGTTGAGTTCAATGTTAATTCACCAAAACAACTCGGAGAAATTTTATTTGATAAACTCGGCCTCAAGCCAAAAAATCAAAAGAAGACAGCTGGTGGACAGCGTTCCACTAAGGAGTCTGAGCTAGAAAAAATGAAAGATGATCACGCTATTATTCCGGCGATTTTGCGTTACCGAGAGTTACAAAAATTAGTTTCCACTTATATTGATGCATTACCAGAGTTGGTAAGTCCTGACGGTCGCCTGCGATCAACTTTTCTCCAGACGGGAGCGGTGACAGGGCGGATGGCTTCGCGCGACCCGGGTCTGCAAAATATTCCTACTCGGACTGAGGAGAGTCGGGCGATTAGACGAGCCTTTGTAGCGGAAGAGGGCTTCACTATGGTTAGTATCGACTACTCGCAGATTGAGCTTAGAATCGCGGCCATTCTTTCGCATGACGCTAAGTTGGTAGATATCTTTAAGCGGGGTGAAGATGTTCATACGGGAGTAGCGGTGCGAGTCTTTGGGGTCCATGCCGATGAAGTGACCAGTGAAATGCGCCGTAAGGCCAAGGTGATCAACTTCGGTATTCTCTATGGTATGGGCGTAAATGCCCTGAAGGCAAATTTAGGGGGTGATACTTCACGTGAAGAAGCGCAGTCATTTTTAAATGCCTACTTTAATACCTTTACGCGTCTCGCCGATTACTTGGAGGAAACCAAAGAATTTGCTCGAGATAACGGCTTTACAGAGACCTTGTTTGGACGACGCCGTCACTTTCCGGGGATTATGTCCAAGGCGCCATTCATCAAAGCGCAAGCGGAAAGAATGGCTATTAACGCTCCGATTCAAGGCACTGCCGCTGACGTGATGCGAATCGCTATGAATGAGGTTCATAGTTACTTAACTAAAGAAAAGAAAACAGATGATGTGCGAATGCTTCTTCAGGTCCATGATGAACTGGTGTTTGAAATTAAAACGGAGTTAGTGGAAAAGGAAATCCCCAAACTAGTAGAGTTGATGGAGGGAGTTATGAGAGGGCAGGAGACTTACGGGGTTGAGGTTAAGGTTGATGTGGCCGTTGGTCCCAATTGGGCGGATTTAGTAGATAGAAAAAAGTCTAAGTAGCATGCTTAAAGTTTTTTGTGGTAATGATGTGATTGGGGTAAGGGAATCGGCTTCAACCTACTTGACTGAACTACGACTTGAGGATGATGAGTTGGATGTTGGTCGGCTCGAGGCAGAAAATTACGAACCAGGCAAGTTAGCTAGTCTGTCAGAAACTATGCCGCTGTTTGGTGGTAGTAAGGTTTATGTAGTAGATATGCCGTCCACCATGGCTGATTTTTGGAATGAAGTTTTGGCTGAAATTGAGACCATGGAAAGGTCACAACACACTTTTATTTTAATTGAGGGAAATATTTTAGCTGCCGATAAAAAGAAAATAAGTAAATTTGTCCCGGACATCACTGAGTATAAAAAAACGGCTGAACAAAATTTTGATGCTTTTAAAATGGCCGAAGCTTTGGCCCGTAAAGACAAGAAGTTGTTATGGCTTTTGTTACAAGAATCAATCGTCTCCGGTATGTCAGCCGAAGAGATTATTGGCATACTCTGGTGGCAACTCAAGACCTTACGTTTGGCGACGTTGACGAACTTGGCTACTGAAGCTGGGGTAAAAGATTATCCATACAATAAGGCTAAGCGGTCTCTGTCTAATTTTAAAGCTGGGGAAGTCGGAGTGTTGTCGCTTTCACTACTTGAGCTCTATCATGATGGACACTTAGGTAAAAGAGACATTACTTTGGCTCTTGAGGAGTGGGTGCTCCGGATGTAAGTGTGTTAAAAAACGAGGGGCCAGCGCATGCGCTGGCCCTGACGTCATTTCGGTTCTGTGGCTTTGCTGTGATAGACCAGGTTTATCCTTCCCAGTGGGGTCCAGATGCCACCCAGCTTGAGTT
Organism: Minisyncoccota bacterium; assembly: GCA_041389045.1. Classification (GTDB taxonomy): domain Bacteria; phylum Patescibacteriota; class Minisyncoccia; order Phycocordibacterales; family UBA918; genus OLB19. The sequence goes on from JAWKSQ010000001.1 coordinate 130,419, forward strand.
CACAAACTTCATCCACTATCCGTGCGTCAAATACTGCGGCCGTTACCGGCAAGCTACCACTTACGCCACCAAACAATCCTTCCCACCAACCTTCTTCGCAGAATTGGGTGAAGACTTTTTTGTGTTCACTGGCATGGACTGGAAGCCACTGCACTTTGTCAGCCCAGAAGGTTTTCTGCTCTGCAAATCCGTACACGACCTTTCTTTTCGTATTTGGCCATTCTAACAAAATACCGTATGAGCCTGTGCGACCAGATTGAGTGAAGACCACCAAATTATTGCTGGCCGGGCCGGGGGTAAGAACATTTGTCATCGGTTTCTCCTTTTGATTTTTTGTACTCAAGTAATTTACCTGGTGAAGCCAGTACGTGACCAGCTAAAGAAAGTGTTTCCAAACCGATCCAATACGGTTCTTTGTTTGGATCTTGTGGTTTTCATTGCAAAGAAGTTCGTAGGCCACTTCACTTACTGCTCGACCGTCTAGAACCTCATGTTTTTGAAGGTCTTCGGTTAGTACGATAAGGCCTCTCCACAAGCTTTTGTCACACATTGTGTCATAGTCGTTCTTGTTGAAGGTATAGCAATACGCTGGTATAACACAAACTACGTCACGGTACTGAAACCTATAAATACGCAGTAGGGAACCTACTTGTTCAAGAATGAATCCATGGTAGGAATCTACTTTGCTCGGTGAGTAGAAAACAAGTGACCCAGGTTCAAGGTAGGAATCTCCCATTTCAAAGCCTCCTAGTTTGTTAGGAACAAAAGATCAATTTAAAACTATCTCATCATAAATAACGGGAGAATGCAATTTTGAGTTTTAGGTGAACAAATTAAAATATTTTCAAAGGGTGTATGGTTACGAATCACTAAGTATATTTGGTTAGTTAGGTTAGAAAATAACTTCAGGGATCGTCCTGACGGCCACCAATGTATTTTATTTCGCAAACTTATAAAATACATGGTGCCGCGGGACAAGGCTCGCTCATAAATATCGCTCCGCCGTTCGATCCCTAGACGCAACGTACGAAGGTACGTTGCTTGGGCGCACAAATAAAAAACTGCCAAAATGTATGTGGGTGGTCACGAATCACTAAGTATATTTGTTCGTCTTCGACTCCAAATCTACTAAGTGTTCTCGACCCCACCTCACTCGTTCGCTAGCTCACATCGCTCCGGTTCGCGCACACGCCGCTCCTGCCGCAGGGCAGGAGCCAAATAGAAAAGCTTCAGTCTCGCGAGACTGAAGCTTTTCTATTTGCGTGTGTGCCCCGTGTCGGTATCGGAAAATTACCCATCAAGCCCAGTAAGGGTTCCCGAGCGACTCAGGTCGCTCTTTTCTGACCCCTCTCGGTAGGGGTATATTTATAGCCAGATGTTACAAATCTGACACCCAAACGGCTATTTAAAGAGCATTTTCAAAACGATTCTAAAATACGGATATGGCTCTAAATAAGGATATTTTCGTACAAATGGACGGTAGTATAATTAAGGTATATGTACACAAAAAATATGCTATCTACTCTCCGACAAGCACTCGTTCAACGAAAGGCTATTGAGGAACAAGTAAAGCAGGCGCTTAAGCCTATGGAACCCACGCTCCGCTTCATTGCAGAGCTCCAAGCCGTTTATCAGGAGGTATATGGATGTGAATCTTCCACTGAGATATCAGTGGAAGCAATTCCAAAGCCAGCGAAGCAGGTAAAGCCAAAAACGAAGAAAGAGGTATTGTTCACTCCAGCGAAGGTTGATTTGCCATCAGGAGCAACGTGGCGAGACATTACTATCGCGTTTCAAAATAAAGAGGACGTTGAGATTAAATACAAAGACACGATTATTGGTCGATACTCTCACCAAGACCTTGGCTTCGCTCAGGAAAACACTGGATGGAAAAACCCAGACCGCCGATGGGCACTGCTTACCGTGTTAGCTGTCGCAGGTGAGTTCAAATCACAGACAATAATCACCAAAGACCACTTGATGAATGTTTGCGACGTAAAAACACAAAACGCAGTAGAAAAACGAAAGAGTGATTTGGCAACGGGACTACGATTAGCGTTCGGTATCCAAGAAGAACCGTTTGAGAGATATTCCCATGAAACAGGCTATTGTTCCAAATTCACCCTTCTTCCAGAAGCAGATTTACGTGGAAATGGTGAATTACGTCATTCAGGAGTAACTGATTTCAGCGATTCTATATACAGCGATGACTAGAGCCTGAAATCTCAGCAGTAGATGGTAGAGGGACAATTAATATAAAACCCCCTCCATACCATCTATATGGCTAAAAACATTACATGGCACACCGAGACACGCAAAGTCGATGATCTCGTGCCGTACGACAAGAACCCTCGCACCTTGTCGGAAAAACAACGTAAAGACCTAGAAGCGAGCATTACCAAGTTCTCCCTAGCGGAGATTCCCGCCATTAACACTGATAATACAATCGTGGCTGGGCACGCCAGACTGAAAGTAATGCAGTTACTCGGTCGTGGGCAAGAAGAAATTGACGTGCGGGTACCAAATCGTGCCCTGACCAAGAAGGAGTTTGAAGAGTATCTTCTGCGTTCCAATAAGAACACTGGCTCGTGGGACTACGAGCTCCTAAAGGGCTTCGACACTTCATTCTTGCTGGATATTGGATTTGATGACGGCGATCTCTCAGACATCTGGGACGATGTGCTCGAGATCGATGACGACGAGTTCAACGAAGAGAAGGAGGTCAAGAAAGCCGAGAAGACTGACATCAAGACAGGTGATCTGTTTGCACTCGGTAACCACCGTCTTATATGTGGTGACAGCACCAATCCTGAAGTTATTGAACGATTGATGGGTGGCAGTAAGGCACAGATGGTGTATTGCGACCCGCCGTATAACATTGACCTCGACTATAACAAAGGGGTTGGTGGCAAAGCGTCGTACGGTGGCGATGTCGATGATAAAAAGTCAGACACTGACTATCGAGTTTTCCTCGCCAGCATTATGAAGAATACGCTGAAAGTCTCGGAGCAGGACGCACACCACTTCTGGTATTGCGATCAAGCATATGTCGGGATGTTGCAATCGCTCTATGCTGAGCTTGGAATTGCATACAAGCGTACCGCACTCTGGATCAAGAACGGTATTAATCCGACTCCTAAGATTGCGTTCTCCAAACTCTACGAGCCGTGCGTCTATGGGGTGACTGGTAAGCCGTACCTATCACCGAAGCACACTAAGCTCGCTGAGATTCTGAATAAGGATATTGGTATCGGTAACGCTACCATCGATGACATTACAGACATGCTCGATATCTGGCTTGTCAAGCGTGAGTCGGGTGATGACTATCAGCATCCAACTCAGAAACCGCTCTCACTCCATGAGCGCCCACTCAATCGTTGCACCAAGATTGGAGACCACGTTCTCGATACCTTCGGTGGCAGTGGCTCTACCTTGCTCGCTTGTGAGCAGCTGAAGCGCACAGCGTTTCTGGTCGAACAAAATCCCGTCTTTACTCAGGTACTCATCAACCGCTATGAAAAATTCACTGGCACCAAAGCTACCAAGATCAATTAAGACAGGGGACATTATCTGTCTTGGTGAGCATGTTCTTATCTGCGGTGATTCATCGAAAGTAGATCTCTCGGTGTATGGCAATATTGATCTGATTCTGACCGACCCGCCGTACGCTGTTGATTACGCTGAGAGCAAGCGTGGGATTGGCAAGATCGCCAAGGACAAAGACATCTCTAACGATGGATTCATGTCTGACCAGCAGTATGTGGAATTCACCAAGAGCTGGCTTCAACCACCGCTTGCGAAGCTGTCCAAGAAAAACAGCATCTACATTTTCAACTCGGATAAGATGATCTTCGCCCTCCGACAAGCCTGCGTTGAGGTTGGTATGAAAGTCGCGCAACTCATCATCTGGGTGAAAGATCGAGCGATTGTAGGGAGACTCGACTATCTCCCTCAGCACGAACTGATTCTCTACGGTTGGAAAGGTACACATCACTTCAAGCGTGGCAAGGATAAGTCTGTGGCGTTTTATCCGAAACCATCTTCGAGCAAGCTTCACCCTACAATGAAGCCGGTCGGGTTGCTCCGTAGACTGATTCTTAACAGCACCAAAGTTGGCGACACCGTCTACGACCCATTTGGTGGCAGTGGCTCAACCTTGATTGCCTGCGAGCACACTAAGCGTAAGTGCATCATGGTTGAGATGGATCCTGAATACTGTGAGACCATCGTTGCCCGCTGGCAGAAACTAACTGGCTATGAACAAACGCGAGAAGCGGATACAGGAGCGAATTCTGAAACAGCAAGAGAAAGTGCTCCAGTCTCTGCGTGAATCGGGTAACGTAAGCTTCGCGTGCAAGAAAGCTGGTTTGAGTCGTGAGACGTACTATCGTTGGGTAAAGGAGGATGAAGACTTTGCGGTACAGTCCGATCAGGCAATCTGTGACGGCAAGAGTTACGTGAATGACCTTGCTCACAACCAGCTCATGCGAAGTATCAGTGAAGGTCACTTTCCAGCGATTAAGTTTCAGCTCAGTAACTGTCACGATGATTATCATCCGAAGAAGACCACTTCGCCGTATCGTATTGAAGAGATGACTCAGCCAATCACCATTGCTTCAATTCCTGTTATTGCTCGACTGAACCGATACAAAGAGTTCATAGAGAATGGAGGTGATCCAGATGATTGGGAGGGATGAAATAAAACCACTGCACGTCAGTGGTTTTATTTTTTACAATCCTGCACGTTTGCAATCAGCCTTCTCAATCTCTTTCCACTTTAGATAATTTGGTTGGTCTTCGGCTTGGAGGTAGGCGGCTGATACTAGACCAGCTTGGACGCAAATTTCTATAGCGTCACCTGCTTGTTTTGATAAATTGTATTGTCTGACTGAATCCTCAGCAACTTGGTCCTCGATTCTATCCATACTTGTGCCAGCTTGTTGTTCAAGTCCTCCTCCAAATAGGAACCATGCTCCTGCTCCAAGTACGAGGAGACTAAGGACACCTTTTGCTACGGATGAAGATTCTTCTTTTTCTTCTGAGGGCTCATCCTTTTTAGAAGATGATAATTTAAATGATTGCATATAAATGTGGCTTACGATTTATAAATTGAGCGGATACACAAAGCCCGCTACCAGGAGAGCCAAAGCTCCTATGCAGGTTTCCCCACATAACGTAAGCCACGCCCTGATAACGGGTTTTCTATGGCTTACGATTTTCCGACCATACCGTCAGATGAATCTGTCGGGTTAGGCCTTTGCTGTGTAATGAACATAATAGCTCAGATTGAGCTATTAGTCAGTACCTTAGCTTACATATTGGGTCTTGCGAAGGGGCACTTACCGACACTTGCTTCCACACCATCGTGTCACTTTGACTTCTAAATAAGGTAGAATATAAGTATATTTTGTTCTATGCACACTCTTAAAAAAACAGCTCAAACTAACGACATAATAATCAGAGAAGCATTGGTAAAGCGGTTAGAAAACGAATACGATAGCAACCCAGAGTATCGTGTTATTCCTGAACTAGGATTGTGGCATGGTGCTTCAAGAGTAGACGTAGCGGTGGTCAATGGTGTTTTACATGGATTTGAAATAAAGAGTGACAGAGATACTCTTAATCGTTTACCCTCTCAACGAGAAGCCTATAATTCAGTCTTTGATAAAGTCACCCTCGTGGTTGGAGCAAAACATTTTGTTGATGCATTTAAAATAGTCCCTAACTGGTGGGGTATCGAGACTGCTCATTTAGATGAAAATGGGTCTGTCTTTTTTAATATAATTCGCCAAGCAGGAGAAAATCCTAAACAAGATGAGATTTCAATTGCACGATTGTTATGGAAAAACGAAGCACTGGATCTTCTTGAAAGCGAAGGTAAGGCCGGGGGTGTTCGCTCAAAACCAAGGGAATTGGTTTATGAAAGAGTAGCAGAGACTATTGAGATTGATGTTCTAAAAAAGTATGTCAGGAATGTGCTTCAGGGTCCACGCCAGAATTGGAGGTCTGATTTGCAGCTAGCGTAAGATGGTGGTTGATACTAATTGTCAGCCATGTAGTCGGACTTCCGGGTTTGGTATTTGCTGGTGATGCAATTCGAGACACTTCAGTATCGCCAAAAGAATAGGTGTCTTGTTTGTAGAAATCACGCTTCACTAGTGTCTGAGCATGTCCGATATATTGCTCTCTGCCCGGGCCTTTAATTCCAGTTTTACGATCTATGTGCCCAGGCTTTTTGCCACGGAAGATATACCATTTTTCATCGTCGGTGTATCGAATGCTGGCACTTCCAATAGCAGCTACATACTCGTACACAGGGTGTTGAGTTGTATAGTCAGAAAAGAAAGGTGTACGAGAAGTTATCGCATCACGAATATTATTCCAGAGTTTCCAATCCAGTCTATCCAGTTGATGCACCTCACCTGAATTAAAATTGGTTAAATCTTTAGGAAAAGCACCGCCAGACACTATGAAGGAACGCCACTCTTTTAGTTTTGGTAAAAGCGAAAGTTTACTTACAATATCAGTTGCATCGGTTCCACCATCGATGATGCGTAAATCGACCAATAAATCTAGGTTGTTAATGTCTAGTTTGTTAACCTCGACAAACTCAGTTATGTGACGTGATAAATCCTTATCTTCAAGGTGTGATCTATCAATGCGAATACATAACCCATGTCCACTTTCTTTGGCATAAGTTACAGCAATTCCACGGGTCTCGGTATCTGCATTAGTACTAGTTACAGGGATCACATAAGTAACTGGGATGGAGAACAAATCAAGTTCGCTTGAGGCAGATAATATCTCTTTAAAAGATGTGGCACGAAGGTCGCTATCCAAAAGATGTACATCAATAAACACAGGTTCACGTCCACAAGACTTAAGTAAGCTTGTCGCAATGTTAGGTAAGGTTTCTAGAAATTTTTCCTTGGGAGTTTTCTTAACCTCCCGAGTCTCCTTATCAATTGTTGGGGCTGGCATTATAAACTCAATCAGAGGTGTAATTTTTCCTCTGTCTTTTGGAAACAACTTCTCAACTGCAGCGATTTCGGCGGGTCTCCAACGCAATATAGGCACATATGGTTTAATAATTTCTGTCATATTTATTCTTTAAAAATATCTGCGAAGTATTTACGCACATTCAAATCAGGGTTGTTAACTATTTTATTTAGATAAATGAAATTTTGATGCTTGAATCGAATCATTCCTGCAATTACTGCGATATGCACCTGTAGTTCATTCGCTAAATCTTCTGTGGAAAATTGGTTTGGTGTAGTTTTAGCTGCACTAGTTTCCCATTTACTATTTGGAAGAATGGTTTCTTCAGCAAGTGAGTCAGCTTCAACCTCTTTTGGGTCATTTTCTTTACTTTCCTTGTTTTGCAATTCTTCATCAAAGAAGTATTCAACGCCGATGTTGTAGTGAAGGGCGACGTGCGCAAGTTCATGCATGAGCGTAAACCAGAAGTTGTCGAGGCGATTATGACGAAGTGTAAGCCCGATTATAGGATTATCTTTGTCAGCAAAGAAAGTAGCTCCGTCTAAGTGAGACTTGGGAAGATGTGGCTCAATAATCAACTTGATACCATGTTGGTTTAAGTAATCTTGGGCAAGAAGCGGACCATTTTCTTTAGTACTGAGTTGCACCACTTGGCGCATGAAAGCTAAGTCCACTGTCCCACTCTTATATTTTGTTGGTACCGCTATTTCAGATGCTTTTTGTATTACTCTCGTTCCCCACGCAAGCAGAGAATTATTATCGGTGCGAGGAGCAGTCCTAAAAATTGTTTTACGATACAGAACCGCTGTTTGAGGCTGATTAAACGAAGCGAAAAAATTACTGACTAGTTCTGATTTCCCAAACTCCTTAAGACTTTTGTTACCAAAGTACCCTCGGCGTTCCATTGCTTTTACCAGTGCAGTGTCCCAGTTTTCTGACTCAGAGACCTTGGTAGATTTTTGGATGAGCACTTTTGCTGGGATTCCAAGGCCAGATGAAAGTGCGCGAACCATATCAAGTGAGAGTTGTCGCTTGCCAGAAAGAATTTCAGATACTCTGCCAGCACTACCGATGTAGGGCATTAAGTCAGATGGTTTAAGGTCCGCTTGTTCCATACGAAATTTGATTGCTTCGACTGGGTCTGGGAGATTTTCAGGGAATGTTTTTGACTCGTAGTCTTTCACTAGTGCGGTTAGAAGAAGTAGGCGGTCACCATCTACGGTTCCAGATTCTGGGTCACGGTCAACTAACTCCTCAATGAGGTTGAGAGCATCTCGGTATTCTTCCTTAGTTGTGATAATTTTTATGTTGTCCATATAGCTATTTGATTTCCCACTTCTCGTACTCCCTATGCGTACCAATGTTCTTTACAAACACGACACCGCTGTTATACGCAACCTTAACCCACAGGCGGTAATTGTTTCCATAGATATTAAACACGACTTGTTTGTTACCTATGAGGCTCGCCCTAGGGAAGTGTGCTTTCAACTCATGGGGACCACTCCATGTATGTTCCTTTATTTCTGCTTCCCAAGCATCAATATGAGACCGAGCGTCAGAGTGCTTTTGCTTAAAGGCATCAAGAATTTCTTTTCCGATTAGTTCCATGTTGTTAGTAATATATTGATACCTTTTTATTAGTTCCCACAGAGGGAAGTGTAATATAGGTAGCTATATGTTGTCAAGCATTTGGCCATAGACCCTCTGGACTATCACGAGGGCTTGCGTCATTAGTGTTGATATATGAGTAGAACAGAGGCACCAGAGGGATTTGTATCCAAACATACGTTTGTACCAGTAACTACGCGCTACTGCCTCTATGCCCGCAAATCTACTGAGTCAGAGGAACAACAGGTCCTTTCTATCGACTTGCAAATCAAGGAGATGCTCCAGATGGCAGAACGGGACAATTTGGAGATAGTAGAAATAAAAAAAGAATCACACTCTGCCAAGGAGGCTGGGATGAGGCCAGTATTTAACGAGATTGTTGATGAGATAAAGTCTGGAAAGTTTAATGGAATACTGACGTGGGCGCCCGACCGTATCTCAAGAAACGCTGGTGACCTCGGTCGAATTGTTGATCTTATGGACTCAGGATTATTGCAGGAGATACGAACCTACGGACAAAAGTTCAGCAATAACCCAAACGAGAAGTTTCTACTGATGATTCTTGGGTCTCAAGCTAAGCTCGAGAACGATAATAAGGTGGTGAACGTAAAGCGAGGGATGCGTGCACGATGTGAGATGGGGTTGTATCCATGTATCGCTCCTACAGGATATTCAAATAGTAAGAATGTAGATAAGCGGTGTCATATTGAAATCGACACAGAGCGTGCACCGATAGTGAAGAAGATGTTTGAGAAGATTGCATACGAAAACCTAACGGGCAGGCAACTCTACTTCTGGCTGAAAGACGAAGCGAATTACAAAACAAGAACTGGTAAACAACTTCATCTCGGAAATCTTTACATGATTCTGCGGAATCATTTCTACTACGGAACCTTTCAATATCCAAAGAATAGTGGGCAGTGGTATAAGGGCGCACACGAGCCACTAATTAGTAAGGCATTGTTTGATCAGGTGCAGGAAAAATACAGGTACAAAATACTCGAGGTAGTGGAATGCAGACAAAAGAGTTTGCCTTCACAAAGCTCATGTCCTGTGCACTGTGTGGTTCAGGCATTACAGCAGATGAAAAGTATAAAACTCAAAAGAATGGAAATACTCATCGCTATGTCTACTACGGGTGCTGTAAGTCGAATGATAGAAGTTGTACCTCTGGCTATATAAATGAGGAGGACCTGGTCGAACAGCTAGTTGCCCTGATGGATAAAATTGAATTCAACGACATCGGAATGAGGCAGAAAATAAAAGCAGAAATTGAACGTCATAAGAAGTTCCAATCAGGATTGCTTGGAGAAAAGGAATCAAAGATAAAGGTAAAAGATGTTGAGGTTAGGAATTATGCCAAGTACATCTTGAGAGAGGGTCAGATACATGAGAAAAGAGAGCTGTTATCGTGTCTGAAAAGTAGGGTGACTTTAGCAGGAAAGGTAGTAAGTTTGAGTAATTGATAAAAATATCCATTAGAATCTCTGACTGTATCTTGCTTAAAATACAGGTTCGAATCATCTCGTCTTACACACCAGCGAGCTAGCTCGAGAGACTCTAGTTCTTAGAGCGCCCAAGACAGGTTAATCTTAATTGTAAAACAATAAGCATCTGAATTATCAGTGATGCTTTTTACTGATGATTTGGTATACTTTTGAAATAATTATGTTCGAATGGATTAAATATTCATATCTCAAGTTTATCTTGATGACACTTACTTTCATCTTTATAGGAACTCTATTTTTGAGTCTATTTCATATGTCTACTGACATGAGTATGACGAATCATACTCCTGGCTGTCCTATGCTGATGGAAACAGGAGCTATCTGTCAAATGGATTACAGTGAGCATCTGTCAGCTTGGTCGGCACTTTCTCTCGCTATTCCTATTCTGTTACTAATGCTATTTTTACTACCTCTGGCAAAAGCATGTGCTATTGCTTGTTCTGTACTATTTAATCAAGTCTTCTTGGTATGGAAGCTCCTAGTATTTAATTTCTACCAGAAAAAATTTCCAACCTACATCGTTCGTAGTTTTCAAGAACTATTCTCAAGCGGAATTCTACACCCCAAGCTATACCACCTCGCATAAGCTAACCTCTTTTCACGAAGATAGTTTTTACTATTCGTGATTACGTTAGCTTTTTTGATGCTTAATAACTTGAATTATATTAATTTATGGAAGAAACAACTCAAAAACAAACTAACCCGTACCTAATACCAGCTGCCATTCTCATTGCTGGAGCCTTTGTAGCCGTCGCTCTGTACTTTGGTGGTTCTACACCTACACCAGTCGCAGTTGGGACAGGAAACAATCAGCCAGCAGTAGCGGGGCAGCCAGAACCAACCGGTTCAACCGATGCTGTTCGAACAGTTACTAGTGAAGACCACATTAAAGGAAATCCAGACGCACCGATTAAAATTGTTGAGTACTCAGATTTTGAGTGTCCGTTCTGTAAGCGATTTCACGACACTATGAATGAAGTGATGGATAAGTATGGAGATTCAGGCGAAGTGGCTTGGGTATTTAGACAATTTCCTTTAGAGCAATTACATCCAGTGAAAGCTCAGGCGGTTGCTGTGGCTTCAGAATGTGCAGCAGAACAGGGTGGTAACGATGCTTTTTGGAAGTTTACTGATGGATACTTCGACGTGACACTGACAAATAACCGAACTGATATCGAAACAGTCATTCCTCAACTAGCGAAAGAAGCTGGACTAGATCAGACAGCTTTTCAAACGTGTGTTGAAAGTGGAAAATACGATGACCATATCGCAGCCGACATTGCTAATGCAGTCGAGACAGGAGGTCGTGGTACCCCATGGAGCGTCATGATTGGTCCAGATGGCAAAACCTATCCAATCAATGGTGCCCAGCCACTGGCGGCAATTGAACAGTTAATTTCAATTGCTAAAAACGAGCAATAAAACTTATGTACGTTAAGACCCTTAGAGTAGTTTTTGCAAAACCACTGTATGCCACACTATTTTTAGTAATTAGTTTCTTCGTGCTATCGGTAGCTATTATGTTGCCTCACGTAGGGCTAATAAGAACTTTATGGCAGTACGAATCGGTGTCTGTTGTTGAAATTTTGCTACTGACAGCAAATCTCTACGGGTCATTAGGAACAAACTTCACTATTCTGTCAGCTTCTTACACTGTGGTCATTGCTTTACTGTTTGGCATGCAGGTGACGCTTCTTGTGTACTATCTTAAAAGCATACGAAACAAAGCTACCAATCTGACCAGTGTAGGGGCCAGTGGAGTTGGTGGACTCATTAGTGGTTTTTTTGGTATCGGGTGTGCCGCTTGTGGGACATTTTTACTGTCTTCAATCCTAGTGTTGTTCGGAGCTGGCGGATTGCTTGCGTGGCTACCGTTTGGTGGAGAAGAATTTGGTTTAATCGGAATAGGTTTATTGGTGTATGCCAATTACCTCATTATAAAGAAAATAGATGCACCAAAAGTGTGCACATCGTAGTTATTATTTATCCTAAATTATTAAAATATGAAACCATTAGTAATTATTATAGGTCTTGCAGTAATACTCTTAATTGGTGGATCGTGGTGGTCTAACACTTCTCAGCAGAAAGATTTCGAGCAAGAAATCATTGGTATCACCTCGACTATTGTTACAGACCGTAGTCATGTACAGACTGAAGTTGATTACAAAGACACGCCCCCTGTTGGTGGAAATCATCATCCCGTGTGGTTGAGTTGTAACGGTGATATCTATGATGAACCAGTTGTAGATGAAAATGCAGTCCATTCACTTGAGCATGGTGCGGTCTGGATTACGTATCAACCTAACTTATCAGTTGCAGATATAGAAACGCTGGAGAAAAAAGTCACTGGCTATTCCTTTATTAGCCCCTATCCAGAACAAGAGTCTCTGATCATGATGACCGCTTGGGGTGTGCAACTTCCGCTTGATACTGTTGATGATCCGCGCATAGATCAATTTCTAGCTAAATTTCGACAAGGACCCCAAACACCCGAACCAGGAGCAACCTGCAACGCTATTCCGGGTGGAATGCAATAAGTCTGTATATGAAATACCAGATTCTAAAACAAAATTGGCTCGTCGTACTTCTTGGTGTAGTAGTTGGAATGGTTATTTTTCTCTGGGGACAAAATAACCAGTCTGGAGATACACCAAACGCTGCTGAAATTGGCTTTGCTCAAGATATGAGTGTTCACCATCAACAGGCAATAGAGATGTCATTCTTAGTTCGAGAAAAAACTGACAATCAAGAGATTCGAAGTTTTGCTTTTGACATCATCAACACACAAGCTAATCAGCGAGGGATGATGCTGGGCTGGCTTGATTTGTGGCAACAGCCCATGACCACCACCGGAAGACCAATGATGTGGATGCAAGCTGCAATGGATACTATGGATCATAGTCAGATGAGTAGCTCATTTACTTCTGGAGCCTATATGCCAGGTATGGCCACTAAAGCTGAAATGGAAAAGCTTGTAAACGTAGACGCCATTGAAGCAGAAAAATTATTTCTCGAACTGATGATTCGACATCATCAAGGCGGAGTGATGATGGCACAGGGTGTGATTGACCGTAGTGATAATGAAGTAGTCACACGATTGGCGGAAACGATGGTCAATGGCCAACAAGCCGAAATTGATTATATGAACGAATTGTTAACAAACTACTAAATAAATAATATGGAAGAGACACAAAGAAATGAAGAACCTATTAAACGTAACGAGGAGGAATTTCATGTAACCGCAACAAAAGTCCAGCAAAAACCACTCCTGATCTATGGCGCAGTTGCCGTAGTTATAGTTTTGGTAGTAGGAGCAATTTTGTACACACAAGGTTTTGTCACTGCCGCTAAAGTAAATGGTCAGTCAATCAGTCGACTGAGTGTAGTCAGTGAGTTGGAAGAACAGGCTGGTGCGACAGTACTAGATTCTATGATTTCAGATATCCTGATCGAACAAGCTGCCACTGAGGCCGGGGTGACAGTGACTGACGCTGATGTGGCAACAGAGATTGTAGCTATTGAGTCACAAATTACTACCCAAGGAGGAACGTTGGACGAGGTCTTAGTACAGCAAGGATTAGACCGGGAAAGTCTTACAAAACAAATTCGGATGCAAAAACTACTGGAAGCTCTTTTATCATCGGACATCGTGGTAACTGGTGAAGAAATTGATGCTTTTCTAGCAGAGAATGGCCCAGTTCCTGAAGGTCAGGAAGAAGCCGCTCGGGCACAAGTAGCCGAACAGCTTAGAAGTCAAAAGTTTAGCACTGCTGCGCAAAGCTACGTAACTGGTTTACGTACTAAGGCAAACATTCAGTACTTAGTGAACTACAAATAATCGTATGAGATATATTTTATTTAGTTTTATTGCTTTAGCCCTTGTTGGAGGAGGTTTTGTGGCTTGGCACAACACGGAAACATCGACTGTGGCATACGAACGAGAAACAACAGCCAGTGATTCAAGCACTGTAGTTACAAATAGTGTTCCTGAAGTAACCTCGAGTGCTGAGCCGTCTACTATGGAAGTGAGAGAAATTGAAATTCAGCCCGGTGATACATTCTCGACTATTATGGAAGAAATTGATGTACCATCCTCAGACCAAACTCTAATCCTGACCGCTGTACAAGACGTGTACGACTTCACCAAACTCCAAGCTGGTAAATTGTTGCACGTGGTGTTTGCGCAAGACGCTCTTGCGTCGATTGATTATGATTTGTCTGATGATAAGAAAATAGTGGTAGAGAACGTGAATGGCGACTTTATCGCAAAAGAAACGGCTATTGAATATGACATCACCGATACAGCGCGTAGTGCTACTATCGAATCGTCGCTGTTTGTTGATGGTGCAGACGTTGGCTTGTCTGACAAAACACTCATTGAACTGGCTGAAATATTTCAGTGGGATATCGACTTTACCACTGACATTCAGGTCGGCGATTCATTTACTGTCTTGTATGAAGAACGTAAATCCAAGGATGGCGAAGAAGCTAGCTCAGGAAAAATACTCGCTGCTCAATTCAAAAATCAAGGCACAACATATGATGCTTATTACTATGAGACATCAGATGAAACGTCTGGCTATTATTCTGCCAGGGGCGAAAGTGTTGAGCGACAATTCTTAAGTTCACCAATTAGTGTCGGGTACATCAGCTCTGGCTTTAGCTATAGTCGGGTGAATCCAGTTACTAAACAAGTTACACCACATCGAGCGCTTGATTATGCCGCTCCGCAGGGCACACCAATCGTCGCCATTGCTGACGGAGCAGTCTCGGTTGCCGGAAGTAAAGGTGGGCTTGGTATCACTGTTGAGATTGAACATGGTCAATATCTCAGTCAGTATGCTCACCTTTCAAAGATAGCAACAGGCGTAAAACGAGGGGCCACAGTATCTCAAGGTGACATTATTGGCTATGTTGGTTCAACTGGTATTTCAACTGGCCCGCACTTACAGTACGCTTTCTTTAAAGATGGTACACCGATTAATCCATTAACCGCTGAATTGCCTGTTGGTGAAGCGCTCGATGAATCAGTCATGAATGACTTTTTTGCGGTTCGCGACCGCCTTATCGAACAACTAGAACCCCTTAATTAACATTACTATGACAGAGAGAAAACAAGAGTCAAAAAGTGCTTGTGACCATTGCCACAGCGACGCAAATCCTGAGACTGGAGTTCTGGCAATCCTGAGTGCAGGAGGTGCACTAAAATCACTTACACCTGTTTCAGGGATGCTCTTAGCAGTGGGTTTTATTGGCTCGTTCTCACTACCTGAAGGCTGGAGTACACTTTTTTATCTACTATCTATCGTGGCAGGATCAATCTTTGTTCTACGGAGCGCCATCAATGGACTCATCAAACAAAGATTCTTAAATATTAGTTTCTTAGTAGTGATTGCTTCTATAGGAGCAATCTATATTGGTGAGTATGGCGAGGCGGCTGCAGTAGTTTTCCTCTTTTCATTAGCTGAATGGTTTGAGAGCTTTGGGGTTGAACGTTCACGTAAGGCAGTAGCAGCCCTCATTAAAAAATCTCCAAAAGTCGCTCAGTTAAAAACTGGCGAGACTGTGCCTGTTGAAGAAGTTGAGATTGGAATGGTTGTAGTAGTAAAGCCTGGTGAGTTGATTCCAATGGACGGTGTTGTTGTGGCTGGAGGTTCCTCAGTTGATGAGGCGGCGATTACTGGTGAGTCAACACCGTCTGATAAGGTCGTCAAAAGTAACGTGTTTGCTGGTACTCTCAATATACAAGGGTATCTTGAAATACAGGTAGAAAAAATGAGTAGAGATTCTACCTTTGCTAGAATCATTACGCTTATCGAAGAAGCTCAAGCCTCACGTGCCCCAACGCAAACATTTATTGATAATTTTGCTCGCTACTACACACCGCTAGTTGTTGTAGTGTCGCTACTAACGGTCGTCATTCCTGTGGTGCTACTTGGACAGCCATTTGATGAGTGGCTGTATCGAGCTATCACGCTCTTGGTGATAGCTTGCCCGTGTGCACTGGTAATTGCAACACCAGTTGCCATCGCGTCAGCTATTGGCGGTGCGTCCCGTCACGGTATTTTGATTAAAGGTGGGGTGTATCTTGAAAAATTAGCCAAAGTGAAAGCGGTCGCTTTTGATAAAACGCGGACTCTGACATACGGAAGACATACAGTTACAGAAGTCTTAGCGTTTGGTTCACACACCAAAGATGAAGTAATCGCTGACGCGGCTGGTTTGGAAGCTTTTTCCTCCCATCCGTTAGCAGAAGTAATTACTCAGTATGCAAAAGATCGAAGCATTACTCCACATAGCATGGAGTCGTTTGAAAACGTTGCTGGTAAAGGTGGAAAGGCACATTGTTTAGTTTGTAACGCAAAAAGTTATATTGGGAACACTAAGCTAATGAAAGAGCACGCGATAGAAGACAAATCGTTTTTAGCAGAAATTGAACGCTTGGAGAAGTTAGGCCAAACAGTAGTAATGGTGGCTGAAGAATCAGAGCTTATTGGGGCTATCGCAATAGCCGACACTGTACGTGAAGAATCCTCGTCTGTAGTTACGGAACTAAAGAAAGCTGGAGTAGAGAGTGCCATGCTTACCGGTGATAATACTCTCAATGCCACGTATGTGGCACAGTTAGTTGGCATAGATGATATTAGGTCTGAACTACTCCCTGAAGATAAAGTGAAAGCAGTGAAAGATTTACAAGCAAAGTATGGTTCAGTGGCGATGGTTGGCGATGGGGTCAACGATGCACCCTCCCTAGTAACCTCAAATGTTGGCTTTGCCATCGGAGCAGGTGGTACCGATGCTGCGATTGAATCCTCAGACGTCACTCTTTTATCAGGTGATCTAACTACTATTCCACGTTCGATTCGATTAGCAAAAGCTACCATGAGAACGATTCGTTTCAATGTAGCTTTGGCTATAGGCGTAAAGATTCTATTTTTGATTCTAGTACCGTTTGGCTTAACAAATCTTGTGTTTGCCATTGCAGCAGATTCAGGTATGGCGATTGTAGTTATTCTTAATAGCTTACGGCTATTTAATAAACAGTAATTATGAAAAAGGAAACATTCAAGGAAATAATTGAAACAGACAATAGCATCCTCCTGCTCGATATTAGAGAGCCGGAAGAACTGCTAATTGAGGAAACAATTCCTGGTGCTAAGAACGTACCAATGGGGAAAGTTTTTACCGAAGCCATTAAAGGAAATTTACCAAAAGATGTACAGATAATTGTTTTCTGTCGTACAGGTGGTCGTGCTGGTGTAGTGGAAAGAGAGTTACGTGAAAGAGGGTATCTCATTGATGGATTGGAAGGCGGTCTAGAGGCTCTAAGGGAAACATAATTATCTATGCTAGAAATTGTCTCCATTTTTTTAGCTACCAAGTTGCACGTCGTTATTGTTTTGACTGCACTAGTTTTTGTTGCGCTCGCTTCAGATTATCAACGACTGCGAATTCTTGTATTAGCTACAATCTCATTACCTCTTACTTTTATCGTTAGCAGAAGTGCCTCTTTGTTAGTTGAGAACCCTCGACCATTTCTTGAGCACGATTTTATGCCATTGGTGGCTCACGCGGCTGACAATGGATTCCCTTCAGATCACGCTTTGTTGGTATTTGCTATCGCTAGTATTGTGTTCACGTTTAACAAATCAGCTGGAATAGTTTTGTTTATTATGGCGGCTTTGGTTGGATTTGGAAGGGTGCTGGTTGGGGTACATCACGTTGTTGATGTGCTAGGTAGTTTCGTGATTGCAGCATCCATTGTTAGTTTATGCTATCTAACTTTACGCAGTTCTCTTACTGAAATCTATAAAGATTAAGTTTTTTGTGGGCGTTTTTCTATCCGAAGAATATTCCTCCTAATAACCAGAGATTTAGTCCAGCAATGATGATACAGATAATCCAAGCGATTATGCTAAGGATAGTTGAGTTTGCAAATTCACCCATAATCTTTTTACTGCCTGTAAACACAATGAGGGGAAAGATTGCAAAGGATAGTTGGAGACTAAGAACCACCTGACTTAATATCAAGAGATCTGTCGCTGCATTCGCACCGTAAAGACCAATAAAGACTACGGCAGGAATAATTGCTAGCAAACGAGTGATGATTCTTCGCATCCAAGGCTTGATTCGTAGATTGATGAATCCTTCCATGATGATCTGACCAGCCAGTGTACCGGTAATAGTGGCGTTTTGTCCCGCTGCCAAAAGTGCAATGGCAAACAAAGTACTAGCTGCACTAATACCAACTAGTGGCGAAAGGAGTTTGTAAGCATCCTCAATCGCTGCGACTTCATTGAGGCCGTTAGTAAAGAATACTGCAGCCGCTAGAATTAGAATTGAAGCATTAACAAACAAGGCGATAGTAAGGGCGATAGTTGAATCAAAAGTAGCAAACTTAACTGCTTCCTTTTTACCTTCTTTTGTTTCAGCATACATTCGAGTCTGAACGATAGATGAGTGCAAGTAGAGATTATGAGGCATTACTGTAGCTCCAATAATACCAATTGCTAAGTAAAGCATTTCAGGATTGAATACTAATTGAGCAGTAGGAAGGAACCCAACTAGCAACGGAGCGATAGCGGGAGCTGAAGCAAAAATTTGAAAGGCAAATATACCAGCAATTGTCGCCATCAAAGTAACAATAAGGGCTTCTAAGTAACGGAAACCCTTATTCTGCAAGAGAAGAATAACTAAAACGTCAACTGCCGTAATGATCACACCGACTATAATTGGAATATTAAACAGAAGGTAAAGTGCAATGGCTGAACCAATTACCTCGGCTAAGTCAGTGGCGATAATCATCACTTCAGCCATGAGCCAAAGTATGATAGCGACCGGCTTAGGGAATTTATCTTTACACATTTGAGCTAGGTCTCTACCTGTCACAATACCCAGCTTTAGGGCTAGGTGCTGTAGAATCATGGCAAAAATACTAGACATTAGTACTACGGTAAGTAAGGCGTAGCCAAACTTTGAACCGCCAGCAATACTGGTGGCCCAGTTTCCTGGGTCCATATAACCGACAGCTACCAAAAAGCCTGGACCAGAATATAAGAGTAATTTTTTAGAAAAGGATAGGTTAGGTGGAACAGGAATTGAGCGGTGTACTTCAGGTAAACTCGGTGTCTTTTCATCTTCCCCCGCTTCTCTTGAGGCTCCTTTCCAGCCTAAAGCTTTAAATAAATTTGTGTGCGTCATAGGTATAATAAATCGCTTTTTGCGATAGGTTTTTAATAATGTTTTGTATAGTTTTAATCTTTAAACTTTGGAATAGGAGATCCATGAGGGTCATTCACTGGATTGTGTAAAAATTTTGCCAGTCTTTTTATTACGTCATCACTGAATGCATGTTCTAACTTCTCAGCTTCTTCATGGATTTTGTCTTTTGGAATTTTTAAAGTTTCGTGCAGGAAAACTTCTATAATCCTGTGTTTATAAGTTAGTTTCTGAGCCGCGCCCAAACCTTTTGCTGTCAAAGTAATTTGACCGTAGATTTCAGCAACTACAAAACCATCTCTAACTAATTCTTTCACTCGCTCTGAAACAGTTGATTTACTGAGCTTGAGACGTTCAGCAATATGTGTCACCCCAGCTTCACCCGTTGCTTTTTGGATAATATATATCGCTCTAATATAGTCTTCTTTGGTCGATGATATCGACGGAGGAGTACCCGAAGGTGTTCGCATGTACGAACTATACTCTTATTCGCTTTAAAAGCAAGATAAAATATCAACACAGGCAATAATTTATTATATGTAAATTTGAAACGCGATTGACTAAGAGACCCCCTGGGGGTATCATTGAAATATGAAACAGGACATTAAGAAAAAAGTCATCAAAAGACTTAAAATCATTGAAGGTCAGGTTCGTGGGTTACAAAAAATGGTTGAGAAAGAGAAGTATTGTGTTGATGTTATTACCCAGTCCTCTGCTGTTCGTCATTCTCTAGGATCAGTTGAAGATTTAATGATGGAAAATCATCTTTCAACTCACGTGATTGAACAGATGAGGAAGGGGCAACATAAAAAAGCTACTCAAGAAATTTTATCGGTATATAAATTAGCTAAGTTTAATAAATAGCTATGAAACACTCACATGATTGTCATAGTCACGGAAGTCCTGGAATGGGTCACGGCTCAGCTGGTACTTTTTTAAAGCGGTTTTGGATCGTTACCTTTCTGCTCATTCCGTTAGTCTTTGCTAACGAAATGATAATGGAGGCTATCGGTTTGGACTCATTCATTCTGAGCAAGTGGATCGGTTTTGGTATAGCTACAATTATTTTTGGTTTCTCGCTTATCTTTTTCCAGCATGCGTGGCATGAAATAAAAGCCAGGGCGTATGGCATGATGACGTTGGTTTCAATCGCGGTTGCCTCAGGATATCTCTTTTCGGTAGCTGCTACATTTATTCCGAGTCTCGAAGCAGATTTCTACTTGGAAATTTCAACTTTGATTTGGGTGCTTCTCTTTGGGCATTACCTTGAAGCAAAGTCTGGAGCAGCAGCTGGTGATGCCCTTGCTGAAGTTGCTAAGCTTTTACCAAAACAGGCACACAAACTGGTTGACGGACAAGAAGTTGACGTAAACATTGCAGAGTTGGTTAAAGGCGATATTGTTTTAGTGAAACCAGGTGAGAAGATTCCAGCTGATGGTTTGATACAAGAAGGTTCTGCCAATATAGACGAAGCCCTGATTAGCGGTGAATCAAAGCCAGTTGAAAAAACCGTCGGTGCGGAAGTAGTCGCTGGTGCTATCTGTCTTGATGGCTCACTCACCATTACACTTACCCGAGTTGGTGAACACTCTACCATTGGACAAATTCAAACCTTAATCGCCCAGGCCCAACAGACCAAACCAAACTCGCAACGAATTGCCGACAAAGCAGCTGCCGTACTTACATTTGTGGCTGGTATTACTGCGCTGTTAACTATTTTGGTTTGGACATTCTTGCTAGGCGAGACGTTTGTGTTTGCGGTTACTCTCGCTATTACGGTATTGGTAATTGCTTGTCCGCACGCACTGGGTTTGGCTATTCCAACTGTGACCACCATCACGACATCACTAGCAGTGAAAAATGGTTTCTTCATCAAGAACCTAGCGAAGATTGAGGTCATTCGGAAAGCTGACTACGTGGTTTTTGATAAGACTGGCACGCTTACAACTGGTCAGTTTGGGGTGACTGATATTGTTGCGACCAGCAGTCTTTCTAAGGAAGACATTTTACACATTGCCGCTTCGCTTGAACAACATTCTTCACATATTATCGGTGAGTCTATTGTGAAGCATGCTAAAGATTCTAAAGTCGCACTCTCTAATATTTCAGCCTTTAAGAATGTAGCTGGGAAAGGTATCACTGCCGAACTTGATGGAAAAAGGTATGTGGTTGGTAATAAGGCCCTCATGTCTGAGATGAACATCAATCTTGATGGTGCTGAAGCCGAATATAAAACTCTGTCTAAGAAAGGCAAAACGACCATCTTGATAGCTGACGGAACTAAGGTGCTTGGTCTAGTCGCTCTGTCTGATGCCATCAAACCAGAGTCATTTGAAGCAGTTAACCGGTTGCATGTAATGGGTGTGAAAGTAGCGATGTTAACGGGAGACAATATCCAAGTAGCTAAAAGTGTAGCCGAAGAACTTGGTATTGATACCTACTTTGCCGAAGTGTTGCCAGAAGATAAATACGAACACATTAAGGAATTGCAAAATGATGGCTCAATTGTATTGATGGTTGGCGACGGTGTAAATGATGCACCTGCACTGACCCAAGCAAATGCGGGAATTGCCATTGGTGCAGGAACTGATGTGGCAGTTGAAGCGGGTGATGTGGTACTGACTCGCAACAATCCCGAAGACATTGTTCGACTGATTACATTAGCCAAGAAAGTGTATAGCAAAATGATCCAAAATCTTGTGTGGGCGCTGGGGTATAACGTTGTCGCTATTCCAGCTGCTGCTGGCGTGTTTGCGTACTGGGGCTTCTTCTTACGGCCTGAAATCGGGGCGTTTGTGATGAGTTTATCAACGGTGATTGTAGTAGCCAATGCCATGCTCCTCAAACGAATAGATTTAGGTTAAAATAACAGACATAACGTATGTTTACATTTGTACAACAAACAGCTAAGAAAATAGTCTGTATTAGCGTACTCACAGTTTTTATCGGCGCCATGTTCGTTAGCTTGTTCCATATGTCTGTAGGCATGGATATGGCTGGTGGCATGTCAGATTGTCTGTTTATGGAACGAGGTGAAGTGATTTGCCCGATGAATATCGCTGACCATATTGGGGCGTGGAAAGATGCTTTTGTTTCAGTCGTTCCAACCATCGTCACGCTTGTATTAGCTGCGGGTGCGATTGCTTTGGTTGTTTCAACAGCACCTTTTTTATTGGGTGCAAAAAGAAAACTGATACCCATCCAACTCAATGTGTTTCGTACTCGGACGTACTCCTTTTCATATCGTCCACTACAGGAACTATTTTCTAATGGTATTCTTCACCCAAAACTTTTTTAGCTACCGAATATTGCGATTTAAATCGCTCATTTAGTAGCTTAGAAAAGTAAATAAACATGCAAAAAACATACTTTCTTGGTGCAATTCTTTTTGCACCATCGATTATTCTCGCTCACGAGGAAGAACTACATATCACCACGGCGTGGTACCAAGAACCGATGACTGTTGTCGCCATACTTTTAGCTGCTCTGGCTATAAGTGTGCTCAGCTATGGAGTCATCACCAAGAGAAAAAACTTCATCACGATACCAGTAATAGCGTTGGTAGCGGTTGCTGTCACAGGTTTAGTTTCCTTTGGTCAAAACAACCTCACCTACGAGCCAGACTTAGCGGTCGCAAACTTTGGTGAAGGTCAGTCAGTCACCTTATACAAGAGTCCGAATTGCGGCTGTTGTAGTGGTCACACAGCGGCACTCGAAGCAGCTGGCTTTGATGTCACGATTGAAGAAACAAATGAGCTTAACACTATTAAACAATCAAACAATATTCCTCTGGGTGGAGAGAGCTGTCACACGTCTATCATTGGTGATTACGTAGTAGAAGGTCATGTGCCACTAGAAGCCATTGAGAAACTACTGACTGAACAACCTGACATTGCTGGCATTGGATTACCGGGAATGCCAATTGGTACCCCAGGTATGCCAGGCAAAAAAACAGCTCCGTATGAAGTTTATCAATTATCAGCTGATGGAGAGATGTCACCTTATCTAACTATCTAAATATGAAATACATATTAAGCATAGGTGCGTTCTTGCTCCTTATTGGTGGGGTGTTTTGGTATACCAGTACTCCAAACATGATGAGGATGAACATGGACGGCATGATGATGGGACAAAATATTCCTGAAGAAGACAATTTAGCAATCTTGCACGATGCGAATGTACCAGAAGTACAGCCAACTCAAGTGGTTGAACTCAATGATGGCGATACATTTAATCTTACTGCTTCAATTGTGAAGCAAGAAGTCGGTAATCGAACTGTAAAGCGGTTGGCGTATAACGGTCAGATTCCTGGCCCAGTACTGAAGGTGCAAAAGGGTGCAAAAGTGACCGTCAACTTTATCAACAACATAGACATGCAGACATCACTGCACTCACACGGCTTACGCGGAGATTGGCAGATGGACGGTGCAGTACCGATTACTCCAGCCATTGCAGTCGGAGAAAGTTTCTCGTATGAACTTGAGTTCCCTGATACGGGCGTATTTTGGTACCACCCACACGTACGTGAAGACTACCAGCAAGAAGTGGGTCTCTACGGAAACATGATTGTAGAAGAAGATGGGTACTGGAATGAGGCTGATCAAGAAGAATATCTAATAGTTGATGACATTCTTGAAGACGGAGACTTTACCGAAGGAGTAGTGACTAACACTCTCATGGGCCGCTTTGGTGACACATTGCTCATTAATGACAAAGAAGACTATAACTTTACCGTTAAACAAGGAGAAATAACACGGGCGTATATCACTAACGTTGCAAACACTCGAACCTTCCAGTTAGAGTTTGAAGGTGCACTCATGAAGCTTGTCGGTGGAGATGTGGGGCGAATTGAAAAAGAAGAGATAATCGAGCATCAGACTATAGGAACAGCTGAACGATATGTAATTGAGCTGTATTACGATACGCCAGGAACGTACGCAATTGATCATCGTGGAGAAACTATTGGTACAGTCACCGTAGAAGCTTCTGGTACAAATAAGAAAGCAGAATTCATGACCTTGCGTTCTAACGTTGCTGACTATACTGATATTCGATCTGATGTTGCATCGTTATTATCTAAAACACCTGACAAAAATCTTCGTCTCGATATAGAAATGAAAGGCATGATGAGCGGAATGATGAATGATATGAACGGTGGTGGATCAGGTATGGGTATGATGGGCGGAAATGCTGATGACGATATGATGCGTGAGCACTGCAAGATGATGCCGGAAATGGCTGGCTGTGAACCGTATCTAGAAGGATCTGAAGAAGAGGAAGAAGAACACGGCGAGGATGGTATTGAATGGGAAGACGATATGGCCATGATGAACAATATGAGTTCTGACGAAAATATCGAATGGGTTATTGAAGACACTGACACAGGAGCAAAGAACGACGAGATTGATTGGTCATTCAAGACTGGAGACTTAGTGAAGGTGCGTGTCTACAATGACGAAAAAGGTATGCATCCTATGCAGCATCCTCTTCACTTCCACGGTCAACGGTTTGTTGTCTTGGCAGAAGACGGTGAACTCAATGAAAACATGCAGTGGAAAGACACGGTGTTGATTCCAAAGGGTCAGACTGTAGATATTCTTGTTGATATGAGTAACCCAGGCAACTGGATGGCTCACTGTCACATCGCTGAACACCTGCACTCAGGCATGATGTTCAACTTTGAGGTGAAGTAATAGCGGTATGCACGCAAACTAACAAGACCACTCAATTGAGTGGTCTTGTTAGTTTGCTAGACTTGCTGAGATTGATGGGGTATTAACCCCTCTCGATAGGTCTCGCTACGTGGTGCGCCCACTAGGGATCGAACCTAGGACCTTCTCCTTAAAAGGGAGCTGCTCTACCGGCTGAGCTATAGGCGCAGATATTAGATTGTAATACGTATCTCTCCTTAATAAGGGTAAACAGTATGGGGTACTGTTTACGCGTACCGAGGTGAGCTATAGGCGTATTTATCAAACTTCAATACGTATCTCTCCTTAATAAGGGTAAACAGTATGGGGTACTGTTTACGCGTACCGAGGTGAGTTGTGGCCGCATGGAAGTGGTGGCAATATACCACATTATATAGATAAATCAAAAGTAAAAATACAGCCGTCGGTGAAATAAAATAGATTCAAGTAAGATTCTCTGGTAGTCTAGCAAACATGAAACAGGTGATACTACACAACATTCGCAGTCACTATAATGTTGGAGCGATATTTCGTACTGCTGATGGAGCGGGAGTAAGAAAGATCTATTTGGTTGGTTATACACCAGCGCCTAAAGACCGTTTTGGTCGGTCTGTGCCAGAGATAAGTAAAACCGCACTGGGAGCGGAGCAGGCGATACCTTGGGAAAAGAATGATGACATTCTGGCGTTAATAGAATCCTTGCAAGCAAATGGCGTAAAGGTAGTGGCGGTTGAGCAAGCAGAAAATTCCACCCAGCTTTATGACTTTGTGGTGCCAGAGTCGGTTGCTTATATTTTTGGTAGTGAGACTGAAGGTCTGTCTAAAGAGGTGCTCGAAAGTGTTGATGAGGTTCTTGAACTACCAATGCTGGGGAGTAAAGAATCTTTGAATGTATCAGTAACGGTAGGAATTGTGTTGTATCATAAGTAAGTTATGTTCCGAATCGGAAAGACTTTGTCGGATAAAAAAATACTTCTCGGGTATTTGCTTAGTGGCTTATGTTTAGGAATCGGTTTTTTGGTACCGACTCTTTGGGTGGTGGTTATCTTTGGGGTTGCTAGTTTTGTTTGGTTAGTGACATTAAGTGATAAATATAAAGTACTAGCGATCGGCGGTTTGATGGCCTGGACAAGTAAAACTTTATTCGCTATCAGTTGGTTTTGGTCAGTTTACCCGATTAGTGTCTTTGATTTAGATATTGGTTACTCAGGCCTGTTAGTAATTTTTATGTACTGGTCATACGTTGGCGTATCTATCGGATTGGCTGGTCTATTTTTTGCCTTAATTTGTTCATTTCTATATAAAAATTTTTCCAAAAAGTTTTTTATTTTGACACTCCCATTTTTCTGGCTTTTATTTGAGATAACTGGCTCATATCTATTCACGTTGTTTTCTCTTGGAGAAGGGGGAACTTTAAATGGGGTATTTAGTTTTGGTTATATTGGGTATCTCCTGGCCGAGCATCCTTGGCTTTTGCAGATAGCCAATTTCGGTGGAGTTTTTACCCTTACTCTAGTAACGGTTTTCTTGGGAGTTGGACTCTGGCAAATTTTAACAAATGACGGTTTTACCAAGAGAGTTCAAATCATAGGAATAGTTTTGCTGGTTGTTTGGATTTCTGGCTTCCTTATCGATCCAAAACCGATTGATAATTCAGTTAATAAAATTAAAGTAGCCATTGTTGATACAAATTTTAGTGGTCGAGAATATTCGTCTCGCTCAGATAGGGCGGAATATCATGCTAAGCAAATGCGTGAAGCCCTAAAAACTGCCTTGGAAGCAGAAGTTGATTATGTAGTGATGTCTGAGGATTCACGATATATAGACGCCAGATTATCACCCCTTTCGGCTTATTCAATATTTCGCTTCGATCATGCCGACACAGAGGCCGTGGTCATTGAAGCGGGTCGGACACCGATGCCGGGCGGAGTGGTTACTTTGCGAGCAACTATCTACGACGGACAGGCCAAGACAGCTTATGGAGTAGACAAACAATACTTGGTACCACAAGGAGAATACATGCCAAAAATTTCCACAGCAGTTATGAATTTATTTGGTTTATCTGAAACGGCCAAAGATATCGATAGTCGAGTACTTTATAGACCGGGTCCCTTATTCTCACAGTCCGCTTTACCTAGTCATGTGCCAGGAGTTTTGTTTTGTTTTGCTACCGCTGATCCTTTAGGAGTATTTAAGTTAACTCGAGAACGAGCATTACCGTTTATTGCTCATCCGGTGTCACACGCTTGGTTTAATAATCCATATACACTATGGCATCAGTTCGATACCATGCTCAAGGTGCAGGCCGTTTGGAATAATGTGCCGATAGTGTCGGCCGGCAATAAAATCTCAGGTGCCCTCTACACAGAAAATGGTCTCAAGGTAGAGCCAGAAGTGTTTGCCAGCGGAGAAAGTTGGCAGGTTAAGCTAGTGGAGTTTTAGCTAGACGGTCGAGTTCTTCCTGGACGACTGCGGCGTCGCTCCAAACAGTCTTTTGCCCATGTGGACCCATGATGTATGGATCAGTTCCTTTACCAGAGATAAGAACATGGCCACCAAAAGGTACTACCTCTAGAGCTTTACGAATCGCGAGCCTACGGTCAAGAATAATTTCTAGTTTACTAGTATCAGCTATTCCTCTAGCCATCTGGTCAATTATTTGTTTTGGGTCTTCGTCGTACGGATCTTCATTGGTGAGGATTATATAGTCACAGTACTTGTCGGCTAAAGCGCCCATTTCTGGTCTTTTCCAAGTGTCTCTGCCACCGCCAGTGTTACCAAGGACACAAACTTTCTTAGTATTAGGGAAGGCCTGGTAAAGTTTTTCTAAAGAGTCTGGAGTATGAGCGTAGTCCACTACGGCTGTTAGTTGTTTAGGGGCACTCTTTTGTGGAGTGAACTTTTCTACTCGTCCAGAAATAGGTGGAAAATCACGTAAGGCCTTGTCGATGGTTTGGAAAGAAATATTAAGCGCTCGAGCCAAAGTGATGGCCGCTAAGATATTGTAGACGTTGAAAAGCCCGATGAGTGGTACTCGGATAGTGACGTCGCCAAAGACTAGACTCACACTGTCACGGTGTAGTGAATGCAGGGACATATTTTTAAGACTGTAGGGAAGAGGGTGTTCGACTTTGAAATCCAGAAAATCTTGTCCGTGTTCGTCGTCGACATTTACTACTAGGTAGCGCGGTCTTTTAATGGACTGCTCAAGTCTTTTAGCGATAGACAATTTAGCCTTTTTGTATTTTTCAAAAGAACCATGAGACTCGATGTGTTCTGGTGTCAGGTTGGTGAAGATAAGAGCGTCCATTTCAATAAACTGGTGTCGAAATTGTTTCGCGCCTTCTGAAGTCATCTCGATAACCGCGTGAGTACAGCCAGCTGTCACCGCTCGACGTAAAAAACTCTGGACGAAGAAACGGCCCGGCATGGTCATCTTAAATAGATTCCGCTCTCTTTCATCGCCAATCTTAAATTGGATAGTAGACAGGGAAGCAACTTTGTGTCCGTTAGCTTCAAGGATTCGCGTCATGATCTCAGTCACCGAAGACTTACCTTTGGTGCCTGTGACAGCGATAACCATGATTTCCCGAGACGGGTTTTTATACCATTTAGCAGCTGTGTAGGCTAAAGCCAAATGATAAGGCGGACGGACAACGTCGAGGATTTTTCGTGGTATTAAAGACTTTAATTTGGCTATCATTACTTTAGTATACGGACATTCCTACCTTTTGCCAAAACTTAAAGTTAATGGGGTTATGAAATCGGTATTTGCTTAAGAACAGACTGAATAAGTGTCTTAGCGTCAAGGGAAGGGTCTTGTTTTAGAACAAAATTACGAGCTTCCTTTTGGTCATAACCTAAGGTGATGAGGGCGTCGATAGCGTCAGTCTGGGCAGTGGTTAAGCTACCTTGGCTTGAGATACTTTCGATATCTGGTGTGATGGTATTGTCTATCTTACCTTCAAGGTGGGTCACAATATTGCTAGCAGTTTTTTTGCCGATGCCTGAGACTTTGTGTAGATGTTCGGCATCTTGGAGTAAAATAGCCGTCGCTAAGAGGTCGGGGCTAGCCTGACTAAGTATTTGTAGGGCAGACTTAGGTCCGATTTTGGGAATAGTGATTAGAAGTTCAAAATAACGTAGTTCTTTTTCTTCGATAAAGCCGTAAAGGTCCAGCGCCGTCTCTCTGACGGCCAAATAAGTATGAAGCAATACTGAGTCGCCGACTACAAAGGTGTGTTGACTTGCGTTGGTGTAGACCAAATAACCAATATTATGGACAGTGACAACCAAGCTGTTGTCAGTTTGAGCTACTATGGTGCCTTCTAGGGAACGGATCATAAGTATTTCACTATTCTACCCCAGTTGGGCCAATTAATGAAAACACCTTGCTTTTTTGATTTCAATACCGTATAGTGCTGACACATAAAAAAATCATATGCCGATAACTAAAGGAGCAGAAAAGGCGAATCGCCAATCAGAGAAGAAAAGAATTTTTAACATTCGTCGTAAGAACGTGATGAGTGATGTTGTTAAGAGTGTAAATAAAGCTGTAACAGCTGGAGATGCAAAGAAGGCTAAGGAACTTTTGCCAAAGGCTTACCAGGCTATCGACAAAGCTGCTAAGCGTGGAGTCATCAAAGACAACACTGCTTCTCGCAAGAAGTCTCGTCTAACCGCTCGGGTAAAAGCAACTGAAGGAAAGAAGTAATCATTTAGCTTTATAAAGCAGACATAAAAAACCGCGCCTGAAGGCGCGGTTTTTTATTTTGAATACCACAATTAATTTCGAAATTAATTGTGGTATTCATTAGCCTAAGCTTCTAGTTCTTAAGATAGTATGACAGTCAAGGATCTGAAAGATGCCAAATCTGCATTTATAACCATTTTTTGCTATACTCGCCGGTAGGTTAGTTCATCAATTCTTGGGAGGAGCTCGTCATGAGTGTCATTGATTTCTTAATCCATGGTTTCTTGGATTGGTCCTCTTGGTGGATCGTTCTTTATACATTGGTGACGACGCATATTACCATTGTTTCTGTCACTATCTACCTACATCGGAGTCAAGCGCATATTGCGCTTAAACTCCAGGCAGTACCAGAGCACTTTTTCCGCTTCTGGTTGTGGGTTCATACCGGTATGCTTACAAAGGTGTGGCAATCTATCCACCGTAAGCATCACGCCAAGTGCGAGACGGAAGAAGATCCGCATAGTCCAGTTGCTCACGGCATAAAGAAAGTGTTCTGGCAGGGGGCGGAACTCTACCGGGCCGAGGCGAAAAACGAGGAGACTATGATCAGGTATGGTTATGGTGCTCCTTATGACTGGCTTGAGAGAAATCTCTATAGTCGATACCCAAAGTTGGGAGTAACCATTCTCCTGTTTATCAACGTTTTCCTTTTTGGAGTACTAGGGTTAACTGTCTGGGCGGTACAGATGGCCTGGATTCCGGTCCTAGCGGCGGGCGTGGTTAACGGGGTGGGACACTACTGGGGTCAGCGGACTTTTTCTCCACCGGATGAGTCGAGGAACATTTTTCCTTTGGGAATCTTGATTGGTGGAGAGGAGCTTCACAACAACCATCATACCTACCCGGCTTCTGCCAAGTTGTCAGTGGAGTGGTATGAGTTTGATATCGGGTGGTTATACATCCGGTTCCTTGAACTCCTTCGTTTGGCAAAGGTAAATAGGAAGCATTTAGCACCACGAGTGCAAATTGCGCATCATACGAACACGCCAGAGGAGACAGTGCGTGTAGTGGTGGTAATGCGATTCGAATTGCTACGGCAGTTTGACGCCTTGGTCAAAGATGTGCCTGCTACTAGTCGCGAGCTTGTTCAGCAATTGCGGAAAGAGCTCACTTCTCTCTGGGAGGACAAAACCCTGACCGTCGAAACTCGGCTGGAGAGGTTCTCTGATTGGTGCCTTAAGGCTCGTAGTAGCGGAGTACTCTGGCTTGATGGCCTGGTCTCCCTGCTCCCGTATTGGCGGGTGGTGCGGGGATAAGTTCTTATATACCGCATGTGTGAAAAAGCTGGGTACCCATCCCCAGCTTTTTTGTTTTCTAATTAACTGTCTATTTGTAGATAATTTTTTGCTTCGAGGATAGTAATGATAGCTTCCGCCATATCACCGTCAGTGATAGCTTCGTTGACGTCTTGGAGTTGTTTTTCGATATTATCTTGATCACTAGTTTCCAATCGGTCCAAATTATCTGTTATAAAATTCACTGCCTCACTTAAGTACTGCGAAGAGGTTTCAGGTCCCTCGGTTTCCAAATAGTCATCGACTTCGTTAGTGAGAGTGGTTTCAGTTAGGTTAGAAGATTCGCCGATTTTTTCAACAAGCATAGGGTTGGCGTCTGTGTCATCTAAAGCATCCTCGTGCTTTTGGGTAACGTCATTAAGTTTTGATAGGAGGGAGATTTTATTTTCTGCCGTTTCCGCGTCAGTGTTTTCTACAGCATTTAATATAGAGACAGCTTCGGACACATGTTCACTTACTTGTTCGGCAAAAAAGGTGAGGTCGACAGGTTCGCTTTGGTTGGCAGATACTAGGGTTAATTCTTCAAGGCGAGTGTTAAGACGTTCAATCTCAAAACCAACTTTGTCAGTAGGTTCGAGATGAGTTAAGGCTATAATTTCTTCAATCACGTTTACTTTAACCGGGTAAAGCGTATCTCCTGGTAAACTGCCCTGTGCTAAATACCCGGTGCTAAAGAAAATGACAAACACAGCAAAAGCGCCAGAGAAAGCTCTTAGTTGCCAAGTAGAAAAGATTGAATATGGTGATGGTTGCGGAGTTTGATTCAAAGACAAAGTGGCCTGACTAAGTAAAAACGCCTTCATAGAAGTCTTTTCTTCGACACTGAGTTGTAGGTCCTTTCCGGTTTTTAGTTTTTCTTCTATGTCTATTTTCATGTTGATGTTTCGTAAATTTTCTTGAGTGCCTCCAGACCTCTTTTAATGCGCATGGATATGTTGGTTTCCTTCTCTTCGAGGATGACCGCAATATCCTTTACCGGTAAGTCTTCAATATACCTCATGATAAGAACAGTTCGATAGGATTCATTGATTTGATTTAGTTTGGCTAGAAGTTCATTATGGTTAGCCTCATTCTCGCTATTGGTTTTGGGGTCAACTGGTTCATAACCAGTGTCTGTCATTTCCTCGAGCGAGTATTTACTGCGGTTGGTCCTAATTTCATTTATGAACAAATTGTGGGCTATTTTATATAAGAAAGCCTTCTCGTACTTGATGTCTGTACCACTAACTAAGCTTTGCCAAGCTTTCAAAAAAACATCTTGGGTTAACTCCTTAGCTCTTTCTCTGTCACCAAGTTTAAAAAACAAGTACCGAAATATTCCATCGGCATACTTGTCATAGAGATTCTCAAATAAACTTAAGGGTTTATTCATAGGTATAGACACAGCATACGAGAAAATCTCACAATTGTCAGGCAGTGTGAGATTTTTGCACGAGCCGTGTCTATATAGTTAAGCAAAGAGTCGATACTAATTAAGTGTCCCTTAACGCTGTTAAAAAGATATTAAAAAAATAAATGTATATGAATAGTTTTATTAAAAAAAGTGTTTTAGGGGGAATCATGGCTGTGACTATGGTGACTGCGACTGTACCTCTACAAAGAGCGGAGGCGGTTAGCATGACTGATTTGCAGGCGCAGATTCAAGCTTTGTTGGCCCAGATTAATTCCTTAAAGAAGGTGGTAGACAGTGCGCCGGCCACGACTTGTAGTCCGTTTCTGACGAATCTAACCTTAGGTGATTCAGGTACTGGAGTCACTACTCTACAGAAGTTTTTACTCAGTCGAGGTCATGTCATCCCAGCTGGGGCAACTGGCTATTATGGTGAACAGACTCGTAGTGCAGTAGCTGCCTTTCAGCTTGCACAAGGAGTTAGTCCTAGTGCCGGAAATTTTGGACCACTGACCAGAGCAAAGGCTAATGCTCTATGTGTGCCGACGGTCGTAACTACGCCAGTTAATAACACCACTCCAACTACTACTGTC
The DNA here is from genome assembly GCA_041389045.1 of Minisyncoccota bacterium. Lineage (GTDB taxonomy): Bacteria > Patescibacteriota > Minisyncoccia > Phycocordibacterales > UBA918 > OLB19. Next base: position 163,474 of record JAWKSQ010000001.1, read on the forward strand.
ACCACTCCAAAGGATGATACAAAAGTCGTTCTAAAAGGGGAGGGTGAGCTAGAAAAGTTTCAGGTTAAGAATGGTGATGATACTAATCTAGAAGAAGGACAGCAAAATAAGTCAGTACTAGAACTTTCTTTCGTTGGTCGTTATGGTGATGTAAAGGTAAATCGTTTTGATTTAGGTTTTTCACCAGATTTAGCTAACAATGAAGACGATCCTTGGGATACCTTTACTGAAGTGTCAGTCTGGGAAGGTAACACCAGATTAGCTAAAGTTGATGGTAGTAAAAAGTCTAACTGGAAAGAAGATAAGCAAATAAGTGGCTATACTCTAAGAATGTCAGGGCTCGATTATTTGGTAAAAGAAAATAAAGAAGTCGAACTGACGGTGAAGGTTACCACGCAAAAAAGTATTAAGGGTACTGATGATGGTGAAATTTGGAACATCTTCGTCCCTAACAACGGAATTAGAGGTGTAGACGCAGCTAATGCAAATGTCTACTTGGGTGATACGGCTGATTACGTCACTGTCAGTATTGATAAGGCTGGTAGTACTGACGAACTGATCGTTAAGCGTTCAGACGCAGACCCAGACGCTACTACTTTTGAACTAAAAGACGATAGTAAGACGGGATTTATCAAGGTGTTTGCCTTCGATATCGATACTGACGACAGTACTCATGATATTGAACTCAGAAAATTGCCGATTTCACTAACTGTCAGTACTGGAACAGTGAACACCTTCATGCGAGACATCAGACTGAAAGCTCTAGGAAAAACCTACACGAAAAAAACTATCACAGATGGAGTCACCAACAATGTTGTCTTTGACCTCAGTCGAAATGATTTCATTATTGATGGTGGTGACAGGATAACCGTTGAAGTAGAAGTAGAATTCTATAAACTTTTGCCCGAGTTTGAAAATGCCACCATCACGAGTGAAGTAAATGTGTCCAGTATTGTCGCTGAAGGAGCTAGTAAGCTGACTGGTAGTAAGCTTTCAGGGAGAGCTTCTAGCGAAGAGCATACTCTGAGTACTAAAGGTATTTCAGTAAAGGCGACCTCAGTTACTAGTACCGTCACTGCAGTAAATGGGGCACTGAATGACTACGCTACATATATGATGGAACTGAGTGTGACAGCGTTCGGACAGGAGGTATACATTCCGGTCGGAGTTAATAGTGCTATCGAATATTCCCTTAAAGATGAACTCGGTAATACCATCCCCGCCCTTGGTGTCGCTATCCTCGATTCAAATGCTAAGTTGTCAGGAGATTACTACCGACTTAATAAGGGAGAGACTAAGAAATTCACTTTGGAGGTGAGCTATCAACCAGGTGTAGCCACTAGCTTAGCTAGACTACAACTACTCGGTATTAACTTTGCCAATAGTGCCACTGCTCCAAACCAAAATTGGCGAGCAGTACCTGCTCAACACTTTAAGTCAGACGTAAAGTTAATTGTCGACTAAAGGATAAGTTATAAAGTAACAAAAAACAAAAACCGCGCCTGAAGGCGCGGTTTTGGTGTTGTAGGGTTATGTTTTAGTAAAATAAAAACCGCTGCGGAGGGAGAGGGATTCGAACCCTCGAAGAGCTTTCACCCTTAACAGTTTTCAAGACTGCCGCCTTCAACCACTCAGCCATCCCTCCGCATCAGTTTCTATTTTCCGAGTATTCCCGTTAGCAACAGATACTAGCAAATTAAGCCGAAATTGTACATAACACCTATGATACAATTTAAATCAAATGGAACAATCACCACGCGCTATTACCTGGGAAGCCCCAGAGCATAATCATACAGAAAAGGGAGGGGATTGGTTTTTTGCTTTCACTATTATATTTATCGCGATTGTTTTGTCAGCGATAATGTTTGGAAACACCCTCTTTGCGTTACTAATGGGTATTTCGGGCTTGGCCCTGGCCATTTCAGTGTCTAAGCGACCAGCCATTATCCCTTACGCCGTTACGGTTAGAGGAATTAGAATTAATGAGGAGGTGTACCCGTATCCGGCGAAGCTTATTCGATTGATGAAGATGATCCTAAGGGTCCACAACTTCTAGTCCAATCAAAGCGTCACTTTATGCCCCTGTTGGTAATACCGCTACCACCAGACAATATTGATGACATTGAAGACATCCTTAAAGATCGATTACCGGAAGAGCATTTGGAAGAACCACTGTTCGTGAAAATACTGGAAATATTTGGATTTTAAGGTATGATGCTCCGACGAGTTTTGATGTATTAAAAGCTCTCGTAGTTTAATGGATAAAATGCTGGTTTGCGGTACCAGCGCTCCAGGTTCGATTCCTGGCGAGAGCACAAATAAACACTCCCAATAATATGGGGTGTTTATTTTTGTAGCTCGAAGAGCCGGAGTCTTCGTCCAGGAATCGAAAACTGTATATCGCACGGAGCAGAAGCAGTGACGGCTGCCGTCCCATGAGGAAGATTACCCTGGCGAGAGCACCACATAATATAGTCTTAGTTTGTAGCCCTTTTACAAACTACCTTTTAGGGGTGTTTCTTAACTTTTGATATAATCACAGAATGAAAATCATAATCTGTTGTTCAATCACAGTTTCAGATAAGGTATTACCAATTAGAAAAATTGGAGAATTTGGGCTTTGAGATAGAAATTCCTTTGGGCGTACAACAATACATAGATAATGATTATAAACATCTGAGTAAAAGTGAGAGGGCTAGTGATAAAAAAGATATGGATTTAATTACTCGCTATTACAAAAAAATTGCTGATAGTGATTATGTCCTAGTAATAAATGCTGAGAAAGATGGTAGGAAAATTATATAGGCGGGAACACTTTCCTTGAAATGGGATTTGCCCACGTATTAGGTAAAAAGATGTTTGTGTTAAATCCACTGCCGGTAGTTTCCTACAGTGATGAACTTGAAGCCATGAACCTGCAAGTGATAAATGGTGATTTGAGTTTAATTAAATAACTGTTTCAAACCAACTTATCCCATCCAGACTCTCCTATGTTCACTGCATCATTGAAAAACTGAACTTCCTGGCCAAGACTCCAAATTAGTCACGAACGCCAATAATTGTTAAACTGTTAGGAGTTAATTGTTAGTGGGGTTAATTTGAATTCTTATGAAAACGTTGTTATCTATTGGTGTTGTAATTGTACTGGCCCTCGTGGCTTTCTCCCTCTGGTCACCAGGTGAAATGGGGAATGATACTAAAGTGCAGACGTCTGAAATGACTGGAACTGAAACGAGTGAAGTAATGGGTGAAATGACTCAGGTAGAAGGGAGTTTACGTGGTTGAAACAGAAGAAAGCAAGGTTAATTGGGCGGGTAAAAAGCCGTTGATTGATGGCTACGTTAATAAAGGTTTCTTGGCTGTTAGTGACGGACAAATTGAAATTACCGGAGAAGAGGTGTCAGGTAACTTTACTATCGACATGAATACCTTGTCGGTTTCCGATACTCCTACTAAGCCGGGAAGGGAGTCGGCTCTTGAAGGACACTTAAAGGGGGAGGGATGGTTTAATGTGGGCCAGTTCCCCGAAGCCTCGTTTGTTATTACTCAAGCGGAAATGAGTAACTCAGGAGGAAATTATCTGGTTACTGGAGATTTGACCATGAAAGGTGTGACGAATGAAATTAGCTTTCCCGCTAGTGTTTATCTAGATGAAGCAGGTAGCTTGGTCGCGGAAGCTAATTTTGAGTTTGATCGAACTAAGTGGGGAATTACTTCTGGGTCTGGGTCAATCTTTGATAACCTAGCCGACAATGTGATTGATGACATGGTGGCTCTGTCTTTTGTTTTGGTAGCAAACAAGCAGTAGCTATATTAGAAAATATAAACAAAACCGCCGGGCTTTGCCCGGCGCGGTTTTTATTTAGTTATCCTAAAGGATGGTGAAACAATGATATCTTCAGGAGGAGTTTCTTCCGCTGGTTCTTCTTTTATCTCGGCTTCTGAGTCCTCACTTTCTATGATTTCCGACTCCCTTTCAACTAACGGATCGCTAGTCTCTGTAGGGTTTGGTGTCACAGGATTTTCTCTCATGAGTGAAGCTTTAACTGTGGCATATTCGGTTTTTCTTAATTCCAGACTATCTATAGCACGTTTGACTTCACTCTCTTTATATATCATGAGAGGTGTGTTTTCAGTGGTGTTGTTTTCGTTGTTGTGATGATCGTATTGCCAATATAGACTGACACCAAATGCCAAAGCCAATTAGTAGTACTATAGCCACTGACCAACCAATAAACCATTCCCGAGTCGGGTGCATGATTTTATGGTCCTTCAAACCACCCTTTTGTCTAAGGATATCGTTTACTATTTTTTTAATCATTTTTTTATCTATCATGATGGTGTAATAGTAATGAATAAAGTCAGGTGTCCTTCCCAAACATTATCAATCACATTCCTAAGGGTAAGGGTGTCAATCCAAGAATGGTAAGGTAGATTCTCTATGAGTTTAGTAAAGCCCAGAACATCGTCTTTTTTGCCTTGGAAGTTAAAAACTATTTTAATATATTCGGTCTTTTTGTCAGACCCTATTACTTTGCCCAAATTTTCAGTTTCTAATTCTATCCAATTGATTTAGCCAGGGATTCAATTTCGCCTAGGAAGTTGATGCTGTCGCTTTCGTCTTTAAAGAAGGCAGTGTCCACTATTTTTCTGTCGGCTTCAGTTTCTTGAATAAGTTTTCTTACTCTAATAAACGATGTTTCTTGAGCGGTGTGCTCACTCATAATGGCTAAGTACTCTTCGATTTGACTGCCTTTAGTGTGTATTTGGTAGACTAAAAATCCGAAAGCACCAATCGTAATACTAAGTACCAGTAGTGAAAAAATAAATACTTTTTTTGTACGTGAGTTTGACATATTTATTTAGTATCCTTCATGGTTACGGTCACATTAAAGGTAATATCTTTATCACGGGCAAGGTTAGAGATGGGTAGTAAGACATCTTCGATTTCACCACTACTCAGTAATATTTCCCTAAACTCAGCCAAGGTCTGTCTGGTATCAGCATGACCACTGATAGCAATCGGGGAGATACCAGTGTCGGTACGACTGAAGTCAAAATTATCAATCTTTACCCCGGGGTTTGTGAGAGACTCGATTAGTTTGACTATCCTTGAAAAGCGGTCTTTTTCATCCAGTTTCATTATAAGTCCAGCCCGGGCACTAGACTTGATGAGGACAGAGGAAGATAAATCATACTCGGTCACATCCTTGACTGCTTCTTGGGCTGGACCAGAGTAGATGTCTATTCGATTATTAATAATGACATTAACAGGAATTAATAGTACTCCAGCAATGATGAATATCCCACTTAGGATAAATACCCAAATTGAAACCACACGAGTCCAATACTCTTTGGCAACTTCATGCTTGGCTGTTTGTGGGATAAGATTTGTCATAATTTATACGGTGTTGTGGAGAGCTAGACCGATAGCAGTGGCGTAACCAAAAGAGTAATTCTTCTCGATTGGAGGAACAAAAACATCTGTTTTAAAAGCATTTTCCCAGACATTACCGCGGACACAAGGGAGACCTAAAGATTCAGACATATACTCCGGTAATCCTTTTAGGTTTGAGCTACCGCCACATAAAATAACCTTTTTGATTCGACGACTAGCATTTTTATTACCGTCTTTAGTGTGCCAATACTGCATGCGGGTAGCAATCTCATCTTTGACGACAGAGATGGTGGGGATTAAACAGTCATAAACTCTAGTGTCCTCGGCGCCTTTAATCAGGCCTTGGGTATTTTTAATATTAGTTAGTTCTGATTCAGCCACGTTATCACCGAGGACCCGGCGCATAACTTGGGATAGTTGACCGCCACCAATGTCGATAGTGGAGGTGTAGAGTAGGACTCCATCTTTGGCGATACCAACTCCAGTACGTGTCTTACCAAAATCCACCAACATAACAGTGTTTCTTTCGTCTTCTGGAATCATGGCCCTAGCCATGGCTTGTGCCTCGACTTCAAAAGCAATCGGAGTCAGTCCTGCGTCACGACAAGCTTCGTAATATTGCATGATGGTGTCACGCTGATAGGCAGCGACGACAACTTTAGCAGTCTGATTGTTCTCTGTGTCATCGACAGGGAGAATTTCGTAGTCAAAGATGGTGTCACGAGCGGCAATAGGAACATTCTCTTCTAGTCGAAATTCCAGCAAGCTCAGGATTTCTTTCTGCGGAACATTACTTTTTAATTCAGTCTCAAAAATGTAAGCTCGCTCTTCGGGTAGGGAGACGCGGATGAAATCAGCTTTAGTGATTTTCTTAAATTCACGTAAGGTGTCTGCCAGTTGCTTGGGATTAATAATTTCACCTCGGTCGAGGGAGTTAGCTGGGATATCAATATCCCCCCATTGTTTTAGGATTTTAGTTTTTTGGTTACGAAGCGATGGTTGAAAAGACACATACTTCAACGAAGTATCCGAAATATCCACCCCCACACTAGGAAGGGTTATATAGCTTGGTGGCGGTATAAGATCAGAAAGAACTGAAAAGACACTCATCTTTATAGTATACGCTGTCGGTCAGCCAAAAAGGCTTAAAAACTCACAACACAAAATAAAAATATAATCCGCAGGCAATGAAGGTAAGGATAGTAATGAGAGTGATTTTTTCTCGGACAATTGTCACAGCTCGTTCACCAAATTTGTAGGTTAGATAACCAACAATTCCGTAGCGTAATAATCTTCCTGCCAAAGCTCCAAACATAAAAAGTAAAAGATTGCCTTTGATAGCTCCGGCGGCTAAGGCAACTAAGGTAAAGGGGATAGGTGTTACAGCACCCATAAAGGCTAAGACAAAAGTACTGTCACGGACTTGCTCGACCATCTGTGAAAACTGTAGAGCGGTCGACTCAGATACAAACTGCATGATGAGATCTAAGAAAAAAGCCGCGGTAATGAAAGCGATAAAACCACCAGCTAGAGAAGTTAGGGTGGTGACCATGACAGCGGTAAAGGCTCTGGCTCGGTGAGCCAAGATGTAGGCCACCATAAAAGGGTCAGTAATGATTGGTAGTAAAAGGGCCGACTCAACAAATGAGATGGTGCCAAGTATCCATAGACCATAACGCATTCTTAGCAGAACGCTGATTTGATTAGTTAGGTTAAGAACATGTTGTTCAAATCTAAGGATAAAATTTGGCTTTGACATATTTATCTAACCTTGGCTCCAGGCGGTAGGGAAGCTTCAGGTGTGAGTAGACTAAAAACCTCATCAGTCCCAACTGCCAATATCATTCCCTGGCTTTCGAGACCTCGAATTGTTCTTGGGGCTAGATTAGTTAAGAAAGGGCATTGCTTACCAACTAAGGAATTAATATCCTCAAAATAAGTTCTGATACCAGAAACAATTTGTCTAGGCGCTTCTTCGCCAACGTCGACGGATAGCTTGAGCAATTTGTCTGCATCCTCAACTATTTCGACAGCTGTAATGGTGCCGATTTTGATTTCTAGTTTGGCAAAATCTTCGTAAGAAATTTCGGGCATAAATTATTGTTTAGACTTGGTTATAAAACTATCTAGGATCAAGGTGGGTGCCGAGGCGTCAGTCATGTTGTTTCGACCTTGGATTTGAAGGGCGTCAGCCTTGGTCGAAAATTGTTCTGGCTCGAGATGAATCGGTAGACCGACTGAGAGAGTCAGATCCATCATCAGTTCTTCAATCTCTTCTTGGATTTTGTTCGGATTATTATCTTTATCGAGAGAGTGACCAATGACTACTTCACCAATTTTCTCGGTATTTATAATGGCTTCAATCTCTTTGGCTAGGGCAGGGGAGTTTTTCAAAACTTTATGCGGGAAAGCCATTTTCCCAGACTCATCAGTGATGGCTAAGCCAACTCGCTTGCTACCGTAATCAATTCCTAATTTTCTCATTAATACTAGAATATCATGATTAAGCAGGATTACTGCTTTTCGGAACAATTGAACATCCAGCGGGTACCAAATTTGTCGGTACAAGAGCCGTAGTAATCTCCCCAGAACATATCTTGAAGCTCCATTTCGACTTTACCGCCGTCCGATAGAGCTTTAAAAAGTTTTTCTGTTTCAGCTCGCGTGTCTGGCATAAGGTTTATGTAGACATTGTTCCCTTGTACCAGGGACATTCCCATGGAAGGGACAATATCTGTACCCATAAGGACGAAGTCATTCATAAGTGGTAGGGCGACATGCATAACTAGATTTTTTTCGTCTTCCGATAATTCTGGCATGCCGTCTTGTGCTGGCACTTGCCCCATGCGACTAATGTCACCTTGGAATTCCGTCCCAAAAACTGACTGATAAAACAGAAAAGCCTCCTCGGTCTGACCGTCGAAATTTAAATAGATACTAACTTTTGACATACATTATTAGGTTAATTTAATTAATTAGTCAAAACTAATTGTAGATTAATTTGAGTATTTTACTAGTGTGACTTTTGGTCAGAAAAGGTGGATTTATCCCTAAACACCCCATTCCTAGTAGGAATGGGGTGTTTAAGTGTTTTTTGAGTGTGTTAAATGGTCGGTAACTTATTTGGTATACTCATGGACATGGAAGATTTCCCAAACCGAGAAAGAAACGTTGAGCAAGATAGACGAGAGTTTATTAAAGCAATGGACTCAATTGCTATTGAAGAGATTCCTGCTGTATTTGATGAAGAAGCTAGTAATAGACTAGTGACTAGTCTAGATGCTAAGAAACTGCTCATTCTTGGTGAAATGCACGGTGTAAAAGAAAATGCTGATGTTATTTACACTCTCTTTAAAAAGTTTGGATTTCGTCAACTTGCATTGGAGTGGGAGTCAGAGCTTGGAGTAGTTGCTGAACAATATCTTGAAACAGGAGAGTTGGATTTTGATGCAATACAAGACAGTCCCGATGGCAGAATTACTGCAGGGCATTTTGTACTACTTAAAAAGTTAAAAGCAGAGGGTTTACTCGAAAAACTTATTTGCTTTGATAGTGCGGGAGAGGCGAACTGGAATGCACGTGATGAAAACATGGCAAAAAATATTCTTAGTTGCCTAACAGATTCACCGACGTTGGTTGTCGCAGGTAATCTGCATGCCAAAGTCGAGTCAATAACTTTTAATGACGAATCAGGTGAACACCACCCCATGGGTGAAAGGGTGAAAGAAAAAATACCTGAGGTCCCATCTGGAAAGATTGATTACCTATCAGGTCAGTATCAGAACTATGGAACTCAAGACTTTTTTGAAGACCCTGACCAAGAGAAAACTGGTCCGAGGTTTTATATTGCCGGAGACAGTTTGTATATGTTTGTGTTACCGGAAGCTAATGTTGCTGTAGTTCCAAATCCAAGCGAGAAGCTATAATAAATAGTGTATTTAATATACTTACAATATGAGTACCGAAAAATACCAAGGAAGAAAATATTTGGTCCAAAGCTATGATCCTAACTGGGTTGCACAATACGAAGTTGAGGAATCCGCTTTGAGACGGACTCTTGGAGGTAACATACTATCAATAGAGCATGTAGGTAGCACTTCTGTACCAGGACTGGCTGGAAAGCCACTCATAGATATCCTGGTTGTTGTCAAGAATATTGAAGAAGCTGACAGATTCGAGCCAACCTTGAGTTCACTTGGTTATGATTTTCTTGGTCAGTACGTGATGGAGGGTTCACGTTTATATGTTAAGGAGAAAGACAATACTCGTCTGGTAAACTTACATTTTTTCAAACAAGGACATAAACATATCTGTGAGATGATTGGATTGCGAGATTATTTTCGTTCGCACCCAGAAGTGGTCAAAGGATACAGTCAACTCAAGTTTGATTTATTTGAAAAATATCCTGATGATTACGGTTCATACAGAAAATATAAAGATGATTGGGTGAATGAACTGAAAGCTAAACTCGGATTAGTATGAAAGAAATCTATCACGGGACAACTCAAAAAGACTTACAGGTAATCAAGCCTTTTAAAAGATATACGCCTGGTGGCAAAGACATCGCTGATTCTATTCCTCCACGTATTTATGCTACCTACAATCCAGCTTACGCTGTTGCGCACAGCTTCCCTTGGTCTTCTGATGATGGAGTAGATATTTCAATTAGAGACGGCATAGTAACTATCATTGTCCCAAGTGATAAAGAGTCTGTACTTAAACAAGAGGTCTGTATCTACACGCTTCCTGATGACACTTTTGTTTTTACTGATGAGGAAGAAACTGGTCTAACTTATCACACTACCGAAGAAATTAAACCTATTACGTGTCAAAGCTTTAAAAGTGTTGCAGAAGCAATGGATAAAATGGGAGGAAAAATTATCTTTATATAAAAGTAAACAAATACGAAACTGAAGCGATTCATAACCTTCCTTTGACGCAGGTTACTAAGTGTTCTCACCAATTTCATTGGTTGCGAGCACTAAGTACCTGCTGTCCCAGCGCATTTGTTTTCTTTCTGAGGAGAAAGAAAACAGCCTTTACGCTTCACAAAACTACAAAACCAGCCGCAGGGCTGGTTTTGTTTAATGTTTTGTGGGGTCAAGTTTCTAATTCACTACGTTCATAAGAACTTCCTCCCCGACCTCGTCTATTTTGGCATTAAGTAATAGCCAAAATATGACTCCGGTTGGCACACAGGCACGAAACTGAAGCAATTCAGTTTCTAAATCAAAAGCACGATTCTCTCAAAGAATCGTGCTTTTGATTTACCTGTGTGCCCCCGCGAGGAATGATCCCGCAGTTTCTAATTCTCTATGCCCGCCTGACGGCAGGCTAGCTCATAAGAACTGCTGGACGCAGCTCCCTCGTTTTCTTTCTAGGAAGGAAAGAAAACATCACTCCGCTGGTTCGATTCCTACGAAAAGTGCCTATGCACTTTTCTCTTGGGGTACGAACAAAAACGGCACACATAATAGTGTGCTCGTTTTTGTACTCGTGCCCCCGCGAGGAATCGAACCTCGAATAACGGCTTAGAAGTCCGCAGTTATATCCATTTAACTACAAGGGCAATCAACTTGCGAAGCATAGCAGAAAAAGATGGTGCTGTGAATATTAGATGAAAAGCAAATGGCATCGCGCTTGCAGGGTGAAAGGCTCGATCACCTCGCTGAGTATTTTTGTTCAAGATAAAGTTTTTTCGTGGTCACGAATCACTAAGTATATTTCTGCACTTCGTGCGAAATCCACTAAGTGTTCTCGACCCAGGCTCAACCCTTTTCTTCCCTGTGAAGGGGAAGAAAAGATGTCTCCGCCTCGCACTAAGGCACGAAAGCAAAGCAGTTTGCTTTCTAAAAGAAAAGCCCAGTCAATTTGTGACTGGGCTTTTCTTTTACCTTAGTGCGCGATGAGAGGCTCGGTCACCTCGCTAAGTATTTTTGTTCGCTATGCTCCAAAAAGTACTAAGCTCCTCGACCCCGGCTATTTTAATTCTCCAAGTCTTCGAATTAAAATCACGCCCTTCGAGCCTCACACATCTATGCCTGAGACACAAAATGTCCCAGCAAAAGCTGGGACATTTTGGTCTAGTGCGCGATGAGAGGCTCGAACTCCCGACCTTCGCAGTGTAAATGCGCTGCTCTACCAACTGAGCTAATCGCGCAGACTTTCATATCTGCGTCGCCATATACTACCGGTTTTTCAAATATTATCAATATCTCTCCTGGCAGGTATACTGTGTCATATATTATGACAGAAATTCAGTGTGTAATAACTGGTAAAGTGCAAAGAGTTGGTTATCGAGATTTTGTTCAAGATGCTGCCGCTGAACTTGGGCTGTTTGGCTACGTGCAAAATCAAGCGGACGGCTCGGTCACTCTAGTGGCTCAAGGTGAACCAGAATCACTTAGACTCTTTGTTGAATATTTGCACGAAGGTTCACCCTTGTCGAAAGTAGAGGGAGTGGCTGTTGAGTGGCGAACCTCGACGAAACTATATGATGATTTTTCTAGTTTAATTTAGGATGAAAACAAACTCCGGTTCGCTCCAGTGTGTGGGATTTATTATGGATGGTAATCGACGCTTTGCTAAGGCGAAGGGTGAAGAAACCTTAGCAGGGCATTTGGCTGGGAAGGAGAAATTTAAGGAGGTAATAGATTGGGTGATTGAGGCTAGTATCCCCCATGCGGTTTTCTATGCTTTTTCAACTGAAAATTGGAAACGTAGCGCAGATGAAATTGAATATCTATTGGGGTTATTAATGAATGAATCAGACCCTGATTCAAATTATATTAATAAAAATGTCAGATTAAGGACAATCGGAGATATTGATCGCTTTCCAAAGTTGATGCAGGCTAGGCTTAGAAAGTCAGAGCTTGAAACAGCTGGCAAGAGATATGTCACAACAGTTTGGTTGGCTTTGTCATACGGTGGTCGAGCTGAAATTGTTAAAGCGGTAAATCTGGCTATTAAAAATGGAGAACCAGTAACGGAAAAATCTTTTCACCAGCTACTAGAGACTAGAGAAATGCCTGACCCCGATCTAATCATTAGGACCGGTGGGGAACAAAGGTTATCGAACTTTCTCCCTTGGCAAAGTATCTATAGTGAACTTTTCTTTGTTGATACCTACTGGCCGGCTTTTACAAAAGACGAATTTCAGCGTATTCTCAGCGAATATGCAAAAAGAGAACGGAGACTTGGTCGCTAATGATGTGGCTTTGATTCCAGAAATAATCTACGAAGATGATGATGTTTTGGTAATTAACAAACCTTATGGTTTGCTTGTGCATGAGGATTGGACAGCTAGTAACTCGCAGACAGTAGTCGAGTGGTTTCTTGACCGAGTGCCAAGTGCTCACGGGGTAGGTGAAGTAACGACTAAGCCAGACGGGACACCACTTGAACGTTCGGGGGTAGTGCATCGCTTAGACCGAGAAACTTCTGGAGTGATGATTTTGGCTAAGACAGCTAAGGCGCACGCTCATTTGAAAAAGCAGTTTCATGATCGATTGGTTAAAAAAGAGTATCGTGCTTTCGTCTACGGACGACTACATGATCAGTGGGGAACTATCAACCGACCGATTGGGCGCAATCCAAAAGACTTCAAGAAGCGTTCCGCTGAAAGGGGAGCGAAGGGTACCCTTCGTGACGCCCTTACTTACTTTGAAAGAATTGGTGTCGGTGAGTATGAGGGCGAACCATTTTCTTACGTTAAGCTCTTACCTAAAACTGGTCGAACCCATCAACTGCGGGTGCACTTAAGGGCGATAGACAGAGCCATCGTGTGTGACGCACTTTATGCCGATAAGAAAATGCCAATCTCTAATAATTTAGGTTTAGACCGACTGGCTCTCCATGCGCATGTTCTGGAAATAGAAATGTTAAATGGTGAAAAAGAGCGCTTCATTGCAACGATTCCAAGGGATTTTGAGCTAGCGGCTGAACGTATTGCAGAGTAGGAAGGGGTGTGGTAGATTATGGCACGTTTAATCGTCCTATTGATTAGGTATTTATTATGAAAACAGCAGTTACAGGAGTTACGGTTTCGCCCGTAAATATGAGTGAAAGAGTCGACCTAGGAATTAGGGCTGGCGACACTGTTCGTGTGCACCAGAAAATTCAAGATAAAGGTAAGACACGTATCCAGATTTTTGAAGGAATCGTGTTGGCCCGTAAGCATGGTACAGAACCAGGCGCTACTTTTACCGTTCGTAAGGTAGCTAGTGGAGTGGGTGTAGAAAAAATCTTCCCGCTTTACTCACCACTAATCGACAAGCTAGAAATTGTTAAGCGCGCTAAGGTTCGTCGCAGTAAGCTTTACTACATCCGTGAAAAAGTGGCTCGTGAGGTTAAGCGTCAAATGCGACGTATGACAATGATGGGGCTTTCTACAGAGTCTGAGACCGAGTCAGCACTACGCGCAGCAGCTGAAGCCAAGGCTTTAGAAGAAGCAGAGCTAAAGGAAAAGGCTGAAGCTGAAGCTCGCGAAGCAGAATTCGCCGCTAAGGAAGCAGAAGAAAAGGCTAAGAAAGAAGAGGCGGATGCAGCGGCCAAGGCAGAAGCAGAGGCAGTTGCTACTCCAGTAGAAGAAGCTCCTGCTCCAGTTGAGACTCCAGCTGAAGAAGTAAAGGTAGAAGAAGTGAAAACAGAAGAAGCTACAGCTGTTGAAGAAAGCGAGAAGAAGGAATAAGTTTCAAAATACCTAAAACAAAAACCGGACCCTCGTCCGGTTTTTGTTTTGCTTGAAGTAGATGGCCTTTTCAGGCATAATGGCGCCACGCCCAAAAGGCGTGTCACCTGCCCAGGTGGTGAAATTGGTATACACGTATCCTTGAGGTGGATATGCCGAAAGGTGTGGAGGTTCAAGTCCTCTCCTGGGCACCAGATTAAAGCCGGCGACTAGCCGGTTTTAATGTGGGCGAGAGGACTTGAAAAGCTTTTGAGGCAGAATTGACTGAAAGGAAATTGTGTCCAAAAGGTCTACTGAACATGTAATGTTCAAGTCCTCTCCTGGGCACAGAGTCGCAAAAACAAGAACACCACCTTTAGGTGGTGTTCTTGTTTTTAGGAAGCAAACTGCTTTGCTTCCGGCGACTCTGTGAAGCGGAGACATGTTCTTGCTCGTTTCTAGAGCAAGAACAGTTGAGCTGGGACAGCAGGTACTTAGTGCTCGCAACCAATGAAATTGGTGAGAACACTTAGTAACCTGCGTCAAAAAATCTTACGTTTTGCCGGTTTTAATGTGGGCGAGAGGACTTGAAAAGGTTGCCAGCTATTTTGAAAAAATAGCGACAACCTGTACTGAACTCCTAGAGTTCAAGCCCTCTTCCAACTTATGAATATATTGACAAAATACTATAAAAATGTTATTATATAAAAATAATGAAAAATCTTGGCTACAAAGTATTTTTGCTCGGAGCAGTATTCCTAATCCCTTCGTAGGGCAGGCCAATTTTGATACTACAGCGCCAGGTCTACTCGACGAAAAGCCAGTTTCTCTTTTTGAGGATATTGCCGGATGTTTCTATGGTAGTACTGAGGGTGGTTTTAACTTCACTCAACAGCCGGTGACTAATGAGTTTGACTTGAGGATACAGAAGTTTGTGATGGGGGACTTAGTTTTTTATATTTCTGACTTAGGTGTAATCACTGCCGATAGTGACCTAATGGCTATATCAATCTATCTTTCGTACTCGTAGGATTTACCGTTAAATCCAGCTAAACACCCCAAATGTATTACATTTGGGGTGTTTAGCTGGATAAACCGATTTTTCCATCTCTTTGGCAGTTCTCTTGTTTGAAGTAGGGTTTAAATAAAAGCGGCGCACTTTGTGCGTCGCTTTTATTAATTTACCTTCCTATTTTCCTCCTCCAAAAAGTTTTCCAAAAAATCCTGGCTTATTTGTTGATCTACTACTTAACTGTTCCATAAAACTTCCTTTTGGGGTAGGGGTTGTTGGCCTGTTTTCAGGAGTCGGTTTTAACATGTCTCTTCCATTTCTTTCTCTTGGTATGTCTCTGGCACCAAGAGATGTGTCAACCAACTTCAAAGGAGTTTTGGTTGGTACCGAATGTAATTTTCTCCCCGCGCCTATTAACTGGGCGTTGTCACCTTCTGTTATTTTTCGCTAACTCAGCAATGGTTTGCAATTGTTCTGTGGTGGGTTCATTCAGGTGTCTTTACCGGTAATTTTATTATCAAAGGTCATTGGCGGCATTCATAGTCAGCTCCAATCCCTCTATCTGCCAGTAGTTCATCTGCTTTACTATCTTGTTCAGCTGAAGCGGAGTTGCCAACGCTGGTTTGCCACCTATCAATTCTGTAATCAATCATTTTACTTGGCTCTTCTCTAAAATAACATCATCTGCTGTTGCCCCAGCCTGTAAACACCTCATTCGTTTTTTCTATTGCCCCACCAAATTTTCTGCTCCCATATATAAATAGATTATATATTGTAATAAATAATGAATATCTAGCTATATTGTTACATAAACACCATTTGGACTCAATGGTGAGGTGGAGACGGTAAAACCCCGCGCCCTAGGGCGCGGTTTTTATATATTGGATTTACTCACTATATTACAACTCACACGTTAAACCACAGCTTTCTGGGGGTGCAATTCCTCTTTCGGGACAGCTGCCAGAAAAGATACAGGCGCGGTCTTCAACTTTGCTTAGGTATTCCTTGATAGTCTTTTCGTCTTTTTTTCCCGCATAGAGCAGAACTCTATCTAGGTCCGCTGGCACGTACTCAGTGAGGTCGCCCGCATACACTTCGTCGTTAACATATAAGACCACTTCATTTTCGTCATCGTTACAAATCTTCCTGGCTTCCGGTAGTTCAAGACAGGTATTGGTAACTAACATCGGTCGGTCTTCCAGAAATTTAAAGCTTTTCAGGAAGGTGGTAAAGGAAATGTCGCGGGCGTGCATATGTACGACTGTACCGTCGTCATCATGGAGGTGGGCATTATCACTCAGTTTTCGTTCAGCGGTGCTCATAAACTGAGGCAGGGAAAGATCGACAATATCGCCATCTACCACTAGTAGAAAGTCAGCGTGCACATGATAGTCGCCATCTTCGTGACTATGTCCATCATCACTATGTCCTGGCCACCGCTCACTGTCAATAAGTGTTGGTAGTAAATAATTCATCAACAGCATTCCGACAATAATTCCCATCAAACAAACTTGTAGCGGGGTAAATTTATTTTGCATAAGGCAACTCTACGATAAGTAACCTTATGTCGCAAGCGCTATTCAACAGATAGCTATATTGCTATAATCTTTGTCATTTAAATATGAATAACAAAACCATTTTTTATCAATTATTAGGCAACACCTTGTTTGCTTCCGTTATCAACTCCTTCGTGTGGTTTGCGGTCACTTTTTGGGTGTTTCTAGAAACTGAGTCAGTGCTAGCAACTTCATATATCGCTGGTATTTTTGCGGTGGCTAATATGACCTCGGCTTTTTTGTTCGGTACCATTGTCGATCATAACCGAAAGAAAACCGCCATGTTTTATTCTTCCACTATTTCTTTGGTTAGCTATTTACTCGGAGCTCTCATTTATTTCACTCAACCAGTGGAAGTATTTGCTGACCCGTCCTCGAGTACTTTATGGTTACTGGTGGTGGTACTAATGATTGGTAGTGTGTCCGGCAATCTCCGAATGATCGCTCTTTCAACTACGGTTTCAATGTTGTTTACGGAAGGGAAGGATAAGGCCAATGGACTAGTGGGGGCGATGAACGGAATGAGTTTTGCTATCACCTCAGTTTTAAGTGGACTAGTGATTGGTTTTTTGGGGATGAACTTCGCCATTATTATTGCGGTTGTCGTGACGGCTATGGTTTTAATTCATCTGCCCTTTATACCGTTAGTAGAAAAGGAAATTGTTCATGTTGAAGGAGCGGGGAAGAAAATAGACTTCAAGAAAACTTTTACAGTAGTAGCAGCGGTACCTGGTTTACTGACGCTGATTTTTTTCACTACTTTTAACAATTTCCTCGGCGGGGTCTTTATGGCGTTAATGGATGCTTACGGTCTGTCTTTGGTGTCAGTGCAAACTTGGGGAATGATGTTTGCGGTTGTTAGTCTAGGGTTCATTCTTGGCGGTGGTCTTATTGCCAAATACGGTTTAGGTAAAAATCCACTACGGTCGATGTTAACCGTAAACGTGATTACTTGGACAACTTGTATTTTCTTTACCATCCAGCCCTCAGCCATTTTGCTGTTTATGGGCATGCTTATTTGGATGACGCTAATACCGTTTATCGAGGCAGCCGAACATACGGTCATACAGGCAGTGGTGCCTCTGGAAAAACAAGGTCGAGTATTTGGCTTTGCCCAAAGTATCGAGTCGGCGGCAACACCGATTACTACGTTTCTCATTGGCCCGATTGCTACTTTCTTTTTTATTCCGTTTATGACGACCGGTGCTGGAGTAGAACTGATCGGGGATTGGTTTGGGGTAGGGCAGGCTAGAGGTATTGCCCTAGTCTTTATTTGTGCGGGTACCATCGGACTAATTGTGACGTTGATAGCCTTTAGAACTAAATCCTACCTGGTCATTTCTGAATTGATGAAAGTAAAGAAAGTCTAATTTTGCTAATTAAAGTAGTAAGTTAGATTTGACAAAGTATAGGGTACCCCCTATACTATACATATGAAAAAGAAAGATTAGAAATCGTTAATCACATTAGTCGCTTGGAGGGGCAACTGGCTTCTGTTAAGGCTGAATTACTATTGGATGATCCAGATTGCGAAAAGGCTAGCAAAACACTACATTCTGCCTCACGGTCATTTGCTGGTTTGCGAGAACAGTTTGTAGAAACCTTTCTACTTACTCACTTCATTGATAAGTCAAAAATTAAAGATCAAGGTCTGTTTAATCAATTAATTGCACTAATAAAAAGTTAAATGAAAGAAATCAAACACATCTCAGTACATTCGTTTAAAGAGGTGGTAGAAGCAGAAGAGAATAATCCGTCAGTTGATTTTATTAATGTTTGTACGCCAGCTGAGTACAAAGAGAAACATATCAAAGGAGTTCGTAGCGTCCCGCTTGATGAAATCCAAAATCGAGTCGGTGAGTTTACCGGTAAGACTACCATTTATGTGCACTGTCGGAGTGGAAACCGTAGTCAACAAGCTATCAAAAAATTAGCTGAACTGGGACTTACGGCAGACTTAGTAAATGTAGAAGGAGGTTTATTGTCCTGGGATGAAGCTGGCTTTGCTACCAATAAGCTGACCAATCGTCTACCGTTAATGCGACAAGTAATGGTCGTGGCTGGAAGTTTAATTCTACTTGGATATATTTTGTCACTATTTAATCATAATTTTATTTGGTTAAGTGTTTTTGTGGGGGCAGGTCTTACTTTTGCTGGTCTAACTGGGTGGTGTGGTATGTCATTCTTACTTGCTAAGATGCCGTGGAATAAATAGAAAATTATTCTTTACTCAAATTTATTATGCAAAACAAAATTAACTACACTGATTACTTGTCACATCAGCCCGAGGTGCAGGGGTTCTTTGATGAGCGTACCAACACCATTAGTTATGTGGTGGCTGATCTAGCGACTAAAAAATTCGCCATCATCGATAGTGTGATGGATTACGAACCAAATGGAGCGACTTTATTTTTCGAGAACGCTGACGCTATTGTGACTTATGTAAAAGAGCATGAATATGAAGTAGAGTGGATTCTTGAGACTCATGTTCATGCAGACCACCTTTCAGCAGCTCCATATTTAAAAGAAAAGTTAGGGGGAAAAATGGCAATTGGAAAATATATTGTGGATGTCCAAAATATATTCGGAAAAGTCTTTAATGAAGGAACCGAGTTTAAGCGTGACGGTAGTCAATTTGATCGGCTATGGGAAGATGGTGATACTTTTATGGTCGGCAGTATACCCGCCAGTGTCATGCATACACCAGGTCATACTCCAGCTGATATGGTCTACATTATAGGTGATGCGGTTTTTGCTGGTGACACAATGTTTATGCCCGACTTCGGTACAGCCCGCTGTGATTTCCCGGGTGGTAGTTCGTCTACCATGTATGAGTCAACCCAGAAGATTTTTGCCTTGCCAGACACTATGCGAATGTTCATGTGTCACGACTATTTACCAGAAGGTCGGACAAAGTATGTTTGGGAGACAACTATCGGTGAACAGAAAAAAAGTAATATTCACCTAAAGGAGGGAACTGATCCAGATCGATTCAAGGCTATGCGTGATGCTCGTGATGCTGAGCTTGGTATGCCAAGACTCATTATTCCGTCCATTCAAGTAAATATGCGGGCAGGTCACTTACCTAAAGATAAAGAAGCTGGAAATATAGTGCTTAAAACCCCAGTTAATAGTGTGTTTTCAAATAAATAAATAAAGGTTAAATCTATAGTCTTTAAATTTGTTACAATAAGTCCAGAGAAGCAATCATTTTGATGAAACGGGGTTAAAGAAATTGATTAAAACTGTGTCAGTTTAGATAGGGATTATTACTAAATTCGAAAAAATGAAAACAGATTTGATTTTAGGGGGAATCGTTTTAGTGTGTGTTGGTGGAGTGGCTGGCTACATGATTGCCAGCAGTGATTGGTATGAAGGGCGTGAAATGCATGATTCAATGCATGAACATATGGAAGATGATGACCGCAGTGAAGTGAGAGACACTGGTATGCTAGGTGGGGTGGAGGAAGTGGAGTCATATGGATCACTCAATGATGATGGTTACAAGTGAACGGGATTTTCTAAGAAGGGATGATTCCGCACCATCAGGAAGCAATTGATACAGCACAAGAAGTTTTGGTTCGTGGTGGTAGTACTCCGGAAATAAAAGCCTTGGTAGAAAATATTATCGTGGCTCAAGAAAAGGAAATTACCGATATGAAAGCTTGGTATTTAGTTTGGTATGGTACTGAGTATGTAGACAAGGGAAATTACCAGCCAATGATGCGTGACCTTTCTGAATTATCAGGAGTAGCTCTCGATAAACGTTTTCTAGAGGATATGGTAATGCACCACCTGGGCGCTATTATGATGGCCGAGAGTGTGAGACCCTATATTGAGCATGAAGAAATTGCGGATTTAGCAGACGCTATCGTTAAGACTCAGTCAAGTGAGATTGAGTTGATGCGGGAAATGCTGAAGGATTTATAGTCTTTATTTCTTATAACAAACGACCCAACTTTGTTGGGTCGTTTGTTATAATTAAGGGTATGACTATGAATACTCTGCTACTTATAGGCATGAAGATTTGTCTGATAAGTGAATAATTATATGGGAAAATTTGTTCTTTCAAAAAAATATTGGATAGCTGGCATTGCTGTGGTCGGACTCGTTGGCTGGGGAGTTTTTGGTGGTAGTAAAAGTGTTTTGCCGGAAGGGGTGGAGATCGGTGTGGTTGGCCTAGGGGAGGTTCTTGAAGTAGTTAGTGAAACTGGTTACGTCAAAGCTTCTCAGGCCGTTGAGATGGCTTTTGAGAGAGGTGGACGAGTCACTGAAGTATTGGTCGAGAGTGGTTCGGTGGTAGAAGCTGGTGATGTATTAATGAAGCTTGATTCTGCATCAGCCGAAGCAGACTTGGTTTCCGCTTACGCTCGTTTGGAAGCAGAGCAGGTCCGCTTAAGGGAACTTTTGTCAGGAGCTGATACCAATAGTCTGGCAGTGACTAAGTCCGCGGTGGTATCGGCTGAGACGGCTTTAGCTAATGCGAAAAGAAACTTAGAGGAAGTAATCGCTCAGCAAAACCAGTTGGTAGTTAGTGCAGAAAAAACTCTTCGTTCAACGGGTCTGCAAGCATATTTAGTAAGTGAAGAAAAAGCAAACTCAAGTTATGTATACACGGCTCCAACTATTACCGGGACTTACAACAGTGAAGTAGAAGGGGTCTATCGATTAGAGTTGTACAGCTCAGGCGCACCGTCAGGTGCTTCGTATCGTGTACTTGGTTTGGAAAACATGACCGAAGCAGTGTCTACCGTTAGTCCGACGCCGGTTGGCACGAGAGGTTTGTTTGTACAATTTCCAAATAATTTTGCGAAGCAAACTGAGTGGGAGATTCCAATTCCTAACACTCGCTCAGCCAGTTATCTGACTAATTTAAATACCTACCAGGCAGTGGTAGAAGGTAGGAAGGTGGCCATAGCCACCGCCGAAAGTGCTGTGAAAGTAGCTGAAGCTAACTTAAAGCAAAGTCAGACTCAGCTTACCCAGGTGTCTGGTTCGGCTCGTGATGAGAGAGTTTTGGCTCAGCAGGCTTTGGTCAAACAAATGGAGGCGTCGGTTATTTCAGCCCAAGTGCAGTACGACCACCTGACCCTCAAAGCTCCTTTTGCGGGGAAGGTGACTAAAGTTTCGGTTGATCCTGGAGTGATTGTGTCTCCTACAGTCCCAGTAGTGTCGCTTATTTCTGGTGACAACTATGAGCTGGTGGTAAATATCTCTGAGTCTGATATTCAAGAAATAAATATTGGCGATACCGCTACCGTTATTTTTGACGCTTATGATGATGGGTTGTTTGAAGCTAAGGTGATTAGGATCTCACCGAGTGCAGAAGTTTCGGAGGGAGTGAGATCTTTTGAAATGATTTTGCAATTTATCAATCAGGATGATCGAATCAGGGCTGGTCTATCAGCTGATATTGATATCTTAGCCGAAAAGAGAACTGACGTTATTGTGGTTCCGACACGAGCGATAGTTGAACAAACTGATGGCAAGTTTGTCCGGACTTGGGATGGTACAACACTCAATTATCTTCCTGTGAAAACTGGTTTAAGAGGTTCAAATGGAATGACCGAAATAGTTAGTGGTCTGACTGAGGGAACAGAAATAATTACTTTTGCCCGAGAAGCGGATATTGAAAAACTAGAAGCTAATTAGCTATTATGAGTCTCTTTGAGTTACATAATCTAGAAAAAACTTTCACTAGTCATGGTATAGAAACAAAAGTTTTACGCGGGATTAACTTTACGATTGAAGCCGGGGAGTTTGTTTCTATTATGGGGCCTTCTGGTTCTGGTAAATCAACTCTACTAAATATTTTAGGTTTTTTGCTAGATAATACGGGAGGGGAGTATAAGTTTAATGGTAAGCGGTACGATGATCATACCGAGGACGAGATTGCGAGAATCAGAAATAGAGAAATGGGTTTTGTCTTTCAAACCTTCAACTTACTTCCGCGTCTAAGTGTGTTTGAAAATATTCAGCTACCACTAATGTATTCGGGACGGCCGGAATCAGAATGGAAAGGGCGAGTAGCAGAGGTGATAGATATTGTTGGGCTAGGACACCGGAGTGATTTTGAAACCTATAAACTCTCGGGAGGCGAAAAGCAACGCGTCGCTATTGCGCGAGCACTTGTTAATGGGCCAAATGTTATTTTTGCCGATGAACCGACTGGCAACTTAGACTCGAAGTCAGGTGGAGCAATTATGCAGACTCTGCAGAGGCTTCATGATGAGTTTGGTCATACTGTTCTTTTGATTACCCATGAGACTTTTACGGCGGAGCATGCCGACCGAATGATTTATATTGTCGACGGCCAGGTTGAGAGTGATAAGAAAATAACTAACCGACGCAATGCTAACGAAGATTTTATAAAATAGCTTATGCCATTTAAACATACTATTTTCACTGCTATCCAAGCTCTGCAAGGACATAAGTCCCGGTCGGTTTTAACTATCCTAGGTATCGTTATTGGGGTGGCCGCAATTATTCTGGTGATGTCGATTGGAAAAGGAGTTGAAGCTTTGATACTTAATGAGGTGAGTGGGTTGGGTCCAGAAACAGTAGTGCTTAGGCCAGGCGGTAATTTGACGGATATTACGCAAACCCTATATTCACAGTCAATCACGACGGCCGATATTGAAGCTTTAAAGAAGAAACAGAACGTCCCTAACTTGATTGAAGTAGCACCTTTCGTTATTTCTTATGAACCACTTGAATATCAAGGTAGTTTATATCGACCTTCTATCTTTGGCGCACCGGCTGATTTTATAGTTAATTTGTTTGACCTAACTTTGACTGAGGGTCATATCTATACTGACGATGACATTGATCAAGAAGCCAGGGTAGCTGTCATCGGGTCTGAGATTCGGGAAGAGGTCTTTGGTAGTTCTCGAGCTGTTGGTAAGCAGATAAAAATCAAAGATAAAAAGTTTAAGGTTGTCGGAGTGTTAGAGGATAGGGGTAATGTTGGTGGTTTTAATATAGACACACTTGTTCTGATTCCTTATACCTCAGTCCAGACGTACATTACTGGTACGGATTATTTTGCTGAGGTGATGATCCGGGCGGATTCTCCGGCGAATGTCGACAAATTGGCTTACGATGTGTGGGCGACCCTGAGGGATACTCACGATTTGAGTCTGCATGAAGAGGATGATTTTAATATCACTACTCAAGAAGAGACGATTGAATCCATTGAAACTATCGTCGACATTTTCACTTGGTTTTTGATTGCCATGGTCGCTATCTCTTTGGTGGTTGGGGGAGTCGGTATCATGAATATTATGTTGGTGTCGGTATCGGAACGGACTAAAGAGATTGGTCTGAGAAAGGCACTGGGTGCCACGAATAGGGACATTCTGAGTCAGTTTCTATCTGAGGCTGTGATACTGACTAGTTTGGGAGGAGTGCTGGGTATTGTGATTGGCACTAGTGTTTCGTTTTTAATATCGGTTATCTTAATCAATACCGTTGAAGCTACTAGTAATTGGGAATTTATTTTCCCAATCTCAGGTTCAATACTCGGAGTCGGTGTGTCAGCCACGGTCGGTCTTATCTTTGGTATTTATCCCGCCAACCAAGCTGCTAAGAAAAGTCCTATCGAAGCCCTGCGGTATGAGTAACCCGTCTAAGTTTCATTAGTTATTGATGTTCGGTTGCAAGATATTTTAAATCACTTTTATACATATCCGACAAGGAAAAGATTTTTTATTTGAGTGCTCATCGGTCGTTAGTTTGGTGCTTGCAGGTTATACCCCCTGGGGGTATAATGATGTGGTTAAAGCATCGATCGTAGGATTTATTTCGATTAGGTCAACGGACTTTTTGTTAGCAAATTCGTCCCATAAAAATATCACATCACATTTCTGTTCTTTGTCGTTGGTCCATTCCGGTGGGACTAGGGAACATATTTTTGTATGTTAAGACTGTCTCGTAAGAGTACCTTGATGTTTAACTTAAACGTATCTTTTATAACTTTCTCAATTTCTTCAGTTAATTTCTTCGTGTCTGTCTTCTTTGTTTCAAAGATTATATTGCCAGAATTGATGTAGGTGATGACATTGTTATAGCCCAGTGACTCAAAGCATACTTTGAGTTTAGTCATCTCTACCTTGTTATTCCCTCCAACATTAATTCCTCGAAGCAGGGCGACATACTTTTTCATCGTAAAAATATTATAACAAGTTTTAATTTCTCTATAGAGTAGCTATAAAAAACTAATGTAGCACTGCTTCAAAATGATCGGTACCAGGGTAATCTTTCGCTACACGAACGGTACAGTTTTCACACCTTACTTCGCCAAAGGCTCGTTTCGGCATGTTCAAACTCTTCGATTCTCGACGCTAGTGACGTAGGTCACTAGCTGTAGCCTAGTCATAAAAAAGAAACCTCTCCCGAAAAGGGGAGAAGCTTCGTTTTCCTGATGGGCGATCACAGGGAATCGAACCCTGATTACCGGTACCACAAACCGGAGTATTAGCCGTTATACGATGATCGCCATGATGTTTTGTAGGTGCACGGCGGACCAAAGTCCGCCGTGCACCACTACAATGCGCATAGTTATACCTATTTTTGGACAAAAAGTCGAGAGCGAGGTTTGCTCGCTTTGCGGGCTAGTGTTAAACTCAATTATTATATGGACCAAGAAGGACTAATGGTCACGCTATTTTTTACCTTTATGCTCTCGGCCGGGGTGGGTTTTTATTTAGCTCGGTTTATTTTTTAAGGTGGTAAGTTAAATACTGGTCTTGATGTTAAAAATAACTTTTATAAAAAAACTTTACCTACTAGCTGTTTTGGTCGGTGCCTTTTTTGTCTCAACACAAGCTACTCTGGCTCAAGAAGTTCATCAGGAATTTCAAGAAATAGTAAAAGCCAAAGTGATAGAGGTGGTGAGTGAAAGTGAGCGGGATATTATGGGAACCGGGGCCAAGACCACTGTTCAGGAGTTACGTATTTTATTATTGGATGGCGAAAAGGCTGGGGAAGTGATTCGGTTTGAAAATGATCTCGTGATTTTAGAAAAAGATGACGAAATATTCGTTAATCGTTTGCAGTCTATCGATGGGACGGAGTTTTATTCGTTTAAGGATGTTGAGCGCCGTCCACCACTGGTTTTTTTGGTTCTTATTTTTGCCGGCTTAGTAGTTTGGTTATCAGGCAAGCAGGGTCTGAGGGCATTGCTAAGTCTAAGTCTCAGTATCGGGGCCGTTATTTTTCTTTTAATACCCGCCTTACTTAAGGGTTATTCACCCGCGCTAGCTAGTTTGGTGATATCGGGACTAATTTTGTCTGTGACTTTGTTTCTTACTCATGGCTTTAAACCTCGAGTTGTCGTTACCTTTCTGGGGACTTTTAGTGCGGTGTTTATCACTTGTGCGATTGCTTATATTTGGGTGGAGTGGATGCGGTTTACGGGTTTTGGTGATGACGCTTCGGTTTATCTTAATTTTGCTACGGGTGGAACGATTGATTTGGCGGGACTTCTACTTGGCGGAATCATCATCGGGTTACTGGGAGTTCTCGATGATGTTTCTATCACTCAAGCTTCGGTGGTGCAGGAGCTAAAGGGAGCTGACCCAGAGCTTGGTTTTAGAGAATTGTATGAAAAAGCTCTTAGAGTTGGGCGCGACCATGTTGGGTCGCTTGTGAACACCTTGGCTTTAGCATACGTCGGGGCATCACTGCCAATGTTATTACTCTTCTCTTACTCGGCGTCGCCGATAATTGATTTAGTTAATCAGGAAATCATTGCCGCAGAAATCGTGCGAATTATAGTCGGTAGCATTGGACTAGTTTTGGCCGTGCCAATCACGACCGCTCTAGCGGCCTGGTATTTTAAAGATAAGAAAGTTGACACTCATGAAGATTGTGGCCATAGTCACGTCCACTAAAGTCTTGAGTTATAATTAAATAGACATTACAAATAATCCTATAAAGAGTTTTATGAAAAATTTCGTTGAAGAGTTCAAAGCCTTTGCCATGAAGGGCAATGTGGTAGATTTGGCGGTAGCGGTGGTTATTGGTGCTGCTTTTGGCAAAATTGTCTCATCTTTGGTTGAGAACATTGTGATGCCACTAATTGGATTATTACTAGGCGGAGTTAACTTCACTACTTGGGCGTACCAGATTGGTGAAGGGGACGAGGCGGTTGTAGTAGCTTATGGTTTGTTTATCCAAAACGTCTTTGACTTCTTAGTGATTGCTTTTGCTGTCTTTATGGCTATTAAGTTGATGAGTCGATTACAAAAGAAGGAAGAAGAAGCGCCAGCCGCACCTAAGGCTCCGGCGGAGGACATTGTGCTACTTCGTGAGATTCGCGATAGCTTGAAGCGATAGAGTTAAAATTCCAAAAGAAAATCCGCCCCTTGGGTGGATTTTCTTTAATAAAAGCGCCCAGGTTACCCAAATGAAGGTAAATTTTTAGCAATTAAGGGCGAAATTATGTTGACGACAGGTTAATTATTTGTCTTAAAGAGTTATCCACTCCGAGTCCACATTGTTTTAGGCCATTTTGACAAAGTCCCTCTTTGAGAAAATGCTATTATCTAATTACGCACGAGTCTCTCCACCGTGTGTCGGAGGTAGTTTCAGGCACGCTTTACTTAAGTCTTAGCCAACTTAGGTGGGGTTGTTTGTAACTAATTCAATATCTTTCTTAAACCTAATTGTCGTCACTGTTATACAAGCAGTTCACTACCACCGATTATGTTTGTGAGAGATATTATCTGAGGATATTTTTATTAGCGTGTTAGTAGTGATATGGAAATCAAAAATATTCGTAAGCGTGATGGTTCGGTTCAATCTTTCAATATTGAAAAAGTTGAAAGTGCTATCCTTAAAGCCTTATACGAAACGCAAGAAGGTGAGGTCGCTGATGCTAAAAAAGTTACCGATCTAGTTTTGAAAAAAACGGTCGACATGTGTGTGCAGGCTGCTTCCGCTACACCGGACTCACCAGAAGCAAAGAAGTGTGTCGATGGGCATCCGGCCGTAGAAGAAATACAAGACTTGGTAGAACAGTCCTTAATGGAACTGGGTTATTTCGATACAGCCAAGGCGTATATCTTATATCGTAGCGCTCGCAAAAAACTCCGTGAACGCGACATCTTCAAGAAGCGGGTAAATCTTAAGCCTTACGAATATCCAGAACTCAACGAATACGTCAGTTCTATTCGTCACTCTTACTGGATTCATACGGAATTCAATTACACCAGTGACGTTAATGATTTCCACGTCAATGTTTCGGCAGCGGAGAGGAATACCATGAAAAATGCGATGTTGGCTATTGCTCAGATCGAGGTGGCGGTGAAGACTTTCTGGGGAGACATCTACAAAAAAATGCCGAAACCTGAGATTGGCTCAGTCGGAGCCACTTTCGCTGAAAGTGAGGTGCGACACGCTGATGCCTATTCACACCTTCTGGAAATTCTTGGTCTCAATACCGAATTTGAAAGTATTACGTCTGTACCAGTGATACAGGAGCGCATCAAATACCTAGAAAAAACCATCACGCTAGCGCGGACTGATGAAAACCGTCAATACATGCACTCAGTGCTACTGTTCTCACTCTTTATTGAACACGTGTCTTTATTTTCACAGTTCCTGATCATCATGTCTTTCAACAAGCACCGAAACTTGTTTAAAGGTATTAGTAATGCAGTGGAAGCTACTTCTAAGGAAGAGCAGATACACGGAATGTTCGGAATTGATATTATTAATATCATTAAGAAAGAGCATCCAGAGTGGTTTGACGATGCTTGTAAAGAGCTGATTATAACTTCTTGTCAGGAGGCTTTTGAAGCGGAGAGTAAGATAATAGATTGGATATATGAAGCAGGTGAGTTAGAATTCCTACCATCGGCAAATGTGAAGGAGTTTGTGAAGCATCGTTTCAATAATTCTCTAGCTTCGATTGGTTTGCCACGGATATTTGAAGTCAGTGAAGCCCTCTTGGAAGAGACTGATTGGTTTGATAACGAAGTCATTGCGACTAAGCATGTAGACTTCTTTCACAAGCGATCAATCAACTACAACAAACGTAGTTCAAGTGTAACGAGTGATGATTTATTTTAAAATTATTAATTGATAAGAAAAGATTATGGATTCTTGGTACTGGTTGAATGAAAATAGTCGCGGTTTTCTCGCACGAGGATATTTGGGTGAAGGGCAGACAGCCGAAGAGAGAATTAGAGTGATTGCTGAAGCGGCTGAGAAGTATCTCGGTC
Source organism: Minisyncoccota bacterium (assembly GCA_041389045.1). GTDB lineage: Bacteria > Patescibacteriota > Minisyncoccia > Phycocordibacterales > UBA918 > OLB19. The sequence continues at coordinate 192,335 of JAWKSQ010000001.1, forward strand.
GTAAAGGTTTTGCTGATAAATTCTACGACTATATGGGCAAGGGCTGGATTTCTCTCGCTTCACCAGTGTGGTCCAACTTCGGTATCAAGAAAGGTTTGCCGATTAGTTGCTTCGGGTCATATGTGGCGGACAACATGGGTAGTATTCTCTATACCAATGCTGAAGTCGGTATGATGAGTAAGTTTGGTGGTGGTTGCTCCGGTTTCTTTGGTGAACTACGTGGACGCGGGACTAGCATTTCTGATAACGGACAGTCTTCAGGAGCTGTGCATTTCATGCAACTATTTGAAACTTTGGTTGATGTGGTTAGCCAAGGTTCGGTGCGTCGTGGACACTTTTCTCCGTACTTGCCGGTAGAGCATCCAGATATTTTGGAATTTTTAGATATTGGTACTGAAGGTAATCCTATCCAAAAACTCACGCACGCTGTCACAGTTACTGACAAGTGGATGGAGGAAATGGTAGCAGGAGACGCCGAGAAGCGAGCAATTTGGGCTCGGGTGATTCAAAGGCGTGGTGAAATGGGTTACCCATACATCATGTTTACTGATACTGCGAATAAGAACACGGTTCAAGTCTACAAAGACAAAAAACTCACTATCCATGCTAGTAACATGTGTAGTGAAATCATGCTTCCGTCACGTGATGACTGGTCTTTCGTTTGCTGTTTGTCTTCAGTCAACCTTTTGCACTACGATGATTGGAAAGATACCGACCTCGTCGAGACAATGATCGCTTTTCTGGATGCTGTAATGCAAGATTTTATTGTGAAGCTAGAGGAAATGCGTGATCATGCGGAACCAGAAAAGCGCCTTGGCTTTAGTTTTATGGAGCGCGCCTACAACTTTGCTAAAGCTAACCGTGCGCTTGGTTTAGGTGTTCTCGGCTGGCACTCACTCTTGCAATCAAAAGAACTTTCCTTTGAGTCAGCAGAAGCCCAAAAGATGAATGTGGAAGTGTTTAAGAATATCCGTGAGAAAGCTGACTCGGCTACGGTCGAACTAGCCAAAGAGCTAGGTGAACCAGAAGTAATGAAGGGTTATGGACGACGTAACTCCACTTTGCTCGCTATTGCCCCGACCACCTCATCCGCTTTCATTTTGGGTCAAGTATCACAAGGGATTGAACCAATTTGGTCTAACTGCTACATGAAGGACGTGGCCAAGATGAAGGTGACTATTAAGAACCCTACTCTCCAAGCTTTGCTCGTTGAGAAAGGGCAAGACACTAAAGCGGTTTGGGACAGCATTCGTGACGCCGACGGCTCAGTTCAGCACCTAGACTTCCTTAGTGACAATGAACGAGCAGTTTTCCGCACTTTCTCAGAGATCGATCAGTCAGTCGTCATCAAGCAGGCGTCAGAAAGACAAGAGTACATCGACCAGGGTCAGTCACTTAATATCATGGTGGCGCCGGATACACCGGTCAAGGATATCAACCAGCTGTACCTCCAGGCATGGAAGCAGGGAATTAAGTCTCTCTACTACCAGCACAGCATGAACGCCGCCCAACAAATGGTACGAAAGAAGTTGGCATCAAGAACGGAAGAGGAGAGAGTAAAAAAAGAAGGGGCGTCTTCGACGCCCCTTCTTTGTATCTGAATGTTTTTCGGGTATGGAGAAGGGGAGGTCTAGGATATGAGTTTCTCATAAAATAGAAAAACGGCCTTGCAGGGCCGTCTTCCCCCTTATTAACCTACACTTACACTACTGGTCGAAGGCATTAATTGCAAGTACTTGAGTGTTAACTACATTAAATATGCAGTTATTATTAATCACTGTAATTGTTGTGGCATTTGCTACGACAGTGATAGTGGTTGCAAGAAGAGGTAGGTGTAGCACAAAGCCACGAATTTTAAAATCCGTGGCTTTGTTAGTCACTGCCAAAGCCTTGCAAGGTTTTTTGATGAGGAGTAGGATAAAAAGTACCTCAGTCCATAGGGAATGAGGATGATTTGTACAACAGCACAAGATAGGAGAAGAATGATGCCAGATAAAAAAGAAGGTGGCGAGCTACCTGAAGGTGTAACCGAGCCTGGAAACACCGCAGGTGGGCAAGCCAAAGCTTTGCTCGTAGTCAGTGAGGCTGATGACACTTGTCATCTTTCTGACTATCAGCGTTGCGCAGGACTGCAGACACCAGACTTGCCGGTCAGGGGCCTCCTTTTCAACAAGTGAATCTGCCTCGGCAGAAACAAGCCGCGCCCCTTGGGACGCGGCTTCGATGTTTGACATCGGTCAGTTCATCTTGTATGGTGAAAATGGTTCTTTGTGTAGATAAAAAGATTGGAGTCTAATTTTGGCTGACAAAGAAGTGACCGTCGTGGCTTGCAGGGACTTGAATCGCTTGTAAGTGATCCACCAATTGAAGATGTTTCGGATAACGTCATCGACATGACTCGAAAACTTGTTCATGGAAAGGTACAAGAAGTATTGGTCAAGTGCCTGATATGCTCTAACCGGTTCAAGCTCGGTTCCCCGTATGGCAGGTGGGTTGAAAACGATGAAGATGCGGGAACTTGTTCTCGTCAGTGCGAAGAAAAACAAGAAAAAAGAGCTAACGGTTGCTGAAAAGGATTATTCATTCAGCTTCTATCAAACAATCAAAGAAAGGAGAAATCAGGCGGCTTCCTCAGAAGCCGCCCTTAAACTTTTCTATATTTCCTGAGTAATTCTCACCAATAGTAATATCCCCGAGGGTGTTGAAAGCTTGGTGGTACTCTGTTTAGGAGCAGTGTATGATAAAGGGGTAAGAGTTTTTAATAACAGCGAGCAGGGACTACGTTTCGCGACAACGCAGTCCCCGCCCGCTGTTTTTGATTGCCGACAGATTGGCCATAAGTTTGCTATAGTTTATTGATGCGTTCAATTTTCTTCATAACCTTGATAACTGGTGCCGTAGTCGGTACCAGTTATTGGTATACCAGAACGGCCGACATCTGCCCGGTACCGATTTACTATAGTCTGGGTGAAGTTGACGAACGTTTTGCTATTAGTCTTGATGAATTAAAGACAGTCGCGACTGAAGCAGAAGCTATTTGGGAAGGGTTAACTCCTCAAGAACTCTTTGTTTACGATGAAGAAGCTGAATTTAAGATCAACCTGATCTTTGATGAAAGACAACAACTGGCTAGGACTGAAGATGATTGGCGAGCTAGACTCGATCAGCAAGAGTTTAATAACCAACTAAAGCTGGAAGAAGTAAACCGTCTAAGTCAACGATACAGTGAACGGGAAGCTGACTACACAACTAAGCGAAATGAGTATGAAAGTCAGTTATCTAAATATAACGATAAGGTTGATCGCTACAATGGACGCGGTGGTGCTCCAGCGGACGTTTTCGCTGAGTTGCAGGATGAACAAGTAGCTTTAAGCAAGTTGGCAACCGAACTTTCTCGTCAGGAGCAAGATTTAAATAATCTTGCTAACGAAATCAATACTTTGGGAGAAAAGGTCAATCAAAATATTACAGCATACAACCAAGAGGTGGTTGAGTATAATGAAATGTTTGGTTCTCGCGATATTTTCACTCAGGGTGATTTTGGACGAAAAAGGATAAATATTTATAAATTTGACTCCAAAGCTGAATTAACTAAAGTTTTGGCTCATGAATTTGGCCATGCGCTTGGTCTTCCTCATGTTGAAGGGGAAGGTTCTGTCATGTATTATTTAACAACAGATACTGATTATCTAAGTGCTTCAGAGACTGATTGGTCAGCCCTAAGTAATGTCTGCAAAGACACTAATACTTTTTCCCATGAGGCTCGTCGGATAATCAGGTCAGTATTATCATATCTATAAGACTTATCATGGAAACAAATTTTTTTGGCACTAAAGGTAACCGGACGCTCGGAGCGCTAGCACTCACAATGGTGATTTTGGCATTAGGTACGTACTCAATGTCGACTTGGAAGCAAACTGAGTATATGTATACTGGGCCAACCACGATTTCGGTGACAGGGGAAGGTGAGGTTAATGCTCTTCCTGATATCGGTCAGTTCAGTTTTGCGGTTAATGCTTCTGGCGCTGATGCTATTACTGCGAAAGAAGAATCAGGTACTAAGATCAATGATCTCATCGCTTTTCTCAAAGAAAGTGGTGTAGAGGAAAAAGATATCAAGACTGACTATTACAACATGTACCCAAAGTACAAGAATGAAACTAAACCTTGCCCACTTGGTTCATATTGTCCTGGTGAACAAGTCCAAGACGGTTTTGAAGTAACGCAAGGTATTACTGTTAAGGTGCGTAATCTGGATGATGCAACCAAGATCATTTCTGGTGTTGGCGATAAAGGAGCTACTAATATCAGTGGTCTGCAGTTTTCAATTGATGACACTAGCGTACTTCAAGAACAAGCTAGAGCTCTCGCGATTGATGATGCCAAAGCCAAGGCAAAAGTTTTGGCTGACAAGCTCGGGGTTCGTATCACAAAGATGACTGGTTATTACGAACAAGATGGTGGCTACCCACAACCATACGCGATGGGTGGGGTCATGATGGATAGAGCTATGTCAGAGCAAGCTTTCAATGGTCCAAAGTTACCAACTGGTGAACAAATGACTAAGAGTCAAGGTTACTATTACTTACCAAGTAGAATAGTGACGCCCGCCGGTAGTATAAATCAAGAAAAGCCCCGTACGGGGCTTTTCTTTAGCTTTGAATACAGTGTGATATTTTTACAAATTGCGCATTGCGTATAAGTATGTTTTTATGAGAAGCGTAAGTAAAGTTCTGTTTTCATTGTAGCTTAATTGATTCGAATCATAGAAGCCCAAAAGACTTTTTTGACTCAAATAAACTAAGTTTCAGGTTCTTTCAACTTGTGTCACCGTCTACATAGTAGACTTACCAGGAAAGGGGAAGTATATGCGATACATAAGTAAACATACTGGCAAGACTGTTGATACCGACCTACGGAGAAAGTCCTTATTCTTAGGTGGGCGCGTAACGATTTGGTTCACCGTCTTTATCGCAGTTGTGATGTTGTGTGGCGGACGATTCCTCGTGTACGACTACGATTGGAATGATTTTTTCACCATCACCAGCCACTGGTGGACAATGCCATTGTGGCGTTGAGTTGAGGTCTGAGCATGACCCGTTTTTGTCAGGTTTTGTGGAAGTCCCGAGTGCAGTTTATAGCTGCTTCGGGACTTTTTCGTTTTATCCCTTTATTTTGACAGATTCAAAATATCTGGTAAGATATAAGCAATTCGCCCCAGAGGCGTTTTTATTTTGGTAAAATATTAAGCATGAGTAATTTAGGAAACTATCTGCGTGACACAATGGCAGAAATGAAGCAAGTGACGTGGCCAACGCAAAAGCAAGCAATGCTCTATACTATTTTAGTAGTAGTGATTGCCGTGTTCGTGTCGTTGTTTCTAGGAGCGTTCGATTTCTTGTTCAAAGAGGGAGTTACATTCATTATTGAGAAGTTTTAATCAGTCGTAAGCAAAATATATGGCAAAACAAAAAGGCACCGGCGAGCGACATTGGTACGCGATTCACACCTACTCAGGTTATGAAAACGCGGTTACGCGAAATCTCAAGCAACGTATCGACTCGCTTGGTATGAATGACAAAATCTTTAACGTGGTGGTTCCAACTGAGAAGAAGATCCGCGTTAAGGGTGGTAAGCGTGTCACTGAGGAAGAACGAATCTACCCAGGTTACGTGTTAGTAGAAATGATTGTTGATGATGAGTCTTGGTATGTAGTACGTAACACCCCACGGGTGACTGGTTTCGTTGGTAGTGGTACCCAGCCAGTTCCTTTGACTGAAGCTGAATACAACGCACTGATGAAGCAAATGTCGACGGACGAAGTTAAGCATAAGCTTGATGTGACTCCAGGAGATATTGTTATTATTGCTGACGGTCCATTTAAGGATCTTGAAGGTAGGGTAGGTGAAGTCGATGAGAAGAGCGGTAAGGTTAAGGTGTTGGTCTCAATGTTTGGGCGGGAGACTCCAGTCGAGTTAGACTTCCTCCAACTCAAAAAGGTTTAAACTAAACTCATCAGCGTATCACTTTGTCGCTACGCTAAAAATACTATTCCCTGGACTTCTGTCCCGGTCACAGCATTTTTAGCTAGGCTCCGCGTGCTCCATCTGATGTGATTAGTTTAAAGTTAAAAGATGTTGTCGGCGTGGAATTTAGTTCAATGTACCAAAAGTACACCTCGAAAAATTTCTAACCTCCTCGTTCTTCATCTCGTTTTAAACCTTTTGGCTGAGCTCAATAGAGGAGTTTGTTTAGATAGACGGCGCGACACTTCTGTTGCAAAACAATCGTTTCTCTTGTAGGATACGCAAGCTTCAAATAGATGCTTGGATATGGAACGAGCAACTATAAAAATTTAATTTAAAACCGATATGGCAAAGAAATTAGTCAAAAAAATCAAAGTTCAAGCTGTCGGTGGTAAAGCTACCCCAGCTCCACCACTTGGTCCGGTACTAGGTCAGGCTGGTATTAATATTGGTGAATTCGTGAACCAATTTAACGAACAGACTCGTGACCGCATGGGACAAGTAGTACCAGTAGAACTTTCAGTCTTCGACGACCGAACTTTTACTTTCATTACTAAAGTTTCACCGATGTCTCGTTTGATTCTAAAGAAAATGGATAAGGCTAAAGGTTCAAGTAAGAATGCTATTACCAAAATAGGAACTCTAACCAAAGCCCAAGTAAAAGAAATCGCTGAAGAGAAAATGCCTGACCTCAATGCTGCTTCACTCGAAGCGGCGATGAAGACGGTAGAAGGAACAGCTCGCTCAATGGGCGTAAACGTAGAATAATTTACGTTTACAAAGGTTGTTGACAGTTTGTGACTGAAAGGAAGTAAAGTGTCATACAACCTGAACCGCTTCTGTTAAGAAGTAAACGTAGAACAATCTACCTAAAGCAACAAAAAAGCCGGTCCCTTTGGGACCGGCTTTTTTGTTGCACAGACGCTTACTCCTGATAAGATTACCTTCAATGCAACTAATTCCCGTCAAAACCCGTATTCTCACACCACCGCAGGATGACCTCTTGCTTGTCTTAAAAGAGTCACTGCCAAAACTCCAAAATGGAGATATTGTCTTAGTTAGTTCTAAAGTAGTAGCTATTAATGAGGGCTGTACAGTAGAAATGTCTAAAGTAGATAAAGACCAATTAGTGACAGAAACTGCTGACTTGATTATACCTAGACCATACTGGTCGTCACCACTGACTGTGGCGCATCACACTTTTCTCGGAGCAGCTGGGATTGATGAAAGTAACGGTAATGGTTTTTATATCAAATTACCGAAAGATTTATTTAATTCTGCGACTAACCTTCGAACTTGGCTCATGAATGAGTATGGTCTAGAAAAGCTCGGGGTAATTATTACAGATAGTCATTCCTCACCGTTTCGTTTTGGGGCGACCGGGGTGGCTTTAGCTTGGCGGGGTATCGAGCCAATCGAAGACTGTCGGGGTCGGGAAGACCTCTTTGGTCGGAAGATAGAGTATGAAAGATCCAACTTTGTGGACGGCCTAGCCTCGGCCGCGACGGTCCTCATGGGTGAAGTCGATGAATGTACGCCAGTGGTGGTTGTAAGAGGAGTACCCCGAATAGTCTTTACCGAAGCAGATACCAAAGACCAATTGTTTGTCGACTTCAAAGATGATACTTTCCGCATTCTCTACGAAAAGTTTTTGCCAAAGAAATAATCACTTGAGTTTACTTTTGGTAAATGTTATACCAAAAGTTGGTCCTGTGTTTCAATATTCTTCTCATAGGGGGACGAAGTGAAATATTTGTTATTTGCCTCGATGTATTCGATGTTGGTAGCTAATGCTCTTGTTCGTTTTCCGCGTTTTGCTATTCAGGCCTCTTCTGTCTCGACGGTTATCTGCATGGCCATTTGTGTAGCGTCGCTAAGAATGGTAGAGCAGGTTGGGTTGCCGTTTTTGCTTTTGGTCATTTCAGCTGCTGCCATTTCCGAGTATTTTTGTATCCTGTTAAAGAAAGGGGTCAGAGTCTCTACGTCGCGAAAGTATGGGGGCATACATTTTTTTGTTTTAGCTTTTGCCACAGCGTTTATGTTGTGAGTTGAACATCGCAACGAAAAAGGCTCGGGTTAAACCCGAGCCTTTTCAAATTTTGTTTTCTAATTACGTTTTCTTTCCAAATCTACCCACTGGAAGCTAAGGTTACCGCTTTCGGTGACAGGGTGTTCCTTGACTGGAACGAAATGATTTTCATATTCAGGGAAGTAGGTGTCCGCGACCGGTTCACTTTCGACCAAAGTTAAGTGTAGCTTAGAGACGTAGGGGAGAGCTACTTCATAAAGTTCTGCTCCGCCACCAATATGAATTTCGGTAGGGTTCTCACGTTCCGCAATGGCAAAGGCTGCTTCAAGTGAATGGGCGACTTCAGCACCTTGGGGAGCATAGTCTGTGTTGCGAGTTAGGACAATGTTGGTCCGCCCCGGTAGTGGCTTGCCGAGCATGGCTACTATTGATTCAAAGGTTTTGCGACCCATAATAATTGGGTGTCCCATGGAGAGTTCCTTAAACCGCTTTAAATCAGCCGGGATATGCCAAAGAAGCTTATTTTTATAACCAATCGCTCGACTTTTGCGACTAATAGCCGCAACAATAACGACGGGAATGTGTGGAAAATGCATCATGAGTACATTATGCCACAGCTTAGATAAGATGTCTTTTGGTAGGGTGAACTATAGTCACGTATAATGTTTAGATAAAATTTACATTCATATGGCACAATACGAAATTGAGATAAAAAGTTTGCTCGGGGACGAGGCTAAAGCTAAAGATTTAATTAAAAAAATGTGCGATGCCGACGGTACTTGCAAGATTGAATCTACTAGTAGCCAACTGAACCATTACTTCACTGGTGGAGATATCAATAATCTCTACGCTAAAGTAGAACATTTATTCGGTAGTGAGGAGCAAGAGCGCTTCCAGTTGATAGCCGAAAAGGGTAGTGATTTTTCCGTCCGGACCAGACAAAAGGATGGTGAAGTGCTTTTGGTAGTCAAGGCTTCAGTTGATGGTGGTACTAGTTCCAACACTGTGTCTCGATTGGAGTTTGAAGAACCAGTGGCGGTCAGTCTCGAAGAGTTGGACAGTCTGGTGGAGTCAGCTGGCTATGAATACGAAGCCAAGTGGTCACGCGATCGCGAGGAGTACTCATACAAGGGAGTAAATGTTTGTATCGACTGCAACGCCGGCTATGGTTACTTGGCAGAATTTGAAACGGTGACTGATACTGATGATGAAGTGAGTCTGGATAACGTCCGCAACCGTCTAAAAGAAATCATGGCAGAACTTGGCGTGGAAGAATTACCTCAAGACCGTCTTGCCCGTATGTTCGCTCACTATAACGCCAATTGGCGGGATTATTATGGGACCAAGGATACCTTTAACATTGAGTAAAAATTTTCAGTATGACACATTTCTTTGTTGCTCTTCATAAAATAAAACTCATCGTACAAGTAGTACGTTTCGTCTTATTTTACTCGAGCGCCTCGAACTGTATTCATCTTAAAAATTTTAATTAAAAAGTATTATGTTTCTATCAGACGTTGATATTTTGAAGGGGGTGCATGATGGCAAGATTGTCATAAAGCCTTTTAGTGAAGAGCAGTTACAGTTGGCGAGCTACGATGTGACGCTCGGCAATGAATTTGAAGTGGTAGACCGTCACCAGATAGAGGCTTCCGATCCGGCAATGAAAATCTATCCCAAGACACGAAAGATAACTATTGCTGATGATGGCGAATTTGTCCTCCATCCTGGAGAAAATGTCCTCGGTAAGCAACGGGAATTTATTGGTGTCGATAACGAACACCTAATCCTACTTTCTGGGAAGAGTAGTTTGGCTCGAATCGGACTCGTGGTCCATAATACCGCTATGCTTTTTAACCCCGGGCATCATTTTTATCCGACCTTTGAGTTGGTTAACAGTAGCAATATTCCAATTATTCTTCGTCCTGGGATGGAGGTTGCCCAGCTACTTTTTGCAAAACTTAGTTCGCCAACTAGTAAGTCGTACGAAGATGTTGGTCGCTTTGACTCAGCCAATTCTGACCACTTTGCCGAAGCCAAAAAGTAATTATTTATTTTAAACATATACCTATGCCAAAAAAGCATCCTGAGTATCAATATTTAGATTTGATGCAAGATATTCTTGATAACGGGGTTGATAAGCCATTATTTTTTAATGATGTAGTGCTAGAAGAATATAAGAAGAAAGGAGAACAACCACCTTTCATTCGCTCAGTGTTTGGAAGACAGATTCGTTTTGACTTAAGTGAAGGTTTTCCTTTATTGACTACCAAAAAGACTTTTTGGCGTGGTATCACTACCGAGTTACTTTGGTTCCTTTCTGGTAGTTCAAATATCAAACCTTTGATAGATAGTAATAATCATATTTGGGATGAGTGGGCTTGGAAAAATTATCACATGTGGGCAGTAAAAAATTCTCCAGAGGAAGATATGGACCAAGATGAATTTATTGCTAAACTCTCGAAGCTCAGTGAAGATGATCCGTTTGTAAAAAAGTGGGGAGATCTAATCACTATTTACGGTCGTATGTGGAGACGTTGGCCAGCAAAAGATGGTCGAGAAATTGATCAATTAGCGTGGGCAATCGAAGGACTTAAGACTCGGCCGGAAAGGAAGTCATATGTAGTTAGTGCTTGGAATCCAGATTTTATTTACGAAATGGCTTCAGAGGGTCAGCACTCACAAGTACCTCCATTTTGCCACACCATGTTCCAGTTTCAGGTTGCTAATGGCAAATTAAATCTTAGTTTGTATCAAAGATCAGGAGACGTTTTTCTAGGTGTACCATTCAATATTGCGAGTTACGCTCTATTGCTACAAATGGTAGCTCAGGCGGTAGGGATTCCTGCAGGCGAATTTGTCCATAGTTTTGGTGATGTACACATCTATTCAAACCATTTGGATCAAGTTAAAGAGCAACTTACTCGCGAACCGTTCAAATTTCCAACCGTAAAATTAAATCCTGATATTAAAAATATTGATGATTTTAAACTCGAAGATATTGAGCTATTAAACTATGAATCACATCCGTCACTTAAAGCTCCGATTGCAAATATTGGTGGCTTTATAAATAAGAAATAGTGTAGTTGTACAGCTTGAATCTAATAAAACCCCTTCCTTGTAAAGTCAGGGATTTTATGGTGTTATGTGGGCTGGATTCTTTCACAACCAGCGACTGCGGATCACTGTCTTAGGAGGACGACATGAACTTCAGAAACATCTTCGGGCAAATCTTGCTTGCGATTTTGGTTTGTTTTAGCTCGGTCTCGTTTGGGTCCACTGAAATAAGCAGGGGGATTTTGGCTAGTGATGGTGTCACCTACTACGTTTGCAGTAACCCGCCGTGTAAATTTCTCATGGAGGGAGAAACAAAAAATATTGCTGAAGTTTGCACTAGTGCCAGTTCTTGGTTCATGTCGACTCGTTCATGTTCTTCACAAGAGACTGTGACCGGCCTTAAGAACAGTCTCGTCCAAGTGGCTCCAGGTCAGCAGGGGGTGGTAAAGGACCCGGAGCTACATTTGGGTCGGATAATGATCGCTGTCGGTATGGTCTTGGCAGTAGTAATCATGTCAGGAATCTACTCTAACAGAGGGAAGTACGTTAAGGATGTTTCAGGTATATTTGGGGCCCTGAGTGTGTTGTTGTTTTTTGTGAATATGGGTGCTGTCGTTTTGGTGCTCTTTAGCGACGATGATTTTCGGTTTAGGGTAATACCAAGTGTCGGTTTCTGTGCAATGGTTATTTGCACAATACTCATTCCTGTATGGCTATACAACCTACAAGATACTTTCCCTAGCCCTTTTATCAGAATAGTTCCTGATTGGCTGAAGGAGTTTTTTGTTTTCGGGTGCATCTACTCCATTTTGGCTGCAGTAATGTTCTATTTTGCCTAGTAGGCAAAGTTTGCTGGGTAGCAAAGGAGATGGGTGGACAAAAGAAGGGTTAGAAAGGGCCGGAACGCGACAGCGTTCCGGCCCTTGTTACGTATTTAAGTTTGGTCGTTTTCACTTTTAAGCTACCGTGCTAAAATAAATTATTAAATTTCAACTACCATGATCTAGCGCATCCTCGTTCAACTGCAGAAAGTCAATTATTTAACTTAATTTTTTCCTATAAACATGAACGAGTATCAACACATCAAAGATCAAGATCCAGAACTGTATGCCACTTTAGTTGGAGAAGAGGAGCGAGAGAAAAGAGGGGTGGAGCTGATTCCGAGTGAGAACTATGTCTCGAAGGCGGTGCGAGAAGCCAATGGTTCAGTCTTTACCAACAAGTATTCGGAAGGCTATCCCGGACGTCGCTACTACGGCGGGCAAGAATTTACTGACCTAATGGAAAGCATCACTATTGAACGAGCCAAAAAATTATTCAAGGCCAAGTTCGCCAATGTCCAACCACTCGGCGGAGCGGCTGCCAACGTTGCGATGTACTTTGCACTGATGGAGCCAGGCGACACGGTACTCGGAATGGACCTTTCTCACGGTGGTCATCTAACTCATGGTCACCCTACGACTTCAGTCAATAAAGTCTTTAACTTCGTCCGCTACAAAATGAAGGATGTCGATACTGGTGAAATCGATTATGACGAACTAAGAGCTGTGGCCCTTAAAGAAAAACCAAAGATTATTCTCGCTGGCTTTTCTGCTTATAGTCGCGAGTTAGACTATAAGAAATTTGTCGAGATTGCTAAAGAAGTTGGGGCGTACACGGTAGCTGACATGGCGCACATTGCCGGACTGATAGCGGGCGAGGTAGCTAAGAATCCTTTTGATGCTGGCTTTGACGTTATTACTACTACCACTCACAAGACACTTCGTGGTCCACGTGGAGGGATGATACTAGTTAGAGAAGACGAAGAGATTGCTAAGCGTATCAACAAGGCCGTCTTCCCGGGGATGCAGGGTGGTCCACACATGCACATCATTGCCGCTAAGGGTGTAGCTTTCGGAGAGGCACTCACTCCGGCTTTTAAAGTTTATGCTGGGCAAATTCTGAAGAATGCCAAGGCGATGGAGGCTGTCTTTAAGAAAGAAGGAGTGCGACTACTTTGTGGTGGTACAGACAATCATCTTCTGCTCGCTGACGTTTATTCGTCACTAGGTGTGACTGGGCAGGAGGCTGAGACAGTGCTCGACGAAGTCGGAATCACTTTGAACAAAAATATGATTGCGGATGAAACGAGAACCGCTATGGATCCGTCGGGTATTCGCTTCGGTACCCCGGCCATGACGACCAGGGGAATGAAAGAATTAGAGGCAGGGAAGTTGGCAGAAATAATGATTGAGACCATGAAAGCCAAAGATAATGCCAGTAAGAAGGCGGAGCTACAAAAGGAAGTACAGACTCTCTGCGAAGCTTTCCCAGTACCAGAAAAGTTTGTTTAGGAATAAGAAAATATTGACAACGCCCCAACTATTGCCAAAATAGTTGGGGCGTTGTATATTTGGCTAGTTATCGTTGTCCTTCTCCTCCGTGCCAATGCGCATCTACATGCGCACCCCACTGGCATGTTTACCCCTGATCGCAAGATCAGGGGTCTTTTATCCCTAAAAACCTCCGGCTTCAGCCGAAGTGTTGAAAAGACAAAGCGGGCGGATACTTTAGTAATAACTAAATACGTATGCGCAAACGTACCATTTAAAACACTAGCACATTGTTACTACGAGATGAAATACCATCTCGTCTGGACTCCAAAATACCGAGGCAGGTACTAGACCACAAAGGTTAAAGATGAATTGAGACGTACTTTTGAATCAATCACTAAATACAGACACTGGAAATAATCGAACTAAACATCCAAGATGATCATATCCACTTAATACTGGTGCTTCTCCGGGGATTCAGTCTGTACCTGATGCAAATAATTAAAGGTAAAGCAGCTTGGATGAAGAAAATAAAACGTGCTATGGTCTCTATGAAAGAATCACCTGGGCCAGAGGATGTCTCTACGATCGGTCTATGAAATGATTATCCGTCGGTACGTGGCATCAAGATCATCATAACTGTTGATCAACCATCACTATTTAACAAACTAATCTCCTAGCAACTACAGTTCAGCCGGTTTAGCTGCAGATGGTTCATCCGACTAGATGAACCAAAAATCGGACCTAAGTCCGGTGGTTTTTACTTATTTGACACTCAAATGAGTACATAGGGATGTTTCAAGTAAAAGAAAGTTCGGGTTTCAAGTTCATTTCGCACCACTGGTTGACGATTGCTTTTGTGCTTGGTTTTATTACGGACTTTATTTTGCTAGATCGAGTTGATGACAAGATAGATAACGCCATACTATTTTTTTATGTAGTATTAGCAACTTTGTCTATCATTCTTTTTTACCTAGGTGTAGCCGACCGGCTGGGTGAGAGGCTGTCAGGATTTCTGGTTAAATACGCCACTATTGCCATGCAGTATGCTTTTGGTGGACTTTTGTCCGGGATGCTTATCTTCTATGGTCGTAGTGGCGACTTCAGCACCAGTGCCCCTTTTTTGCTAATTATAATGGGCACGATTTTGGTTAATGAACTCCTGACCAAGCGTTCCAACCGCTTACTTTATAACGTCTCAGTTTATTTTATTGGTCTTTTTTCCTACTGCGTGCTGATTGTACCGGTTTGGCTCGGTGATATGGGAGATATTATCTTTGTTGGTAGTGGTCTTTTAGCTCTGCTCATAACCTTCATACTAATCAAACTTTTAGGAAAGATAATCCCAAACTTTCTGACCCTACAGATGCGGTGGTTGGTATTTATTATTGGTAGTATCTACGGGGTCTTTAACTTTATGTACTTCCTCAACATTATTCCGCCTATACCATTGTCACTGACAGAACTAAGTATTTATCAAGGAGTCGAAAAAACTGATAATGGTAATTATCGGATTAATAAAGAAGACAAGGCTTGGTATCAAGAGATGTTTTCTTTGACGACCACTTTTACACCAAAAGCAGGTGATGGAGCTTACTGTTTTGCTAGGGTTTACGCTCCCACCGATCTAAAGACGAAGGTAACGCACGTGTGGGAATATCAAGATGGTAACGGTGATTGGCAAGAACATTTTCGGTACGACTATTCTGTGTCCGGTGAAAACAAGAATGGGTATCGAGGCTATACTGTAGTGAAAAGCCTGAGCGCCGGTAAATGGCGTTGTACGGTAGAAAACTCTAGGGGACAGGTCTTAGGTCACCGAACTTTACCGTCGATTTGAGTAGTAAAGTACCTGACCTAGTGACAGTCATTGAATAATTGAGTATTGTACGAGTACATGAAAGAAGTTATTGAACAAGCGATTAAAGAGATTTGTCAGGAACTCCGTTTACCAGCGGTGGCTTTTGTCGTCGAGCACCCGGCCGAGACTTCCCATGGTGACTACGCTTGTAACATAGCCTTGGTGCTTAGTAAGCAGGTCGGAAAGCGCCACGAGCAGTGGCGGAAGAACTGCTTGTGGCGCTTGATGGTCAAATCGAATATGTTGATCGCTTAGAAATAGCTGGTCCTGGCTTCATTAACTTCTATTTAGCTCAAGAATTTTTTGTGAGTGAACTGGTCCGTATCCATGAACTTGGTGATAGTTGGGGGAAGAATAGTGACTTAGTAGGGAAGAAGGTGCTAGTAGAATACACCGACCCCAATCCGTTTAAAGAGTTTCATATCGGGCATCTTTTCACCAACGCCGTCGGTGAAAGTATCGCTCGACTATTTATGATGCAGGGAGCTGATACTAAGCGTATCAATTACCAAGGTGATGTAGGTTTGCATGTGGCGCACGCTGTGTGGGGAATGCAGAAACTAGGTATTTCCCGGGTAGTGACTTTTCGGCGCGTGAACTCGGCAAAGCCTATGCTCTCGGCGCCACAGCCTACAAAAATGAAGAGGAGAGGCCGTCGCTGAGATTAAGTCCATCAATAAAAAAATCTACGAACGTAGTGACGACAGTGTGAATGCGCTTTATGATGCTGGTCGAAAGGTTTCGCTAGAATATTTTGCGACAGTTTATAAAGTGTTAGGGACGGAGTTTTCTGATTACTTTTTTGAAAGTGAGACTGGTCCGCTGGGTAAAAAGTTGGTCTTAGAAAATCCAGAAATATTCCCTTTAAGTGATGGAGCCAATGTTTTTAAGGGGGAAGAGTACGGTCTGCATACTAGAGTATTTTTGAATAAAGAAGGTTTACCGACCTACGAAGCGAAAGAATTAGCTTTGGCTAAACTAAAAGAAGACAGACTTGGCACTTATGATTTGTCGGTTATTTCTACTGCTAGTGAAGTTAATGAATATTTTAAAGTGCTCCTTAAAGCTCTTAGTTTTATTTACCCAGAACTATCGGCTAAGACTGAACATATCGGGCATGGCATGGTCAGACTAACGACCGGTAAGATGTCATCACGAACTGGTGATGTGATACCGGCTCTGGATTTTATTGATGAAGTGGCCGAGTCAGCCACTAAAAAATGGCCGACAGCGGACATACTGAGCCTGACACTGATTTAGCTTGGGAGGTGGCGATTGCGGCTATCAAGTACACCACGCTTCGTGGCAATATCACCCAGAATTCTATTTTTGATAAAGACAAGGCTTTGTCGTTTGAGGGCGACTCTGGTCCGTACTTGCAGTATACCCATGCGCGTATTTGTAGTGTGCTCGAGAAGGCTAAGCTCTCTGGACTAAGTGCTGATGTGGATTTGGCGCCAGAGAAACCATACGCTGTCGAGCATCTTATCTATATTTTCCCGGAAGTAGTGAAAGAGGCGTTTTTAGAAAGAGCGCCACACAAAGTGACTGGCTTTTTGACGGAGCTCGCTAGTGCTTTTAACTCATTTTACGCCGAAGAAAAAATCGCCGATGATACTGATACTTATGCTCCATATAAGATTGCTGTGACAGAAGCAGTAAGGCAAACAATCAAAAATGGTCTTTGGATATTAGCTATCAAAGCCCCAGAGCGGATGTAATGTTTAAGCCCCGCTAGTCTTGCGACTAGCGGGGCGGAGCCTTATCTTTCGGCGAGGAGCCGAAGTGTAGTGGTTGCTGTGGCTTTGGTCCTTCCATTGTCCCACTCCACTATTGCGTTGAACTTAGTGTGGCCAGCATGATCAGGTAGAGGGGATATATAGATGACTACACCGGTGTCTTTTTCGATCATGCTTTGAACTCTTTTTCCTAACCACTCCATTTGTAGTGACTTGATCTGCTCTGCTCGTGTAGCAACTGTAGATTTGTGTCTGTTGAGCCACTCAATCATTGTGAAGCAACTATTCCGAGTTGGTGGTGGAATCAGTCCCAATTCCTGGAGGGTAGTGATTTGTCTGGCCGTGGGTTCTGTAATCTTTGGCATTGTTTAGATCTCCTTTGATAAACTTGTCCGGTGAAAAAGATACGTCAGTAATTGTTAGATGTAAAGCGGTGAAGAATTGATGTAATGTTTAAGCCCCGCTAGTCTTTCGACTAGCGGGGCTTTTCGTATGGTTCGGCCTCCGAGCTCATGTATTTTCGGCACCGTACTTGACTACCACCTCGGCCATTTTCCAATCAGGTATATCTGGTAACAAAGGTTGCCTTTTTCTGGCTCTTAAACAACGTAACTCTACTCGACCTTCGATAATTACAAAGTCTGCATAAGGGAATAACAAAGTCTGTTCTTCCGACGGTAATTTAGCGTAGGCAATGAAAATCTTTGCCACTTCTCGTGAGAATACCGGGTAATCTTTTGGTAGACAGTGTATACGAAATGTGACAATGTTTTTCAATACTAGCTCCGGTAGTTCACCAGATGCGGTAGTTAAGGGTCTAGTGTCACCCACATTTTCCATCCCCGAGAATGCAAGTCTACACAGATCCGCCAATCCATCCTCAATCCGTTTCAGAACCTCAAGCTTCAATTCCTTATTAACAAATAAAGGATATAGAAAAAAGTGAAATGGAAACCTTTTCTTCAGAGCTCTCAAGTTGACCTTCTGCAAAGTTTTTGAAATAACGAATTTGCTCATGGTCGCCTCCTGTCAGTGTTGATGAGCGTAACTTACCTAGCGAAAAGATACGCCAGTAATGGTTAGCTGTAAAGTAGGTACAGATTGTCGCTAGACAAAGTCTAATTCTTGTATTATAGTCCAATTAGAACCCGATGTCCGGGAGAAAGGAGACTGTATGAAAGTACGTGACGATACCCGGAAGTTTTTGGTTGTTTGTCTGGCATACCATTGCCTAAATCAGGTAAACAAACAAATGCCAAGAGTTTTGTCTTGTGAAGCAGGTTCAGTTCAAGATGTACTGCGACAGTGTCTGGATGAAGTTTTCTTCAAAGATGACGGAGTTCCGTCGCCTAGCGAATTTCGCTTTGGTTGGGAAGACAGTCCTCACATGAAACCACCGAGTGCCGGTACTGAAAGGTACGTGTGGTACGGTAACGACCCTCAGGTTTTCCAGGATTTTGTTGAGAGACATATTCAACCGTACTTTGCAGAAGAAGTGATTCGTTGAAGGTTACTCCTTTCTGACAATTTTTTGCCGATTAAGAATTCGCTGCCTCCATTTGGATGGTGGCGGATTATTTTTTAAACTTGTAAAATTCAATTATTTGGCATAGGATTCGTTCGAATCCCGATGGTCGGGGTTATAAGGAGATAGGCATGAAGAAACTGGAAAAATACATTCCTTTTCGTAACGAAGTTGCCCAAGTGGCAGTCCTCAATATTTTGGCTTGCACCAAGAGCCCGTGTTCCTTGGTTGTTCTGAGGGAACGTATCGTTTTTCTTTGGCCCGATTACGATGAAACTGAATTGGTCAATGCGTTTTCAAAACTGGCCTGGCAGAAACTGTTGTCTACCAGTGGTGACTTGTCCAACCCACATGAGTTCTATCTTCACTTGACGACATGAGCGCTGACCAGGTTCAGCTTTTCCTCATGATACCGCCCACCTTTGGGCGGTTTTTTTTTTTGTCTCTCTAGATCAAGTTTTTCATTAAATCTAGTACAGAGCCAGCTCTAGAGCTAGCTCTGTATTTGTGGTAAATTTATATGATATGGGACTAACCAAAAAAGAAGAACGTAGTATACGAAAGCTTACTCGAACGGGTGGTGGTAAGAGTGTATCGGTAACATTACCAATAGATTTGATTCGGGAACTAAAGTGGCAAGATAAGCAAAAAGTAACTGTCATAAAGAAAGGAGAGCAACTAATTATTAGTGATTGGAAAAAGTAATATTTTAATATTGCTGGATCTTGCATAAAAACCAGGAAAGTATAAAGTGTGCTGTTAGTACTTCCAGTGGTCGGAGGTATGGGTCTGTTCCAAAACAAGGAGAATTAAACAATGGGTAAAAGTCATAATAAACATCCACGCGTTTGCATGGTGTATCGTCCGGCTTACCATAAGTCGAATGGAGAGGGTCATGTTGTACTCTTTCGGGTTCGTTGTGAATGTATCAACACCGCCATCGAATGTTTCATGAAAGAGCTGCCGCCTGAACTGCACATTCCCAAGTTGGCTGATTGGGGTGCCCAAGGCTCGGCGAGTTTCCTTTTTGGGTTTGAAAACCACCCTCATCTTCAAGATGTAAGGGCGAAGAATTTGCCGTGGGTTCCCTGGTGGGGTACCGAGCAAAATGGCCCCGTTGAAGAGTTCATTCGACAGAATCTTTTGCCGTTCTTTCCTGCCGAACAACAACAAGCGAAAGCTGCTTGATTCGGGTTCGGCCAGCTAGTCTGGCCGAAAAACCGCCCTTTGCCAGGGCGGTTTTTCTTATTTTCAAAGGTGGGATTTGTGGTATGCTGAATATCCGTATCTGATATATACGGTCTTATTATGTCTGATAAACATACCCGAAGTTCATAATTTTTGGGCTTTGGAAATAAATATATTTATGAAAAAAATACATGGACGGGAGAATGATTCAGTGGAGGTAGTACCAGAGGTAACCAAATCTGACGTGTCATTGCGAGAAGAGGCGATACAAAAGTTTTGGGACGAGAACGATATTTTTAATAAAAGTTTGCATGCTCCAGCGGGAGCAGAGCCTAAGGGCGATTTTGTATTTTATGATGGGCCACCGTTTGCGACGGGTACGCCACACTACGGCCATATTTTAGCCGGAACAATTAAAGATGCCATTCCACGTTTTTGGACGATGAATGGTTTTCGGGTGCGTCGTAAATGGGGTTGGGATTGTCATGGTCTACCACTCGAGAACTTGATCGAGAAGAAACTTGGTCTGGCTAACAAGCGTGATATCGAAGAATACGGCGTCAAGAATTTTAACGAACAAGCTAGAGAGGCTGTACTTGAGTATCGTGACGACTGGAAAAAAGTAGTGCCTCGTATGGGACGCTGGGCAGACATGGAAGACGACTACAAGACCATGGATAGCACTTATACGGAAAGTGTGTGGTGGGTATTTAAGTCCCTATACGAAAAAGGCTTAGTGTATGAAGGTTTTAAGAGTATGCATCTTTGTCCACGTTGTGGGACAACCTTGTCTAACTTCGAAGTAAATCAGGGCTATAAGGATATTAAAGATATTGCGGTGACGGTAAAGCTCCCGCTTCTAGATGATGCAGGTAATAAGACTGATACTGCACTTTTGGTTTGGACAACTACTCCTTGGACTTTGCCTGGTAATATGGCTGCGGCGGTGAATAAGGATTTTGATTACGTGAAAGTAAAGGTAAAAGCTGAAGCAGGTGAAGAAAATTTGCTTTTAGCTAAAGGACGGCTTGCGCAACTGGGTGATTTGGCGTACGAGGTAGTAGAAGAAATAAAAGGCTCTGAGTTGGTGGGTAGAAAGTACGAACCACCGTTCGATTATTTTAAACATGATGAAAGGGTATTAACAGACTGGGTATGGACTATTTTTCACGCTGACTACGTCGAACTTGGCGAAGAGGGAACTGGGGCGGTGCACTTGGCTCCAGCCTACGGTGAAGACGACATGGTATTAGCTAAAGCGGAAGGAGTACCAATCGTGCATCATGTTGACTACGAGGGGCGTTTTATGGATTTTGTGACTGACTTCGCTGGGAAGCTAGTAAAGCCAAAAGATGATGACGATGCCGGGGTATCTCACCTGGACGCTGATATTGAAATTGTGCGTGCTCTAAATGCCTCCGGTAAATTATTTAAAAAAGAGAATATCACTCACAGTTATCCGCACTGCTGGCGTGATGATACTCCACTTCTCAACTACGCGACTACATCATGGTTTGTGGAGGTGACCAAAATTAAAGATGAACTGGTAGAAGCTAACAATAAAGTGAAGTGGGTACCAGAGCATGTCGGAAGTAACCGCTTTGGGCGCTGGCTTGAGGGCGCGCGCGACTGGGCTATTTCTCGTCAGCGTTATTGGGGGGCTCCGCTTCCGATTTGGCGTAATCCTAAAACTCAGGAATACAAAGTCTTTGGCTCTTTAGCTGAACTACAAGAATACGTGCCAAAGAGTGGAAACACTTATGTGCTGATGCGTCATGGTGAGACTGGATCAAATTTAGAACATAAAATTAGTTTAAAACCCGATGGTGTTGATCCTCTCACAAGTCGTGGTGTAGAGCAGGTCACTGAAGCGGTAAAAAACCTAGATCAAAAAATTGATCTAATAATCCACACTGGATTTGAGAGAACCAGAGAAACGGCAGAAATAGTAGCTAAAATTTTGAATCTGACACCTGAAGCAGTTATCTGTGAACCAAGGTTAGGGGAGATTAAAATGCCCGAAGACATGCAAGGAAAGATTTGGTCTGAATATGACGCCTTATTTCCAGAGTGGACAGATAGATATACCAAAAAAATTGAAGGCTATGAAAACCGCCTCGATGTTCGCCGTCGCTCAGGTGAGTGGTTGTTTGAAACAGATGCAAAGTATAAAAACAAAACAATCTTAGTGGTTGGTCACGGATGTAGTATATTAGAACTTGAAAGTATATTTGCTGCAACTGACGAGAAAACTGCTGAAGAGGTGTACGAGTCTAGACAATATTATAAGAATGCCCAAACTGAAGAATATAAGCTAAATAAGTTCCCCCATAACGATGATTATTTACTTGATTATCATCGACCATACATAGACGACTTTGAGTTAGTAGATACCGACGGAGTTAAGTTAGTTCGGGTACCAGAAGTCTTTGACTGCTGGTTTGAAAGTGGGTCGATGCCGTATGGACAACAACATTATCCGTTCGAGAATAAAGCCAACTTCGAGAAAGAGTATTTTCCAGCGCAGTTTATTGCGGAGGGTCTTGATCAGACTCGCGGTTGGTTCTATTCACTGATCGTGCTTGGTACAGCGCTTTTTGGTAAGTCGCCGTATGAGAACGTTATTGTAAATGGACTTGTGCTGGCGGAAGACGGCAAAAAGATGAGTAAGTCACTGCGTAATTATCCTGACCCGATGGAACTAGCTGACCGGGTGGGGGTAGACGCGATGCGTTACTACTTACTTTCCGCACCGATTATGCGTGGTGAAGATTTGGCTTTCTCCGAGAAGGAAGTCCTTGAGCTTCAACGAAAGAATATCGGACGTTTGCACAATGTGCTTGCGATGTATGAAATGTTCGCCGATGGTACCGAGGTGGTGGCAGATTCAAAAAATATTCTCGACCGTTGGATTGTTTCTCGCCTTAATCAGTTGGTTAAAGAATCGACCGAAGGTTACCAGAATTACGAACTAGATAAAGCAACTAGACCAATAGCGGACTTCATTGATGATGTGTCGGTGTGGTATTTGCGTCGTAGCCGGGAGAGACTGAAGGGAGATGACGCCGAGGATAAGAAATTGGCTCTGGGCACTCTTAGATACATACTTCGGGAGCTGGCTAAAGTGATGGCACCGGCTATGCCTTTCTATGCTGAGTATTTGTGGCGGGTGGTGCGAAATGAAAACGAAGTTGAGAGTGTGCACTTAACGGCCTGGCCAGAGGGAGGGGAGATTGTGAGTGAACTAATTGTCAGTATGACTAGTGTGCGTTCGTTTGCGAACATGGGACTTAAACTGCGTACGCAAAAGAATATTGGTCTCAAGCAACCACTTAAACAATTCATCATTGGAGACTCATTTGTAGCACCAAAAAATTGGGAGGAGTGTGCCGGTATTTTGGCTGATGAATTAAATGTAAAAGAGGTGGTTTTGCGACCAGAACTGGAAGGGGTTAGCTTTGACTTTGATATCACGCCTGAACTTAAGCTGGAAGGCGAGGCGCGGGAGTTTATTCGAGCGGTGCAGGAGAGGCGCAAAGCCGAAGGCTTTGCGCCTCAAGACGAGATCGAATTGATCATAGACACTGACGAAGCTGGGCGACATTTAGTGGAAACTCATCAAGCTACAATAACTAAGATCGTCGGGGCCAGTCAGGTGGTTTTTGCGGAAACTGTTGGTGAGTCTATCATGGCTGGAGAAAAGACTTTCACTGTAGCGCTAAAGAAACTCTAATGTCCTACGTGACGTACATTACCGAAGCTTTGGTTTGTGGTACGTTCAATCGAAATACTGCTGACCGCACTTATTTACTTTTTACCAGAGAAGCTGGAATGCTTTACGCTGATGCTCGCAGTGTTAGAGAGGAAAGGAGTCGACAACGCTACGCCCTGCAAGATTTTGCCCGTATCCGGGTATCGCTCGTTAAAGGTAAAAAAGGTTGGAAGATTGGTAGTGTGGAAGCGGGGCCAAATTATTTTTCTTTAGCTAGTACCAGAGAAGCTCGGGCTAGCGTAGTGTCTCTCTATCGTGCTTTGAGACGTTTCATTCAGGGTGAGGAAGTGTCGCCGGAGTTGTTTGATTTTTGTCTCGAGGCACTGACAGAAGCGATTAAACCGATTAAGCATCGTGACTTTTTTGATTTGTGTGTTCAACTTAAGTTGATGACTAGTCTTGGCTATGTGGCAGATGGTCTGGTTCCAACTGAGCTAAATCAAACCCCTATCAGTGAAGTAGTAAACAAAGAAAGTCAGCCTTTGCGGAAATAGATAACCGCCCTCATCAGTCAAGCCACCTTGAATAGTCAGCTCTAACCAGACTATGTTTGGTGTTATACTAACTATATTGTATGTCTGGCATTAGAGATCAAGAGAATATTGATGAACTGAGACGACGCCTTTATGAGCGGGGAGGAGAAGTTGAAAGTGCCAAAAGACACACCCTTACCCCACATGAAGTTGATGTCTCTCGTGGTTGGGACAGTATCACCCCACCTAAAGTTCAGGTTGATGAAAAAGTAGAGACAGCTCTAGCTGAAATCGCTAATACCCCAACTGAAGTTGCACCGCAATTAAACCTGCCGGAAGAAGCGGAGGTGTCTCAAGATACTTTTGTGCCACCAGTTAAAGTGAAGCGCCGTTATCGAATGTTTATTCTGGCCGCCAGTATTTTATTCTTTATTATTACCGCTACTGCCTCCAGCATTTATTTGTTCTTTGGCTCTAACCAGATTTCAGCCAAAAATATCAGTCTGTCACTTAGTGTGCCTTTTTCGGTAGCCGCCGGGGAAGTAGTGTCTGTGCAAGTCAGTATTGCCAATCAGAACTCAGTTCAAGTTGATTCCGCTACATTAATCCTCAATTATCCTTCCGGTACTAGGTCGGCTGATGAGGGTGGGCGAGAGATGTATGAAGAAAGAATACCTATAGAAGCCATTGCTCCCGGGCAAGCTCTCAACATACCGGTGCGAGCGGTTTTCTTTGGTGAAGAAAATGAAACCAAAGAAATCAAAGCTTCCATCGAATATCGAGTAACTGGTTCTAACGGTACTTTCTTTAAGGAAGCTGAGCCACAACAACTCCAGATTAGCTCTTCGCCAGTAGTGATTAGAATGACAGGAGTAGAAAAGATTTCTTCGGGGCAAGAAATGCTACTTAAACTTGAACTAAAATCAAACTCTCCGACCGCCCAAAAAAATATTCTAGTCAGTGCCACTTATCCCAATAGTTTCGCTTTCTCTAAATCAGACCCCGAACCAACTTATGGTCGAAATGGCTGGCTTATTTCTGAACTTGACTCAGGTGAAGTTTATACGATTGAACTAACTGGTATTGTCACCGGACAGGCTAACGAAAGTTCAGAAATCCAGCTCAAGGCCGGTAACCCACAATCCAGCAATCCAGCCAACCTGGCTTCTGTTTTGTCGCAAACTACGTACGGCTATACTATCGAAAAGGCCTTTACCGACGTAACGGTGGAAGTAAATGGTGATAGGGATGGTCAAGCAGTCATTGCTCCTGGTGAGGAAGCGTCGGTAGTGGTATCAGTTAAGAATACCTTAGAGGAAACAGTCTATGATATGCGAGTGGATATTGAGCCGAGAGGCAACCTAATTCGTGATGACTTACTTGTTATCGATAAAGGTTTTTATGATTCTGCCACTAAGAGAATCCGCTTCGAGGTATCTGGCTTGCCAGAATTAGCTGAAGTCTTACCAGGAGAAACGCGAAAATTTACTTTCAAAGTAAAACCTGATGAAAATCAAACCACGGCATCTTTCAATGTTTCCACCAACATCTACGCCCGCAGAGTGAATGAAGTGAGGGCAGCGGAAACACTGATTGCGACAGCAGAAACTGAGGTCAAGTATTCTTCTAACATTTTCCTGGGCAGGCAGTTGGGTTACAGTGACGGTCCGTTTACTGATACTGGCCCGGTGCCACCCGTAGCTGACACCGAGACTACCTACACCGTGACGCTCGTGGCCGGCGCTGGAGTAAATGATCTCTCTGGAGTAATAGTGACGACTAGTCTGCCTCAGTATGTGGAATGGTTGGATGAGGTTGCGGGTGATGGGACCATAGAAGTAGACAGTGTGTCCAAGAAACTGACTTGGAATGTGGGCGAAGTTTCGTCACTAAAGAGTAAAACGGTAAAGTTCCAAGTCCAGATGAAACCTAGTGTGACACAGGTAGGGCAAACCGCTATTATCCTCGGTCAACAAGAGATGCGCGCCACGGACAAGTTCACGAGTGTGCCACTGCGGATTCAGCAAAGTACCCTTAATAATGAATTATCAACCGAACTTGGTTTTGCCCGTGGAAATGGTAATATCCAGTCACGTCAGTAGTGGCGAATAATCTCTGAATTCTATGAATAACGATAAAATGGAAAAAATTGTCTCCCTGGCCAAGCGTCGCGGCTTTGTCTTTCAAGGTAGTGAAATCTATGGGGGTTTTGCTGGTACCTACGATTATGGTCCTTATGGTGTAGAGCTAGCTAATAATATTAACGCGACTTGGTGGAAAGCGATGGTTCAGGCAGAGCGGAATATCGTTGGTCTTGATTCGGCTATTGTCACTCACCCTAAAGTTTGGGAAGCGTCTGGCCATGTCAGTGGTTTCTCTGATCCATTAGTGGAGTGTAAAGAATGTAAAACTCGTTCTCGGGCCGACCATTTACTGGAAGAAGTCGGGGCGTTTGCTGATGAGAAAATGTCGCTCGAGGAAATCAACCAGGTCTTTGACGAAAACCGCGCTAAAATTGCTTGCCCAAAATGTGGGCAGAAAAAGTTTGGTGAGGTCACCCAGTTTAATCTACTTGCCCAGACCAATCTTGGTAATTTTTCTGAAGACTGGAGTAAGGAGCCTTCTTATTTAAGAGGTGAAACTTGTCAGGGTATTTATATAAACTTTAAAAACGTCCTTGATTCTTCAAGAGTTAAGGTGCCGTTTGGTATCGCTCAGATTGGTAAGGCTTTCCGTAATGAAATCGCTCCGCGACAATACATCTTTCGTTTACGAGAACTAACTCAGATGGAAATGCAGATGTTCGTGGCCCCAGAAAAAGAAATGGAAGTCTATGAAAGCTGGAAGGAGAAGCGGATGCAGTACTATCTTGATCTCGGGTTTAAGCCTGAAAATCTTAAGTGGCATGAACACGAAAACCTAGTCTTCTACGCCAAAGCAGCTTTTGATATTGAATATAATTTCCCGTTTGGTTTCAAAGAACTCGAAGGGGTACATGCCAGAGGTAATTACGATCTGACTCAGCATCAAAAGTTTTCTGGTGTCAGTATGGAATATCTCGACCCTTACACTAACGAGAAGTATCTGCCACACGTGGTAGAAACTTCAGTTGGTCTAGACCGCACCTTCTTGGCGGTATTAAGTGAATTTTATGATGAAGATGAACTAGGTGGTGAGAAGCGGGTGGTGCTCAGGTTGCCAAAGAAGTTGGCGCCAATCAAGGTAGCGGTCTTTCCACTTCTAAAGAATAAGCCTGAATTAGTAGAGAAGGCTGAGGAAGTTTTTGCTCTGCTCTCTGGTGAGATGCGGGCGGAGTTTGATGATAATGGCAATGTTGGTAAGCGCTACCGTCGCCAAGACGAGATCGGTACCCCAGCTTGTGTCACTATTGACTTCGAGACTCTGGGTGAAGAAAAACCAGAACTGAAAGATACTGTGACCGTCCGTAATCGAGATACTGGAGAGCAGGAAAGAGTAGCGATTGCTGATTTGGTGGGGTATTTGAAGTAGACTGCATAGGTAAAGACGGACGCACCGTAGGTGCGTCCGGCTTTATTATGCCGTTATGATACAGTTATTTTTACATGAAAGCTAAATATATTACTACCACTCTACCTTACGTAAATTCCGACCCTCACATTGGTTTTGCTTATGAGCTCGTTCAGGCTGACGCAATAACGCGTTACTGGCGCTTGCTGGGGCAGGAGGTATTTTTTAATACTGGGACCGATGAACACGGTCAGAAAATTGCCGATAAAGCCGACGAGAAAGGTGAGTCGAGGCAAGCTTACGTGGACTACTATGCAAATGAGTTCAAGAAATTAGCTGACGCTAAAACCGGTCTGAATCTTTCCTACGCTGAAGGAGGTAATTTTATCCGTACAACCGACGAAGCTCATAAAATGGCGGCCCAAGAAATGTGGCGCCGGTGTGCCACCAAGGGCGATATATATAAAAAGAAGTACAAGGGACTTTACTGTGTTGGTTGTGAGCTTTTTTATAAAGAAGACGAACTAGACGAGAATAAGTGTTGTCTTATACACGGTAAGCCGACTACTGAAGTCGAAGAAGAAAATTACTTTTTTAAACTTTCAAATTACCAAACTTATTTAGAGGAATATTTGTCTAAGGAAGGGGTGATAGTACCAGAGTGGCGACGCCAAGAAGCCATTAACTTCGTGAAAGGAGGTTTGCAGGATTTTAGTATTTCACGTGAGAAGGCTAGGTTAAATTGGGGTGTGCCAGTGCCAGGGGATGATGATCAAGTGATGTACGTGTGGTTCGACGCCCTGACAAACTACATCTCTACTTTAGGCTGGCCAGAGGAAGACGGAGATTTCAAAAAGTTTTGGACAGGTGGCGAGGTGGTACAACTAGGTGGGAAAGACCAAGTGCGCTTTCAATCAGTCATGTGGCAAGCCATGCTTAGGTCAGCGGGAGTAAAAGCGACCGATAAAGTGGTCTATCACGGTTTTATCAATAGTGGCGGACAGAAGATGAGTAAGTCTTTAGGGAACGTCATCTCTCCTTACGAAATGATTGCGCGTTATGGCGCTGACGCTACGCGCTATTTACTGCTACGGCACGTGCATCCTTTTGATGACTCTGATGTCACTCTGGAAAAGCTCGATGAGTGGTATACGGCTGGACTGGTAAATGGCCTTGGAAATCTTGTATCTCGTATTACAAACATGGCAGAAAAATATGTACCTGAATCTAAACGGTTGCAATTTTCAGAAGAAGAAATTTTTCCAGAGTTTAATAATAGTATTAATGCTTTTCGGTTCGATAGTGCCATTGATTTTATTTGGCATGAAATAGGGATTTTAGATCAGGAAATCCAGGATAGGGAACCTTTTAAATTAGTAAAAGTGGATGAGCAAAAAGCCATCGAGGTTGTTAATGAATTAATGAAAGATTTATATTGGATAAATAGTTATTTATTCTGCCTCATGCCGGATACTGCAGATATAATTAAAAAAGCAATCATAAATTACAAAAAACCCGAAAACCTCTTTCCACGCTTAGAAAAATAATAAATTTAAAAAGCGACAACTTAAAATCACCACAATCATTAACTCTAAACACGAAGCAAAACTTCCAATCGATTGGAAGTTTTAGGGAGGTTTTTATAGCGGTCTAGTCCGTTATAATGAGGAAGAATTCCGTTTAAGTGTAGAATGGAGTCAATGGTGTCTAGAATTGAACGGTAGTTTTTTGTGTTTTTGGCCAGTAGCTTAATTATCCCGTCATAGTTTTTTGCCTCAATACTCTTTTGGACTTTATCAGCTGTGCTAGGGCTAATTTTTAAGATAAGAGAAGCCTTGTAAGGGGAGATTCCTTCAAGGATAAGAATAAGACAAGCTAAACGTTTAGCTATCATCACGCGTTCTTCATAACCAAGTAGTTCAGATAGAAAATTATCTGCATCAGAAGCAGAAGATTTACCTAACATTACACTCAATTGTGTAAAAAGTTCTTCTAATTGAGACTTAGTTAACTGATTGCGATTGAGATGAACCATAACCATAGTCTACTAAAACTTCCAATCGATTGGAAGTCTGGATTATGGTATAGTGGGGCTGATGGAAAAGAATAGTTACTACATAGATACCCATGCGCATTTAAATTTGGCGGCTTTTAATGATGATATTAAGGAGGTTTCGGCTAAGTGTCTGGATGAAGGAGTAGCTGTCATAAATGTCGGTACTAAAGAATCTACGAGTGCCAAGGCGGTGAAGCTGTCGACGATTCATAAAACCCAATACGCTATTATTGGGCTCCATCCAATCCAGACTGTGCCAGGAGTACATGATGAAAAAGAGATAGGGGCTGGTGGGCAGGCCTTTTCTTCTAAAGGGGAGGTGTTCGATAAAGATTTCTACCGAACGCTGGCCAAGAGTGGAAAGGTGGTCGGGATTGGTGAGTGTGGACTGGATTATTTTCATACCACGCCAGATACTTATGCTGTGCAAGAAGCGGCTTTCATTTCACAGATAGAGTTAGCGAACGAGCTTAACTTGCCCCTAATGATACATACTCGTGGTCCTAAGCCCGGGGAAGTTAGTCCAACTGGTCGCAGTGTGTATGCTGACGTACACGATATCTTGAAGCAGTACGCTAAAGTATCGGGAAATATTCATTTTTATGCGGGTACTTACGAAGAAGCTAAGGCTTTCTTTGATTTAGGCTTTACCATCTCTTTTACGGGGGTTATTACTTTTGCCAAAGACTATGAGGAAGTTGTACGGGGTGTCCCGCTTGAACTTATTCATGCTGAGACTGATTCGCCATATGTGGCACCAATACCGTATCGAGGCAGACGATGTGAGCCCTGGATGGTACAAGAAGTTTATAAAAAAATCGCTGACATTCGTGGTGAAGAGTATGAAGTGGTTAGGGCACAGCTCATCGCTAATGCTGAAAAACTTTATAAAATCGAATTGTACTAAGTGAGGTCAAAGCCCCGCGCCTTTGGCGCGGGGCAGACGTGAAAAAGCCGCCAGTCCCGTAGGGTGGCGGCTTTCGTTGTCGGTGTTTAGACCGACTGACCGGGATTATTCGCATCTAACCCGGGTAGGCTGTAGGTACGTACGTGCTTCGTTTGAGTCGTTCGGAATAACCCCATCGCCACATGAGAATGAGACACATGTTCGCAATGATCCAAGGCCAAATCATGTACATGTATTTTTCATCTCCAGGGTACTCCCCAAGAGGGTAGTAACAATGATGAATACAGTGAAACAGACGCCGGTGAGAAAGTAGCCCAGGTTTCGTCTACTGATATTCCCACGATAACTCGACAAAGCTCCGGCGACGAAGATTAACGAAACGTAGACAACTAGGGTCACCAAAATGGTCAACCAGTCCCACTCCCAAATTTTCAAGAAATCCATTGACGCAACCTTTCAAGTGAACAAAGGATGAACCTGGCCGTTTTGGTCCTGGATGGAGTCGAACGGAACTGGTGGTATGGTTTCGGTTGACTTGGGCTGGGCGATCGGTACTTTACTCCGGTGACGTCTCCAGGCAAAAAGTATGCCTAGTGTCGAGGGAATAAAAAGAATTACCAGACCCAACCATTTCTCAAACCAGTCAGCGCTACTGCCAAACCGGATTTGCCACAAGACAAGTCCAATGGCGACAGTGGTGAACACCATCAGCCAAAAAAACCATTGTCTAGGGTTTGGCCTGGCGAAAAACCAGACAAAGAACGAAATCAGCAACCAAATAATGGTCGCCGGTGCAGAAAGAACGTTCAAATCCATCTCTATTTCCCTCCTCAGGAAAAAATTTTAAAAACGAAAAAAGCCAGCGCGCATTATGATGCCTCTTACTGTTTTAGTCAAATATACTTACTAAATAAGTGTCAATTTCTCTTTGGTCGAGGTCGTAGAAGGTTTTATCTTTGCGGTGTAGGTAAGTAGCTAGTTCTGTACCAACAAAACGCCAGTGCCAAGGTTCGTAAATATAGAAGGTATTGCCCTCTGGGTAGGAAAGTATGAAGCCATACTTATAAGCATTTTTTTCTAACCAAGCGAAAGCCTCAGTATCACCGAAAGTTTGTGAGGTCGTGCGAGTATCGATATCAACAATATCCAAAGTCGTCCCAAGTTGGTGTTCGGAATAGCCTTGGTCGGCGGAGAAAGCATTAGCCCCACTACCGTACACAATCTCATGACTAGTTTTCACGTCTTTTTGTTCATCAAAAGAGCGGAAGGCAGAAATCACCCGCAAGTCGTGGCCGTCATCTAGGGCGTCATCAAGCATGTCAGTCAGGAAAGGTAGAGCGTCACCATGGAAGTACTGGTCTTTAGCTCCGGGCATGATGTATTTAGTCTTTATTTCAGAAAGTTTGACCGGTCTGAAGTTTTCGTTGAGGAAGTAAGTTCGAGAATATTTTTGTAGTAGTTCTTTATCTGTCTTAGATAGCTTGTCTAGTACTCCAACGGTACCAGCCAAGCTTTTGAGTTGGTCTTCGAATTCGTCATTCTTGTTCTTTTCGCGTCTCAGGTCATTTTCAATATCCTCCAGTTCTTCACTGGTTAGGGAAAGACGCGTCGATAACTCAAAGATAGTGGAGCTAGCTAGAGCTCTTTCCGCTTCAAGGACCTTAGTATTAGAGGCATTTTCTAGTAGGAAGTAGTTGCGTTCCTCGAGGAGCATATTAATAGTGTCAGCGCGATTATTACTCTGAATATAAAGATATATGACACTAGCCACCACAACGACAAAAGTCGCTCCGAGGGTAATAAAAATTAGTCGCCACTCTGTACTTGCTCTAGTTTGCATAGAGCTTAGTTTAGCATGTTTTGTAGGCCTTGAATAAGGGCTTTTTTCATGGTAGGGTTATGCCGTTATTAAGTTAAGTTCTGTATAAATGTCAGAAACACAAATGCCAGCAGCCGAAGTAACTGTAACTAACGAGCAAGAGCTTGTTAGTTATGAATTTGCTTTCCACGTACTTCCAACGGTTGCTGAAGGGGAAGTTCCTGGTGTCTTCGAGTCAATCAAGACCCATATTACTAAAGCCGGTGGAGAAATCTTCGGTGAAGAAAATCCACAAAGATTTGATCTAGCCTACGATATTGTAAAGTATCTAGAAGGAAAGAATCGCAAATTCAGTAGTGCCTACTTTGGTTGGGTTCGTTTCCGTCTTAGTCCGTCTGCTCTAGTGGAGCTTGCTGAGCACCTAGATGGTAAAAAAGAGTTGCTACGTTACTTGTTTATCAAGCTTACTAAGGTTGAAGAACAAAATCCTTTCAACTTCCATGAGTCAATCGTAAACAAGCGAGTTCAAACCATTACTGATGAAGATGTAGCAGAAGAGGGAGAGTCTGACGAAGAAGTTGATACTGAAGATTTACCAGAGGTTGATGAGGTAGTGGTAGAGGAAGAAGTAGAGGTGGAGGATGATAGCACCGAAAGCAAATAGCTGTATAATAAGGTTCTAATCACTAACTAAAGTACCTATGTATCTCAACAAAGCGATGGTGTATGGCAATCTAACGAGAGACCCAGAAATGAAGGCACTACCAAGTGGCATGCAAGTTTGTTCATTTTCTCTAGCTACTAATCGTGTCTACAACGACCGAGATGGTAAGCGTCAGGAGTCAGTGGACTATCACAATATTGTGGTCTTTGGTAAGCAGGCTGAAAACTGCGCCAAGTATCTTACTAAAGGTAGTAGTACTTATGTAGAGGGACGCATGCAAACTCGCTCATGGGATAAGGACGGTCAAAAGCATTACCGGACTGAAGTGGTGGCTGACCGAGTCCAGTTTGGACCAAAGGGAAGTGGTAGTACTGGCGGTGGGACTCCATCAGAGAAATCTGGCGCTAGTACTGGAAAGAGTGATGACGGACGGGAGTCAGCTTTACCGGATTATCCGGAAGAAGATATTAATCCTGAGGACATCCCTTTCTAAAAGTTAATTTTAAAATTACTTCATTGACTTTGTCAGACGTCGTGATTTTTGACTCAACGTACATCAGGTACGCTTCATCAAAAATCACTTGTCTTCCTCGTCACTAAAGCAATTTATAAAATCAACCAGAAATCTTAAGTTCTAAAAAGACGTATACATTGGAATAACCTGAAACTTAAATTAAGAATTTATTAGCAAACAAAAAACAAACATGGAACAACACAATCTACACAAAAAAGCCGCTCTTGAGCACATTGATTACAAAGACATCACTAGTCTTGGGGCTTATGTAAACCCACACGCTCGAATGATGGGGCGCAAGCGAACTGGCTTCTCAGCCAAGGCGCAGCGAGACTTCGCTCGTTCAATCAAGCGCGCACGCTTTATGGCCCTCATGCCGTATATCCAGCACTAAAATAAGGCTTTAAACCTACAAAAGAGCAAAGAATTCTGGGGAATTCTTTGCTCTTTTGTTAAAAATGTGATATAATAAAAAAGGGTTCAGTAACCGGCAGTTTCTTTAAGGAGGTGTGCTATGTTGTCACTGGAAAGAAGGGTCGAATCTGCCGAAAAGGCACGTTTTCGGCTTCTGGGAATCTACGGATTCACTGTTTATGTGGCACTTTTCTGGGCTTTGGAGGAAGATTACGGTTTTCTGACATATCTCCGGGAAAATGCACTGTGGTCTATCTTGTACGTAGCTGCCGCCTTCAGCTCAGCGTACATCGTTGCACTGTGGTATGTTTGTGTCGGGCGAAATTTGATGTTGCGTGTCAGTCATAGTGTTTGGCGCGCACGCGAATGGTTTTCTCAAACGACAGGGTGGTAAATGAAATCCACCTTCCGACGAAAAGAGCCGCAGACACTTTGTGTCGCGGCTCGATTCTTTTTTAATATTATTTTTACTGCTTCCTTTGCGTTTTATTTTACTCTACGCCTTTTCAACTCTTTCAGTATAGTCACCACTTTCGGTATTGATAGCGATCACGTCACCTTGGTTGATGAACATCGGTACCATTACCTTGGCTCCAGTTTCGACGATCGCTTCTTTGAGTGCACCACCAGAGGTATTACCCTTAACGGCATCCACTGTTTCAGTGACTTTTAGTTCAATCTTGATCGGCACAGTTACGCCGATGACTTCTTCTTCGTAAATAAGGGCTTTGAGTTCCGAACGTTCTTTGATGAACTGGCCTGATTCACCGATTAGGTCGGCTGAAAGGGAGAAGCGCTCAGCTGGCTTACCACTAACATGGAACCAATACTCATCGCCTTTACGATAGATAAAAGTAATGTTCTTGTTTTCTAAATCCGCTTCTTCCGCAACTTCGTTGACGTGAAAAGTGTTTTCAATAACACGACCAGACTTAAGATTCTTTAGTTTGGTGATATTGACCGGCTTGCGCTGTTGTTTACGAAAAACATGGTAAGAAAGTACCAAGTACGGTTCATCATTAAAAATAATGACTTTTTTCGGGGTTATTTCGCTGTATGATAGGACTGCCATAAAATAGTTAAAAATGCTACACTAAATGAGCTAGAAGATACTACCATATATGGAAAGACTGACAACTGGTAATAATGACAAGTCACACCTCAGTGACGAAGATATCTTGCGCCGTTCACTCAATGAGCCGTGGTTGTTTGCCTTTTTAGTTGATCGTTATGAAGAAGCTTTTATGCGTAAGGTGCGTGGTATTGTCCGTGACCCTAGAGACGCTGAGGAGATAGTTCTAGATACTTTTACTAAGATATACGTCAATGCTCATTCCTTCACGCCACAGACCGGAGCTAAGTTTTCCTCTTGGGCTTATCGGATACTTTTAAATACAGCCTTTACTCGCTACCAAAAACTAGTTAAGGAAGGACAGCGCTTTGCTTCACTGGATCCGGAGTTTGAGCAATTTGTGGGTGAAAAGGGTGAACACTCTGGCTTTGCCGAAGTGACTGATGGGGTGGAGCGGATTTTGGCCCGTTTGCCGGAGCATTTTGCCTACGTGCTACGACTGCATTATTTAGAACATTGGTCGCACGAAGATATTTCTAAGACTACTAATGAAAAGGTTGGTACGATTAAAGCCAGAATTCACCGCGCTAAGGCCGCTTTCCGTAAAGAAAGTAAAGATACCGAACTTGAGGCTTTGTTGTAACTTTAATACTAGTTAAGTAAGTTATAACTATTACCATGCAAAACCAAGCTTTAAAAAAACAAATAATGCGCCGAGTGTACTACAGTTATGCACTAAGTGTGCTCGTCAGTAAGGCTACCTTACGTGGTTTTATCCTTGGCTTTAGTGGTTTTTTGTTTATGCACCTGGTGTCTCTGTCGAGTATTGTTATGAACTTACTTTCAGTCCAGGTAAAAGCCGTACCAGAGTATGTTTGGGGTACCATAACTGGAGCGGTAGCTACTGGTGAATTCATGACTTTGATTTCACTGGGAGTAATTGTCTTTTCATTACTCTCGTTTGGCTTACCAAAGCGACCAATCATTGTTGAAGGAAACTTTACCCAGCGAGCGTAGGGTGAGGAGAAGGTGGGGTAAACAATAGGCCGGGAAAGCGAAGCTTTCCCGGCCTATTGTTTAAGAAGTCTACTACTTAGCTAAAGCTTCATCTTTCAGGCACTTTCTAATGTGTCCAAGCAGTTCTTTTTGTACTTTAGGATTTTCCCGGAGGAAAGTTCGAGCTGCGTCATAACCACGACCAAGCTTTACTTCAGTACTGTCGTCACCGCCAGGTGGTAGGTAACTATATGAGGCACCAGCTTTTTTGACTAGCTTGTACTTTTCGCCGAGGGCGAGCAGTTCGCCTTGCGTACTGATACCTTCACCGTAAATTAGGTCAAACTCAGTAGTTCTAAATGGGGAAGCGACTTTATTCTTTACTACTTTTACACGATGACGGCCACCCACTACTTCTTCGCCTTTCTTAATTTGCGCAATGCGACGGATATCTAGACGAACCGAAGTATAAAACTTGAGGGCCTTTCCTCCCGGAGTAGTTTCAGGGTTACCAAACATCACCCCGACTTGCATGCGGATTTGGTTGATGAAAATAACCACGGTCTTACTCTTGGCTACAATACCGGTCAGTTTACGTAGGGCTTGACTCATTAGACGAGCTTGTTTACCGACATGGTGCGCTCCCATTTCGCCTTCAATTTCGTCGCGTGGAGTTAGGGCCGCTACTGAGTCGATAACGATAATGTCTATCTTGCCGGAACGAACTAAGGATTCTACGATTTCGAGGGCTTGTTCACCGTTGTCTGGTTGAGAGATTAGGAGTTCGTCGAGTTTAACACCGATGTTTTTGGCGTACTCTGGGTCCATAGCATGTTCAGCGTCAACCACGGCACAGATACCACCAAGCTTTTGCGCTTCAGCGACAGCGTGAAGGGCAAGGGTAGTCTTACCAGACGACTCTGGTCCGAAAATTTCAATAATACGTCCCCGTGGGAAGCCACCGATACCAAGAGCATCATCGAGACCAATTGAGCCTGTCGGACTAGCGTCGATATCGACTTTCTTACTTTCATCAAGAGTCATGATCGACTCATCACCAAACTTAGTTTTGATAGCACGCAGTGTTTCGGCAATACTTTCAACTCCACCACCTTTTTCTGTTGGTGCGTCACCCATAGTCTTGGCTGGTTTTGCTACTTTTTTCTTTACCATAATCTGAGTCTTAATTATTTTTATTAATTGATGCGGGAGTGTAGACAAATGGTCTTTCGACTCTCGTCTCACGTCCATAACGATCTTTAGCCCGCAGGGTAGCTATAGTATACCCGTTTTCGAGCACAAGCGCCTCACTAAAATGGCCACTTTCGTCAGTATAAATTTGTCTATCATTGAGCCAGAGATGGGTGATATTGTAGGCTGTTCCTTCCAGGTGGATAGTCCTTTCGTTATGTTGGATGGCTAAATTGTCCGAAATAACTATCTGTGGACCAGCAATTAAGAAACGAGCTTGAAATACAATATAGGCTAAGATTAAACCCAGTATAACGATAGTACTGATAGCGCCTAGAATAGTTCGTAACTCCACTTTAGGCTGTCGGACAAAGGTAGACATCTCTAACTTTCTCGACGCTCGTCGTCACTTTCGGTGTCTGTGTCACCAGAGTCACTGTCTCGACCGGCTATCACTTCACGGGCTCTCGAACCATCAGCTGGTCCGATAATGCCTTGTTCTTCGAGTATGTCCATGAGTCTGGCCGCTCTCGAATAGCCGATCCGGAGCTTGCGTTGTAGGTAAGAAGTAGAGGCCTTACCAGCTTCTATGACGGCCTCTTTGGCATCTTCGAACATGTCATCACCTACATCGTCGTCATTACCGTCTAGGGAAGACATAAATGAGGTAGCGCTACCTTCTTTTTGGTCATCGAGGTTAATAGTGTCTAAGGCTCCAGCTTCTTGCGACTTGAGGTAGCTCACCACACTCTTGATTTCTTCTAGTGAGACGAAGGCAGATTGAATACGAGTTAGTCTTGGGTTATCAGATGAAAGGTAAAGCATGTCACCTAAACCGAGTAGTTTTTCCGCTCCCATTTGGTCGATGATGGTACGAGAGTCTATTTGCGAAGCGACGTTAAGGGCGATACGAGTCGGTACGTTGGCTTTGATGGTACCAGTGATGACGTTTACGGAAGGTCTTTGGGTGGCCAGGATGAGGTGGATACCGACTGCTCGACTCATTTGCGCCAAGCGCACGATAATGGCCTCCAGTTCACGTGGATAGGCTTGCATTAGGTCATTAAGCTCGTCGAGGATGATAACGATATATGGTAACGGTTCAGGCAAGTT
Organism: Minisyncoccota bacterium; assembly: GCA_041389045.1. Taxonomy (GTDB): domain Bacteria; phylum Patescibacteriota; class Minisyncoccia; order Phycocordibacterales; family UBA918; genus OLB19. The sequence continues at coordinate 230,552 of JAWKSQ010000001.1, forward strand.
TTCCTTCTCTTCTTCTGGACTACCTTTCTCTTCCCAAGCTTTTTTGGCTGGCTGATAGACATTACTATGATACAGATCAATACCCTGGACACCTTCAGCTTGCAAAACGTCATAGCGTCTAGCCATTTCCTTCACTGCCCAGCCAAGAGACTTAAGCGCTTTCTTTGGTTCAGTAATGACGGGGGTGAGTAGGTGAGGGATACCATTATATAGAGTTAGTTCTACACGCTTCGGGTCGACGAGAATAAAGCGTAGTTGATCGGGGAGTTTCTGAAAAGTAGTGACATGACCAAATTGTGAATTGTCACTGACTTTCCCGAGCCGGTTGTACCCGCGATGAGGGCATGTGGCATTCGAGCGATGTTGGCGAAGTGGACGCCACCGGCCACGTCTTTACCAAGAGCGACTAGTAGTGGACGAGGGAGTCGGTGTATTCCGGGTTCTTTAATAGAGAAGCTAGTCCAACAGTTGAACGCACAGCATTTGGTACTTCAATACCTACCAGTGACTTACCGGGAATCGGGGCTTCGATACGAATAGTGCTAGCCTTCAGAGCCAACTGAAGTTCTTGTTGCAGGGCGACGATACGTGAGATGCGGACACCTTGAGCTGGCTTGAGCGAGTAACGGGTGATAGCTGGACCATTCTCGACGGCGTCCATTTCAACGTTAATGCCAAACTCCTTCAGGGTCCGCTTGATGGTTAGTGAGTTAGCTTTAACATCACCAGCCATTGCCTTTCCTTTATCTTTACTAAGAAGAGTTAAAGATGGGGGAATGTAGTGTCCACTAAAGTGCTTGATGACGATGTCACTAGTGTTCTTTTCTACCCCGAGGGCCTCGCTTACTTTACTAGTGACAGCCCGTAAACCTTTTTTCTTTTCCGTGTCTTCTTCTTCCTCTTCAGGTTCGGCTTTGGTTTCTGGCGTATCGGCTAGTTCAGGGATACCAAGTTCAGCTAGGTCAATTAAATCTTCATCTTCTTCTGATACCTCATCTTTCTTTAAGAAACCAGGCAGACCGATACCGGTATTAAAACTAAGAAAGATGCCGATTAGGACCAGGCCAGTAAGTAGAACACCAGTGACCATTGTTCCAAATAGCAGGGTTAGTGGGTAGGTGAGGGCTAGTCCAGCCATTCCACCTAAGTCTACTTGGTAGAGTTCAAGCATCGCTAAAACTGAGAAGAAAATTAGCGAAATGCCAACTATCTTGGAAGTACTCACTCGTTCGTCTTCTCGGGGCTTCATGAGGGCAAAGACATAGAAAGCACAGGTAATCGGTGCTAGCCACGCTCCGCTCCCGAAGAGCCAACTTAGGCCTGTGTGAGTGATGTTCCCAGCCAAACCAGCGTAGTCTAGAAGTGACAGTAAAAAGAAAATACCAAGCACTCCCATCACTACTGCTCCAATCGCTTGTCTAGCTTGAGGAGACAGATCGTCAAATAGTGGGGTTCGCTCACTTATGTCGGTCGCTTTTTTCTTTCTGGGCATAAACACTAATTCGGTAAATTTAAGTAATTATATGAATAATACCATACGAGGGATATTTACAGGGTCCTGACAATGGGTACTTGGAGACCTTTTGTAGTTATAGATAAAGTAAAAATCCGTATGTTCGTGAGCAGTACAGATTCCTTACGGACAGCTAAAAGACCTTGCAAATTAACGAAATGTCTTTATAGTAGTAAGAGACTAACCTCAAAGACAATAGACATAAAGAGACAATAAACTACTTAAAAGACATTTAATAGACAACATGGACAAAGACAATCCTTTCGCAGTCAAAAGACTATCATCCAATAACGAGTACTACAGTAATGTTTTTAAAAAGACAGAGAGAACTGTCTCTGTTGTATTTTATATTCTGTCCTATATTGAGAAGAACGATCGGACAGATTTCCATATAAAAGTCATTAGTGAAAAAGCCATGGCTGTTCACGAAGCTTCATTAGCTACTCTGTCTTTGTATGAATATGAAGCCAAAGAAAAGATTTTCCCTTTCCAGCAAGCCTTAGTAGCTCTCGAGGGTGTCTTCCGTATTGCTAATGCCGCGCGGGTACTGAATGATGAGGTATTGGCACTACTATTGGCGGAGGTAGATCTTGTTCAGCGTTACCTGAGAAATCATTTCGCCAGTCAATTGCCACATATGGTCAGAGAGTTTGATACACTCACTGTCGCTCCGACAGATCATCGAAAGGGTCCTTATAAAAGCTCAGGCCAAAGTGCTTCGCGTAGTAATAGGGTAGCAATTCCGAAAGGGGACATTAGCTCTGACGCTCACATGGTCTATAGTCAGTTAGTAGACAGAGCTTCTCGTATAAAGACAGTCCTTGAGGCTAAGCCAGAAGCGACAATAAAGGACATATCTGAAGTAATCACTGATGTCAGTGAAAAGACAATTCAAAGAGAACTAAATAGTCTCATAGAAAAAGGACAGGTTGTAAGAGAGGGAGAAAGACGTTGGTCTAAGTACTCAGTTAAGAAGTAGTCAAGTTGAAGTCTTTTACATGTAAAAGACAAAAAGGACAGATTTGCGCAATAGCTAACTTTTAGAGTTTAGACAAAGCAAATACATGGCTCTAGAGAGTCAAACTGTAGGTATTTGCAATATTCTGTTTTTGTTACATAGTTTTTATACCCGTAAGAAAGCCGGTCACCTAGCGTCATAACAGGCAGAACAAGGTGTTGTTTTTTATTGACGTTTTCCTTGCTTTCACGTACTGTGTCGGCAGTTAAACCAGTAGCCAAAATAAGACTTTTGTAGGGAAAGCATCGTCTTTAAGCTTAGCTTCTAAGATTTTGCAATCCACACCATTAGTCTTGGTTACTAGTTGGAGTTCATCAGTATTCTGCTATAATTCCTTGTATGCGCTTACGCGCTTTTTTCTAAAGCATGATTGTGGTCTCGTGTAGATACGACAAACCAAACTTGCTTATCTGAAAAACGTGTAAGAGTTATGAATGTTCTTTGATAGCCTGAGGTGTATTTAGTTTCACTAAATATCTAACTCTACATATTTATTTCAAACACCCGCCCTAAAGCGCGGTTACATATTTTGCTTTTATACGTATATATATGTAGAAGCTTTAATTCCTGACTAACTTTTTCCCACCACTCAGTTTTACGATTGCCTTCAGTCTGAACCCGCAGCTAACCTTTATATCTTCGGATATAGAGTTAGTGATATTACGAAAGGTGGCGTGATAAACCTCTTTACGAATATGAATTAATTCATATTATCAACCGTTATCAAATTAATTGCTCATTAACCGAGCACGCGTGCTAATCACACGCAAACAAAATTACTTAATATATGACTATTACGAAAGATTTTGCTTCAAAGGCAGCAGTTGCTTTTGTAGCAGTGGCTATGGTCTTCTCAATGTTTGCTCCTTCAGCGAAGGCACAATCAACAGAAGATCTGCAGGCTATGATCAATAATCTACTTGCTCAAATTGCTTCATTGCAATCACAAGTAGGACAAGGAGGTACTTCAGTCGCTTCAGGCGTTTGCCCATACACATGGACACGTGACCTAAACGTTGGAGCAACCGGAGCAGATGTTATGAAACTACAACAGTTCCTAAACGCTAATGCTGATACACGTGTAGCAGCTTCAGGCGCAGGTTCAGTTGGCGCTGAGACTGAGTTCTACGGACCAGCTACAGCTGCTGCTGTTTCAAAGATGCAAGTTATGTACCGAGCTGAGATTCTTTCTCCAGCAGGTCTAGTTAATCCAACTGGCTACTTTGGTCCATCAACACGAGCTAAGGCTAATGCACTTTGCGTAGCTGCTCCAGTTGTAAATCCAGGTGAAACAGACGGAGAGACAGATGGTGGTACACAGGTGGTTCAGTAACTCTTTCAGGTGAAGCAGACTTCGAGGATGCTACTCTTGATTCAGCTGAAGATGATGAAATCGAAGAGAGGTGCTGAAGAGGCTCCAGTTGCTGAATTCACAGTTGAATTCCAAAACGGTGATGCTGAAATCTCACGTCTAGACGTTGAATTCACTGCTTCTGGTAGTGAAGAGGATGTTTGGAAGACTCTAGAGGAAGTTACTCTTTGGGTAGACGGAAAGATGGTTGCTTCAAAGTCAGCTGACTCTAAGTCAGACTACCTTGGTGACGAGGATGATGGTGTACTACGTTTCTCAGGTCTCAGTATTGTAGCTGAGGAAGATGAGGAACTAGAAATCATCGTTGCCGTTACTCTAGCTTCATCTATCGATGACCTAGCTGCTACATGGAATGTTGATGTAGTTGGTATGCGCTTCATGGATGCTGATGGTGTTTCAACTACTCTTAACAATGGTGAAGTTGGTGTAGACTCTGTCTCATTTGACATTGAAGAGGCTGGTTTCGAAGATGAAGTTATCGTCCGTTCATCTACTAACGACCCAGACGCTTCTACTCTAAAGGTAGAGGATAGTAAGAAGTCAGACTGGTACACAGTATTCGCGTTTGACCTTGACACTGATGATTCAGCTAATGACATCGACATCAATGAAATCGCTGTTGCTCTAACCCTTTCACACGCTTACAATGTTGTTGTGGATGATGCTGAGCTATACATCGATGGCGTAAAGGTTGATGACTTCGATGTGACAGGTTCTACAACTACAAGTCCAACTCTAACTTTCGATGTTGACGGCGACGTTACTATCGATGCTGGAGACCGAGTTGGTGCTGAACTTAAGCTTCGTTTCAAGTCACTTGTTAACGAAGGTACAACAGTACTTGCTAGTGTCGATGGTACAACTGTCGATGCTGAAGGTGCTGATGATGTAACTGGTGAAGGTGCTGCTACTGGAGAGACTCATACTCTACGTTCAACTGGAGTTGAAGTATCTCTAGACAGTACAACTGCTAACGTTACAACTTCTGATGGAGCTCTTAACGACTATGTAACTTACACTATTGTTATGGACGTAACTGCGTTCGAACAAGATGTATACATTCCAGTTAGTGCTGCTTCAACAACTTGGAAGTTGGTTGACGGAAATGGTGCTGATATGACAGTTCCAGCTGCTTCAACAACTGCTGTGATCACTTCATCAGGTGATGAAGCTGGTGCAGGTAATGCTTTCTACGAGATCAAGGAGGGTTCAACTGAAGAAGTTACTCTAACTGTGACTTACACACCTTCAATTGCTAACACTACTGCTCGTCTACAGCTAGTATCACTCACATTTGATGAGACTGGTACAACTGCCGCTGGTAACGATCAAACATGGAACGCTCTTCCAGCTTCAACTTACCGAACTGCTGTTAAGACTATCGTTAACTAACCTTAACTTTAGCTTTCTAGCTCAGACGTAAGTCAAAGCAAAAGAGTAAGAAAAACCCCACGCGTAAGCGTGGGGTTTTTCGTTGTCTCTAAAATTGTACATCTACTGAAAAAGTAAGTTGAGAAGGTAAGTAAAATGCCTGACCACAAGAACCCCGATCACAGGAAAGACCTGTGGTAATCCTAGACCTGTGGGAATACCACAGGTCTTTCCGGTGTAAGATATTTAAAGTTTCCAATTGCTATGGTAGTTCATCTTAGTATTTTTTTATGCTTTATTTAATTGTTGTAGTAGAATAGTGCATATGAAAAAAGGAATATTTTATGTTTTTGTTTGTGTGATGGTTTTGTTTGGTGCGACAAATAATGCCCAGGCGTATCTTACTAAAGGTCAAACTGCAAATTTATTACCAGATAAGCAGGGTGTTTTATATACGGTGACTTATGATTTTGGTAGTGCCAGTTATGATTTGTATCTACCGGTAGTACCAGAAAGAAAGAGTGACAATAACGATCAGGCCCGTACATTAACTTACTCATTGAACGACGATCGAGACGGCGAGACAAACTATGGTGTTACTACTGGTGTAGTGTTGGCTAATGCTGAAATCCAAAACGGTCAATATTTTATTCCGAAAGGGGAGGCTAGGCGTTTGACTTTAGTTGTGTTGATGGCTATGGATGAGGTGCTTCCAGTTAGGTCACTAGATTTGGCTATGCAAGTTACCAATCTACCTTTCATGATGATTAATGGGGCAGTGCAGGTAAAAGCTCAATTAAATCCTTCCGAACTTAAATATTACGTCACTCCCGAAATAGATATTCCTAGTGCTGGATTTTAGATAAGTCCCACACAGGAAAGACCTGTGCAGAAGGTTGGAGGATATTAAGTATGTTATGATTAATTATATGTTTCGGTTGTATCTAAGCCTAGCTAGGCGTGTGATTCAAAATAGCCCCGACGGAGTGGCATTATACCCATCTTTGTTAAAAATGAGCAGTCTAGCACTGCTCATTTTTATTTTACCTGTCTTAGCTTTTGCTCAAACTAGTTGCGGGGACTTCATTGATACCTTTGATGGTATAGATGAAAGAACGCCAATTGAAGATTGTGATGACCCGTTTGGACTTAATACGGTCTCAGAGGTACGTGACCTTGCCTATACTTTAAACGGTGAAGTGTTAGCTCATGGAGAAGTCCGAGAAGTTGATTCGTTACCAATTTCGATCTATCTAGACTCGTCTGAGAGTATTAGTGGCTATAATTACAATTCTTTTTCCTTGTACAAACATGAAGGAAATGATTATCGACTTGTAGATGTTGCATATACTACAAGTCCAACCACGGTGATCTTGGACGTAAATGCTACCGGCACTTACAGTATTGCTACCACTTTTAATATGTTGGTCGGTTATGTTAATAACAACAAAAGTCTGTGGCAGAAAATTTTATCCAGAGTCGTTCCTACGGCTCATGCCCAAGGACTACCTGGTAAAGTAAAAGGACTGGTTACTTTTACCATTGTTGAACCATCATCGTTAACCGGTGCGTCGAATATTTTGTTTTTGCCAGGTATTCAGGCTAGTCGTTTATACAAAGATGGAGTACTCGGCACAGAAGATCAAATTTGGGAGCCAAATATAAATGGTGATGTTAAGCAGTTAGCAATGACAGAGGATGGTTTGAGTATTAATGATATTTACACGAAAGATGTGATAGATGAGGTGTTTGGAGTGAGTAATATTTATAAATCTCTCCTGGCACAATTTGAGGATATGAAGGAGGAAGGGCTTATAGATGATTATTTACCGTTTGCTTATGACTGGAGATACAATGTGCAGGATATAGCTTATGGTGGAGCCAAACATGCCAATGACTTTGTTGTGCTCGTAGATGAACTCAAGTCACTAGCTGATAGTTCATATACTGGAAAAGTCACCATAATAGGACATTCCAATGGCGGATTATTAGCCAAGGCACTTGTGACAGAACTAACAAGATTGAGTCTCGATCACTTAGTTGATAAAGTAATTTTTGTGGCTACTCCACACCTAGGTACCCCAAAAGCGATTGCGACTATTTTGCATGGTTATGATCAACAAAGGTTGGGTGGAGCAATTATTGATGATAAGACAGTTCGTACGGTGATCAAAAATATGCCGGGAGTGTATTCGCTTTTACCTAGTGCCAAGTATTTAGAAATATTCGGTGGCCCGTTAATCACTTTTGGAGAAGGGGAAGTAACTGAGGATTATCTAAATACTTACGGTGATTCAATCGACACTTTTGTTGAGTATGTAGATTTTCTCAATGGGGAAGAGGGGCGTACATCGGAGCCTGATAACGTAAGTGAGCCGTCGATAGCTAACACTGGCATGCTTGATTGGGCTTTGTCTGACCATAAAAACAAGCTAGATAATTGGTCTGCACCATCTGGTATTGAAGTTCATAATATTGTGGGAGTGGGTTTAAAAACAGTAAAATCACTAGAGTATCGAGAATTACAAGAGCATATTACATGTAGTAGTAATATCTTTGGTCAAATAACTTGTGACGAACCAGTCTACTTTATTAGACCGTATGCTCACTTTACAACATATGGTGATGAGACCGTAACGAGTTTGTCGGCGGAAAGTGTTGTCGGACAGACTTATTATTTTGACCTCAATAAATATAATAGAGACCTTTTAAATATATTTATTGACTATACTCATGTAGATATCATGGAAATAGTAGAGGTGAGAGACATAATCACTAATATTATAAACTCCACTACTACAGCAATTGATTATGTCACATCTGAGTTACCTGAGTATGATATAGAATACAGGGTTTTATCTGTGGACTCGCCGGTGAGGATGGTGGTGGAGGATAATGAGGGAAATATCACCGGAGTTATCGTAAAAAGTGATGGTACCAGAGAGGTTCTAAAAGAGATTTCTAGCAGTGAGTACCTAGAATTTGCTGGAACAAAATATCTCATTGTTCCAAAAGTAATTGATACCGTCACTACTCTTTATGGTGAAGCTTACGGCGGTTTTACTTTAACTAGAGCTACTTTGGATAGTGATGATGTACAGGTGGTGGATACTGTCATGATAAATGCCACTACTACTCCAAATATGATAGCCAGGTTTGCTACGGAAAATGAAAAAGATGGCAACTTGGAGGTTGATATTGATGGAGATGGTGAAATTGATTACCAGACTGACCTTAGGGGAAGTGTTATTCCTACAGAGATTGATGAAATTACGTTTTCCATTTTAAGAGAGCAAATAGAGAATTTAAATCTTAAACATAGCAGGGAAAGGTTGTTACTCACGATACTTTCCGTAGCTGAAAGGGCCTATGAGCGTTCTGATAGACATCGCGTTTACATTAGGATAGCTAATCGTTCACTTGAAAACCTGGGTCAATTAATTAAAAGATATGAAAGATTAAAGTGGCTGTCTAAGGAAGAGAGTAGTGCTTTAAAAGAATCTATTAAGCAGCTACGTGCTAATATTAAATAGTTATGAAAAATTTTCTCCTGTCTCATAAATTAAGTGTTAGCAGCATTTTCTTTTCTTTATTCTGCTTAGGTGGTTATTATTATTTAATGACTTACTTTAACGATGTAATGAGTTTAGAAATAATTATAGGTTTTTTGAAGCCATTGGTAGCAGTCATTTTTTGTCTTTTGTTTGTTTTTGTCTTCTTCCTCTTTTTTCCAGAAGCAATATTCAAAATGTGGTTTAAACGTATTGCTTGGTGGTATTTCTCGATTCTATTTATATTAACCATTAGTACTCCAATATATTCTTCCAACATACTTGCGCTCGGTCGTAGTCAGTTAGTTTTAGGTGGAATGATTCTTTTAGCTCTCATCACCATACCTTTTGTGTTTATTATGAAAAAGAGGATGGTATAATATTTGGGTAAATGTTCAACAAGACTTTTTATAAGTTCATCATGAACTTTGTGGCAGTAGTAGCTGCGACACTGTTCTTTATTTTGGTAGTTGGACTGGGGATGGGTTCGTAGCTTTATGATTAAAATCACTGATCAGTATTTTTGGAATTTTGTTTTTTTGGTATTTTTTGTCTGCTTAATAATAATGGCCACTATTATTATTGATACGGAGAGCAGGCTCGTAATTACCGACTTAGGGAAGTTAGATATTGCTGTTATTGTCTTGGCTTCGTGGCGTTTGACTCGCTTCTTTTCGTCAGACAGTACGACTAAGTTTTTTCGAGAACAGTTTTACGACCTAAAGAAAACTGCTCGCACTATCACCCTAGAAAAACCTGCTACCGGCCCTAGGCGAACAGTGCTCGACATCATACTTAGTCCTTGGAGTTTTGGACTGGGTATGACAGCTTTGGTTACTTTCCTTTATCTAATTAGTACGTATTTATTTTATCCAATATTGCTCCTCGCTTTGGCTGGAGTAGTGTCATTGTTACAGCTAAGCAGTGAGTTTTTAGAAAAGAAAACTACTGAATAAATTGTCGGGCTGCCGAGAATCGAACTCGGACCACACACACCCCATGCGTGCACACTACCACTATGCTACAGCCCGAAAATAAATCCGGCGGATTTATTTTCAATGTCATACCACGTACTCTCTCGAGAAAAATCTGCCCACGAGGCATTTTTGAGCCCTTTAAACGTGATGTCAGCAAGTATACTAAAAATTAATAATGAAGGGTAATGGAAAATTAGGTATAAGGTATCAGGAAACAAAGAGAAAGGGTGCCGGCAAAGCCGGCACCCTTTACTAACAACTAATTTCCTGATATATTCACCCCTGTCAGGCTCATGACAGCCGGTCGCACGTTAGTGCGGTAATTGACGAGAGTCAGCCGACCGAGGTCCAATCTATTTTTATATTGGGGTCGAAGCCTAGGTGCACAGAATCATTTTGTGTATCCATGGCCTGCATATTATTAAGCTCTTCAAATTATAGAAAACATGGCCATTAATAAAGCCAAGAAGCAAGACATTCTCGCTAAGTTAGAAACGGTGCGAGATGAGTCAGAATCAATTGTCTTTGTACATTACAAAGGACTTAGTGTTGCTAACACTACAGCAATGCGTAAGCAATTACGTGAAAAGGGAGTTGGTTATTTCGTAGCCAAGAAGACACTGATGAAGCGAGCGTTTGGTGAAAAATTCACCGGCACTATGCCAGAACTGGATGGTGAGATCGCAGTTGCATACAGCGCTGACGCCATCATGCCAGCTCAGAGTATTAAAGACTTTGCAGCTAATTTCAAAGACAATCTTTCGATTGTTGGTGGAGTTTTCCAAGGTGTATTCAAGAATCAAGCAGAGATGACAGAAATTGCTTCTATCCCTCCACTTGATACATTGCGCGGAATGTTTGCTCAACTTGTTAACTCACCACGTCAACGTTTTGCTGTGGTATTAAGCAAGGTTGCTGAAACGAAATCATAATTTAGATTTATTAAAATTATTCAAACTATATGACACAAGAACAAATCATTGAAGCTGTAGAGAAGATGACTGTACTTGAGCTAAATGAGCTCGTAAAGACAATCGAGGAGAAGTGGGGAGTTTCTGCAGCGGCCGTAGCGGTAGCTGGTCCAGCCGCAGCTGGAGCTGGTGCTGATGAACAGTCAGAATTCACTGTAGAACTTACAGATGCAGGCGCCCAGAAGATTGCTGTTATTAAGGTAGTTAAGGAAGTTCTAGGTCTGGGTCTTAAGGAAGCTAAGGATCTAGTCGATGGAGCACCATCAGTGGTCAAGGAAGGTATGAAGAAAGAAGATGCCGAGGCATTGAAAGCGAAGTTGGAGGAGGCAGGTGCCAAAGTTACTCTTAAGTAAGTAACAACTAAAGCTATTACAAAAAGCGAAGCTAAACTTCGCTTTTTGTGTGCCTCGGAGTCGGAAACACGCCAAACTAAATAGTCTGGGAGACTATTTAGTTCGCAAGCGCTGAGGCGGGCTTGAGAACACTTAATAAATTCTTGAGAGAAGTGAAAGTCACATTGAAATAAGTCTCTTAGCCCAAAATAAAGAAAGCCCGCAGCCTTTGGTTGCGGGCTTTCTTTATTGGACGGTTTCTATAGCCTTACTACCATCATCACACATTTTATTCCTATTTGGTCCACCAGGTATTCTAAATTCTTGAAAATCTTCATCGGGTACTAGATAGCCAGTCTCACAACTATAGGTATAGCAGGTGGTTGGGAGGGTAGAGCCGCATAAGGTTATTTCTTTTTGTAGTTTTGTTTGGTCGGGTACTTCTGCTTGATAATAGAGATAAGTTGCGGAAGTTAATAATAGAAGTCCGCCACTAAGTAGTATAAATAGTTTTTTATTCATATGTATATAAGTATAAGTGCAGGCTTATAAAAAGAAAGTCCCCAAGCAAGCAAGTTGCTGGGGGACTTCGGTCTGACGCTTTGGGTTTTAAGCCAGTGCGACAGCTGTGAAAGACTCGGCTTGGAGTCTTTCTTTTAGCCACGTAAAGTGACTGCAGTACCATGACAGTAGTCGCTGTAGCCAGGACTGTTGACCCCAGGCTTCTAGGAGCTGGCTGTATGTGTAGGTTGTGAGACCTCGACTGTCTCGCTTGGCATTTTTGGCAGTGTCTACTACCTCAAACTCCTTGCGATTTCGGTTGTAACCGAGAACTGTGAGCCAGTGTCCAGATGCGAGACCTGTGAGGATGGCAACACTGTGTCCAAGGTCAATCTGGTTAATCAAGAAATCAATCTTGCATTGCAGATTGCCTGTGACAACTACCGCTTCAGCCACGACACCATATTTGGTAAGTGTCTGGACTGCATCCCATGGCAAAACACCACCAAGGATAGTGCTACAGCGCACTGCTTCCACTGGTTTATCGACAGTTAAGCCCAGTAACTTCACTGCCAGCTTTCCGCAGTTTAGTCGCATGTTAGCCACATCCTCATTTTTGGTTAGGATGGGCAAGCATCTTTTTCTAGACACATTACACCTCCCTCAAAAAAAGAATTAAGAACGGGGAACAATTTATGACAGAAACTATAACATATTATATAGAAAAAGCAATAGTTATCCACACCCTGCATAACACAACACCGCCTACAATCACTGTCCAGATTGGTAATATTTATATCGTGCTATAATCAACAGAATTCAGTATGGCAGACCCACTTTCTATCTTATTCGGTAGTACCGCCCGCGTGAAATTGTTACGCTTTTTTCTCTTTAATCCATCTAAAGAGTTTACTTTTGATGATATGTGTAAACGGGCGAGACTCGTTCGTCGAACTGCTCGGACGGAAATTTCCGCTTTAGAAAAAGCCGGAGTGATAGTTAAGCGTGTAGTCTACATTACTCAACCAGGAAAAGATAAAAAACTAAAAGCCTTAGGGTATGGTCTGAATAAAAAATTTCCCGAGCTTCAAGCTTTGCAAACTTTCTTGTTTGAGACCGCGCCGATTGATGGTAAGAATCTTCTGCAACACTTGCGGAAAGCGGGGACGATAGATTTCTTGGTAGTAGCTGGAGTATTTGTGCGCGAGTTCGAACAACAGCTTGATGTACTAATTGCTATGAAGAAAGTTTCCCAGTCTAAGATAGAGACGGCTATCCGTTCACTTGAGGCTGAAATCGGGATTGAGATTCGTTTTGCAGTCATGACATCTGAAGATCTATTATATCGAGTCGGTATGAACGATAAGCTGACGCGAGATTTGTTTGACTATAAACATCAGATATTAGTAGACAGGGTTGGAGTGAGAGATGAACTACATAACGGTTCATATCGCGGATAGGGAGAATGATATAACTAGATAACAACTAAAAAGTTACCTGGTTTCTAAATAAAATAACAAAAGGCACTGAAAATCATAGATTTTCAGTGCCTTTTGTTAGGGTAATAAACCTGTTTCTAAACTGGGTATAAAGCTGGGGATAGTAATGTTGATAAAAAGCCTTGTTTGACCACAGTAAATGCTTGACTTTATTTTTCTTTTGTATACAATGGCGCCTACGTATTTATGATATTAGAGAGATAAGAAACGTAACCGCGCACGCCACTTCGCAATAGCGAACTGACAGCCGCGGCCACGCGGTCTTTTCTTTCTAAATCACGGAGGTACGCAGTAATTTGACAATTCCCATGAGTGAGCGTCGCGCGAGTGAAAGTGTGAACATAAAATGTTCTTACTTTCACTCGCATGACCGAACGAATGGGAGTTGTATGGCTTGACCATACAACTGCATATTCTAAGGACGGCTTTGATAAGGGCCGTCCGGAAAAATCCTCGCTAGTTCGACGCTAGCGGGGTGCGCACGAAATTTGCTTCGGTATTTTTCGTGCGGTAGGTAAACGGTTCATCGGGTAAAGACAATTGCCGGAAGGCGGGTCTTTTCGTCCCCGATGAATCACACAAATATCTGGCTTACTTCTTGTAGGGGTAAGTCAGAGTCTGGCTTTAATTAATGTATTTTTTAAAGACCAGACAAACACTCAACAAATTGTACAGCGGTGTACAGACGTTTGTGTAAGTGAACATGTCGCCGTTTTATTACGGTGTGCAGCGTTCCTTACAGGAATGTAAGGGTGTATGGTGGATGCCTAGGCTTCAAGAAGCGATGAAGGACGTGTTATGGCTGCGATAAGTTTCGGCGAGGTGCCAAATAACCTTTGACCCGGAAATGTCCGAATGGGGAAACCCTCCTGTCATCGGCAGGAACCTATGTATGTAGGAGCTCACCCAGCGAAGTGAAACATCTCAGTAGCTGGAGGAAAAGAAAGCAATATACGGAACTTTCTTTCTGATCAGATTCAACTTCGGTTGAGCCATTATGATCAGGAAGAAGGTTCTTGCGATTCCCTTAATAGCGGCGAGCGAAACGGGATCAGCCCAAACCGTACGTATTTATATGTGCGGGGTTGTAGGGCAAAGACGGCATTTAGTTGCGAAGAGTTACAAAACAGATTGATAAAAAAACGCTTTGGAAAGAGCGACCCCAGAAGGTAATAGTCCTGTATTTGAAATCTATCTGACTCTTTTGTTTTTGTTCCTGAGTAGTTCGAGACATGAATAGCTCGAATGAATCTACCAGAACTAACTGGAAAGGCTAAATATTCTTGAAGACCGATAGTGAACTAGTACCGTGAGGGAAAGGTGAAAAGAACCCCGGAGAGGGGAGTGAAATAGATCTGAAACCATACACCTACAAGGAGTCGGAGCCTCAATTTATTGGGGTGACGGCGTGCCTATTGAAGAATGAGCCGGCGAGTGTGTCTTTGTCCTTTGTCTAAGTGGTAAACCCACGGAGGCGCAGTGAAAGCGAGCGTGAATAGCGCGAATATAGGGCAGGGATACGACCCGAAGCGTGATGAGCTTGCCATGAGCAGGGTGAAGCGACAGTAAAATGTCGTGGAGGCCCGAACCGGTTGGCCGTACAAAACCATCGGATGACTTGTGGTAAGGAGTGAAAAGCTTATCGAATTACGTAATAGCTGGTTCTCTCCGAAACAGCTTTTGGGTTGGCGTCGCGTGGTCCCCCTGGGGGTAGAGCACTGGAAAGAAAAGACAGGGAGAAATCTCGCTTTTCTTATCAAACTCCGAATACCAGTGGATTATAGCGCGGCAGTTAGACTATGGGGGAGAAGCTCCATTGGTCGAAAGGGAAACAGCCCAGATCGCCAGTTAAGGTCCCTAAATATATACTCAGTGCAAAGTGAGGAGGTGAGGATTCACTAACAGTCAGGAGGTTGGCTTAGAAGCAGCCATCCTTTAAAGAAAGCGTAACAGCTCACTGATCGAGAGTCCTTGCGCCGAAGATGATCGGGGCTCAAGTATATTACCGAAACTGCGAATTCGTACCTTAGGGTACGAGTGGTAGGAGAGCGTTCGTATCTGCGATGAATGGAAGGCGGAAGCCGACCTGGAGCGATGCGAAGTGAGAATGCCGGCACAAGTAACCGCAAGACGGGTGAGACCCCCGTCCGCCGAAATACCAAGGTTTCCTTTGCGATGGTGATCATCGAAGGGTTAGTCGGTCCTAAGAGAATCCCGAATGGGGGACTCGATGGATAGCAGGTTAATATTCCTGCACACTGCTGCGTTCCTATGGAGGGACGGAGCGTTGTACTTACAGCATCTTATTGGATTGGTGCTGGAGCACTGAGGAAGTCACGTAGGCAAATCCGCGTGGCAATATTCCGAGGTGAGTCTGAAGGTGAGGCTACGGCCGATCTGATGTAAGGAGCACGCTTCCGAGAAAAACTTCGTTTGGGTTAAGCATAGTGGTTCCGTACCGCAAACCGACACAGGTGGTAGAGTCGAGAAGACTAAGGCGAACGAGTGAGAGGTCCTCAAGGAACTCGGCAAAAAAGCGACCGTAACTTAGGGATAAGGTCCGCCCTTATAGAAGTATAAGGGCCGCAGCGAAAGATTTCCTGCCGACTGTTTAACAAAAACACAGCTCTCTGCGAACACGTAAGTGGATGTATAGAGGGTGACGCCTGACCTATGCTGGAAGGTTAAGTACGGGGGGTGGTATGTATTTATATGTACTGCTGGACTGTATAAGCCCCAGTAAATGTCAGCGATAACTATAATCGTTCTAAGGTCGAGCACCTTATTTTTAATAAGGTGCTCGACGGATTGGAACGGTTATAGGTTAAACAGCCTAGCCACAGTTACCTTACCTACGGAAACGTAGAGTAATCCAAATCTAGCCAACAAGAGACCAAATGCTAGACATCCGCAACGGGTAATGCCGTGGATGAAGATAGAGTCCTATTGGTGCACTTGCAAGTAAGGCTTGCAGTTTAAGAAGGAAAAATAGAGCGTATTTCCTTGTCGGGTAAGTTCCGACGTGCACGAATGGCGTAACGAGTGGGAAACTGTCTCGAGGACCTGCTCGGTGAAAATACAATCCCGGTAAAGATGCCGGGTACCTGCAGATAGACGAAAAGACCCCAGGTGCTTTACTGTAGCTTCGTATTGAGGCTATTGAATTAATGCGTAGCATAGGAGGGAGACTTTGAAGTGGGCTTTCGGGTACCATGGAGTCGCCAGTGAAATACCTCTCTTTATTTTGGTAGTTTCTAACCAGATAGAAAAAATCTATCTGAGACAGTGCGTGGCAGGCAGTTTTAGTGGGGCGCTACCCTCCCAAAAAGTAACGGAGGGGTCTCAAGGTTGGTTAGGCGCGAATGGAAACCGTGCCGATAGTGTAATGGCATAAACCAGCTTGACTGTAAGGCGTAGATGCCGAACAGACGCGAAAGCGGAGCATAGTGAACCGATGGATTGCGTTAGATGCATCCGGAGATACCCGATAAAAGTAACCCTGGGGATAACAGGCTAGTCGTGCCCAAGCGTCCATAGCGACGGCACGGTTCGGCACCTCGATGTCGGCTCGACTTATCCTGGGGCTGGAGCAGGTCCCAAGGGTTTGGCTGTTCGCCAATTAAAAAGTCACGTGAGCTGGGTTTAGACCGTCGTGAGACAGGTTGGTCTCCTATCTACTGCAGGCGTCGATTCTTGAGGAGAGTTGTTCCTAGTAAATTTTTGCTACTTTAGGGAGAGATCCCTAATGACAACATGGCTTATAACGGTGAAGTCTACGTCACTTCCGGTTTTAGAGGTCAATACACCATGGTCCAGTGTGTATTGAATTCGCTTGAGGACCGGAAAATTGATATGATAATACCGTGGGAAGTCGATCCAAAACAGATTTAGCATACATTGCAGGTTTCCTTGATGGAGATGGAAGCATAATGTTGCAAGTAAAACTTCGCAGTGACACCAGTCGCGGCGTGAGATTTATGACTACATTATGTCTCTATCAAGATACTCGCCACGCGAAGCCACTTAGCTGGATGCGTGAAGTACTTGGTATCGGGTATTTATCCAATCGTAATGATGGGATGACCGAGCTAAGGATTAATGGTTTTGCTTCAGTACACAAAGTGCTTACACAACTACGACCTTTTATAAGATTCAAGACAGTTCAAGCGGATGCTTTAATGCAGGCTTGTACAATTTTGAATTCAAAAAAGATTAGTAAATTGTCTGAGCAAGAACTGCAGAGTTTAGTAGAAATTGTCTTTTTAATTAAAGACCACAACTACAAAAGCAAAGCTACTTTGTGTAAAGAAACATTGCTACTTCGATTGGGTTTGACCCCGTAACGACTTGCGCTGAAAGATGCGCGGACGCATACGCTGAGGAATCATTTCATAGAAAATGACTGCTCGTATGTGTAAGATGCCATCACCCTCGCTACTGTCCATGTAGACGGGTGAAGATATAGTCTGTGCTCCTAGAAATAGGGGAATCAACGACGAGAGGACCGGAATGAACGAACCTCTGGTCTATCGGCTGTCACGCCAGTGGCACCGCCGAGTAGCTATGTTCGGAATGGATAACCGCTGAAAGCATCTAAGCGGGAAGCCAACTCCAAGATTAGGAATCATTAAGTCCCCTGAGAGATGATCAGGTTGATAGGCACTAAGTGGAAGCACAGCAATGTGTGGAGCTGAGGTGTACTAATAGGACGTAATTCCTGTAAGGAACGTTGCACATCGCCTTGAGCGTAAATTAACGAATTTCTTCGTTGCAGTGTCAAAAATAATTTTCGCTGGACTTCGTGTCCCGCTTGAATTCTTTTTGACACCACGCCTCGAAATTCATTTAATTTTCATCTCAAGGTTTGAAACAAGCTGTATGATTTGAAAAGTGTTTAAGTTGTGATTTTACCTAGGGTCGGCAAAAGCTTCGCTTTTGCCGACCAAGAATTAGAATATGCGGTATAGTTTAAGACTATATTTATATTGAAAGTAGTAATAAGATCGTCAAGGTCTTTACTTTAAGTCTCTCTGTAGCTCAGCCGGGTAGAGCGTTGGACTCCAAATCCAAAGGTCGCAAGTTCAAATCTTGCCAGGGGGACCATCCATCACATTGTGATGGTCTTATTACTACTTTTGATATAGTTGTCACAATATTGCTATTGAAAATTTAATGTTGGTGCTTTAGCGGAGAGGGTCCACCCGATCTCATTCCGAACTCGGAAGTTAAGCTCTCCATCGCCGATGGTACTTCGCAAGAGGAAGAGTAGGTAGGCGCCAACATTAAGTTTTTTAATACTCCTAAAGAAAAGACCTCTGGTTTAAACCAGAGGTCTTTTCTTAGGAGAGCAAACCACAAGGTTTGCGACTACCGTGGAGAGTAGGTCCCGCTTACAGCGGCTGTCCACTCATTGGACCTTTTCTTCGCTAGCTCAAAAAGTTCTCAATGAGTCTTGCGAAATGGGTCCCATCCCATTTCTCACGCCAACATTTTAACGAATACCACAATTAATTACGTAATTAATTGTGGTATTCGTTACTAATTAGCTGGGTTTTATTTTGTCTTATTACTGTCTTGGTCCAGCGATTTTCCTTCCGAGGAAAAATCTCGGCAGGATGTAATATCGTTTTCTCCCTTCTGGGTCGAAAACAATATTACATCTGCATAAGTAAAATATAGTCGAAGCCATGCTTCTCGTTATTTTACTTAACATACACCACAAGAGTATTTCCATTTTCATAGTCGTTTCACTCTTTGAAAATTAGGTCAATTCGCAATAGTTAAGTAAAACAACGAGCGGAAGCTAGTATGTTTTTCTCATGTCAGAATTTGTTTTGCCCATAGCAAATTTTGACCGCTACGCTCGTTTGCTTATTCATCTGATACAATATGTCTATATATGAGTAGGTTTCGTCCTTGGGCCTTTTGGCGACGTTTAGTTTATGGTACTGGCTTTGCTAGCTTTTGGCTGGTGGTCGGGGTAGTAGTTTATTTCACTAGTTTCTATTCGCCTGCAAACTGTTTTGATAATATCCAAAATGGTGGAGAGGGTGGTGTTGATTGTGATGGTCAGTGTGTCCGGATTTGTGCGGTGTCTGTCATTCCACCAAGTGTGGTTTGGGTGGACAGCTTTAAGATTGTTGATGGTCAATACAATGCAGTGGCGTATGTAGAAAATAAAAACAGTCAGGCTTCAACGCGAGACCTAAAGTATACTATCAAGCTACTCGATCAGGGGACTCTGATTGCAGAGCGTGAAGGGGTAACTATCTTACCCCCTAACAGCGTTTATCCGATTTTCGAAGGGCGGATTTTGACTGAAGGTGGCAGGGCTCCGACTGAGACCTTAATTGAGATAGCGGAAGCTGATTTGTGGCTCCCGGCCACTATCGGACGAGACCAATTTAGAGTTTTAGATATTGACCTGACTAATGCTGACAGTCGTCCAAGACTTAGTACAAGTATTGAAAATACCGCTTTAATTAACGCTGAGGATGTAGAAGTGGTAGCTACTATCTTTGATGCTAGAGGGAAAGCGGTGACAGCTTCGCAAACTTTTATTGATAATTTCGACGCTCGTAGTACTAGGGAAGTGGTCTTTACTTGGCCAAACAGTATCGCCAAGACGGTTCGTAGTTGTGAGGTGCCGTCAGACATTATGCTGGTACTCGACCGGTCGGGTTCGATGACTGCTGATGGTGTTAATCCTCCAGAGCCACTGACGAGTGCCAAGTTGGCTGCTAAAGCCTTTGTGAATCAAGTTAAGAACGATAATTTACTTGGCTTAGTTTCTTATGCTACAACACCGACCAGTCCGCTTGAGCAGGAACTTACCAATGATAAAAGTGTCTTAGCTACAGCGATTGATGAAGTGGTGATGGGTAAGGATGGTGTGCAGTACACCAATATGGGAGATGCTTTCAAGGTGGCCCTAGCCGAACTAACTAGTGCTAGGCATCGCCCTGACGCACGTAAGGTAATTATTTTTCTCACTGACGGTGATGTGACCAGGCCAGTAAATCCAGAGACAGGACTGGCTGACCGTGACTACGCCGCTAAGTATGCTGAGGAAATGGCCTCGATTGCTAAAGCTAAAGATACCACCATCTACACCATTGGTTTTGGTAAGTTTTTTGCTGGTGAGGACGCTTCAATTGCCCGCGATAAAGAATTAATTAAGAACCTAGCTTCCGAACCTAGCCTGTATTTCGAAGCTCCGACAGTCTCTGATTTAGCAAGAGTGTACGAACAAATTGCCAGTGGTCTGTGTGAAGATGGTCCATCGCGCATTGAGGTTATTACTAAGACTAGCACTAACTTCACCCCTCTGAGGTAGTCTTTTGCAAGTTGGCTTCAGCTTGTGTAATCTGTAGTTATGCAAAGAGTTTTGCGGTCTTTATTCTCTGGTTTTGATGGTGTGCTCTTTGGCGCGATTTTTTGTCTGTCGATTTTTGGTTTGGCTACCATGTATTCTCATGTCGGAGAGAATACATTTTTTAATCAACAATTAGTCTGGCTAGGAGTATCTTTGGTAGTCTTCTTTTTGGTGATGATACCCGACTATCGTTTTTTACGAACTGGCAACTACGCTTTTTACGCTTATTTGGTCACGATAGTTCTCTTGATACTGACCTTTTTTTTCGCGGAAGAAATATTGGGAGCCAGACAGCGCTTTGACTTCGGTTTCTTTTCACTACAGGTTTCTGATCCGGCCAAACTAATATTGGTCGCGGTGCTGGCCAAATATTTTGCCAAGCGCCATGAACTCATCGGTGACTTTAGACACATTATCATTTCTGGTCTGTATACTTTAGTGATGTTCGGTTTGGTCTTTTTGCAACCAGACTTTGGAACAGCAATGATTCTTTTTTCGATTTGGTTCGGGATGGTTTTGGTGGCTGGGATTAAGTTTAGGCACCTAGCCGTTGTATTTTTTATTGGTTTAATGGCCTTTGGTGGTTTGTGGCAATTTGCGTTTCAAGATTATCAGAAGGAACGTATTGCCACCTTTCTGGATCCACTCTCAGACATTCAGGGGGCTGGGTATAATGCCTACCAGTCAACAGTGGCGGTGGGTTCGGGCGAAATCTTCGGTAAGGGTATTGGTTACGGGACGCAGTCCAAGTTACTTTTCTTACCCGAGTATGAGACAGACTTTATTTTTGCTGCTTTTGCTGAAGAGTGGGGAATTGTCGGTGTCATGATCATGTTTGTGCTTTTTGGCGTGATGATTGTGAGATTGCTCTATCATGCCACTAACGGACCAAGTAACTTTGAAAGACTATTTGCCACGGGCATTACTATCTATTTATTCGCCCACTTTTTTATTCATATTGGTATCAATATTGGACTGCTACCGGTGACCGGTACCACGATTCCTTTTCTTAGTTATGGGGGTTCACACTTGGTAACAGAATTTGCTTCCATCGGCATGGTGTTGGCTATGTGTCGCAATAAGCCAGAAAAAATCCTTAACACTGATGATTTGTTTGCTAGTTAAGAGTGTATAGCGCTTCGGTCGCTTCAACCATTTTAGTAAGCGAACGCGTTTGCATTTTTTCTTGGAGAGCTTGGCCAAACTTTGAGCGAAGGGTTGGGTCGTCAATCAGTCTCTGTAAAGCTCTAGTAATAGCTTCAGTATCATCAACTGGGACAATTAGTCCAGTTTCATTGTCGTCGACTATTTCTGGTAAGCCTCCAGCATTAGTGACAACTACCGCTCGTCCCGCTAATCCCGCTTCATGTGCCACGTAGCCATAAGCTTCTGACTTAGAAGTGAGGGCAAAGATATCGAAAGCTTTAAGAAAACGTGCCGCCTCATTTATAGCGCCCACTAGAAACACATTTTGACCAAGCTTATTTTCCAAAATAAAGTTTTCGAGCTTAGTCCGCTCCGTACCTTCGCCAATGAGAAAGAATTTAAATTTATGTCCGGCGTCTAATAATTGTTTAACACTTGAGAGGAGTACCAGCTGACGTTTGATTGGATGAAGTTCAGCGATACTACCTAACCAAAGTTCACCCGGAGTACTTTTTTCACTGAGTTTCACAATGTTTAAAATATTTTCTCTAGCTTCGGTTTTGTCATACATCGCGCCAATTGTTCGGCCAAGATAGAGGACTTTAGCTTTCTTTTCTATCCCGGGTAAGTTTAGTTGGGCGAGTAGGGCTTTTGATACCGCAATGGTGCGGTGAGAAAACATTACGGTGAGCCAATGCAAAAAGTAGATAATGATTTTTTGCCACCCCGGACGGTCTTCATTGAAGGCCCAGCCGTGAGCGGTAAAGATAACTTTCGGTACTCGGTGTAAGCGTCCAAGGAAGGTGCCAACGCCACCAGCCTTTGAGCTATTGACGTGTAGGATATCTGGTCGTTCGTTGCGCAATATTCTTGATAATTCCATGACAAATTGCCATTCGCGTTTAAGTGAAATATCGCGTACGAGAGTCTTTAGCTGGATCACCCTAATACCGGCGTGCTCGAGCATTTGCGCCAGTTCGCCACTGCCACCAAGCGCTACGACTACTTCAAACTGCTCTTTATTTAACCTGGTAGCTAGGTCATAAACATAACGTTGTGCTCCGCCCCAATTGGATTTGGTAATGAGAAATAAGACTTTTTTGCGGTTAGGGTTTAACATGGACTAATATTTAATGTGGAAATGGTGGCTTACTTTACCTCTAGAATATACTACTTTTACGGCTCTGGCTAAGGTTTGCACCTTGCGGTTTTGGCTGACTTAGGTACGATAGCTAGTATTCAACTACTATGGGAGAGAGAGTCCGGGAATTAACATGGCTGATAATTGGTGACATCATCTTTTTTGTTATTGCTCTTTGGCTGACTTTGTTTTTCAGATATTTAGAGTTTCCTAGTAGTGAGCGTTTTGGTGCTCATCTTGGACCTTTTCTAACCATCTCAACGGTTTGGCTGTTTATTTTTTACATTGCCGGTCTTTATGACAAACAGACGCTTTTCCTGAAGTCACTATTATTTACACGCATCCTAAATACTTTAGTGGCAAATGGTATTGTTGCTTCGATTCTGTTTTTGATAATTCCGTTTGGTATTGCCCCTAAGACCAATCTAGTGATTTACCTTTTAGTCTCAGTGGTTCTCTTTACTTGGTGGCGCATGTATCTCTACCGCTATATCGCACCTAAGATTGAGCACCGAGCCCTGCTTTTGGCGGATGGTCCGGAAGCAATAGAGCTAGTTGATGAAATCAACAACAACAATCGCTACACTTACTCATTCATTAGAATTATTGATGAAGCTACGGCTGCTAAAACCGAGGACTTTGAAACTAAGTTACTACAGTTAATCGAGCGAGAACGGATTCAGATTATTGTGGCTAATCCTAATGGTAAGTACATCACCCAAGTTTTGCCAAAACTTTTTGACCTAGCTTTCATTAAATTTGAGCTCACCTTCCTTGATTTTTATAAAGTGTACGAAGACACCTTTGACCGGGTACCGCTTTCGGCTCTGCGCTACGAATGGTTTATTGCTCATGTGTCGCAAAGTAAAAGTCCGATTTATGATACGACCAAGCGACTGATTGATATTGTCGGTTCAATCATTCTCGGTTTAGTTTTTGCTCTGATGCTACCGTTTATTTATTTAGCGATGCGGATAGAAGGGAAGGGTGATTTGTTTATTTCGCAAGAACGAATCGGTCAGTTCAATAAACCGGTGACGGTTTATAAAATTCGTACCATGACTGAGAATCGTAGTTCTAGTGCTACTTGGACCAACGAAGACGCTAAGGAAGGCAATGTCATTACTAAGGTTGGGGCGGTTTTGCGTAAGCTAAGTATCGATGAAATACCGCAGATTTGGACAATTCTTAAAGGTGAGATGTCACTCATTGGTCCACGCAATGACATTAAAGGCTTAGGTGAGAGACTGGCGTCTGAGATCCCTATTACAATATCCGTAACTTTGTTAAGCCAGGTGTCACTGGTTGGGCGCAGACCTACCAACATTACATGGGAGACAACATTAGTCCGCAGTCACTGGAAGAATCAAAACTGCGACTGGCTTACGATTTGTATTATGTAAAAAATCGTTCTATTTTGCTGGATGTTACTATTGCTCTTAGAACACTGAAGACTTTACTTTCGCGTTTTGGTGTAACCATTCGCCTCAATCGTTAGTTTGATACAATACAAATATGAATGATAACAAAAGAACTATTTTTATTACCGGTGGGGCAGGCTATGTCGGTGAAATGCTTTGCCACCAATTTTCTAAACGGGAAGATGTAGCGAAGATTATTACCTTAGACAAAGAAGAGCAGTCAGATTTTTCGAAGCAGATTCCGAAGCTAGTTTATATCAAGCAAAATATGGCCGATGTTGGCTGGCAAACAGAGGTGGCTAAGCACGCTCCAGACACCGTCATTCATACCGCTTGGCAGATCAGGGCAATGTACGGCAATCCCGCCGAACAGTGGCGCTGGAATGTTGATGGTTCTAAGGCGATTTTTGACTTTGCTTTCGCCAATCCTTTTGTAAAACGATTGGTATATTTTTCTACCGCTTCTTCTTACGCTGCTTATCCAACTAATAGTCTTGATCATTTCTATACCGAGGAAGAAGGTTTCCGTGAAGACGCCTATATTTATGCTAAGGAAAAAAAAGTAGTTGAAGAAAGTCTTAAGACTATTTATGACGAGGCGGTAGTCAAAGGTTCTTATGCTCCAAAAGTGACGGTGATTAGACCAGCGGCTATCACCGGGCCACGTGGGCGCTACATGCGTATTCGCTTTGGTCTGCAGTCAGCCCTTCAAGGCAATTTGAAAGGCAATCCTATTTATAAGGTAGTAACTCTGCTGACTGCCTTTGTGCCGGCGACTAAGACTTGGGTTAGGCAGTTTATCCACGAAGATGATATTACTGACGCAGTAGCGCACTTTACCTTTGCTCCAATCGATTGGAACTATGAGGTCTTCAACGGTACCCCAACTGGTGAGCCAGTTTACGCCAAAGATATGGCTCAGGCGGTTGGAAAGAAAATTCTCCCAATCTATCCATGGATGGCCCGCATCGCTTTCTTCTTTTTCTGGCACGCTACACGAGGGAAGGTCCCAACCTGTCCTGGTAGTTGGCGATTCTATTCTTATCCAGTGCTGATGAGCGGAGAGAAATTAGCTCGAGTTTATCACTGTCAGTACAACTCCAAAGACGCTTTTAAGTTTACTGATGGTCGTTATGAAGAATTTATTCCTGCGGAAAAGCGTTTGTCGAAAAGCGAAGTAGGGCTCTAAGTTTTTAATTTTGTTATACTGCCGACATGGAAATAGTTGATGGTCGTAGATTGGCCGAGAAAATTAAGCAGCAAGTAGCTGAGGAAATATCTAAACTTAGTGTTAAACCTAAGTTGGGAATTTTGGCTTGCAACCCCAATCGGGAAACCAAAGCATACCTAGATTTAAAGCAAAAAATCGCTAAGAGTCTCGGAGTGGAAGTAGTATTGCAGGTGCTTGAGGCTGACTCCGATACAGATATGGTAATACGACAGGTTAATCATCTGGTTAGTGCGTGTGATGGCGTGATTGTGCAGTTGCCGTTACCGGTTCATGTCGACACGAGTGAGGTACTAAAGCAGGTGCCAAAAAATAAAGATGTTGACGCTTTTTATTATCAAGGTGGAGAAACAACTGTCCTGCCACCAGTAGTGGGGGCGATTGATGCTATTTCTAGTGAGTATGGTACCGATTGGGTTGGTAAGAGGGTGGTTATTTTTGGAGCTGGTAGACTAGTCGGTCTGCCAGCTAGTTTCTACGCCAAGACTAAGGGTGCCCAGGTACAGGTGATTGATAAGGGGCATAATGAAAGCGAGGTGAAGATGGCGACTGCGTCCGCTGACATCATAATCTTGGGTGCTGGACAGCCAAACTTGTTAACGCCTGACTTAGTGAAGCCGGGGGCAGTAGTGTTTGATGCTGGGGCTTCGGAAGACGGCGGACTTTTGGTAGGTGATGCCCATAAGGATGTGGCCCTAAAAGCTTCATTATTTACTCCGGTACCAGGTGGAATTGGTCCGATTACTATAGCGATTTTGTTTCGCAATCTTTTAAACCTCAAGTCAAGTCAATAGAATTAAGGGCTTTTTTGTGCTATAACACTGCCATAATTTGTAATTTTTATGTCAGATAAGTCAGCGGTAAATTCTGGGTCTGAAACTTTTTTAAGATTTTTTAGAGCCTTTGTCACATTAGGAGTTATTGGCTATTTAGCTTTTTCGATTTACAACAACGTTGTGGATGAAAATGCTAAGCATCCTTTCAAGCTTGGTTTGGATCTTGCTGGGGGTTCGCATTTAGTTTATGAAGCAGATGTTTCTAACGTTGATCCAATCGAGGTGTCTGAGCTCATGAACGTTCTGAGGGATGTTATTGAAAGACGAATTAACACTTTCGGAGTATCTGAACCAATTGTCTATGTGGAGAGTAGTAGTTTTGTTAGTGAAGAAAAGAGAGAACGACTAGTTATCGAACTACCTGGTATCACTGATGTCGGGGAAGCGGTAGCTGAGATCGGTCGTACACCACTACTTGAATTTAAATTAATCGATCGCGAAAAGGCAGTCGCTCAAGAAGATTTATACGCTAAGTTTGAATCTGGAGAGATTGACGATATAGAAAATTTCACCAGCCTGATGTCGGCTGTTGGGGACCCTTATATCGACACGGGACTAACTGGTCGCTATCTGGAAACGGCTAAACTTGAATTTACTTCAGGTCAAGGCGGACAAATGGCTAACGAGCCAATCGTGTCCATCAAATTTAATGCCGAAGGAGGCGATTTATTTGCCAGTATCACCAGAGAAAATGTGGGAGAACAGTTGGCTATCTTCCTTGACGGGGAAATTATTTCCGCTCCCCGGATCAATGAAGCGATTACCGGTGGGACAGCCATTGTCTCAGGTGGTTTTACACCAGAGGAGGCAAGAGAGTTGGCAAAAAACCTCAGTTTCGGTGCCTTACCGCTTCCTATCTCACTAGCTAGTACTCAGACTGTCGGTTCAACTCTTGGTCAGGAAGTGTTAGATAAAGGTGTGACAGCTGGGTTGATTGGTCTTAGCTTGGTAGTGCTTTTTATGGTTCTTTGGTATCGCTTACCAGGGCTTATCTCTGGTCTGGCTTTGGTAGGTTACATTGTTCTAGTACTAGCTCTTTTCCAACTCATTCCGGTTACCATCACAGCCGCTGGTTTGGCAGGACTCATTATCTCTATCGGTATGGCGGTTGACGCTAACGTGCTCGTCTTTGAGCGTATGAAAGAGGAGCTCCTAGCTGGTAAAGGTACACATGAAGCAGCTAAGGAAGGTTTCTCACGGGCTTGGGGAGCTATCCGTGACGGTAACGTGACCAGTATTCTTTCGGCAGTGATTCTCTTTTGGTTTGGTACTTCAATGGTAAAAGGGTTTGCGTTAGTATTCGGTATTGGTGTGATTGCTTCAATGATTTCAGCTATTGTGATTACCAGAACTTTACTAATGGCGATACCAGATGTGAAGAAAGACAGTAGCAAGTTTTGGTCATTCTTATTAAGTAGTGGTTTTTCTAAATAACTCGTATGTTTGTAATCTTGTATCGTAAAGTATTTCTCTACATCACGGCTTTCATTGTGGTAGGAGGATTGCTAGCCTTGTTTGGCTATGGTCTTAAGCCAAGTATTGATTTTACCGGTGGGTCTTTGACCGAGGTCTCATACAACACTACGTTACCAGAGAAGTCCTTAGTGGAAGAAAAGATTTCTGAACTTGATTTAGGCGGTTTCAGTGTACGAGAGTCACAGGATGACGGCGGGAGAGATGGCTACCTGATTCGGACTCGTGATCTAACAGATGAGGAAAGGGAGGTCTTGTCAGCCCTAGTGACTGAAATAGGTGAAGGTGGCGAGGTTACTCGCTTTACTTCGATTGGTCCAGTAATCGGACAAGAACTGAGAGATAAAGCAGTTTGGGCGATTGCTGGGGTGTCCATCATTATCATGCTCTACGTCGCTTTTGCTTTTGCTGGTATTGGCTACCCGGTTAGCTCGTGGGTGTATGCTTCTATCACTATCTTTATTCTTATTCACGATGTATTGGTGCCGGCTGCTCTGGTCAGTATCTTAGGTCACTTTGTTGGCATGGAAGCTGATGTGCTTTTTGTAATGGCACTGTTGGCGGTACTTGGTTACTCAGTTAATGATACGATTGTGGTTTTTGACCGCGTACGAGAAAATCTGAAGCTTAATCGAATAGAGAAAAAGACTAAACGCAATGAGGCTGGGATAATTAGAGAAGATATTACTTATACTTTGACCAAGCCCTATGAAGAAATAGTTGGTTCAGCTGTAACTCAATCGATGGCTCGTTCAATCAATACTTCACTCACTACACTCTTAACTTTAATTGCTCTTTATATCATTGGTGGAGCTGCTACTCAGACTTTTGCGCTCGTCCTGATTGCGGGCGTGGTCGCTGGTACTTATTCGTCTATCTGTATTGCTACGCCAATGCTCGTGACTTACGCTAAGTGGCAGGAGAGTAAGAAGTCTGTAAGTTAAAGAGAGATTAGCATTTTATCAGTTAATCTGTAGTTTTAAATAGAGTTTGTTCGTCCAGCGATTTTCCTTAGAATAGAAAATCTTGGCAGGATGTATATGCTATTTTCTCCCTGTGGGGTCGAAACTAGCGTTACATATGTATAAGTAAAATATAGTCAAAGTCTTACTTTTCCTTATTTTACTTAACATAAATTCAATATAATCACTACGGTCATTATTTCATTTACGATAATCGGTATCGTCGGTTCACTAGGAGGAGGAAAGGGTGAGACAGTCTGGGAGACTGTTGCAAGACCTTGCCAGTAACTTTACGAATACTTGAAGTAAAGTAGCGACAAGGTGTACAGTGTCTGTAAGGCACCCGGACCCGGTTTAATTTTATTCAGTAACTTAATTTTATTTGTTTATGATAATCGGTATCGTCGGTTCACTAGGAGGAGGAAAGGGTACGGTCGTTGAGTATCTTCTCAGTAAAGGTAATTTCTCACACTATTCTAGTAGTGATTTATTAATCAAGATTCTGGAAGAAAGAGGCGAAACGGTAGATAGAGACGGCATGAATCGTGTAGCTAACGAGCTCAGGGCACAGAATCCTGCCGGTGTACCAGCCGAAAATTATAAAGTTTATGAAGCTAATGACGGTACTTCTGATGCTATTTTTGAATCACTACATTCTGTTCCAGAGGTAGAATTTATTAAATCAGTCGGAGGAGTTGTGATTGGGGTAACGGCAGATTCAAATATACGCTATGACAGAATCCTTAAGCGAGGGAGTGTAAAAGATGGGGTGACTAAGGAGAAGTTTATAGATCAACAAAAAAAGGGAAGAGGCTGGCTCTGATGATCCAAATAAAAGTAATATTTTTAGTGCGCTTAAGGAGGCTGATTTTTTGATTGAGAACAATGGTACTTTAGAGAATTTACACGCTCAAGTAGATAAGATACTGGAAGAATTAAATCAGATTTAATAGACACTAAACCAAAGAACCGCGAGCTTTGCTCGCGGTTCTTTGGTTTAGTGGTGACTATACTCACCACTTATTTCTAAATTTAACCATGAATCCTGGTCCCGATAAAATCTTCGTCGTGTAAATAGTGCTTCAGTTCATCAAGACGGTTACCGTTTATTTGGGCGACTTCGATACCGAGTCTCTCAGCTTCCTTGGCGGCAACAGGATCAAAGGGGGAAGAAAGCCCCGGGTCCCATTTGTCGGGAATAAGCTTTCTAAATTCACTCCAAACAATGTCTTCTATTTTTTCAGCCTCAGGATTGGTTTTCGGATTGTCTGTATAGACGTAGTCGGTATTAGAGAGATTGATGACTTTCTTAGCCTTAACGCGGTCGGCTATTTGTATTGCTCTGAGGTCGGTCGAAGACCCGGGGCGATATCCCGCTGCTACAACGAGGACTTCTGAAGTGGGAATGTCCAAAACATCGTCAGGGTTGGTGACCATGACGCGGTAAGCCAGGTCACGGAAGATGGTCAGTAGTAAGTGACCGTTAAGTCGGGTGGCGTGTAGTCCTAGCCAGTCTAGGTCTTCACTGCGCAAGGTGCTAACACTACCGGCGGCATCTTGGTAACGGCGGGCAGTTTTACCGCCACCAGCAATGATAATAAAACGACGGCCACTGGCCGTTTCACTAGTAATAAATTCTTTAAGTTCTGACAAAAATGTTGTATCGATTTGATCTGGCACAATCAGTGATCCTCCGACAGAGACGACAATGGTTTCGGTTGTAGACATAACTTGTGCATTGTACGCATTTTTCACTAATATTTCAAAGTGTTATGCTGTTGGTATAATACTTACATTATGTCACCAGAACTTATCATTGCTATTAAAGAGAGAATTGAGGCTGGACACAGCAAAGAGCAAATCAAAGCTGAGGTTTTAGAAATTGGTTATACCGAGCCAGTTTTTGAGGAAGCTTACCAAACTGCTTTAGCTGACAGTCCTAATGATGTAATTGTCAGGTCCAGTCCATCTAGTGGCACCGAACTCATTTCCTACGGTGACTTTATGCGGGCGACTTGGGAGTTGGCTAGAGAGCAATTTGCTGTCTTTCTGAAGCTGTGTGGTATTAATCTACTAATAGTTATAGTCACAGTCGGAGCTTTGTTTGTTATTTTCAGTCAAGAAATATTAGTTAAAATGACTAGAGGGGAAGAAGAGTTTTTGGCTTGGCTCACCCTGATCGGGGTTGTTTGGGCTTTCATTTGGCTTATGTCTTCTTTCATCTTGATTCGTGCGCTGTTAAAGCGAAACGAAAGTATGACCCTGCTGAGTCATTTTAATTGGAGTATCCGACACGCAATTGGTTTGATTGTCACCAGTGTAGTCATGGTGGTGTTAATAATGTTTGGTTATGTACTCCTGGTTGTTCCAGGACTTATGCTCGTTGCCTACCTTTACTTCACCCTATTCTTTTATTTGGATGACCGTGCTTATGGAGTAAATTCGTTGGTGATTTCTACTAAATACACTTACGGACGTTTTTGGGCGGTAGTTGGTAGGATTATGTTACTTAGTATCGTCCTCTACGTCATCACTTTAGCCGGAACTATGCTGAGTATGTTTACACTTATTCTGGCCCCGGTATTTGTGGTGGTGGTGATGTTAATCAGCTACTACCTTACCTACTGTGGTTATGTTGTACTGTATGAGTCCCTGCTTAAGTCAGGTGTGGCGAAAGATCTGCCAATGGCAGATACCACTCTGTATGTTTCGTACAAATGGATTACCATCGTCATCACACTGCTCATTTCAGGTATAGTATTTCTTGGTCTAGCTTCAAGTTTCTATTAGATACTCTCGCTTTTATTTTCTAATCCCCCAAGCCGTGGACAGCTCTGGTATGCGGTAGCGCCTGGATAGCGTAAATTGATAAACACCAAATAGACTAATAGTGATAACTTTTAGTACCTTAAATTGTACCCAGATTTCCGGTGTTGTCAACTGTCTCACCACTTCGTTAGCCACCCGCCAATAAGGAAAATAAATATCCAGCGGACAGCAAGTATCCGCCAACCAATATCTTCCATAGCAAAAACCTGAGAAAAGATTTTTTTAAAAAATGTTTACTTTAAAGATAAGGCCAATCGCGATTGTGAGCCCCATACCAAAATAATACAAAGAGTCAGCAAAGATGAGGGCGTCTGGTTTATGATAGAACAGTAATTGAACCAGAAATGATTACAAATACCCCGGAGATAATCGGGAGAACCGGTAAGTGTTTTTCAAAGTGCCAGCCAGTGGCAAGGGCGAGGATAGTTAGGAGCATGAGTATGCTAGTGGCGGTTTCGAAAGAAAAATTTGCGCAGCAAAAAAAAACCGATAATCGGAATAAATTCATTTAAGAGGTGAAGGAAAGCTTTTTTATTCATATCAATAGGGTAATTGTAGCATGGCGGGGTTTTGGCTTCGCCAAAACCCCGCCCCCACCTTGACACCACCCTAATCAAATGTCCTTGACATAAGCTTAAAATCCTGTATAGTTGTTAGTGGAAATGGCGGAGTGGGGAGTGGGTCATAGTAACGAGCTAGATTCTTTTTATCTTGTTACGTGCACCACATCTCTGGTCCCCGCTTCGGCGGGAACCTACACTCCGCGCAAGCGGAAACAAGCGCTGGTCTGGGCAATTCCGTCCAAACCAGCATTCCATCCACATGACACTTCAAGGAGAAAAAGTCATGAATCGTTCCTTCAAAAACAAGACTGGTTTGGGGTTCGTCCTCGCGGTCTTGATGGCATTTGCGGGGCTTTTTGCCACGCTGATGCCGTCGCCAGCCAGCGCGCAGACGACAACTTGTGGTGGCTATTGTGGCAACGGAACAACTCCGTTCTACGGTGTCGAAACCATGGCCGACGGCTGGAGTGTCGGCGCTGCCGAGGCGACAACTTCCGGCGTTGGCAAGACGCAGCTGGGAAAGTCAGGTTCGCTCGTCGAAACTGGTGCTCAGTTTGAGACTGCCATCAACGGTGTGTTTTTCGGGCCAGGTACCACTTGTACCCCGGCGACCTGCGCTGACCAGTCCTTCACTGCGAAGACGTCATTGTTTGGCAATGCGTTGGCCTTTGGTCAGCATAATGCCGAGTCGAATGACGGCGTAACGAAGTCGAGTTCGGGCGCTGGTACCAACCTCCAAGGGTTGAGCAAGGCCATGGGTCGGTGGTTCAAACAGTAACCTAGACCTGTTTATGTCAAATACCTTCCAGCCTGACTGGAAGGTTGTCAGTCCAAATCGCCCAGTCTCACGACTTTGGGCGATTTTTTTGTCAAAATCTAGACAGAGGCTATTATAACAAGCATTATTTGTGTAATAATGAACGACCCGAAAAAGAAGTATCGTCAAGACTTGATTTTTTATATAAAGTGTGCTATCATATTAAGTGAAGAAGGACGTGGAAGCGTTCTTTGACAATAAGGTTCCAAGTATTTTAAAAGTAGTTTGGAGCTGAATTTCAACCCGTCTTAAGAAATTAAGGCAAATTTAGGAGAAAGCCATGAGTCGAAAGCTCATTTGGGTGGCGCTCATGGCGCCTACCCTCGGTCTCTGCTTTGGTGGTGACACCTTGGCAGCTGACATATCAATGCCGACGTCGGAAAATCCGGCATCGGTCAAATGGACGAAAATGACAATCGGCACCTTCGGTGCTGATCCGTCGGTCATGTTCGCGCAGTGCGACAAGCAGGCTGCTTTCAATGAAAGTGATCGTTTGACGCCAGCACACTGTGCTGAGTTGCGCGAGAAGTACGGCAAAGGCGACTACACGGTCGTCTATGTCAACGATGGTATCGTTCACGACCTCATGGGTGCCCGTGTGAATGGGCAATCCAAGGTGGTTCAGTTGACTGAAAAACAACTCGGACGTTCGGATCGCGCTCTGCGCTTTCGTTTGTCTGGGGATATCGACGGTTACTGGTATACCGGCGACAAGGGAGTTTCGTGCAACAATTTTGCCGTCACTTTCTTGCCGGTATCACCTCTGCCACTTCTGGCTCTCAAGCCAGCGGTAGTCAAGCCTGATCCAGTGAAGTCTGTCGAGTATGTTGCTCCGGTCTTCAAAGAGCCGGCCTTGCCAATATGTCGGGTAGCTTCACGGACAAGTGTGGCACCTGCAAGGGTTCAACACACCTTTGTCAATGGTGTTCATATTCCGCACTTGTGTGGTTGTGGACATGGTGGTACGTATCTCCCTGAGATGCGTTCGACCACGGTGATTCCGAGTACGACAACAACCGAGATGAAACTCGTCTGTGAAGACGCTCATCAAGACGAAACCAATTGAAACTGAACCAAGGAGAAAGTGATGAAAAACGCAATTTCGAGGATTTTGGTCCTCTGTGCAATGACCGTATCAAGCTTCCTGTTTGTCGGATGCGCTACGCACGGCAAGCAGGTGACGGCAGCTATCGGTGACGGGATGAAAATCCCACCGCCGAACTACCGTGAAGACACTGTTACGAGCAAGCCGTCCATGATGGAATCCAAACCTGTTCAAACGGTCATTTCCCAACTGCAGTTCAAGGACACGGAAGGGAAGGTGATCAAGTGGTCTCCCGACGGCAAGTCGGCTCCAACGGATACTGTCCGGTGGTGGAAGCAGATCGAGAACAACAGTGGCCTGGACACCTTCGTTCAGAATGCTGGTCCAGGTTTCCTGAATACCATCACCCAGGGCTGGTTCACGCTCAAGGCGAAGGATAAGGACATCAAGCACTGTAAGGAAGGTGGTTGTGACAAAGATGCGGGTGGAACCGTCGTCAATGTGCTCAACCAGAGCAATTCCGAGTCAGGTGCTGTTTCTCAACAGCAACAAGCATCGGAGCAATCGCAAGGTACAGCCCGGCCACGTTTGTCTTGCCGGGACAACAACACATGCGTTACTGCTCCGTAGAACGGACAAAAGACGCGTGACAACCTACGACTGTGGGCAGATAATATCTGCTCGTGGTCAAACTCAAGGAGATAGTCATGAAAGTGCGTACGTTTTTGATGGGGCTCATCCTCGTCTGTTCAACTCTCAGCTATGCAGCAAATTTGCCGGTCGTCAAACTGACACCGGTGGTTGCAAACGCTTATGTTCAACAGCTTCACGGTGCCGGCCTCATCAAGGACGGCGCTGTAGACAGTTACTACGTGGCGGAGATCGTGTACGCTGAACTTCAACGGACGAAGACTTTGCCACAGGGTTCTCCCAAGGACCCAAGCGACAGTTTTGTTGCTGATCTCAAGAAGCGTCATGAATTGGGTGATACTGTCACCATGGAGCGTCTCAGTACGCTTTTCATGCGTGATGGTGTCAGCTTCGATCCGAAGGCGATGACTGCAGGTGCAACGCCTGCGGTCGAGAAGGCACAGGTTGTGGCACAGGCGCCGGTGGCAACACCAGCGCCTGCGGCCACAGCTCCGGTGCCGGCACCAGCACAAGCTGTTGCTCCGGCCGTGCCTGTGGTAACGTCGGCGCAAGTCGATGATCTGCGGGTCAAGGCGGAAGCCAATGATAGTAAGTTCAACTTACTTAACGGCAAGGTCGACAGACTCGGGGCACAGTTGGATCAGCTTGGTCGGGAGACCAAACTTTCGGCTACAACAGCCACTGCAGTGAAGGCCTTGCAAGCGGATTTGTCCGCCCTCAAACAGGGCGAAAGCAAATTCGCGACCAAGGCCGAGTGGCAGGAGGCGATGGCCACTTTCGAGACCAATGCTCTGCGGAGTTTTCGGGAACTCCTCCAGAAGGAGACGGAGATCTCCCTGGCTGCTCGCACTGAACTCCAAAACCGCCTCGCGGCGGTGGAGAAGTCTCAGGCCGACACCGCCAACTTTGGGAGTTACATCCCAAGGGTTCTGAAAGCAGAGCAAAAAGTCGAAGGTCTGGAGTCTGCAGTTGCAGGTTTCAAGTCGACGACTTGGTTGGCGGTGGGCGCTTTGGCGTTTGCCTTCTTGGGTGTTGTAGGGTGGTACTTCAACCGCTCGCACATCACGCAAGTGAAAAATGCCCAAGAGAACGTTACGAAAGTAGCGGAGGAGGCCAGCAAAAAAGCTTCGGAGGAAACCCTCAAGGGCTACAAAGAAGTCCAGGAAGAATGGAGAAAATCCACTCAGAAGAAAATCGTGGCAGCCGCCGAAAAAGCGGTGACTACCCGGGTCCAAGGCTTGCTTGACCAGCACGCCGAGGGTGTTCGGGGGCTGATTGCCCAAGGGGTGGCACCGGTGGCCGATCGGGTGACGGCGGTGGAGAAAGATGTGGCTGAGCTCAAAGGTTGGCGTCAGGTTGAGCTTGACGTTGACCTACGGGCACGACTCACCTTGCTCACCGAGGAGGGACAAAAATGCCTCGTCAAGGTAGATATTCCGGCAGACGGCGAGGTGTATCGGGTAATCATTCGTCGGGAGACGAATGGACCTGAGTCTACCTACGAGGTAGTCGGTGTGTGTGGTGACGCCAGGTTGCTGGGAAACGACAAGAAGATGATGTACTCTGTCAAAGGAGTGAAGGCATCCAAGGTCGTGTCGACAATCTATCGGGCGGCCACCATCGACCCTAAAGTCGGCAAATGCCGGCTGACAATACCGGTTGTGGAAAAGGAATGGCTCAAGGTCGTACCAGATTCGGAACCAGTCACTCAGCCGGCAGAACTGGCAACCGCGTAGCTGAAACGGGAATGGGTGAACGACCGCTTGCGGTCGTTCACCCAGACTCAATGTTCTTTAGTACCTCAAAAGGGTAATGAATGGTTATTAGAAAATAGTAACTATCCATTTCCCAACGTCTCCCGCCAACTGTGGCTAGGAGACGTCAATTGAAACAATGCTTGGCAAAGGGGTTGTAGCTAGTCTGCACCTCGCCTATCATCAAATGATTTTGTTTATGATCGTAGTTAGCTTGCTAATTACGACGACTCATATCAGATGTATATGCAAAGTTTCAGTTTTCCCGTTCTTTCGCTCACCTGAGGGTGGGTCGACGATAAAGGTCTCACTTTGTGAGGCCTTTTTGCTTGCTGATTTTCAATACTTAGCTCGGTTTGGGAGTGAAGGTGGGGAAGTGGGGACGGAAAGCGAAGCTTTCCGTCCCCAACATACAAAGGCTACTGCGTTTACGTGGTGGCCTTTTCTAATTTCCCCTTAAAAAGCTTGCATAATTTTCATCTATCTGTATAATGCTCAGCACTGTTCATCGGAGGTAAAAAAAGTAACGAATCGGCGTTTTAATGCGCCTTTCTTACCGCTTAGAAATAAGTAATACCAACGAACGAGAACTAGTAGTTTGACAACACTTACGAACAAGCAACTGACTTTCTGTCGGATGATCTTGTTAGTAGGGATTACTCGAGAAATTGAGTAATTGAATAAGTATATATATTGTTGCAACAGCAATGTATATACGTATCATACTTTTATCATTTTTTTTAAAAATGATTAATGGTATGCATCAGCACAAATTATGAGGCAAAAGTTAAGCAAATTTATTTGTATTTTCTTTTGTCTTATCCTTAGGTAAAAAAATAGTTTGTTTGAGCGCGGGAAGTAGTACAGTACCGCAATGCTCGCAAACGCAAGGTTCAATAAAGGCGAACTTGTTGATGGTAAAACATCGACAAGTCTCGTCCCACGAGACTTGTCTTAAATTAGAGTTTGATCCTAGCTCAGGATGAATGCTGGCGGCGTGGATGAGGCATGCAAGTCGAATGGGTTTAGGCCCATGGCAGACGAGGTAGGAACACGTAGGTACGTACCCCAAAGTCAGGGATAACCCGTCGAAAGACGGGATAATACTTGATAGTCTCTTCGGAGTAAAGATTTATCGCTTTGGGAACGGCCTGCGGGCTATCAGCTTGTTGGTAAGGTAACGGCTTACCAAGGCTACGACGGCTAGGGGAGGTGAGAGCCTGACCCCCACCGATGGAACTGCGACACGGTCCATACTCCTACGGGAGGCTGCAGTCGAGAATCTTCCGCAATGGGCGAAAGCCTGACGGAGCGACGCCGCGTGGTGGATGAAGTCCCTCGGGACGTAAACACCTTTTATGAGGGAGGAAATTTTGACGTTACCTCATGAATAAGGGGCTCCCAACTCTGTGCCAGCAGGAGCGGTAATACAGAGGCCCCAAGCATTATCCGGATTTACTGGGCGTAAAGGGTGCGTAGGCGGTTATATTAGTCAGGTGTTAAATCCTGGGGCTCAACCCCAGACTCGCATTTGAAACGGTATAACTAGAAGGAGTCAGAGGCAAGCAGAACTCATGGTGTAGGGGTGAAATCCGTTGATATCATGGGGAATACCAAATGCGAAGGCAGCTTGCTGGGACTTTCTTGACGCTGAGGCACGAAAGCGTGGGTAGCGAAGCGGATTAGATACCCGCGTAGTCCACGCCCTAAACGCTGTCTGTTGGCTATGGGGAGTATCGACCCTCTCTGTGGCGAAGCTAACGCGTTAAACAGACCGCCTGGGTAGTACGATCGCAAGATTAAAACTCAAAGGAATAGACGGGGGCTCGCACAAGCGGTGGATCATGTGGCTTAATTCGTCGATAAGCGAAAAACCTTACCAAGGCTAGAAACCATACTGCACGCTCTGGGAAACCAGAGAAGCCTTCGAGGGTGTATGGCAGGTGATGCATGGCCGTCGTCAGTTCGTGGCTTGAGCTGTTCCCTTAAGTGGGGAAACGAACGCAACCCTCGTTGCCTGTTATAAGTGTCAGGCGAGACTGCTCCCTCACGGGAGAGGAAGGTGAGGATGACGCCAGGTCAGCATGTCCCTTGATGCCTTGGGCTGCACACGTGATACAATGGGTGGTACAACGGGACGCAATGTGGTAACACGGAGCAAATCCTAATAAAACCATCCTCAGTTCGGATTGAGGGCTGCAACTCGCCCTCATGAAGCCGGAATCGCTAGTAATCGCGGATCAGCATCGCCGCGGTGAATACGTTCCCGAGCCTTGTACTCACCGCCCGTCAAGTCAGGGGAGTCGGGAGTACCCGAAGTCCCACCTAGCGTGGGCCGACGGTAAGCTCGATAACAAGGACTAAGTCGTAACAAGGCACGGCTAGCGGAAGCTGGTCGTGGATTAATTCCAATTGGATACGTCGGATTATTGGGGTAACCCTTTAACTCACGGCTAATTGGTCGATGTTTTATGCCTCAATTGAGCATAAAACGAGAGATGATACTCAATTCTCTGAAATGGTATCAGACACTAGGGAAAGACCAGACCAAAAGGATAAGACAAAAGAGACGAGGCATTAGCCTCTTAACTTTTCATAATTTGCTTGATAAGAAACAGACCGATTTTAACTTCGTTAAAATCGGTCTGTTTCTGTGTCCGCTTCTTTAGTTTTGGATAGACCTTAGCAAGGTCCAGTTGATCCTGGTGGGCAGTTACTTGGCAGTTTGTTAGCGCGTTCGTAGTAGTCTGACACCGGAGCGGTTCGGCCGTCTAGGCCAGTAGTCTTTACTAGCATGTTGACTAGTCCCCAAAAAATGACCAGGAAAACAAAAGCGGTAATGCTATAGATAGCTAGTGACTTAGCTTTTTTTCGTCCGTCTTCGTTACTACCTTCAATAATAAAAAATCGTACCGCGTTTATGACAAAGACTAAGAAAGCCATCCCGAAGAGGAAAGGGATAATCACCGTGTTAAAGAAGACGGGGAGGTTGGTCAGCATCGTTTGTATGGTTTGAGCCGAAACGAGGACGGGAAAGACTAGTAATGAGGCTGTCAGAGTCAGTAGTGATTTTTTCATAATGTTTACAGTATAGCGTACCTTAAGTCTATTTTGGATACAAAAATGGCCCGATTGTGTCTTTGACTATATGAATAATATATTATATAATATTAATGGGAAAGTATCGTTAACCAGGCGCTTACTTTTTAAGGCGCCTAATTTGAGGAGATGAAGATGAAAAAGGACTTATGGGCGGTGACCACTGTGATTGTTCTGACCTACGTGAAGGCTGCGGGGATGGCAATTTCCTTTACCGCTATGGCTATTTTTGCTTATCTGATCGTCCAACATGGATACGTAGTATCTGATTGGGAGATGTTGTCGCGTCACGTGGTCGGCTTGGTGGCTTCATCTGTATTACTCTGGATTTTCTTCACTCTAAGTCCTACTCAGCGCTGTTTTGACTGGGGATGGGAAAGGGTGAGGGAACAGGAGAATACCTCAACAGCCACTTTGTGGCGGTAGTGAAGAAGGGCCCGGCGCGCAAAGCGCGCCGGGCCCCAGTCTATTTACACAATATAATAAAAACACTGAAAAATAAGTCCAAAATGGCATACATTGACGAAAATGTCAAAGTATGCTATAATAAAATTTGGATTAACAACAGCGCTAATAAGCGCCTAGTACATGAAAAATATACCCCGTTGGGCTGAGTGGTTGGTAAATGCCACCATTCTGATCCTGTTGTCTTCAGCGCCGTGGCTCGGCGCTATCCTCAATCATCTTTGAAGGAGATCATGTGATTGATTTTTCGACATTGGGTCGTTGGGAGCGATTCGCTGTCATGCGTGCGCTCGACCTGCTCTTGATTTTCGCCGCCTGGACAGCGGTGGGTGGTCTCATTGGTATCGCTGTCTTTGGACAGCTGGCCAACTGGGGCGAGTTCCTTTTAGGGTCGTTCACGCTCGGGCTGGTGCTCGAGATGCGGCCCAAACGGGATCCGGTCCACCGCCTGTGGCGGCGGATCAAGGGATGGCTCTAGGCTTGTAGCCTAGAGCAGGCCGGAGGTGGTGAGGGTTCGTTTGGACCACTCCGCCTCCGGCTTTTTACATTTTCAATTTTTTACTTAGTTGCTAGAAAGGCCTGTCTCGAGAGGTGGGCCTTTCTAGCAATCTTTTGCGTAATTTGTCCGCGCTCTAGGTGAAAAATGCTGGGAGTATTTTGCAAGACTTACTCCGATAGTTTAAGAACGAAGTGACATAAACTAGCCAATGAGTGGCCAGCTTCTGTAAGAAGTCGAACCTATCTCCTTACAGGAGCAGTACACCTTTTGTCTATTCTTTTCGTCTAACTCAAGACTAGATCAAAAGGTTCTAAAACAGTTTCCCAAACTGTTTTAGCCCTCCGAGTATCAGGAGTCTGACCAATTTTTAATGACTATAGGGAATATAAAAATGGAAGTGGCCCTTGTGGCCCTCTAGCCAACCCTTTAGTAAATGTTTTGGTTTGCGTAATTTGTCCGCGCTCTAGGATTCGAACCTAGGACCCTCCGAGTATCAGTCGAATGCTCTAGCCAACTGAGCTAAGCGCGGACAAATTAAACAAAAACATTTGCATCTTACGTGATATTTCCGCCAACCCTATCGCTTCATACCCCAGGGCACCTTCTCTGTCTCTGACATTCACCTTGTAAATATCGGCGATTCGCCTTGCGACCGGAAAAATTGCTTCCCGCAATTTTTAGCTCGCGCGGACATGGGTTTCTAAAACCGTGACAGTGCTGGCTACTATAGCAAATAAGTCTTAAAAATGTAAGGGCTAGCCTAAGTTATAAAGTCTGTTAGTAAAAACCACTGCGCGAGCAGTGGCTTTTACTTTTCATGTTAAAACGTCTATTGAACTTTAGTGGCGGCGGTTGCAGTACTAGGATTTACGCCGACGATTTCTTCAACATTTTGTAGTCGAGTCTCAAAACTCATGTTGCTAGACTCTAGGTCTTGAACTACGACTTTTAAATTTAAAGCTAAGAGTCCGACAAAGCCGGCAAAGCTTATGCACAATGTCCACGCAATTGGTTGGAAGTACTTATAGTGTTCGAGTTTTTTTGGTTGCATATAGTTAAGTATAGCAAACGGCATAAATAAAGAGTCGCTTTTCCACTGTCGTCAATACTTTTAAAATACCGTCTCATAGTGGTATTTAGGTCAAAATTACGTATGATAGTGACATGTTAGGTCAAGAATTATTTAAGGGGAAGAAAATCACGGTCATGCGCATCGGCCTTCTAGGTCGTGGTATTGGGGACACGGCTTATATCGCTGAAGCAGGCGCAGAGGTGCTCGTAGTTGATAGTGCCTCACAAGCGGTGATGCAACCAGCGGTAGATGCTTTAGCAGAGTATCCCAACATTACTTTTAAGTTTGGTCCTTACGACTTCGCTGACTTTAAGGATGCTGATATGGTAATAGTCGGAGCCGGGGCTCCGCTAGATGAACCGGTTTTGGTAGAGGCAAAAAAAGCCGGGGTAAGTTTAAAGCAAAGTGCCGCTCTTTTTGCAGAGATTTCGGGTGTGCCGATTATTGGTGTGACTGGAACGCGTGGTAAGTCAACGGTGACACTGATGATTCACCATGTTCTGTCTATGGTGACTGAAGGAGCGCCAGTGCTTTTGGGGGGGAATATTCGTGGAGTATCTAATTTGCAATTACTAAAAGAAGTGAAAGAAGATTCACTTTGTGTGATGGAGCTCGACTCTTGGCAGTTGCAAGGATTTGGTTGGGCGGAGATAAGTCCACAAGTAGCTGTCTTCACTAGCTTCATGCCTGATCATATGAATTATTACCATGACGACATGGATTTGTATTTTAAGGATAAAGCGAATATTTATTTGTATCAGGAAGATAGTGGGGTGCTCATCACTACCCCTGACGTATTTACCTGGATACAAAAATTGTCTGGGACTTTAGGACAAGAACTTATTTTGGCTGACGCTTCAGCTATCCCGGAGGATTGCTTGCTCGCAATGCCGGGGGAACATAATCGTCTCAACGCCGCTTTGGCCTACGAAGCTCTAAAAGCCACCGGACTGACTGATGAGGAAATTTTTGATGGTCTAGCTAGTTTCCCGGGAGTGCCAGGTAGACTCGAATATTTAGGTAGTCATAATGGAATTAAAATTTATAACGACAACAACGCCACCACTCCGACCGCCACAGCTGTCGGTATAAAAGCTGTGGCAGAAAATAAGAATGTGATTCTGATTATGGGTGGAGCCGATAAGGGTTTGGATATAGGTCCGCTTATTGAGGCTTTGGATGACAATGTTAAAAGCGTGATTATATTGCCTGGTACCGGTAGCGATAACTTGAGGCAAGAGCTAGAGACAACAGAAAAATATAGTACGGTTAACCGTACTATATTTCAGCCCGTCTCTTCACTTAAAGAGGCGGTGGAGGCCGGGTTGGCCAAAGGCCAACCCGGCGACGTCCTTCTATTTTCGCCGGCCTTCGCGTCGTTTGGAATGTATAAAAATGAGTACGAACGAAATGACGAGTTTGTGGAAATAATTAAGTCGCTTGAAAATGAAACAAAATAATCCAAGTTTTGATCCAGGCTCAGATTCTACTGCAAAAAGTAGTAGTAAAAGTCAAAATTCACTAATAGTATTTATTGGGACGACTATAATATTAATGTTGATGGGTTGGTCTTTTTACATTAGTTTAGTTGATAGAAGTAAATTATATGATGAAATCGTGATGGTAACCGATCAACATCACATATCGACTAAAGATTCGGAACAGGAAAGTATTGCCGATCAAAAAGTAACTGCTGATTTGGACGATGTAGTTATTTGGCAGGACAACAGTCGTTGGAAAAAAATAACTAACCAAAAATTTGGTTACCAATATGATATCCCCGATTTAGAGGTGGCTAATTTATTTAGAGTGGAGACGCATTTTTCAACTAGTAGTC
This sequence comes from Minisyncoccota bacterium, assembly GCA_041389045.1. Taxonomy (GTDB): domain Bacteria; phylum Patescibacteriota; class Minisyncoccia; order Phycocordibacterales; family UBA918; genus OLB19. The sequence goes on from JAWKSQ010000001.1 coordinate 273,870, forward strand.
TATCCGATTATGTTAATTCGTTGTGGTATATCAATAGTACGGAAATTAATGAATATATTCCAAATAAATCTGTTTCAGACATTGAAAGAAGAGATATAAATTCGCAAGAATCCTATAGCTTTACGGTTACTGGTTCATTTTCCTTTAGTGAGTTGAGCGGATATATAATATCATCCCCAAAAAATAAGTTTGTTTTTTTAGAGACAGAATCTGGAGTTAAAATTATAGTTAACTACCCGGTAGAAAAAAGCGAACTATTTGACATGGCGTTAAGTACTTTTATAATCGACAGTAGTCTTATTCCAGAAAAATTATTACCTGGTTTTTGGGAAGACGTTGTGTCAGATAATTTGTCTTTTTCTGTACCCACCAATATTTTTCAGTTAGTAGAAGCTAGCATTGAGCGAGTCACTCATTCCACCTCGTCTATAAAATCATATTCATTCAATAATCCAGACTATGGCAATTTAAGTGTAAACATTAGTGGCGAAAATTTTGATAAAGAAAGTTTTGATGAAAGGAATAGGGATAGGTTGGTTTTTTTGGGTGAGGTTTTTTTGGCTGATAGATATTGGTACCGCTACAAGGGAGGGGATGCAGGCTGTGTTTGGGGATTAACCCGAACAGGCTTTGATGGAGGCTTAGTAGAGGTTACATTTTCTGCTTGCTATGACGATGTTTACCCTATCTATGAAGAAGAAGATTTAGTTAATGAAGTTATTAATTCGTTTAAATTCATGGGTATATGAAACCAAATAATACTAAAAAAGTTCATTTCATAGGGATTGGCGGTATTGGCATCAGTGCCTTGGCTCGGCATTATTTGCATGAGGGTTTTGTGGTACAGGGTTCCGATAGTAACAAGACAAGCAATAGTGAAAAATTGGAGGCGGTTGGAGTAAAGGTGTTTTATGAACAGACATCGGCTCACATAAAAGATGATATTGATTTAATTATTTATAGTGACGGTGTAACAGAAAAGACGGCTGGTTGGAGCGGAACTGCAGCTGCTCGCGCTTCAGGGTATCAAAACAATGAGTTACTTTGAGGCCTTAGCACAAATTGCCAACGAATATTATTTGATAGCAGTGGCAGGTACGCATGGTAAGACTACCACTACTGCCATGCTGGCGGACATCTTTGAAGAGGCCAGTTATGACCCAACGGTAGTAGTAGGTTCTTTACGCAGTAAAACCGGTAGTAACTACCGTGCCGGGCAGAGTAAATATTTCATAGTAAAGCGGATGAATACCTGAGGCACTTTTTATATTTTGTACCAGATGTACTTTGATAAATAATCTTGATTTTGATCACCCGGACTATTTTAAGGATCTAGCTGACGTGCAATCGGCCTTTAAAGAATTGGTAGCTAAAGTACCAGAGGATGGGTTTATTGTCGCTAACACTAAAGATCCAAAGGTAGTACCCGTACTAGAAGTCGGCCTTGGCTACAGTAGTTGATTATTCGCAAAATTTAAACCTAACACGTCCGTTACTGCAACCAGGTCTTCACAATAGATTAAATGCGGCCGGTGCAGAGACGGTGGCAAAAGCAGTTGGTATTAAGTCTAATTATATTGAAACAGCCCTCACTAATTTGTCGGTACCGCCAGACGTTTTGAATACAAAGGGAAGTTAATGGAGCTTTAGTCTATGATGATTATTCTCACAACCCGCAAAAGGTGGCAGCAGCAATTGCTGGAGCGAGGGAGGTTGCACCAGATCGTAAATTAACTGTAGTGTTTCAACCTCATACTTATTCGCGCACCCACGAATTATTTGGTGAGTTTGCTACCGCACTTTCTACCGCCGATAAAGTGTTGCTACTGCCAATCTACGCCGCTCGAGAAGAAAATACTTCTGGTGTCACTAGTGAAAAGTTAGTCGAAGCAATTAATGTCCTGGGGCAAAAAGCCGAAGCTTTGCCAGACTTCACTACCGTCATAGAACAAATAAAAGGATCGGTAACTGAAAAAGATTTGGTACTAGTAATGGGAGCGGGGATGTAACTAAAATTGCGACAGAACTGACTAATAAATTGTACAATTGACTTATACAATTAAATTGTATAAGATATAGGTATGATTAAAACCATTCAAGCTTCAGAATTACGTAGTGGATTTAAGAGTGCCCTTGGCCATGTAAAAAAGACCAAGGAACCTTTAGTGATTACTGAGAGAGGGTGCCGACTTCGGTCTTGGTCAGTATTGATGAATACGAAGATTATCCTATCAGCCCGTGATCCAAAGTTTTTGGCTTCGATTAAGGCTTCTCGTAGTGAGTATAAAGAAGGCAAGGTATTTTCCTTCGACGATGTATTTGGTAAGGTCTAACACTATGGCCTACACGATTGTTATTACAAAGAAAGCAAAACGTGATATTGATAATTTAGAACCCATAATAAAGAACCGACTTGGTAAAAAACTAAAACAAGTTATGGCCATGGATGATATTTCACAGTTGTCAGACAACTTGTGGATAGTCGGATTGGTTCCTACAGACTACGAGTAGGTGATTATCGGATACTCTTTGATTTGGAAAAAATCAGATCATAATTTTGCGAGTCAGCATCGTAAGGACGTATATAAATAATTTATGCAAATGGGAAACTTTCAGTCGTCGCGACGCCAATCGGGAATATGGAGGATATTACTCTTCGGGCTCTTCGTGTGCTTAGTGAGGTGGATTACGTGCTGTGTGAGGATACTAGGGTAACTGGTAATTTACTCAAGCATCACGGAGTCGTAGCAAAGTTAAAAGCGCTATGACGCTCACGCTTCAGAAAGTGTGCATGAGGGGATTTTGGCGGATCTGGAAACTGGGAAGCATATTGCGCTCGTGAGTGATGCTGGCACTCCAGGGGTGAGTGATCCGGGGGTGCTTTTGGTTGCGCGCGCCCGCGAAGCGGGCGCGCTAGTCGAAGCTGTTCCTGGCGCTTCGGCTCTTACCGCCGCTTTTTCTATTTCTGGTATTATTGGAAATGGTTTCGTTTTTATTGGTTTTGTCCCACACAAGAAGGGAAGACAAACTTTTTTTAAAGAAATCGCCGAAGAAGAACGACCAGTGATTTTCTATGAATCTCCCCATCGGATTATAAAAACCTTAACTTCTCTGGCCGAAATCCTAACACCAAAACAAAATAAAGGTGACGAAGGACTTCCAATCGATTGGAAAGTTATTGTGGCTCGTGAGCTGACTAAAATGTTTGAGGAGGTGGTGGAGGGAACTCCAGAGGAGGTGCTTGAATATTTTACTTTAAATCCAGATAAAGTCCGTGGGGAGTTTGTCGTGATGGTGACTTAGGAATTTTTATCCACTTTTCGCATCGAAAGTGATTTTGGGTTATACTGCAGGGAATTGATTATGACTAAAGAAACCCTCGTCTTTTTCCTCGGAATCTTCCTTACTTTAGTACCATTTTTAGGCTTCCCAGAGGCCTGGCGCCAATATGCTGTGACAGCAGTAGGGGCCGTTTTAATTCTGGTCGGTTACGTTATGCGTCGAGCGGTTTATCTGGAGCGAATAAGTAAAGGTAATGGTGAAAGAGGAAACGATTCGTTTGTGGAGACAACGAAGCCGCTTTTTGATGAGGGTGAGCTACAATAGTCAGATATGACAAAACCGGTCATATTTTCAGTAGTCGGACTGGCTTCAGTCTTAGCAGTGTTAAGTAATGTGCCGATACCTCGGAGTGATCTTACTTATGACCGGGCAGTGACGGTAGTTGATGCCAACCAGACAGACATAAGTGTGTTAGAAAAAGCAGAAGTGCCTCCACCGATAGATAACCGTAAGGTAGTGAAACATGTACCGTTACCTAGTCAGGTAAAATCTATCTACATGACGTCTTGTGTTGCTGGCACACCAAGCTTTAGAGAAAAATTAATCAAGTTAATGGAAGAGACGGAGATTAATTCGGTGGTGATAGATATTAAAGACTACTCCGGGACCATTTCCTTTCCCCCAGTCTCACCAGCTTGGCAATATGCTTGGGAAAACGCTCGTTGTGGTACTAGGGATATGGAGGACTTAATAGCTACTATTCACGCTAAGGGTTTTTTTGTGATTGGCCGCATTACCGTTTTTCAGGATCCTGTTTATGCTGTGACGCACCCGGAATTGGCGGTTCTGAAGGCTTCTGACGGTAGTGTCTGGAAGGATGGAAAGGGTCTGTCATTCATTGATGTGGCCTCGAAGCCTTACTGGGATCATATTATTGAACTTTCGGTCAATGCTTATAACATAGGTTTTGATGAATTAAATTTTGACTACGTACGGTATCCGTCTGATGGCAATATGCAAGATATTGCTTTTCCGAATAGCATGAAAAGTGAGTATGGCGCCGATAAGCAAGCTAACTTGGAAGCGTTCTTTAAATATTTAAATGAAACGTTGGATGATGAAACTTTATATATTGCTGTAAGGCACGAAAATACTGGACGAGCCTCTAGTACCCCCTATACGTCTGCTGATTTATTTGGGATGACTACTACCAACTTCGATGATCTCTCGATTGGTCAGGTGCAAGATAGGGCGGCACCTTACTTTGATTTTATAGCGCCAATGGTTTATCCCTCGCATTATCCAAAAAGTTTTCTAGGTCTCGGTAATCCTAATGATTATCCATACAAGGTGGTGAACTACGCTATGCAGGCGGGGGTTAATCGAATGATGTCCTCAACGACGCCGATGAAGGGATTTTTACATGAACGGGTAGGGACTTCGACCCCAGCCGTTTATAGTAAGCCAGTTTATACGGCTGACAAGCTTCGAACCTGGATACAAGACTTTGATTATGGAGGTGACTACGATGCGGTGGATGTAAGAGCGCAAATACAAGCTAGTTACGATGCTGGAGTGAATTCGTGGATGTTGTGGGCACCAAGTAATATTTATACTAAAGAGGCGCTTTTCGGCCCCGGGGTTTTGGAGGTTGCTATTAACCCGATCTAGACTACTCACTTTATAGATTCTGTGGCTAAGCGACCGATTTGGGTGGGTAGCTACGGTATGATAACTAGATGACAGATGATGATTCAAGTCAGCGTCGCTTTTATGCTGTTTCTTATAAAGATGACATTCCGAAACCTGGTAAAGGAGCGCTTATTCCGTATGATAAACAGAAAACGGCTTTGGCGGTGCGAAGGATAGACAAGTACGCCGGATTAATTTTGGTTCCACTGGCAGCTTTACTATTTTTGTTTACTGCGAGCTTGGTCGGGGTGAAAGTGACGGCGGGCATTAGTACTGCTTCACTACCGATGGTGTCAGTGGTGAATCCTTTTACTGAGGAAGTGAAGCCACTTAATTATGGAGTGCAGGTAGCACTTACTCAACCAAGCTTTTTTGCCGAGACGATTGAAGCTTTTGTAGAAGAAAAAGTTACTTTTATTGAAGCTGATCTTACTACGATGCAACTCAGGTACTTCGTGGATGGAGTGCTGGTAGAAAATATTCCGATTGAAGCGAAAGGGAAGGAAGGTTCGTGGTGGCAGACACCAGCTGGTCTCTATAAGATAGAATTCAAAAGAAGAACCACTATTCGACTTTCGGTCACGTCTATCAACCATGGAGTATGGCCTTCCAGGGTAACTTCTTCATCCACGGCTGGCCTGAGTATACTGATGGTACACCAGTACCAGAAGGTTTCTCTGGTGGTTGTATTCGCCTTAGTACTGAAAATGCCGAACGACTATATAACTTAGTTAAAGTTGATACACCAGTTTTAGTTCATGAGGAAAATTTAGCAGAGGAACCTTTTGTTTATGAGCCAAAGATTCCTGAACTAAAAACCCCACACTACATGATAGCGGATGTGGAGAGTAGTACGGTCTTGGCGGCCAGTGATCTCGATAAGCCAGCGCCGATTGCTTCTATTACCAAGCTTATGACCGCTCTGGTGGCAGCGGAATTTATCAACTTGGACAACTCAATTTCTGTCACCCAGCCAAGTTTTGTAGAATCACTCATCCCCCGTCTCGGCGATAGAAATAAGGTCTCGATGTATAGCTTACTCCAGCTACTGTTGGTTGAGTCTTCGAATGAAGCGGCGGAAGTGATTGCTTCGCAGTTAGGTAAGGCTAGGTTTGTTAGCTTGATGAACCAAAAGGCTGAGGCTTTAGGGATGAAAAATACTCACTTTGCCGACCCTTCTGGTCTCTCAGCCGAAAATACTTCGTCACTCAGTGATTTACTCCGTTTGGCGCAGTATCTGTATAAAAACCGCAGTTTTATTTTGGAACTAACCGCCAATCAGAATTTACCCTCCGCCTACATCAGTGGTGAGTTTGGTGAACTAGTTAATTTCAATAGTATTGAAGGATTAGATAATTTTATTGGCGGTAAAGTAGGGGAGACATTGGCGGCTGGACAGACTTCACTTAGTCTACATCGTCTGCGAGTTAAAGATACTGACCGGATATTGGCAGTGGTGATACTCGGTTCGGTTGATCGCAATGCGGACGTACTTGAACTCTATAAGTATGCTGAAGAGAGGTTTTCTAAGTAGAGTGTAACTTATAAAAGCCCCAACACCTTAAGGTGTTGGGGCTTTTATTTGCTATACTAAATACAACATGGCATTTGATCCGGAAAAAATTACTTTCTTCGCTAAGACTGACGCTCGGGGACAGCAGATACCATTTGGTATTAAAGCTAAAGACAGACAGCGTCACATGTACGTGGTCGGGAAAACGGGTATGGGTAAGTCGACCTTGCTTGAAAACATGGCGGCGCAGGATATTCAAAATGGCGAAGGTATGGCCTTCATTGATCCGCACGGCTCGGCGGCCGAAACTCTTCTAGACTATGTTCCAGAGCATCGCCTAAACGACGTGGTTTATTTTGCACCGTTTGACTTGGCTAACCCGATTTCTTTTAACGTGATGGAAGATGTCGGTGCAGATAAACGACACTTGGTAGTGTCGGGACTAATGTCTACTTTCAAGAAAATTTGGGTCGATGCTTGGAGTGCGCGTATGGAGTACATTCTCACTAACGCACTGTTGGCGCTCATTGAGTATCCCGACACTACTTTACTTTCAGTCAATAGACTCTTTTCAGACAAAGTCTATCGCAAGCAAGTAGTTGACTACATTAAAGATCCAGCTGTGAAGGCCTTTTGGGTAGAAGAGTTCGCCAACTACACCGACCGTTTTGCGGCTGAAGCCTTACCGGCGATTCAAAACAAAATCGGTCAGTTTACCGGTAATCCACTGATTCGAAATATTATCGGCCAGCCTCATTCTAGTTTTGATATTCGAAAAATTATGGATGAGAAGAAAATTCTCATCATGAACTTATCGAAAGGTTTGGTTGGGGAAACAAATGCCAATTTACTTGGTTCGATGCTGACAACTCGTATTTACTTGGCAGCGATGAGTCGGGCAGACTTACCGGTGGAGCAGATGAAGACTATGCCAAACTTTTATTTCTACGTGGATGAGTTCCAGTCTTTTGCCAACGCTACTTTCGCTAATATTCTATCTGAAGCCAGAAAGTACCACCTCAATCTAATTATCGCTCATCAGTATATTGAACAAATGGAGGAAGAGGTACGCGATGCAGTGTTTGGTAACGTTGGTACAACTGTGACGTTTCGGGTCGGTCCCTTTGATGCTGAAGTCTTGGAAACAGTCTTCACACCGCGCTTCTTGGCGGCCGATTTAGTAAATCTTGGCTTTGCACAAATTTATCTAACCTTAATGATAGATGGTATTGGGTCACAACCATTTTCGGCGGTTACCTTGCCTCCAGTGGAAAGGCCCCACGTCTCTTGTAAAGACATGGTCATCGCTGCGAGCAGAAGAAACTATACCAAGCCACGGGAAATAGTAGAAAAACTGGTGACAGACTTGCATACCCCTGTAGTGGAGGTAAAGCCTAATCATGTCCAAAAACCTAAACCGAAAGATGCACCTCCAGCTTCTATTAATCAGACCCAAGCCAATAATTCACCAAAAAAAGATTTTCGACCAGAACGAGAAAATAAAAGTAATACTCCACATCAACAAAGATCAAACGAGACTAAAGATGCGACCCCTAGACCCCATCAGACTTCAAGTCAGCCAACAAAGACTCAGCCAACTACACAAAATTCACACCAAAAGTCAGCCAGACCGACAGATAGTGATCGAGACAAGCCGGCCAAATCTCCACTCGAGGACTTACGCTCGGTTTTAGCTAAAATTAGTAATAAAGATACTCCTACTTCGCCAAAAACCACTGAGTCTAAACCGGAAGTAAAATCAGCTCCAGAGACCAAAAAACCTGACCATCGGGAAGGCCTAGCTTCAGTACTCAAGAAGATGGATATCGTTAAAGACTCTCCAGTGAAGGAGGGTGTGAATCAAAATCATCAACAGCCAGTTAATGAAGCAACTAAAAAAGTTGATACCGGACCAGTTACTGCCGATAAAGATGAGCTAGCTCGTTTGGTGGCAGAAACAGAAGCGGCTTTTTCAGCTCTAGATTCAAGTAATGTAGGTACGAAAGACGGTCCGTTAGCAGTCAAAAAAATCGAAAAAATGTTTAAGCAGTCCGGTAACGAGCGTTCACCCTTCGCCTCATAACATGCTTATGCAGAAATTACTTAGACATTTCTGCTTAATCATCATCCTGCTTCCGTTACCGACCCTGGCCGCCGTCACTATCAATGAGGTGGCTTGGATGGGTGACTCTACTTCAGCTAATCATGAATGGATTGAACTTTATAATTCCGGTGATACAGCCAGTTGATTTGTCTGGGTGGGTGCTTAGTGATGGACAAAATTTAAATATTAACCTTAGTGGTAGCCTTGGCGCTAAGGCATATGGGGTATTAAAAGAACTAGTGAAGAGTCAGCGCCTGGGACGGCGTTTTTAATTTATACGGGGGCCTTAGTTAATACTGGAGCTACTCTGACTATCAAAAACCCGGCTGGGACTATAGTTGAGCAGGTAGCTGGTGGAGAAAATTGGTCTAATATTGGTGGAGATAATGCTACTAAAGAAACGGCGCAGTATACCTCAGCGGGATGGGTGACTGCTGTGGCGACGCCGGGTCAGCAAAATAAATCAAGTAAATCCGAAGTTGTAGAAGTTGCCGAAACTCCAGAAAATGATACTGAACAGACAAGTGTCCCTATTAATAAAACTGTGAGTAAAAGCAGTAGTGACACGGTTTTCTTTAAAGACTTAGATTCGAAATTAATACTCAAGCCAGATATTAAAACTGTTGCTTATGTCAATCAGAAAATACCTTTTAAAGTTGAGGCTAGTGGCCTAGGTCGAGATCTGCTCGCTTCATTAGTTTATACCTGGAACTTCGGTGATTCGTTTGAAGCGTACGGTAAAGAAACTCAGCATTCTTATTCTTATCCAGGCAAATATGTGGTCACTCTACACGGGAAGGTGGCAGAGAATGAAGCAATTGTTAAGGCTGAGATTATGGTATTACCAGTCACTTTTTCTATTTCAAGAAATGATCAAGGTGATGTACAAATAAATAATAACGCACCTTACGATATTGATATTTCCGGCTACAAGTTGATTGGTGCAAAAACAGTAGTGATGCCAGCACGAACAATTATGTTGGCAAAAGGAACTGTGACTATAGATAGGGAAAGGTTGGAGTTGGGTAATAGACCGAGTCAAATTTACCTATATGATAGTAGCTTACATCTGGTTGCCTCAGACTTACCGTCTGGCGAGTCCAAGGCAGAATTATCGGTCAGTAGTGAGTCAAGATCTTTACCTTTGCCTGTTTCTAGTCATACAGCATCTCAATCCAAAACCAACTTTACTTTTGCAACTACAACTGAAACTTTAGAAACCACGGATAATCCGGTATTGCCTCCAGAGGAATTTGTGGGGACTGAGTCAAATGTTATTGAGAAGGAGCCAACTAAATCAAAAGATATACAGTGGCCGTATGCATTATTTATAGCGTTGTTATTAGGGGCTTTTACCGTGATTATTTATAGTAAAAATTAGGACGAATAATTAGACCTTTAAAGTCAACAAAGTAAAGGTACGTAAATAAGAATGGCTTAGTTATAGACTGGTATGAATAAAAAGAAAGTAGTGGTGGTTGGTGGTGGTACTGGTACCCACACCGTCCTTAAGGGACTTAAAAAATATTCCGACACATTGGATATTACCGCCATTGTTAGTATGGCTGACTCCGGTGGTTCAACCGGCCGGTTACGTGATGAATTTGGACAGTTACCAGCTGGTGATGTGCGTAACGCCCTTACTGCTTTGGCGGCAGACGGAGATGACTATGATATTCTCTTACGTCAGCTGTTCCTCTATCGTTTTGACCGGGGGGAAGGACTAAGTGGTCACAATTTCGGCAATCTGTTTTTGACAGTTTTGACTGATATTCTGGGTAGTGAGACTGAAGCTATTGAGGCGGCATCAAGGATCCTACGTGTATCGGGTAGGGTGGTACCAGTAACTACAGACCCTGCCCATCTAGTAGCAACTTATGCTGATGGCAGTGTGGTGGTGGGGGAGCATGACATAGAGATTTTAGCAGATACAGCTTTGTATGAACCTGAAAACCGAATCGTAAGTCTAACTCTAACTCCAGAGGCCTTTATTAATCCTGAAGCTACTAAAGTGCTAAAGGAAGCCGATTTGATTATTTTGGGTCCAGGAGACCTCTATACCAGTGTGTTAGCCAATTGCGTGGTAAATGGTTTTAGCGAGGCTCTAACTTCCTCAGAAGCCACAATAGTGTACGTGTGTAATCTGATGTCAAAACGAGGACAAACAGTAGGAATGAATGCTGCTGAACATTTGGCAGAAGTGATAAAGTATTCTGGTGCGGTACCTGACGCAATGATTGTAAACAATCGTGAGTTTGCTGACGATCTTTTGCATAAGTACGCGCTTGAAGGTAATCATCCTATTTTGAATAATTGTACTGCTGACGAACCAGTGGTGTGCTCGCTCCCGCTTGTGGCAGAGGAAGAGGTGAGATTAGATAGTGGGGACGTTCTCATGAGAAGTTTAATTAGACATGACGCTGATCGATTAGCTGAAGTACTCCTTACTTTTTTGTAGTGTTTGTTAACTGGAATCTTGATTGGAGAAACACAATTAGCGTTTGGCACGTTATACTATAGAGAACATGAAAGGTAGAGATCTTTTACGTAAGGATGCATCTGAGTTTGAGCGTTCAAGTCTAGAATATATTTTAGAAAAGGAACGAAGAAGCCAAGATACCACCCGGTACCTCTCAGTTGAGGAGGCAATTAATGATGATGCGGTTTATGTGGCTAAGTCTAGTCGTGACATTACCAGGGTTCTTTTTATCTCTCGTGATGAGTCACTGTTAAATCCCACCCAGCAGTCACTTGATGGTTATATCAACATTGCTGATTTGTTTGATGAAGTACATATTTTGATTTTGAGGCAGGGTATCCCTACCAAAGCGCCAGTAATTAGGGTGGCTGATAATGTCTGGCTTTATACAGCGACAGACAAGAATTGGTGGGGGACGCCTCTGGCTGGTAAAAAATTAGCTGAGTCACAGTTGGTGTTTGCAGAAGGTTTTAGACCAGACCTGATTGTGGCTCGTGATGCTTTTGAATCTGCTCTTCTCGCTATTATGCTTGGTAAAGAATATGGGCGACCAGTCCAGGTACATGTACTGGAAGATTACACAGCTCCTAACTTTACGATGCATGATAAAGCTAATCGCTGGCGTCGGTATCTAGCTCGGTACACTATACCGCGAGTTAAAAGTGTTAGAACCACCACTCGTTTAGTGGCAGAAATGTTGAGTAAGAAGTTTAAGATCTTTGATCTGGCTTTATTACCTAAATTTAATAATTATGAATCATTAATTAAACAAACATCGACACTTGATTTACGACAAAAGTATCAACCGTTCGTCTTTATCATGTTGTATATCGGACAGCTAGATTATAAGTCCAAGTTTTACAGAGCAATGGATTCAGCTCGATTTGGTTTGCGTAATCCCCATTTAGGTATGCTGGTTTTAGGTCATGGTGAGGCTGAACGAGAGTACCGCAAGCGGGCAGAGATTCTAGAAATAAAGAACCAAGTGGTGTTTGAGACTGGTCCGCTAGATACTGTGCCTTATCTTAAGTCAGCTAATGTGCTCATTGTGCCAGATACTGATCCAGAAAGTGAAGAAATTGTACTGCAGGGTGCCGCCGCTGGTATTCCGATGATAATGGCGAGGACGCCGGCGCGTGAAGACGTGTTCATGGACGGTGAGTCAGCTTTTTTATGTGACCCTGAATCAACGGATGAGTTTAGTTTGAAGCTAAATATACTGATGAATGATGTTCCGTTACGTAAGCTTATGGCTGAGTCAGCACAAGATATGATTAAGTCTAAGTTTCATGAAGATCCCGAATTATACAAAGCACTCTATCGAGAGAGTATTGAAGAGGTGCTATTCTTAAATGATAAACCAAAAACAGATAAATAATATATGCACGCTAGACACACTTTAGTTTCCTTTTTTGGACTTGGTTCTGCTACAGCTGCGCCACTTTTGTATACGTACATTAAAGAGCATCCACAAGTTGGGCTGACTGAAGTCGATACTAATTTCTTTAGTGACGCGAAGATTTTTGCTAAAGGTTTAGACTGGTATGAAAACCATTTTGCTAAGGGTGAGGGCATTAGTCTGTACGGTGAGTTGGCTAGTAATTATCTAGCGAGTACTCAATCGGCCGGCCTGATTGCTAGAACCTACCCCAATGCTAAATTATTTGCGATCATTGAGAATCCACTAGTAAGTGTACGAGTAGATTATGTCGAGGCTAGAAGATCAGGCAAGATTAATGCCAAGACCTCCTTAGCTATGTTCCTGAAACTTCATCCAGAAGTGTTGTTACGGGCGGCATACGGTAGACAACTAGCACATTACTTTTCCTACTATTCACCAAATGACTTCTTAGTGTTGTTGGCAGCAGATGTGCGGAAGAAGCCGTTAGAGAGTATCAAAGCTGTTTATACACATTTGGAACTAGAGACCACTTTCGTACCGTCGTCCTTGAGGCACTTAGTTCCAATTGAAATCGATGACACAAAAAAGAAGCCGGGTTTAATCAAACGTTTTGTTCTGTTGATTAAAAGAGGGGTAAAGTTTTTCTATACCAAACTAAGGGGAGTGGTAAAACCACCGGAGGTACCAATCGAAACTGCTTCCGTGATAGCTCGGAAAATTCCTTTGTCCCCAGAGTTAGAAAAGTTCTTAAAAGATTATTATCGTAAGGATGTTAAGCAACTCAATTCACTGTTACATCGAAATGTGGAATCGGAATGGGGCTTTGATGATGAGTAAGATAATCAGTGTTAGAATGACAGTCTATGCCTAAGACAATTCTGGTGACGGGGGGAGCTGGTTATATTGGTTCAGCTTGTGTTGATTTACTCCATCAGACTGGACACAAATTGGTGGTTTTAGACAACCTTTCCAGCGGACAACCCGATAAGCTTCCCAAAGAGGTTGATTTTATTTCCGGTGATATTACGAATATTCTGGAGATAAAATCCGTTTGTCAGAAATATCAGTTTGATACAGTCATTCACTGTGCCGCTAAAAAGGCGGTGGGGGAGAGTGAATTAGATCCAAGCCTTTATTTTTATAATAACGTAGTTGGTTCTTTAAATGTGCTGGCCACTATGGAGGAATTTCAGATACCACAAATAATTTTTTCTTCTACCGCTGCTGTTTATGAACCGTCACCGGAAGGCTTGCCGGTTGAGGAGGATGCTACTTTAAACCCAGTCAATGTGTATGGTCGGACAAAACTAATGGTGGAAGCGATGATTAAAGATTATGCCCGTCTAGGTAAAATCAAAAGCTACACTATTTTCCGGTATTTCAATGTCGCTGGAGACGCTGGACTAAATTACCAAGAAAGGAATGCGCAAAACGTTTTTCCGCTCTTAGCTAGAGCGGTTACGACCGAGGGTGAGTTTTTGATTTTTGGTACTGACTTCGACACCCCAGATGGTACAGGGGTCAGTGATTATATGCACTTACTTGATTTGGTAGAAGCCCACTCACTGGCTCTAGAAAAGGAGATAAACGGTGTTTTTAATCTTGGTACAGGAAAGGGATATAGTGTGCGGGAACTGGTAGAGGCTTTCTCAAAAGTGGCTGGAAAAGACATGAATGCGCGAGAGAGTTGCCAGGAGGCCTGGAGACCCAGCGATACTGACGGCGGATGCTTCTAAAGCCTCTAGCAAACTTGGCTGGAAGCCGACACATACTTTAGAGGAGATGGTAGAAAGTACTTTAGCTACTTATTAGGCTTAGTTAGTAAGCCTTTCCAAGGCAACTTGTATTTTACGTGCTAGGTAGTAAAGGTTAAATTTAATCCAGGCCAACTTGTAGTTGGGATAGATATTTTTAAAAGGTTTTATAATACTAAGGACGATTAGGGGGATTTGTAGTTTCTTGGTAGCCGTTTCTCTACTACCGTGGACACGGTGGCCAGTTAAGTATTCTGGGATATTTTGGAGCTCACCTAAAGTTCCTAATTGGAGGAATAAATCCAGTTCTTCCGCATAAGCATAGGGTCGATAACCTTGAGTTTTCTCAACGGCAGTTTTTTGCATCAAGACACTCGAGTTAGCGAATTGGTTTCGAATGAGAATATTTTTTCGGATCGTCTTATCATTTGCTCCATATTTATTTTTACTAACTTCTGTTCCGTCAGCGTCAATAATTTTAATATAGGTACCAACGACAGTTAGCTTCGGATTTAGTTCCATTAATTCTACTTGTTTCTGAAGTTTATTAGGGCTCAGCCAAACATCGTCACTATCCAGAATGGCTAAGTATTTACCTTTGGCTAATTTAAGACTTTCGTTGCGCCGGTAAACAATCCCTCGATTTACCGAATCTTTGACGTACTTAATTCGACTATCATTAAATTCTATAACCACTTTCTCTGTGTCGTCGGTTGATCCATCATCCAGAATAATCAGTTCAAAATTAGCATAAGTTTGAGTTAAGACACTCCCGATTGCTTGACCTAAATAATTAGCCCGATTGTAGGTGAGTATGATAATACTGACTAGGAGGTTTTGGCCATTACTTGTCATAGAATACTAGGTATTATACTGCATATTTAAAGTGGTGCTAAATTACTTGATTCTTATAAAGCTTTATTTTGGGAGTTGTAGCCAGGATTCTGGGATGAGATTTTTGTCATAGGGCGATAAATTGAACCAAGGGGTAGGTGCTATCACCACTTTATTTGGATTTGGATTGAGCCAGCCACTCCACCAACTAAAGCTACTGTTAGCGATGATATTGTGTTGGCACATACTCATTAAGATTAAGTCTTCGGCGTCAGTCATACCGGTACCTTTCACAAATACTGCCTTGTTACCAAGAGGTAGATTTTCTTTTACCCAAGGTAAATCATCAGAAAAGACGAAGTAAGTTGGCTCAGGTAGGACTTTTTCTATCTCAGCCATGGCGTTTTTGTAAAAATCTAACGAACAGGGTCCAAATTCTTTTTCCACCCGGGGATTCTTGATGTAATCTCCACGCCTGACATGCAAAGCCACGGCTGGTGAATTTTTAATTTGCTCTGCAAAGATAGCTCCAGCTTCACTGAAGGGCTTTGACAGGGTAAATTCCTTGAGCAGAATTTCTTTAATGTCGGTAAAGTATAGTGGTGACTGCCAAAATCCATCGAGAAAAATGTCGCCGGTTTTTTCTAAAATATCTTTTTCATACACCGTGTGAGTTCTCCGTAAAATATGTAAATTCGACCAACGCAGTCCTTTAGAGATAATCCCGAATGGGTATTTTAGGGCTCTGACTTCTTCTGGCTCGGCGATATTTTTAATAATGTTAAATTGTTCAAGAGAGAAAGGTCGATATATATCACCTAGTTCATTGGCTCTTCGCAAGCCGTCGGTATCTAGCTTGAGGAGGTCATTATTTTTTTGAGCCAACTTTCGACCGAGGGCGTATTGGAACATTTGATTACCTAGACCTCCTTTAAGATTAACTATTATCATAAATATGGCTGATTATCTGTGCTTTCTTCAGGAATAAAAAGAAGGTTATCGTATTGGTAACTATGTTTCAATTGGTGAGGTTTAACTGTACCATCAACTGCTATCTCATAAGGCAGGTAATTATTCGCCTTAAGTAAGGAGAATGCTTGGTTGCGATTATCTTCCCAGGCGGCTCCGTTGGCAACTTCAATAATTATTAGAGGGCGCTTTTTGTTCGGATTATATTTTAATAATTGCTCACTACCTTGAAGGACCTCGTATTCAAAACCTTCAGAGTCGATTTTTATAATTGACGGAGAAATGTTTTTGGTTGCACAATAAGTGTCTAGGGTAATGGCTTCAACTGTTATCTTCTTACCTTTTTTTGACAACGCATCAGCCCCTGCCATATGACCACTATTATAAGCCCCATAACCCGGTCCGTAGTCAGTAAAACTGATAGTTTTTTTAACTTCAGCCACCGCACGATTTTCTAAAGTTATATTACTAAAATTAGCAGTGTTATGTTTTAACAGTTTAAATGTCCAGGGAGTTGGTTCAAAGCAGTAAATATGTCCAGTCTCTCCGGTTAAGCGCGCCAGTAAAACAGCATAACTACCAATATGTGATCCAATATCAAGGATAGTTTTGCCTTCAGTAACGTAGCGTATGAAGAAACTCGTTAAGTTAGCTTCACCGTAGCCATAGTAATAAAAAGTATTGCATTCTGGCAAATAGCCCTTGATACTATCTCCAGTTAGAAGAAGGGAGGTTTTGGGGAACGGTAGTATTCTCGCGATGGCAGCCAGAAAATAATATTTTAAAGTACGAAAAGGCTCGTGTTTTAATCGCAGGACACGACTTAACGACCGTACTTTTTCGCGGGCGACAATGGTGTCGATATATTTTTTCCTAGTGCTATCTGGCATCATTATTTTGAATTATGGTTTGGTACAAATCGATATACCTGGTTGTCATAAGTGATAGGTTATAACTGGTACGGATTTTTACCGCCGAGGCTTTTGCCAGGTGCTCAATCTCGGCTGGGGTGAGTGACATGATATAGTCTAGGCCAATCTGTAAATCATGAGGGTCTTTATATTTCGCTATGTACCCGTTCTCTTTATGCACGAGAACTTCCTTTACGCCACCCACATCAAATGAAACAATTGGCAGCCCGCAACTCATGGCTTCTAGTATAACAAGTGGGAAGTTTTCCGCGACTGACGTAAATAGTAAGGCGTCGGCGGCACTAAAGTAAAGGGCGGTTTCCTCGGGGGTACTCTTTGGTCTAAACAGGCAGTTTCCAGCTTGATAACTTAACGAGTCTAGATTTCCTACATTGAGGTAGAGACGATCTTTTTTGTCGATATCATTTTTAATTAACTCTTCAGCGTATGTCCAGCCTTTCCAAGGATTATCTTTTCCTCCGACCGCCAGAAATAGTATGATTTTTTTGTCTGGTGGGAGGTTTAAGGTTTCGCGAGCCAGAGCTTTAGGAGTTTTAGTAAATTTGTTGATGTCGATTCCGTTTGGTATCAGATAAGTTGGTTGTTTTCCTAATATCGTCTTTTTAACCCGCTCAGATAACCAGTGAGAGGGAGTAACGATATGTAGCTTTGATTGACGGTAGATACTGTTTTTGATTTCAGCTAGATGTTTTGTATAGGGCCAGAGGATTTTTGGTTGAATCTCTTTGCTCGGGCAGGTGTATAAACCATACTTCATATCTTCACCTTGCAATGTACAGGCGCAATGAGGCGTAATTGCCCATTCATCATGTAAAGTCCAGACAACTGGCTTGAGCTTACTCATTTTTTCTAGAGTGCGAAGATTAAAAAAACGACCATGAAGATTGTGACAATGTACTAAATCTGCCTTTTTAAACTGTTCTGTTTCTATAATCCAATCGGTGTTCACAAATGATTCTGTGTTTAAAATATAGTCCAACACTTTTCTCCAGCGTGTCTTAGGAATAACGGTTACTGCCGGATCTTGACTGCGTTTGTCAGCCACAAAAAATGATACCGAATGCCCGCTTTTTTCAAGCGCTTTTTTTATTTCCCAAGATATTACTGCGGCTCCACCAAGGATATCTGTGGTACCTATAAATAAGACATTCATAAATTTTTTTTAATTATAAAGCTTAAACGGGCGAATAATTTTTCAAAAAAAGTTGGTCTAATAGTTTGGTAGAAATTTTGAATCGCTTCTTTAACTTCATTTTTTTCATTTAAATTAGATATGGAAATAGAGGGCTTTTTATGACAAATTTTTGTCTCAAAACTCTGGTTTTTATTGGCATTAGTTCCACTAGCATCATGGCCAATATTTTGGATTAATGAGCAGTACGGGGTAACCGCTAAGCCGCGATGTAGCACAATAGTAGCGTACCATTTAATGGCCCAGGTTTTTATATCGCCTCGCGCATTGGCACGGAGAGTACTGGAAAAACGAAATGTCCCGTCAATGTCTAAATAGTCTATAAGTTCTTCTGTTTCCAGTTTTTTGAGTAGTAAATTTGCATCATTCATAAAATAGTCCCACCGATCTTTCCAAGTCGCCCAACCCCAAGATAGTGCTTGTCGATATACGTAACATTCTTCAGGTGAAGGCTTAAACTCGGCCGGTAAACAAAAACCATTGATGTGCATGATTTCGGGAACGTCTTTGTAATGATTAAGAGCCTCGTACATAAACTGTAAAAAATAGGGTGATGTTACCAAATCATCCTCAAGCACTATAACTGAGCCATATTCTTTAGTTAGCCTAGTGACGCCAGACGTGATTGATTCAGCTAGACCTTTGTTTTTGCTATGTTCAATTATTTCTACAATGGGTAGAGAGTTATTCGTATGGATAATTTCTCTTACTTTTTTACCCCGAGCTCTGCTTCGTCGTCTTTAGCGGCATCAGAGAAAATGTAGACAGGAAAGTTGGCTATACCAAAGTTGTTTGCTAAAGCCTGGATGGTTTTTTCGGTGTGGTCAGGGCGATTATAAACAAAGAGTGCTACGGGAGGATAATTTTTCATTTTGTGGGTCTAAAAAATAGGAAATTCACACCATCTTCACTAAACTCGATAAAGCCTTGTTCTTGTAGCTTTCTTCTTACTCGATGAGTATCTTCTGGTGTGAATTCAGACACTGTACCATGGTGAAATTCAACGATAAGTTGAGAGATTTTACCAAGTGTGGTTGGTGATACGTTGTTTAGTACGTCGTATTCACTCCCTTCGATATCAATCTTTAATAAATCGATCTTAGGTACTTTTAATAACTCAATAATATCGTCAATAGTTACAGATTCTACTTCGTAGGATTGTACATCGGTAGTCTTACTGTTCACGTGGGTGTTGAAGATTGAACCACTTTCGCTGTGTGCGTTCTCAAAAAAGTGTAGTTTTTCATGTTTACCCCCAGGGCGTATTGGTAGTATGAGAAGTTTGGAACAGTGTCAGCAATTTCGGCCAGATGATGACTGTGTTTTTTGGTTGGGTCGATACCGATACTCTTTACACCAAACTTGTCTATTAAAGCTAAAGAAAAGTCTGCCGTATAGCCAGTTCCGACATCCACCACGATACTGTCTTTGGTAAGTGTGTCATAAATCCAATAACATGGTGCAACGGCTGTTAAGGCGTGTTCTTTACGCACGTGGCTAAGTTTAAGTTTCCAGGAGGTATTTTCATACTTGGCTTTCAGTAGACCGATATTGTCTTTTAATTTCCACCAAAAGTAAGGAAGAGTAATTAATTTTAGAGCCAGCTTAGTCACCGAATAAGAGCGAATATTAAAACGAGGAATGGTAAATTTAGAAGAGGCGCCAGTAGTAAACTTTTGATCGTTAAGATAGGCGAAGTGAAACCCAAACTTCTGAACTGCCGCGATTGAAGCGGAGTTTATGTCATAGATACCGCCAAAGGGGTAGGCGAAATAGTTTATAGTTTTTCCGGTAATGCTTTCGAGGATAGTCTTCCCAGTTTTAATATCATAGTCTTGTTGTGCGGGAGTTTGTGACGAAAGTCGTGGGTGGGTATGGGTGTGAGCACCAATGGTAATTAAAGGGTGATTGCTGAGCGATTTGAGTTGGTCCTCACTAACAAAACAAGCTCTGTCTTGCTCAAGATATTGCTTATCCCAAGGGTGGTGAGCTTTTTCACCAAGTTGCGAGGTGGTGACGAAAATCGTAGCGGGTAAGTTGTGTTTTTCTAAGATAGGCAAAGCCTGACTTAAGTTGTCGACATATCCATCATCAAAGGTAATTGCCAGCTCTCGACCACTGATCAGGCCTTCAGTCAGGCGGGTATTTAGTTCTGGTAGGGATACAACTTCGTAAAACTTCTGATAGAAGTTTAGGTGTTCCTCAAAAGTTTCTCGGTCAACATTTAAAAATAGTGGATCAGCAGAGACATTACCGACTCGGTGATAGAGAACGATAACAGCGGTTTTTTTGGTGAGACGAGTTAAAAAATTTACTAAGGTAACTTTTAGCGTATAGATTAAAAAAAATAAACGGTGAGCGACTGAGTAAAGTTCAATCTTTTTTAAAACCGGTCTAATGTATGTCAGTAGGAAGTTTCGCATTATTTTTTAGCTAAAACGGTAATGATCGTCGGGAAATTAGGGTCGTCTTTAGTGAAAACTCCTTTGCTAGTGTCTTCCTGTGCCAATCCAGCAAAAAAGTAAATCCCTGTTCGAGCATTACCTTTTGATTCTATCTTTAAATTTTTAGCGTCAAAGACTTTACCAAACAGATATCTAGCAGAGGCAGTGGTAAATCGCCAGAAGTCACCGTCAGTACCTGATACACAATCAATGCGACTGATGGCTGGTAGAGTGACTAGCATTGAACCTCCAGGTTTAAGTACACGCTGGCATTCCCTTAGGGCAGCGTCCACATCGTCAATGAATTGGAAAACCTGTGTCAATACAATGGTGTCATATTGATTATCAGGTACCGTAGACATTTTCCTGAGGTCACAGATAATTGTCGCTGCAGTGTTTGTATGATCAATATCTAAGATATCACCTTTGGTTACTCGCGCACCACCGTATTTTTTTGTATAGTCATTATTTAACAGCTCAAGGCAATGACCGCGAATTAGTTCTTGGTGATTTTCTAAGAATTGTTCAATATAAAAGCGATCAATTGGTTTACCTCTATCTAGACCATACCAGTTACTTAGGGGGGTAGTTTTCCGGCTAAGAAAATAAATTACCGGAGACTTAACTAGCGTGCGATAAAAATATTTCGCAAGCTTGTGGAGAGGTGGGTATTTTTTAATCAGTGATTTCATGTTTTCTCTGGGCTATTAAGTAGTAGTTATCAGTTAGATAGCTGGTTTCAGCTTGGTAAATATTTTTATATTTTTCAGGTAGGGCTGTTACCTGTTCTGAAAAAGCAAACGATTCGTTTACCTTCTGATAGGCAATGAACAAGAAATTAGCTTTAAAGTACTCTAGATCTTTTATGAGATTTTGGGTTGCTTTATTTGACTCCGAGATTGCCCAGGTACTAAAAAAAACATCGGGTCGATAAACTTTAGCCATATTTGTTATGCTGGTCCGGCTAATTGGTACAATGTTTATTTTCCCCGGTATTATTCCGGTCGTTTCATCATAAAGTACTGTACTGGCAGTCCCCAAAGTTGTCTTAAGATAAACCAGTTGAATAAATGAAAAGACTGGGATATCAATTATCGTATAAGTCATTTCTGGGTTAAGTGCTTTGGCTAAACGAGCCATATTTCCATAACCCCCACCTAGCTCACAGGCAGACTTAATTGTGCTTAATGACTGCTTAGACTCGTGTTCAAACTTTGCTAAGTGATATAGATGGTGAATGGTATTCCCCGAGCTTAAAAATTGCCAATCATTTAAAATGGGCGACCCAACCGAATGCTCTTTAAGTAAAAGCTTCGCTTTATCGTATCCGAAATGCTCTAGAATCAGCTTTTTCTGAATTCTCTTTGCGGCCGTGGGTAAATGGGCGAACATGGTGCTTTTAAGAATAGGATTTCTTAAAAATGAAAATGAGAACTTTTTTTCAAAGAATGACTCAATTTCGTCAGTATTTTTCTTCCAGCTCGGCATTAAAAACTCATTGTAATCAAAAGAAGATTTTCTGGCTTGATACAAACTGAGGGCTGCTCTATATTCTTCTAAAAATGATTTCTGGCTGTCTTGGGTAATGAAAAGGGAGATTAGGATAGAATAGCTGTGTCTAAAAATTTTTGCGGGAAGTGAAGTTACTGACATGTGTTATCTTTTAAAGTGACGATAAATCTTATAGAGAGGTTTTAAGTAAGTTGGTATTTTTAAATATCTAGGTCTATTTAATAGACCTAGATCTGTCAGGTATTTTACTACACTTTTATTGATTTTATCTTGTTGGTGACCGATAAGACCCTCCGAGATGCGGAGATACATATAGAGTAAAAGAGGGGTTTGACTACCGTTTTTGGCTAAACAAGCACCAAGCAAAGTGAGCGCCTCTGAGTATTTTTCTCGCTGCACTAAGCTGATCATTTCAATAAAACTTTGGGAGAGGTCGGAATAAGTCTCCGACTGGTTGGTCAACAGAGGTTTACCGCTTTGGGCATAGTCGACAATCTTAGCACGAAGATTTGTGTTTTGACCGTGATAGTTTAAGTTAAAGATATCAAAAGAGATAATCATTTCGATTACGGCATTATGAAAAGATGAGAGGATTGGTTCTAGGGCCAGATAGCTATTTATTGAAATGAGTCCTTGCTCATATTCGCGTTCGTAGTAGGACTTATGAGAGGTTTGGTTTTGGCGATGGTAATAAAAAGTATTTGGACAAACAGAGGCTTTTAGACTCTTGGCAAGGAAGCCTAGACCAAATGTTTGGGTATCAAACCCGTGAGCAGTCGGGTAGCCACCAATGACAGAAAAGGCATTTTTTGTGTACATGAAGTTTACTTGCGTCAAAAAACCAGCCTCGGTGTTAAAGAGATCATTTAGTGAGACAATTTCCTCTTTGGGAGAATTGGGTACAATCTCTACATTTTTAAAATTAGTACTAAAAAATCTAGTTTCTGCAAAAAGGACGCCGTCTAGTTTTTTATCACACAAAAAAGTGTACATGCGAATAAGTGTCTGTGGGGGCAACACGTCGTCGCTATCTAGACAAAAGATTGTTGTAGCTAAAGTTTTTGATACAGCAGTGTTTCTAGCGGCCCCGCCACCTTGATTGGTCTGATGGGTGAGTAGGGTGATATTTGGATAGGTAGCTTTAATATTCTTAAGCAGAAGACCAGTACCGTCAGTTGAAGCATCATCGACTAAGACAATTTCAAAATCATCACTGGCAAAGCCTTGTGTGTAGCAGGACTTAACTGCTTCAAGAAGGGTCTTTTCGCAATTGTAACAAGGTATGATAATAGACAGTTTAGGCGCCATAGATTTTTTTGAAAGCCAGGTTCTGTGTCGTGGTTTTGTATTTATTATCTCGTAGTTTAGATTCTGAGTGATAAGTTAGAATTTCTAATCCTTTCAAGAGTGGGGTGACAAGTAAGAACAATACTGGTTTAAACCATCGGTATAGGAAATTCTTCGAGAATCTCTTGTCTCTGCGGGAGAGACCATAAATTATCCTTTTTACTTTACTTCTAACTGGACCTTCTTCGTAGGTTAAAAACATCAGTTCATAGCCATTTTTTTTCATTAAGATAACTATCTCCTCAGTTGTGTAGTGTTTTATGTGTCCGTAAGTTTTTTCTTTATAATATATAGCTGACTCAGGGGCGGGGCCGCATTTTAGGGGGTTGGGGGTCATTATATATACAACACCGCCATAGGTTTGGAGGGCTGCTATCTTTTCTACAAACGCCTTGATGTCTGGTATGTGTTCATATATATCAGCTAGTAATATAAAATCGGCCACTTCACGATTATTATAATTTTCAATTAAATCTTGGAAAATTTGTATGTTGGAGTGATTCTGCTTCAGCTTTTCGTGCTCTTCATGGTTGGTTATTTCTACCAGAGTAGCTTTTTTAAAATATTGTGAAAATGAAGTTAGGTAATGACCAGAGCCACCACCAATATCAAGGCAATGATCCCATTTTTCAGAGATGTTTAAAGCATGAAGCATATACTCTAAAGAAATCTTGACTGTGATATTGGGAATATCTTCAGAGTACTGAGCATCAATTAAGTTCCTCCGGTAGTTTTTAAAGATATTTATCTTTGGATACATTGGCTTTGACATACATTTTTGTCATCTAAATAATTTCTTTAAAACTTTTGTAATTCCCACTAACACTAACATTCGTACAAAATAGTGCCATATTTTATCCCGCCACCGATTACCGAGAGTGGTATAAAATTGCTTAAGTTTTTTTACTGCTTCAGAATTTTCAGCAATGACACTTTCCATTGCTATATCCTCACTTTGATCTAATTCAACGGTGAATTGACTCTTGCCAAGGATGCGGTTAAGGGCGGTGAAATGCGTCCCGTTATAGAGGCCGTTATTTTTAGTGAGGGCACCGGGGGAATTTACAGTGAGACCGTCATTTCTTACTATAGCAATGTTCCAGCATATATCCCACGGGATAATGGGGTGTTTGAGGTTACCTAGGCATTTAAAAATACCATCAAGTTCAATATAGTTGATCTTCTCGGGCGTCAAAGCTGTCAGGGCTTCTGCCTCAGATTGAAACCAGGTAAATTTATCCCAACGGTCCTTCCAGGTCGCCCAACCCCCGCCGGTATTTTCCGCATAGCGCCAAAGGAACGTCTTTCGCTCTGGCCAATCAATAAAGGTGAAGGTGCCAATATGCATAACCCGCTTGTGTGAGTCATAGAAATCAAGGGCTTGATTCATGAAGGTTAAGAAATAGGGAGAGGTGACACCGTCGTCTTCAAGGACAATCACTCGGCCAAATTTATTAACGGTGTTCGTTACTCCGTCGATGATATTGCGCTCAATATAAAAATTTTCTGGCCTTTCAACTACGGTAAAGCTCTTAAATCCAGTGACGGTCTTAAGGTATGCCCGCACAGCGGCAACTGCTTTCTCCGCTCGGCTATTCTTAGGTCCATCAGAAAAAACTATCACGTCTGTTTCTGGCGCTAAATAATTTTTCTGCAAAGCTTCGATAACCTCCCTAGTATTTCCGGGGCGATTGTAGACAAATACAGCAACAGGTGATAATTCTTTTTCCATTATGTTTGATTTGAGGACGTGGTTCTGTGAATCGCTCTTGGGTGATTACAGGGGGTATTAGTAAGTATAAGTTTGGCATGAGGGACTCGATTTGTTTCTGGAGGTGGTGTCATGTAAGATTTTCCATAAATAGTAGCAAGATGTTCGTGATAGTTATTTGGTGCTGGATACATTTTTCCCTCAAATTCAACATCAACAATTGGATATAAATATTGCAAAGGAACAGAGAACATGTAACCGTTGTCTTCAGGTGTCATGCCATAGCCATATTTTTTAAGAGGGGAAAGTAGTAGCCAAATAAATTTACAAATACCATAAATAATAAAATTTATAAATATGTTCTTTCTATTCACTACGGCTTTATATCTACTACGTACAGTAGTGAACATTAGGACTTTTTGAAATAGCCTCGGCATTTTGGGATATTCTACAGATGGAAATATATCTATAAATATACCCTGATGATATTTGGTTCCTCGTTCTTCGTGAGTTTCAATAAATGTAGAATGGCAATCACGTAGTTTTGTAAAATATTGCTTAAATGCCGAATCGGTTTTTGGTGTCTGCAAGAAAATATCCTTTGGTAACTCTGCTTCAGCAATTTTTAAAAACTCTCGATAATCTTTCATGGGCATTGAAACATCGATATCGTCATCCCAAGGTATGAATTTACCGTTTCGAACGGCGCCAAGTAATGTACCGTAGTCAAGCCAATAAACAAGATTATTTTTTTTACAAATACGATCTAACTCGTTAAGTATACGAAGTTGAATTTTCCGCAACTCAGCGATGTCCTCGGTTTTAATTATAGTAGTTGGCGTTACCATCGTTATTTTTTAGTAGCAATTATACGTAAAAAAGTGTAATCAGTACCGTTATGAGGAGCAAAACCTTTTTTCTCTTCTTGAGTTACAACATGAAATCCCTGATTTGTTAACTTGTTAATTAATATTTCACGATTAACAAAACGACGATAATGGTCATTATAAATAAAAGCGTTTGATTGACCTGGAACAGGTTCACCTAATTTAAAAATCTCATTTTTATGACCCCGAGCTTCTATGCATAAGTATCCGTTGTCAGATAAATTTCTGTGTGACCATGCTATAACTTTGTCTTCCTGTTCTTCAGTAATTGAATGAAGTGTAAACCTTGAATATACGACATTAAATTCTCCTAAGTCATCTAGTTTTGTGAAATCAGTTGCTAGAAACTTCAAATTTTCATTTACTAAGTTTTCTTTTAAATCTGGAGCCTCACATTGATCAGTTGCTAAAACATTTAAACCGTGGTTTGCAAAATATAAGCAATCCCGTCCATTACCACAACCAAGTTCAATAATAGACTGTCCTTCTTTTAGGTAGTTATCTAAAACATGTTGTGCAAAAAGCGAAGGCTTACGTTCAGCTCCAACATTATTGTAATAGTTTTCCCAGTACTTTTTATCCATAAATTTGCAGTTGTGTAAAAGTCATATTATAAATTGATTCATTAGTTTCCCATTACCCGCGAGGTTATGCAAGTATATAAGTTTCATTATCCTATAACATAATTCTAAGAAGTCAGTTACATAACTAAACTTTCACTTTTTATGAAGAGAATGCAAATCATCTCTGAATTGTCTTAAAAATAATAACCCAAGTGGGATTACAGAGTAAGAGAATAGAGTGGAAATAGCGGCTCCCACGGCCCCATAGCGAGGAATCATAAATAGATTTAAAGAGATGTTAATCAACGCACCGGTCAGGGTAAGATATAGGTGAATTCGGCCTTTGTTTTCAGTAATAAGATACTGTTGTACCAATATACCCAGTATTCCAACAGCTCCCGACCAGATATAAATTTGAAGTAATATGATGGATTCAATAAATTTTTCACCAAATAAGATTAAAATAATTGGACGGGCGAATATGAAAACAAACAACGTGACAGCTAAAGTGATTGCCATTACAAGTATCGTTAGGGCTCTGTACCTCTGCAGGTATGAAAGACGACTGATTTTTTTAGCACTGACTAAGGCAGGGAAGACAGAGCTAATGATAAGGGCAGGGATAAAGCTCCAAATGTTGGATATTCTAACCGCGACATCATACAAGCCAACCGAGGTTGAGCCTAGGTATTGTTGTAGCATTACTTGGTCAATTCGCGCATAGATATAACTAAAAAAGCCAGCAAACAAAAAAGGCCACGAGTCGTTCATTAGTTGTTTAAAGATAGACCACTCAAACTTCCACTCTAAGGGGTTTTGCTTAAACTTGTTTATATAAATGTATAGTGACCAAACAGTAGATATCAGAGCTTCAATTACTAATAGTCCGGCAAAGAATAGAACACCTTTATCAAAAACTATCACTAAAATTTTTAAAATTGGAATAAAAAAAGCAATAAAGATTGTGGCGTGTGAGGTATACCGTGCCTGGACCTTGGCTTGGAATAGTATGGCAATCGTACCGAGTGGGTTGATTAAAAAAGTAAAAGCGGTAATGGCAACTAATTGGGTAAGTAAGGTTTCATTATCAATTGATAAGGAAAGTACAATGGATAAAACAAAAGCAAAAAAACCAAAAATGAATTTTGCTAAGACGGCGGTACCGATAAGCCCATGTTCCTTTTCAGGTTTTGCAGTTAAGTCCCGATAGAGTATTTGGTCTATCCCTAGAGAGGCAAAGACCGACAATATTGATACAAAACTTTGGGCATAACTAATTTTCCCTAGGTTTTCTGGGCCAAGGTATCTAGCAACCATAGCCATGGTGAGAAAAGAAGTTACAAAAGTGGCCCCTCTAGCTGCAAATAGCCACCCTGTATTTTTGAAATATTTTTTAAAGCCATCTTTATTCCAATCGCTAACAAGTCGCTCATAAAGCCAGTTAGGTAGTAGCTTAAGCGCAGCGGAGTTTAAGAGTTGATACATAAAGTGTATAGTATATAAATAGTACTATACAGATTAAATTTAAGTTACTAAAACCTAGACCAATGGGCATAAGGGCTTTTGTAATACTTCTAGTATACCCAATAAAATTTAAGTAAAAGTGTTTACTATATAGCCCACCATTAGGTTTGACTTTTAGGTAAATTATGTGATAATGCAGGTTGGGTTCATTCAACTATTAGGAGGTTGCTGTGTTTATTACTAAACAAAGTCCAGCGAAAGCAGTGGTGAAACGGCTTGGTGATGTGGCCGATGTTGATTCCTCAATCCGAGAGATTGCCATCAAGTTGAAGGAGAGGATTTTGGAGAGGTCAGACACACCACCGGCAGTACGCCACTATTTGAGCGGTGGAGCTGAGGCAGCGACCCGATACTACTTGGACAATGATCTAAGTTCCGGCAATCTTCCTTCGGGGAGACAGGAACGGCTGCAGTTTGATGAGTTCAGGCGGTTATCGGCAGTAGCGGAGGAACCACTACTGTCGGCTGGTTTTTCGAAGGTGGACATAAATGTCTATCAGACGATTTATCTCCTCACTCACCCGAACTACCGACGGCAAGCCAAGGACCTGTCTGCGCTTCTGGTTCATAACCATGAGAACCATTTCCTTATCCTGCTTGAGACCTCGTGTTATAGCTACGGACTCCGCAGGGAAGGAGATTACCTTGGGGATGCAATATCGGTTGCTCAACACTATGTCAGTCTTAGTCAGGCGTCAAAGTCGCCGGAAAAGGCAAAGAAAAGAAAGACGTCTTGGCTGAGAAAGTGGTTTCCTTACCTGTTTCAATAAGGGACCCTCAACAAACGAAAAGGCCAGCCACACTCCCGTGTGTCTGGCCTTTCATAATTTAAATTTAAGGTAGCTTATTTGAGACTTTGAATAGTGGTAGGCTGCAATCTCTCAGCAATTTAGAGGGAATTAAGGTACCACTCATAAGTACTCTTTATACCTTCTTTAAGAGAGATCTGGTGTTTGAAACCAAGCGAGTGGAGTTTTGATACATCGAGGAGTTTACGTGGTGTGCCGTCCGGTTTTTCCGTGTCCCATTTTATTTCGCCCTCAAATCCGACGACTTCTTTGATGGTTTCGGCTAGTTCCTTAATCGTACAGTCTTCACCAGTGCCGATATTTACAATACCCGCGTCATTGTAGGTCTCCATTAGGTGTAGGCAGGCTGCTGCCAGATCATCAACATGCAAAAATTCACGCATGGGTGAACCAGAACCCCAGAGAGTGACGTTTGGTGCACTAGTTTCTTTGGCTTCATGAAAACGACGGATGAGAGCCGGTAGGACATGTGAAGTTTCGAGATCAAAGTTGTCATTTGGTCCATAAAGATTGGTGGGCATGACACTGATGAAATTGCTCCCATATTGTCGCCGATAACTTTGACACATGATGATACCAGCGATCTTAGCAATGGCGTAGGCATCGTTAGTTGGTTCTAGAGCACCAGTCAATAAGTATTCCTCTTTCATTGGCTGTGGGGCCAATTTAGGATAGATACAAGAACTGCCAAGAAATAGAAGTTTTTTGACTTTATTATTATATGACTCATTAATTACATTTGTTTGCACTTGGAGATTTTCGTAAATAAAGTCTGCGGGGTATGTTTTATTAGCCATAATACCACCAACTTTAGCAGCAGCTAAAAAAACAGATTCTGGTTTTTCATTCGCAAAAAAGTCTGAGACGTCTTTTTGATTAAGAAGGTTTAACTCCTCTCTAGTTTTAGTAATTATGTTAAAAAAGCCTTGAGAGGTAAGAGAGCGAACTATAGCAGAGCCGACAAGTCCTCGATGCCCAGCAACATATATCTTGGATGTTTTTTGCATATAAGAAATAGAACTGAATTAGTTTAATAATTGTAACATCCTTAGTTGGTAAAAGAGAGTTTAAAGAAATTACTTGATTTTAAATGTAATCTATGTTATAATAATCAAGTGAGCTAATGTTCAACTAAGGAGTTCTTATGAATGTAGGTAAGGTTATGTTCTGGGGGTTTATTGGCTGGTGGCTAATCCCTGGAGTCATGATTGTTCAGTCAATAGAAGATTATGTCTTCTACGGAAATGAAACAATTGAAGAAAGGAAGACTCGCCACAATTTTGAGAAATTGTGATAAGCACAGACCCAGACCTTGGACAGCTATGTCCGAGGTCTATTTTTAGACTATCAATATAGAATTTGTTTTCCTGACCTTAATAGTTCAAAGTCAGCTTTGGTCATTCGTTTAGCCAAATCAGCGAATTTTATTTGTGCTTCCCAGCCGAGCTTCTCTTTGGCTTTGCTTGGGTCACCTAAAAGGAGATCAACTTCAGTCGGACGGAAATATTTGGGATTAATTTTAATAATCGGGTTACAGGTTTTCTTATCAATACCAACTTCATTGATTCCTTCTCCTTCCCAAGCAAGCTTAATGTCTAACTCTTCGCAAGCGGCTTCAATAAATTCTCGTACAGTATGAGTTTCACCGGTGGCGATGACAAAATCTTCAGCGGTATCATGCTGAAGCATGCGCCACATCGCGTCAACATATTCAGGCGCGTAGCCCCAGTCACGTTTGGCGTCCATATTACCTAGCTCTAAGATATCTTGTTGTCCAAGTTTTATTTTGGATAGTCCTAGCGTAATTTTTCTGGTCACAAAATTATAACCGCGTCTCTCACTTTCATGATTAAATAGTATTCCGTTACAGGCAAACATATTGTAAGCCTCACGATAGTTTTTTATAATCCAAAAGCTATAGAGTTTTGCCACTCCATAGGGACTACGTGGATAGAAAGGAGTGTTTTCCGTTTGTGGCGTTTCTTGAACTAAGCCGTAAAGCTCTGACGTCGAAGCTTGGTAGAATTTAGTTTTGTTACTCAGGCCTTGCTTCTTGATAGCTTCAAGAATGGTCAGAGTTCCAAGCGCATCTGTCTCGGCGGTTAGTTCCGGTAAGTCAAAAGAAATACGAACATGACTTTGGGCAGCTAGATTATAGACCTCATCGGGTTCGATGTCTCGAATCAAAGAGGAAATGTTGGTTGTGTCTGTTAAATCACCATAGTGGAGAAATAGGGTTTTGTCGTGCACTTCAGGATTATTAAAAAGATGATTAATCCTGGCCGTCCTAATTGAACTAGATGGTCTTTGTACACCATGTACCTCGTAGCCCTTCTCTAGGAGTAATTCTGCTAAATAAGATCCATCTTGTCCCGTGATGCCGGTGATTAACGCTTTTTTCATGTCGTGTATAGTATCATTTTTAAAAATTTTTTGTCACCGTCACACCCTTTATCTTAGTTGTAACTATCTGTATAACTAGAATGTTACAGATATAGAATATGAATAAAATAAATAGCAACAGACAAAAGAAAATTGTGATTTCCGGTGGGTTTGATCCAGTCCATCCAGGGCACATAGCAATGATTGAATCGGCTAAAGAGTATGGTGAGGTACATATAGTGGTTAATAGTGATGATTGGTTAATTCGGAAAAAAGGTTTTTTCTTTCAACCTTGGACTGACCGAAAGAAAATCCTCGAAGCTTACACACCACATATCCATACCGTCGATGACACGGACGGAACGGTTTGTGAGGCTCTTAGGCGGATTAAGCCAGATTATTTTGGCAATGGGGGAGATCGTACAAATAAAAATACTCCAGAACTGGAGGTGTGTAAAGAACTTGGTATTGAAACAATCTTTGAACTCGGGGGTGGAAAGTTTAGTTCTAGTACGATGATAAATGGCCGTCAAAGAGTGGTGACACGTTGGGGCTCTTACGATGTGATACTGGATATGCCGGAGCTTAAGGTCAAAATACTGAATATTGCGCCCGGTAAAAAGTTGTCACTACAAAAGCATAAACTCCGCAGTGAATTTTTCTTTATGCCAAATGGGGAGGTGCGCATGAATTTGCCAGGGGTTTGGCATGCACCTAAGGCTCCAGATAATAAAGAACTTGTCATACTAGAAGTGCAAGTTGGTCTATCGGAAGAAACTGATATTGAAAGAATCTCTGAAGAAGATGATAGTTATGAACATGAAGTAGCTAAGAAAGTACAGCTTAATCGTTAAGAGATTTAATTTTTTAGGAGGAACTCCTTCTGTATCATAGATAAACTTTCTAAGTCCTTTTAGACTAACGAGGATTGGCTGAATGACAGCATTTGACACATATACTACAAAGTATATACTTTGTAGTATATGAATACTGTAATTAGTGTGAAGGTTGATAAGGCCACCAAAGAAGCTGCTCAGGAGGTGGCTAAAAGTATGGGTTTGAACCTCAGTACTTTACTGAACTCTTATTTGAAACAGGTTATTGCCACTAGGCGAGTTGAGTTGTATGCCCCGGAACCAATGACACCAAAGTTAGAAAAGACTTTGAGGCGGGTTAAAAAAGAGATGGCCGAATCTAAAGACCGGAAATTCTTTACGACCGTTGATGACTTAATGACAGACTTAAATAGTTAGTTTATGCTTGTTGTTACGTCTCCTACTTTTGATAAACAATTTAAAAAACTTTCTCATAAAGTCCAACAACAATTTAAAGCCAGATTATCACTTTGGTTGGAAAATTCTGAACACCCCACTTTACGAGTACACCCACTTAAGGGTAGCTTAAGCGGGTATTGGAGTATGAATATAAGTGGTGACTATATAGTGATATATTATTTTCAAGGCGACGAAACAGTCGTTTTGGCTTTAATCGGTACGCATAGTCAGTTGTATTAACAGCAGGTAACCAAATTTTAGACAAGACAGTTCTAAGAGTGTGTGTTTATTATAAATTCGAATTATTTGCTGAGGGTTTTATTTTTATGCTGGAATACAAAATTGGTTTTATTGGGCAGGGGTTTATCGGAAAGAACATGGCGGATGATTTTGTGGAGCGTGGCTACGAGGTGGTACGGTTTGCGCTCGAGGAGAAGTATATCGGCAATCGCGAAGTGATTGCCGATTGTGACTTTGTTTTTATTGCAGTCCCTACTCCAACCACTCCACAGGGTTTTGATATTTCAGTAGTGGAAAGTGTTTTACCCCTAATTGGTAAGGGAAGACAGCGGTAATCAAGTCAACCATTTTGCCTGGTACTGCCAAGGCCTTGCAAGCAAAGTTTCCTGATATTAATGTGATTCATTCGCCAGAGTTTTTGCGTGAACTACATGCTCGTGATGATGCTCGCCATCCACCGCGAACGATTATTGGTCTGCCAGAAAAAAATACGAAATACCAGGCTCTGGCTGATGAGTTACTGACAATCTTACCAAAGTCACCGTACCAATTAGTCTGTACTGCAGAGGAAGCTGAATTAATTAAGTATGGCGGTAACTGCTTCTTAACTTTGAAGTTAGTGTATATGAATTTACTTTATGATTTAGCTGAGGCAACTGGAGCAGACTATAACGTGGTGGCGGAAGCAGTGGGGGCTGATAGTCGAATCGGTAGTAGTCATATGCAGGTAGTATCAGAAGACGGAAAGCGCGGAGCAGGTGGACACTGTTTTCCTAAGGACTTAGCGGCTCTGCGTGAGGTCTATGAAAAATCAATGGAAGTTAGTATGGGAACTGACTTACTCAAAGCGATTGAAAATAAAAACAACGAACTCTTGCGTAGTACAGACAAGGATCTTGATTTACTAAAGGAAATTTATGGTAGCCATGTCTAAGTCAACATTGGTTACCTCAGATTCGTATAATGCGTTTTGGGAGAAACTATCGCCCGCGTACCCTGTCTCACAAGGCAGAATGCGTGTACCAATAGTTACAGAATTGCAACAATTACCAAACGTCTCAGTGTCGGAATTGTGTGGTGAATTGACAAAGGTACTTGAACAACTTATTGCTACAGCAGCTCTTCCTGGAGCTGCTGTAGCAAGGCTAAAGAAGGCTGGTGAAGATGTTATTGTCCCGTACATAGATGATACTTATACTGGTGTTGTTCGTTTTGATTGTGTACTGAACGAACGAAACGAACTAAAGATTCTTGAGCTTAATGCAGACTATCCAGATGGTCTACTACTCCACGATAAAACATACAGCGTGTTAAGTGAGGCACTGTGTTCAGTACATGAAGACGCATTTCTGTCATACTTTCCCGTACAGACATTGATTCACATTTCTTATGCTAAAGACGCACACTTTCTCGACGCGTACTATACGGAAGCAGAAGTGCTTGCGCGGAATGGACATCAAGTATCAATAGGCTCTGGGGAACCAACACTTAAACCGACGTGGCATCGGCGTTGTGTAGAGTCTTCAAAAATCACTGCTGGTGATATGGAGTGGTGCGAGCATGATCGTACTCAACATCTGAATTCGTTTGCTCTTCGGACACTTGGGTATAAGGACTTACTCGCAACCCTGTCCCATCCCTACGTTCTCAAGACTTTTGTAGTTAACTCTGCAACACGGCCGTTACTACTTGCTAATCAGTCTGAGTACGTTTTAAAACCTGCTAATGGTTGTGAAGGGCAGGGGATATTTTTTGGCCATGCTCATGATGCTGTAACTTGGGCAAAAATTATAGGTAATCTACCTATAGGTTACATAGCACAAGAATATGTACAGTTACCTCGTCAAAAAGTATCAGTGTACGAAGATGGTAATGTGATAGAGAAGGAGCTGTATTTTGATATCTGCCCACATTTTTTTATCAAGGACGGTAAAGTCGCTAATACCGGACATTTACTAATGCGTTTTTCTAAGTCACCCGTGGTGAACGTAGCGTTGGGGGAGCTGTCGGCTACCATTCTTTAATATAGTTTGTTTCGTTAACTTAATGTAAGTAAGTAAAAATAAAATAATTAACTTTTGCGTAGTACAGACAAGGACGTTGATTTACTGAATGCGATTTATGGTTCTTAATAAATAATTTTGGATAAAGACCGGGCGTGGGCGCAGCCCACGCCCGGTCTTATCATGTATAATTAACAGTAATGTATGCTTTCCTGATAGTTACTTTTTTACTAGGAGCTGGAGTAGGAGTTTATTTATCACGACACGGTTTATTTGGTCTAGGTAATTCTAATAATTTATCAAGCGATAATCCGTTTTTGAATGAAGCTGATACGGAGGAAGCAGATGAACTTAGAGCAGAAAGTGCTCTCTCGATACAAACTAGGATTCAAAAGCGAAAAATGCGTATCCTCGCCAAGGCCGAGGCAGAGGGTAGGATTACTAATGATGGTGTGGAAGATTTATTTTGTATTAGTGATAATACTGCTGGTCGTTATTTGACTCAGTTGGTAAAAGAGAATCATTTAACAAAAGTTGGTACTACTGGCCGTGGCGTGTATTACGAACCGGTAAAAGTGCCAAAATAGCCCTAAACACCCCAAATGTACTACATTTGGGGTGTTTAGGGCCTGATACCAGTCGTTTTTCAGGGAAATCTAAGTGAGTTAATGTAATGTCTGGTTCGGCCAAATCAGTAATATTCAGTGATAAAAACGCTGGACTACTCAAACCTTTTTTCGTCTAGAGTATCTTCATCCTACCTGACTATGGTATATTTTTACCCATATGAACGATTTTTTAAGAGTCTTAGCATGGGGTGGAGTATTCGCGGTGCCGTTTTTAACAATGTTTGTGGTTAATGATTATTTCTTTCCGTTTATTACTGGTAAAAACTTCGCCTTCCGAATAATTGTTGAAATAGCTTTTGTTGCGTGGGCACTACTGGCGGTCGTGGACGCCAAGTACCGACCAAGGTTCTCTTGGCTTCTGACCAGCTTTGCTACTTTACTAATCGTGATGTTTTTTGCTAACGCTTTTGGTCGAGATCCTCAGACTAGTTTTTGGAGTAATTTCGAAAGAATGGACGGTTATGTCACTTTGGTCCATGTCTTTTTATATGTTGTAGTGCTTGGGAGTTTACTCACGACCAAAAAACATTGGAATATTTTCCTCAACACCACTCTAGGTGTGGCTTTTGTGGTGGCGATGTATGGTCTGTCTGGACAAACCGCTCCCGGCGCCCGTATTGAGAGTTTTCTTGGTAACTCCGCTTATCTAGCCATCTACATGTTCTTCCATATTTACATCGCCTTCTGGCTGTTTGTGGAACATCGTTCTGCCTTACTCCGTACTGTTTATGGACTGCTTGCTTTCATGTTTATTTATACCCTGATTGAGACTGGTACTCGTGGTACCACGCTCGGTCTTATTTCGGGTACGATTGTAATGGTTGGTTATATTGGTTTGTTTGGTTCAAGATTTCCGGAATTTAGAAAGTATGCCATTGGAGCCTTTGTACTACTCTTGGTAGCTGTCGGGTCTTTCTATTCAGCTCGTGATTCTGACTTTATTCAGAGTAGTCCAAACCTAGCTCGTATTGCTAATATTGACTTAGGTAAGGACTTAGAAGTACGAGGTACTATTTGGGGGATGGCTTGGTCGGGGGTGAAAGAACGTCCACTACTTGGTTGGGGTCAGAGTAACTTCAACTACATTTTTAATGAGCAATATGACCCTTTCTTATATGGACAAGAACAGTGGTTTGACCGAGTACACAACATCTTTCTAGATTGGTTGGTGACTGGTGGTTTTCTTGGTCTGATTGCTTACCTTAGTATTTTTGTTGCTTGTGTCTACTATTTAATAATTGTTCCTCTCAGGCGACCAGAAGACCAAACTTTTACTACCCTTGAACGGGGAGTGATTTTGGGTATTTTGGCGGGGTACATGACACACAACTTGGTGGTGTTTGATAACATCATTAGTTATATTTTCTTTGCGGTTATTCTGGCTCTTATTCATAGCCGGGTAGGTGAACATATGCCACAGTTCGACACCATCAAAATTGATAAAAACTTATTCAATCAATTTGTGGTACCAGTGGCGATGGTGTTGGTGGGAGCGCTTATCTATACCATGCATGTCCCAGGTATTTTGGCAGCGGGAGACATTATCGATGGTTATCGGTCTCAAACGGCGGAAGGTAAGTTGGCTAAATTTGAATTAGCACTATCTCGGGGCTCATTTGCTCATCAGGAGATTACTGAACAGATTGCCCAACAAGCCATGGGTATCGGTAGTGATGCCAACGTAAAAGAAGAGACTCGTCAAAAATTTATTACTAGAGCTGAAGAAGAATTAAATAAGTTGGTGGCAGAAAAACCAGGCGATGCCCGGGTGCATGTTTTCTTCAGTACTTTCTATCGAGCGCTAGGTAATCTTGATGAGGCTGCGACTCAGATGGATATTGCTCGTGAACTGTCGCCACGTAAACAATCCATTATCATGCAACAGGCTATCATTAAGTATAGTCAAGGTGACATGGAAAAAGCCAAAGAACTATTCAGGGAAGCATTTATTTTGGATGAAAGGAATGATGAGGCTCGAGAATATTATGCGGCGATGTTATTTGCCATCGGTGAAGCTGACAGCGCTAAGGCTCTGATTACTGAGGATCGAATTATGGATCGGTTTGCGATGAATGATTTCATACTCAGTTCAGTGAATAGTGCTGGCGACACGGTCTTCCTAAGTGAATTGTACGAGTCTCGGATAAAACAACAGCCGGACTCAGCTCAGAACTGGGCTTCTTTAGCTTTTCTTTATTACCAAAATAAGGATAATGAAGCAGCGATTAGTACTCTCGAGAGTGCCAAGACTCAGATACCGACTTTTGCTAAAGCAGCTAATTGCTTCATAGATAACATCAAAGCTGGTAATGAGCCACAGGAAGGCTGTCAGAATTAGGCTGTAGTTGTCTATGACTTTGGCCATTAAAGAGAATGTTTCGCTGAAAGACTACACCACCCTTAAAACCGGTGGTGTTGGTCTTTACTTGGTGGAAGTTGGTTCGGTGGAGGAGTTAGGACAGGCAGTTGATTTAGCAAAGCAACACCAACTGCCTGTCCTGGTTATTGGAGAAGGTTCAAACTTCTTGATTTCGGACGAAGGTTTCAGTGGTTTGGTAATTAAGGTAAATATTTTAGGTAGGGATTATGTAGAGGACGGTGAGACGGTTACTTTTACTTGTGGCGCTGGAGAGACGCTAGACAAAATTGTGGCCGAAACTGTTACAAAGGGTTATTGGGGTTTAGAAAATCTTTCGGCGATACCAGGTACAGTTGGTGCGACTCCGGTACAAAATGTGGGTGCATATGGAGTAGAAATAAAAGATGTGGTGAAGACAGTGGAGACGTTTCATCTACTAACCAAAGAAAAAAAAGTTTTTACTAATCATGAGTGCAGATTTGGTTATCGTGATTCTTTTTTTAAAACTGATGAAGGAAGAAATTATGTTATTACCAAAGTAAGTTTTGTTCTCAGTAAAAACGCAAAACCAAAAATTGATTATGCTGATTTACAAAAATTTTTTTCTGGCTCAGAAATCTCTTTGGAAAAAATTCGTCAGGCGATAATTTCTATTAGAGCAAATAAATTTCCTGACTGGAAAGTAGTCGGTACGGCGGGTTCTTTTTTTAAAAACCCGATAGTCGATAAGGTAGTAGTAGATTCAATTTTACTTCGGTACCCTGATCTACCGGTATATCAGGTAGACGAAAATAGCTTTAAAATACCGCTTGGTTTTGTGCTTGATAAAATTTGCAATCTAAAAGGTTACCGAGTAGGACAAGTTGGACTCTATGAAAATCAAGCTCTGGTCTTAGTGAATTATGGTGAAAATAATGCTACTGAAATCAAAAATTTCGTTACAGAGATAACAAAAATTGTGGCAGAAAAAACGGGAATAAAAATTGAACCTGAAGTTAGGTTTGTGTTTTAAACTCCACAAAACTTTTTTATTAAAATTAATTACCAAAAAATATTTTTTATAAAATTTTTTTCGAAAATTCTTATCCACAAATTTTTTTTATAAAAGTGATTGTGTAAATATTTTTTACACGTGATAATAGTAGTAAGCAAAAATCTTCTCTTACGGAATTGTTCTTTGAGAATCGAGAAGGTCTTGCGGTCGAACTTTATTCACTAATACTCTCATCACAACATGCCAGCAACAAAAAAGAAGGCAGTCAAGAAAGTAGCGAAAAAGACCGCAAAGAAGGTCGCTAAGAAGACTGTCAAGAAGGTAGCAAAGAAGGCTACAAAGAAGAAGGCTGTCAAGAAGGTAGCAAAGAAGGCTGCTAAGAAGACAACCAAGAAGAAGGCTTCAAAAAAGTAATCACTGCAGATGGTTCATACCATTTGCGAGTAAAGTTGATAGCATAATCGCCCTCCACAGGCGATTTTGCTTTTTTGTAATAATAAGCCAGAGCGTATATACTAGGCCCTATGTCATTTTTAGATAAATTTTTTGGTCCTACCTACGATAAGGAATTAAAAGCCGCCGAACCTTTGGTGGCGAAGATTAATGCTAAGGAAGAGGTTTTTGCTACTTTAAATAATGAAGAGCTAATAGCTAAGTTTGCTGAGCTGAAAGAACGGGTGTCAAAAGGAGCGGACCTCGATGAGGTTTTAGTTGACGCTTTTGCTCTCACGAGAGAAGCGGCTAAACGGACACTTGGACTGCGTCACTACGATGTGCAACTTATTGGTGGCATCATTTTACACCGAGGGAAGATTACCGAAATGCGTACTGGTGAAGGTAAGACTTTAGTTGGTACCTTACCAGCTAGTCTGAATGCTTTGACTGGTAAAGGTGTCCATATCGTGACAGTTAATGACTACCTTTCACGTCGTGACGCGGTGTGGATGGGGCAAATTTATAATGCGCTAGGACTATCGGTTGGAGTAATTAATCATGACACTTCATATCTATATGACCCAAATCACGCTGAAAAGGATGCCTTACGCGACGAAGTAGGTTCATACAAGGT
Organism: Minisyncoccota bacterium; assembly: GCA_041389045.1. GTDB lineage: Bacteria > Patescibacteriota > Minisyncoccia > Phycocordibacterales > UBA918 > OLB19. The sequence continues at coordinate 313,770 of JAWKSQ010000001.1, forward strand.
GGTTTATGATTTTTTGCGTCCTTGTACGAGACAAGAAGCTTATGCGGCGGATGTTACTTATGGTACCAACAGTGAATTCGGTTTTGACTATTTGCGGGACAATATTGAATATGAGGCGACTCATCTAAGACAGCATTCCCATGCTTACGCCATCGTTGATGAAATTGACTCTATCTTGATCGATGAAGCGAGAACCCCGCTCATCATTTCAGCTCCGGCCCATGATTCAGAAAACCTCTATGGTCTATTTACTAGTATTGCCAATAATCTTAAACCCGAAGAACACTACACTGTCGATGAAAAAATGAAGAGTATCGCACTTACCGATGCGGGTATTGAGGTGGCCGAGAAGATGCTTAACGTTGATAATATTTACACTGAAAAGGGTATTAAGTATGTTCACCACCTAGAAACAGCTGTCAGGGCCAAAGCATTATTTAATCGAGATAAAGAGTACGTGGTCCGCGATAACGAAGTGGTGATAGTAGATGAATTTACCGGTCGCTTGCAACCAGGACGCCGTTGGTCAGAAGGTTTACATCAAGCGGTGGAGTCTAAGGAAGGGGTTCCGATTCAAAAGGAATCCAAGACCTTTGCTTCCATCACTTATCAGAATTATTTCCGCATGTACGGTAAGTTGTCTGGTATGACTGGTACCGCCCTCACTAGTCAGGAAGAGTTCTTTACAGTCTACAACTTGGAAGTTATTCCGATTCCGACGAACAGAAAGATTGCTCGTATAGATCACACTGACTTAATTTACCAAAACGAAAAGGGTAAATTTGCAGCCATTATAAATAAGGTCAAAGAAGTACATGCGAAGGGTCAACCAATCTTGATTGGTACTGCCTCAATTGAATCAAACGAACGCTTGTCTATTGCTCTAGATAAGGCTGGGGTCACTCACACTATGCTCAATGCGAAGAACCATGAACGTGAAGGTGAGATTATTGCTGCGGCGGGTAAGATTGGTGCAGTAACTCTCGCTACTAACATGGCTGGTCGAGGTGTAGATATCAAGCTAGGAGGGCCAGAAGCCACTCCAGAGGAGGTTGAGGCAGTTAAAGCGCTTGGTGGGCTGTTCGTGCTGGGTACTGAGCGTCATGAGGCTAGGCGCATCGATAATCAGCTGAGAGGACGGGCTGGTAGACAGGGGGATCCGGGTGAAACCCAGTTCTTCGTTTCTATGGACGATTCTTTGATGCGAGTCTTTGGTGGTGATCGGGTTAAAAGTTTGATGGGTACCTTCCGCATCCCTGAAGATCAGCCAATCGAAATGAAGATGCTCTCGAATACCCTTGAAGGGGCACAGACTCGGATTGAAGGATTCCACTTTGATGCTCGGAAGCAGATTTTGGCTTATGACGACATCCTCAATATGCAGAGAAAGGTTGTTTATGCTAGACGACACAAATTACTTATAAATGATGAAACAGAACTCGATGCGTTAATGAGTGAAGTAAAAGATCTAACAGATGAAGCGGGTGCAGTGTTTTTGGCTAAACAAGCTGAGCTTGGGGAGGAGGTATTTCGAAATCTCTTCAGACGGCTGGCCTTACAGATGATTGATACGCTGTGGGTCGAGCACTTAGAGGTAATGAGTTACACTCGTAACAGCGTCAACTTACGAGCGTACGGTCAGCGTGATCCTTTGATCGAGTATCGAAAAGAAGGTACTAGGCTCTTCAAGGAGATGCAACAGGCGACACTCTTCCGTATTGTCGAGATATTACCTAAGTTACAACCAGTCTTAGTTGAACGTGAAGAGGCGGTAATGAAGAAAGAGTCTGAAGCAGCTCAAGCAGCCGCTGGAGACAATCGGTCATCAGCGGAGAAAGTTCAGTCTCCAGTGCGCAGTACTGAGGTACCTGGTCGCAATGATTTAGTCACCATTACTAATGGGACTGAAACAGTGACGGTGAAGTACAAGAAAGCCGAACCACTACTATCGACCGGAAAATATAAAGTAGTAGCTAATAACACAAAGTCATAAGTATGAAATTAATTACTAAATTAGCATTGACCACCCTGACCTTGCTGGTGGTAGCCAGATATCTTCCTGGTATAAGCATTGACGGTTGGTACCCAGCTTTAATTGCGGCAGTTATTCTCGGCCTCCTTAACCTTGTTTGTTAGGCCGATTCTCATCTTGCTTACTTTACCAATTACTATCTTAACGATCGGATTGTTCGTCATAATTATTAACGCTATGTTGTTTGCCTTTGCCGCCTCGTTTATAGAAGGCTTTACAGTAACTAGTTTTGGCTACGCTGTTTTAGGTTCTCTGATAGTTAGTATGGTCAGTACTGTAGCTAATCGTTACCTATAAAATAGATAGTAAAATATAGTTATAACGGAGTATTGTTATTCTTTTAACAGATAAGTAAATAAAAAACCTGCCGACTATCGGCAGGTTTTTTATTTAACTAATAACTACTTTGATAAGTAATCCGTAAATAGGAATAAGCAATTAGTTCTTAGAATGTTTCTTCACTCAAATTTAGATTAAAGCTTGGTAAGCACATGAATGATGAGTAGCTGAGAAGGTCCCGGGAATAGTGCTGATCTCCTGTACAAGGGTCATCATCCGTGATATCAATGTAGCCATGTTTGTCGATAGTCTAACCTTACATATGAAAGCCGGCGACGGGGGTGACGGAGTCACGCGTTGGAGACATGAAAAGTTTCGACCAATGGCTGGTCCTGCTGGCGGTAATGGGGGTCGCGGTGGCGACGTTTTTTTGCGTGCTGTCCGGGACGTTAACTTACTGGCTAAGTACACTGGCGACAAAAACTTCGAAGCACAGTCAGGTGAAGACGGTCAAGATAAGAGTAAGTTTGGTAAGAACGGTGATGATCTCTACGTAGACGTACCGGTGGGCTCAATTGTCACTGACCTGACCCGTGAACGAGTTTACGAGTTACTAGAGGAGGGGTTAGAAATAAAAATTCTTAAGGTGGAAGTGGCGGTGTCGGCAACGAACAGTTCAAGACAGCAACCAATCGCTCCCCAGAGGAATCGACAGAAGGACGGGATGGTGAGGAAGGAGACTTTTTAGTCGAGTTGTCACTCGTAGTAGATATCGGTTTAGTGGGAATGCCGAACGCCGGCAAGTCTACATTACTGAATTCTTTAACCAACGCTCAAGCAAAAGTCGGAGCTTACCCGTTTACCACTGTTGAACCGAACTTAGGTGACCTCTATGGGTACACTATTGCTGATGTGCCAGGGTTAATCAGTGGAGCGGCTTCCAGGTAAAGGGCTCGGACATACGTTTCTCCGACACATTTCTCGTACAAAAATGATCCTCCACTTAGTCTCGCTTGAGACAGAGGAGTCGATTAATCAGTATTATACCATTCGAGAGGAGCTGTCCCAGTATGCAAAAGAATTAGAGGATAAGGAAGAATGGATTATTTTTACAAAAATGGACCTTACAAATCAAGACTATATTGATAGGGTGGTTAGTGATGTTGACAAACTTGAGAAACGTGTGTTTGTTATCTCTACTGAAACGGGTGATGGAGTAAAAGAATTGCGGATGCGCTTGTTAAGCACCTAAGAGAATCGTAGAATAGACAGACTAACTTGTAGGTTTTCTACAATTTTCAAATTTAGTTTCGACCATTTTGTTAGTTTGATTAGTTTTTAAGTATTTAAATTTATGAGTAGTAAGTACAAAACCACTATTGGCCTCGAAGTTCATGCCGAATTAGCAACCAACAGTAAAATGTTTTGTGGCTGTAGGAACGATCCTCATCACGGTGAACCTAACTCATATATATGTCCAGTCTGTTTAGCTCATCCGGGTACACTCCCGGTACCTAATGAAGAAGCGATAGCGATGGTGCTGTTGTTTGGTAATGCAGTGGGGGCTCGGGTAGCTTCATTTTCTGAGTTTGACCGAAAGAATTATTTTTACCCAGACATCCCAAAGGCCTACCAGATAAGTCAATACCAATTTCCGTTTTTGTCAGGTGGTAGTGTCAAAGGTGTAGAACTCACTAGAGTACACTTAGAAGAAGATACTGCTCGCAGTCAGCATGATCATGACGGAGTTAGTTTGGTAGACTTCAACCGAGCCGGGGTACCACTCATGGAGTTGGTTACCGAACCTGTAATTCACGACGCTAAGACAGCGGGAGATTTTGCTCGGGAATTACAGTTAATTCTCCAGACCTTAAAAATTTCAAATGCTCAAATGGAGAGAGGGGAGATGCGGGTGGAAGCCAATATCTCTGTTAGTACTACTGATGAGCTCGGCACTAAAGTTGAAGTTAAGAATCTCAACTCCTTTAAGTCAGTAGAAGGGGCCATTGCCTATGAAGTAGATAGACAGATATCACTACTTGAAAAGGGTGATTCTGTAGCCCAGGAGACTCGAGGTTGGGACGAAGTTAAGCTACGAACTTTTTCACAGCGCTCAAAAGAGACGGCAAAAGACTATCGTTACTTTCCCGACCCGGATTTACCGAAGATGAAAATCGACACGTATCCCTATTTTAGTAATGCTCGTTTAAACGAGATAATGCCAGAATTACCAAGTAATAAAAGGATAAAATATGAAAATCTCGGTATACCGAGCAATCAGATAGAGTTGATAATTTGTACACCAAGTATCGGTAACTTCTTTGAAGAGTTAGTTGGTTTGCTTTCTAAAAGTAGTAGTGTAGGAAGTAGTGTAGGCGATTCCAAAGTACTTAATCTGGCAGCAAATTATCTGACTTCTGATGTTTTATCATTAGTTCAGTCTGGCAAAACGCTCGATCTTTCGCCACAGCACTTTTTAGATCTGGTCACAATGACTAGTAAAGGGGAGATTAATTCCAGAATTACTAAAGACATTCTAGCTGAAATTATTGATAAGGATATCGATCCAGTTGCGCTCGCTAAAGATAGAAACTTATTACAGTCTTCAGACCCGGAAGCTTTGCAGTCTGTCGTTAGTGAAGTGTTGTCTGAAAACCCAAGTGTGGTAGCTGACTATCACGCTGGAAAAGCGCCAGCTATACAGTACTTAGTTGGTCAGGGTATGAAGAAGACCAGAGGTTCTGCAAACCCAGCAGTATTCGCCGAGCTCTTGGTTAAAGCACTGAGTAAGTAACATAGTATCTATAGGTTATAAACAGCTAAGGTAAGTTATCTCGTTTACACGAAGTTTGTTTGCTATACTTTGCTTAGTATATGGAAGTAGTTACTATTGATGGAGTGGAGTATCTTAAAGCTACGCAAGCAGCTAAGCGTTTTAAATATACCAGTGATTACATTGGGCAATTGTGCCGAGGGAAAAAGATAGACGCTAAGCTAGTTGGACGTACCTGGTATATCAACCCGCTTTCTTTAGAGACACATAAAAAAGGACTCTACACGAAAAATGTGGAGGTGCCTGCAAGCGAGATAAGTATAGAAAATAAGGGCGGTAAAGAAATATCTCGGATAGACATAGAACCAGTTATTAGAAAGGAGACGGCAAAAATTGCATCTGGCATTTTACCTAAGTCTAATTTTTCTAAAAGAATTGATTGGAAGCCAGTAAAGTATGAGCCTGATACATCCGAGTTGTTGCCAAATTTAAAAGCTATTAAAAATACAGATGAAATATCAAGAATAAAGGTTGATATTGCTGATTCAGAGAAAATTACCGTACGAAATAGCCCTGGTCCTACAAAAATGGTAGCAGATCCACTACCAACAATTTCATTGGCTGGGTCACTTAAAATTCAGTCGATTGATGATGATTTTAAGGGGGTAGATTTTGATAATAGGTTGGAAAATATAGTTAAGTCGGAAGAGAAAGTTGATAAGGAAATAGACTTAAAAGTTAGATTCAAGAAGAGTGATGAGGTTGAAGAAGTACAAATTCATCGACCCACGACTATTAAAAGCAATCAAAAGACTTCAACTAAAGAAATTACCGAAAGTGAGGCGACTTATCGAGTTGATATAAGCCACTCAGCTTTTCCGGCCTCATTTACGCCTAAAGTCGTTAATCCTCGAAATACGATAGTGGAGAAAAATTTTGACAGAGCAGATATAAAAAATAGCCCCACGAGCTTTTTACCGTACTTGTTGGTCGCTGTTTGCGGCCTGGTCTGTTTACTGACTGTTTCGTTTATTGAGATAGTAGTTTTAGCTGATTCTGAGAGGCAAGATTTTTCTTTCAATATTTCTAAAATTGAGCTTTGATTTTTTTACTAAAAATACTTAAAAGTTATTAACATTTTATAACAGCTTTTTGTCCGATTTACTTTTATAATTAAAGGTAAATCGTATGTCGACAAGTATTGAAATAGACGGAGTAAATTTAATTCCAGTGAAGGAGGCTACTTCACTAGTTTCGTACTCTAAGGACTACATCTCTAGGTTGGCACGTGAAGGAAAAATTGTTGCTTCCCAGGTCGGTCGTCAATGGTTCGTTGATGCTGTGTCATTGAAGAATTTTGCTGATTCTGCCAGTCTGCAAGAAGAGGCACGAAAGGGAGAACTCAGAGCCGAGCGCAAGCGAGAGCTGCAAGCTCAAGAAAAGTTTCATAATCTTGAAAATTTTTCGAGTAGCATTTCTCGTAGACACAGAGTGGAGGCTCTTGGAGTTTCGGTGGCAACGCTTTGTCTTGGTTTAGTGGTGGGTGTCAGTGTCTATACCTCCTCGCTCTTTGCGTTACCTACATCTTCTGCACCTGACTCAGTAGCCTTCGTCTCCTCTCCACTTAAGTTGGAAAAGTTAGCTGATCCGGCAGTCAATGATTCTGTACCTGTAGTAGTGTCTGAGCCATCTGACATAGCTATCTTTTCTAGTGTCGAGAAGTATCCGGTATTTGAGACTGTTAGTGAAACTAGGATTTTAGAGGGTGATGTGCCAGGAATTTTACTGTTTGCTCAAGCCGGCGAGTTGCATGATCCTGCTTCAGTTGAGGCACTTTTTTCTGATGCAGTTAAGGTGAATTTTACTAGTGACAATACTGGCACAGTTTCTTTTGAGAAAGAAAAGGGCAACACCACGGAAGTTCCATTTGTGACAGTACCGTCACAAGTTGAGCATGATGGTTTGTCCGAAGTAAGTACTGCGGCGCTATAAATCGATATGAATTCTTTACTAGCACAAAAGAAAATCAGCACTCTTCTCACCGGAGCTTTTGGGTTATTAATTGTTCTCGCTTTAAATACCAACTTGGCTTTGGCTCAGGCTAATCCGCAAATTAATTACCAAGGCAAGCTCACTAACGGCAGTGGAGTCGCTGTACCAGACGGTACATACAACATGCGTTTCTGGATTTTGACTTCACCAAGTATCGCCACCAGCTCAGCGCTCTGGACTGAGTCTCTTACTGCTTCCGACACCAAAGTTCAAGTGACGAATGGTCTCTTCTCAGTGATGCTTGGTTCTAGTACACCACTAACTTCCGTCGACTGGAATCAAACTCTCTACCTCGGCGTGGAGATCGGTGGTACTTCTACACCAGCTTGGGATGGGGAAATGAGTCCACGAAAGATTCTCGGGACTGTTCCGGCCGCTTTTGTGGCTAATTACGCAAACGTTGCTGGTAGTGCTAGCACCTCAGACAGTGCTACAACCGCTGTGAGTGCCAGTAGCTCAGATACGCTTGCTGGTATTGCTTCATCCTCTTTCCTTCGTTCTGACGAGGCCGATACTATGGAAGCTACCTCAACTTCACCGCTACTGTCACTGATCCAAAACGGTACCGGGAAGTTACTGAGTCTCTTCCGGGGACTCACAGAGGTCTTCACTGTTGGAAACAACGGCCATGTTGGAGTGGGTACTAGTACCCCGGGTTCATTGTTCTCAGTGCAAGGGACAGCTGGCTCAAGCACACCACTCTTCACGGTTGCTTCGAGTACTGGCACAGCATTAATGGGCATACTCAGTAATGGTAATGTCGGTATTGGTACTAACTCAGCTGGAGAAAAACTGGAAGTAGTTGGTAACATCATTTCCAAGGGAACTGAGTGGACACTTAGGACTAGTACGACAACAAACTCTTGGCACTCTGTCACCTACGGTAACGGTCTTTTTGTAGCGGTTGCTTTTACTGGCGGTGTCATGACTTCACCAGATGGAATAAATTGGACGCCAAGAACTGCGGCAGCTGCAAATCAATGGACTTCCATCACCTACGGCAATGGTATCTTCGTGGCGGTTTCAAATAATGGTACAGACCGCGTCATGACTTCACCAGATGGAATAAATTGGACTAGTAGGAAAAGTATCACCTCTAATCGATTATGGTCGGCGGTCACTTACGGTAACGGTCTTTTTGTAGCGGTTGAGACTGGCGCTGCCGGTTCTGATCAAGTTATGACATCTCCAGATGGTATTACATGGACTAACAGATCAGCTACAGGTGCAGCATGGTCATCTATTGCTTATGGTAATGGACTCTTTGTAGCTGTATCTTCCGATGGTAGTGGCACAATGACATCTGTCGACGGTATAGTTTGGAATTATCCTTCCTCTCCTACTTCAAATGCCTGGTCTGCTATTACCTACGGTAACGGTCTCTTTGTGACTGTTGCCTCAACCGGTTCTGGTGATCGAGTCATGATTTCACCAGATGGTGTAACTTGGGCAACAAGCACTAGCGTTGCAGATAACTCTTGGCACTCTGTCACCTACGGCAACGGCCTGTTTGTGGCAGTTTCCAATGATGGTTCTGGTAATCGTGTCATGACTTCACCGGATGGAATTACTTGGAAGACTAGATCAACGAGTGGTATTGATAAAAGTTATCTTGGAGTAACGTATGGCAGTGGCATCTTTGTAGCTGTAGCTTCTACTGGTTCTGGTCAAGACGTCATGACTTCCGGCAAGGTAGACTACTCAGTTCTTGCTCACAACAACATCTACCAAGGTGGCATGTCAGTCTTTGGTAATTTACGGTCGGTTCATCTACCAATAGTAATCCTTTCTCGATAGCATCAACGCTGGCATAACTACTTCTCCATTACATTGCTTCCATCTTCGGCGCATCATCTCCAAACCAAACCGCTACCACCAATCCGACTTTCCATTGCTTCTAGTACTGGTTCTTCACTTCCACAGCCTAACTGTAAATCAAGCTTGGTAAGCTCTTAGGAATTCAGGCAATCTACCAGGTACACAACTTTGTAATTCACTTTTTCTAACAGTTCAATGTTTTAGGAACTGGTTCGGCTACATCGTTACTGACAACTCATTCAAGTACAGGTTTTCAATATTTAATGGCTTACCAAATGGATCTGCAGCTGGGATCTTAATACCACCGGTTCAAATAACTCTTTCATAGGAGTTCAGGCCGGCATCAACACTACTGGCTCTGACAACATATCGATTGGTAAAGACGCTTTATATTTAAATTTAAGTAACGCCAGCATTGCCACTCGCTTTCCACCTTATATAAACTATCGGAGTAACAATGGTTCAATTGGGCTACACTAATACTTGGAATAGATTTGCTAACGCAGTTGCCGGATATGGTGCTAGTCCATCGTCGGTGGAACGCCCTCAATTGGTAACTCATAATGTGGTATAGGCACCACTACCCCAGTTCAACACTCACTATCCGTGGTACGGCTGGAAACAATCTACTTTATTGCTTCGAGTACGGGAATCACTATTTTGCAAAATGGTAACGTCGGAGGTTTTTAACCAGTGCTAACACTTTTGACTATGTTGCAAAATGGTAACGTCGGAGTGGGTAAATTCTTTATTCTCACTAGCCCTTCTACTGGACGGTTGGTTTTTATCTGGGTGAGTTGACGGAAACTCTGGAAATTTATGGGGTGGTCGAGAACTTAGTGACGGATCAGAGATGTCAATTAATTGGTGGACTCGTAATCTTTATGACAAATTAACCAGTGTTGAGTTGATAACGGTAATGTTGGTATCGGTCCACCATCTGTTCTGTAGTAGGTGACGCTCGTATTACCGGCGCACTTCGCGATAGTGCTAATAGCGCTGGTACATCCGGCTACGTCCTTCAGACCACCGGTAGTGGTACTCAGTGGGTCGCCACCTCATCCCTTGGTATAACCGGTTCCGCCGGAGTTCTGTGCGGAGCAGTTGGTTTGCGACTCAGATGGCTATCAGCTACTACGCTTGGTACTTCCACTCTACTAGACAACGGTCTAGTCGCTGGTATCAACGCTACTTCATCTAGCTATTCTTTCAACGTCCAAGGTGCTTCAGGTATCAATCCATTCCGTGTCGCATCCTCAACCGGGACATCCTTGTTATCTGTTTTAAATAATGGTGAGGTGGAAGTTCTTGGGCAAGTAATTTCTAAAGGTCTAAGTTGGACCAATATCACCAGTTATCCTGTAGGTAATAGCAGTTGGAGCTCCATTACCTATGGTAATGGACGCTTTGTAGCGGTTGGTGATAATGGTACCGATCTAATTATGCATTCAAGTGATGGAATAAATTGGGCAACCACCACTGCTTTTGGTGCAGATGATGATTGGACCTCAGTCACCTACGGCAACGGCCTCTTTGTTGCAGTAGCTAGTGATGGGACCGATATAGTTATGACTTCCCCTGATGGAATTAATTGGACCGCCCGTTCTGCTGTGGGTAATAATGATGATTGGTGGGATGTTACCTACGGCAACGGTCTCTTCGTGGCGGTAGGTAGTTCTGGAGATTATGTCATGACTTCCCCTGATGGTATTAATTGGACCGCTCGCTCTGCTGCTGGTAATAATGATTATTGGACATCAATCACCTATGGCGATGGTCTCTTCGTGGCGGTAGGTAGGTCTGGAGATCGAGTCATGACTTCCCCTGATGGTATTAATTGGACCGCTCGCTCTGCTGCTGGTAACGATGATTGGTGGAGTTCTGTCACCTACGGCAATGGTCTCTTCGTGGCGGTAGGTAGTTTTGGTGATCGAGTCATGACTTCCCCTGATGGTATTAATTGGACCGCTCGCTCTGCGACAAGTGATAGTTGGTCAGGGGTCACTTACGGGGATGGTTTATTTGTTGCTGTGAGTAACTATGGCAGTGACTCAATCATGACTTCCCTGATGGTATCAATTGGACTGTCCGAAATACTAATGGAGATGGTTTAAGAGATGTTATATTTGCTAATGGAACTTTTGTGTCTGTAGGTGACTATGTAGGCTTAATCTCCGGCAAAGCCGACTACAGTGTCCTCGCCCACAACAACATCTACCAAGGTGGTATGTCAGTCTTTGGTAATCTTACCGTATCGGTTCATCTACCAACGTAATCCTTTCTCGATAGCATCAACTACCGGTTCAAATCTATTCTCTATTACCAACAGTGGTCGAGCGATCTTTGGTACTACCACCGCCACAACGCCAACATCTTCCTTAACGGTGGCTCAGCGACCACAAAACGTTGCAGATTCAAACTCCATTGCGATTGGTAATGAAGCCCTTACATATACCTCAACCACCTCTACATCACTTCGAAACATTGCACTCGGTTACCAAGCACTTTATGGTTCTTCTACAGCACTAATGACTGGAGCTGATAACTTCGCAGTCGGATATCAAGCAGGATATGCAAACACCACAGGGTCGTTTAACACTTTCATTGGCTCTGGAGCAGGTAGAGCTAATACTGCCGGTGCAGGTAACTCATTTATTGGTCTTCAGGCTGGATATGCAAACACTACAGGTTCTAATAATTTTTTCGTTGGTAGTTTATCAGGTGATGTTAATACTACTGGATCAAGTAATATGTTCGTAGGTTATGATGCTGGTGGAAGTAATACTACTGGATCAAGTAATTTGTTTGTAGGATATCGATCTGGTTTAAGCAACACAACAGGATCAGACAACTTTGCAGTTGGTTATGAATCTGCACGTAATAATTCTACTGGTTTAAATAATATAGCTATAGGTAATAGTGCCTTGTTTTATAATACTACCGGCTCAGATAATATAGCTCTTGGAGCTACGTCTTTAGTGTTTAACACTACCGGTAACGCCAACATCGCCTTTGGTACTTCCACCCTTTATAACACTACCGGCTCTAATAACATCGGTCTTGGTCGCTTCGCTGGATATACTAATACCTCAGGTGGAAGCAACCTCTACCTCGGCGCCTTCGCTGACGCAGCTGCTGGTACATATAGTTCTTCCACCGCCATCGGTGCTGGCTCCATCGTCGGTCGCTCGAACGCCCTCATCTTGGGTGGTACCGGGAACTCATACGTCAACGTTGGTATCGGCACTACCACCCCAGCTTCGACTCTCACTATCCGTGGTACCCGCTGGAAACAATCTTCTTAATATCGCTTCTAGTACCGGTGTATCACTATTTTCAATTCTTCAAAATGTTGGGGATTGGGACCAGTGCGCCGGTAAATTAACTGTCTGGTGATACAAATTTAATCGGACAGATTTGTTTTATGTAGCCGCGTTTTCACAGACAACTTCTTGGTAGATAACTTAAATAATAAATTTTTGTCAGATGATTGGTAATGGGTAATACTGGTAATTTAAATGTTAGTAATCAATATGTTAATAATACTAAATTGGTTGTATTTGGGGATATTGGCTTCTAGAGGTTATGGAACACAACAGATAACTTTTTGGTAGATAATACCAATGATACTAATGGTCAGAACCTAGCTATCCATGCCGGGGTAATGCCGGTTATCGATTTTGACTCGGAGAAAAATGGTGGTGATTTATATTTAAGTGCTGGTTTAAGGGAACGGAATTGAGTTCCAATGGTAATGTGATTTTGGTTATAATGGTAATTCATTTGTTGGTAATATCGGCATTGCTACCACCACTCCATCTAGCAAACTCACCGTCGCAGGCGATACATATATAGGTGGCTCACTTAGTGTCTCTGGTGCCTTAAAAGATTCCTCTAACGCCTCCGGTACTGCTGGCTATGTTCTTCAGACCACCGGTTCAGGCACTCAGTGGGTCGCCACTTCATCACTCGGCTTTGGTTCCAGCCTTTCTGGTGGAGCGGTTGGTTTTGCGACCAGATGGCTCTCAGCTACTACGCTTGGTACTTCCACTCTACTAGACAACGGTCTAGTCTCTGGTATTAATGCTACTTCATCTAGTTACTCTTTAACGTTCAAGGTAGATCCGGGGTTAATCCATTTAATGTGGCTTCGAGTACTGGAGCTTCGTTATTAGCTGTTTTAATAACGGCAACATATCGAACTGAGACAGCGGGCGAGAGACTAGAAGTCGTTGGTAACATTATTTCTAAAGGAACTGAGTGGACCTTGAGGACGAGTACGACGACGAATCAGTGAAAGATGTCACCTATGGTAATAGGTTGTTTGTACTAGAGGGACCTATTCTGCAACCAATCAATTTTATGACTTCACGATGGTATTACATGGACATCGCGTACAAGTACCAGTTAATAATGTATGGCAGTCATAACTTACGGAAATGGCCTCTTTGTGGCAGTGTCTAGTGAATCAAATGGTTCGATCGATAACCGTGTCGTAACTTCACCTGACGGAATAAATTGGACGGCGTTACGCTCAGCTCCAGATCTAATATGGAATACTGTAACTTACGGCAACGGTTTGTTTGTGGCAGTGGCTGGTAGCTCAGGTGATTATGTTATGACCTCACCAGACGGTATTACTTGGACCGGTCGAAGTGCAGCTGGTAATAATGACTATTGGAGAGAAGTAACTTACGGTAACGGACTATTTGTAGCAGTTGTATCCAATGATGGTATGATAATTACGTTATGACCTCACCTGACGGTATTACTTGGACACCTAGGTCCGTCACACTCCAATCCTTGGACATCAGTGACTTATGGCAACGGCCTGTTTGTTGCTGTATCTACTTCTGTTCTAGTAATTGTGAATAACCTCACCAAACGGAATAAACTTGGACATCGAGAACGAGTCCAACCTCGATATGGACATCACCTTACGGCAACGGTCTGTTTGTGGCAGTAGGTAATGATGGTTCAGGGTAACAGTTGTAATGACCTCACCAGACGGTGTTGGTTGGACAATTCGTTTGATGCTTGTGGTAATGATACTTTTATGCTTACCTACGGCAACGGTACGTTTTGTTGCAGTTGAATTTTTCAGACGGTGAAAGGATGTTTTTCCTCCGGTTTTAGGCCGGCAAGGTAGACTACTCAGTTCTTGCTCACAACAACATCTACCAAGGTGGTATGTCAGTCTTTGGTAATTTACGAGTCGGTTCATCTACCAATAGTAATCCTTTCTCGATAGCATCAACGACTGGCTCTAACTTATTCTCCATTACCAATAATGGTCGGGCTATCTTCGGCGCATCATCTACTGCATCTAACATTTTCTTAAACGGTGGTTCTGCTACGACAAATGTCGCAGACTCAAATTCCATTGCGATTGGTAATGGTGCACTGACTTATACTTCAGTCTCCGCTACTGACTTAAACAACATTGCTCTCGGTCACCAAGCTCTTTATGGTTCTTCGACTGCACTCATGACTGGTACGAATAACTTTGCGGCCGGATATCAAGCAGGTGGTTCAAATACCACTGGTAGCGGTAACTCGTTTATTGGCTATTGGGCAGGTTATCTAAATACTACTGGTTCATTCAACTCTTTTGATGGTTTTGGCGCCGGATTAGCTAATACCACCGGGTCATCAAATATCTTTACAGGATATAATACTGGTTTGAATAATATTTCTGGTTCAGACAATACTGCACTTGGCGCAACTGCTTTATATACAAATGTTACAGGTAACAATAACATTGCTTTAGGTAACAGTACTTTATTTAATTCAACTGGAAATAATAATATTGCCTTAGGTGCCTATGCTGGATACGGTAACACTTCAGGCAATAACAATTTATTCCTTGGAGCCTTTGCTAATGCTTCAGCTGGCACTTACTCTACATCTACTGCTATCGGTGCTGGCTCTATCGTCGGTCGCTCGAACGCTCTTATTTTGGGTGGAACAGGGAATAATTATGTGAACGTTGGTATTGGTACCACCACCCCAGCTTCGACTCTCACTATCCGTGGCACTGCCGGCAACAACCTTTTAAATATTGCTTCGAGTACTGGCGCCTCACTACTCACTCTCTTCCAGGATGGTAATCTTTCTCTTGGTACCACCAGCTCAAACGGTCTCATCAACATGGAACGTTTATCCTTCACCGGTAATGGCACTGTGGCTGGTATTAACCAATACCTCACTTTCGCTAATAGTACCGCTAGTGCTGTCCAGTACGCTAACCAGACCTACTTAAGTAACTCTAGTACAGCGACCACCACTCTAGTCGGTAACATTATCCGCCTAGCAGACAGCACCACCTTCGGTAACACTGTACGAGGCTTTGAAGTCCAAACCGAAAGAGGAAACAATACTCTAGGTGAAAACACCGCCATCTCGGGCTTTGCTCGTACCTTTGGTGTACGAGGTGTGACTGAAGGCGATGCTGGCGGTACCTTCGAGCCAGCTGGAGTCTATGGTGAGTCAAGAGGTTCAACTCAAGGTAACGCTATCCGTGGTTACTCATCAACCATTACCACTTCTTCTCTACTTAAACTCTTCCAAGACACCTCCACCTTTACTGGTACTGGACTTCTCATGAACTTCGGTAACGCTGGTGGCTCTTTCTCTTCTACTACCGCTTCTCGCTTCATTGACCTTAAGAACGCTGGTACTTCTATCTACACCGTGGGTGCCTACGGTATGCTCACTATTGGTAACGGTACTACTAATAACGCCGGTCTGCAGATTGGCTACGGTGGTATCTGTGTCGATAATGATGGATCTTGTACCGCCTCGACCACCGGTCGTATTACCTCAGTGTCTTCAGCGACTGGTAACTCTGACTTAGCGGAAATGTACTTCTCAAATGAAGACCTGGTCCCTGGTGAAATTGTCTACCTGAAGAGTGGTCTTTCTGTCGGTCGGGCTAATGCTTCTAGCTCAGATAAGGTTCTTGGCGTCGTTTCTACCTTACCAGGTCTTCTCATGGGACAAGACGACGTTTCACTAAATAGTGGGGAAGAAGGACATCCAATTGCTCTTAAGGGACGTGTGCCAGTTAGGCTCTCTAATGAAAATGGTGACATTAAAGCTGGGGATGAACTTATGCTGTCTTCTATTCCTGGTGTGGCTATGAAGGCTTCTTCTACTGGCATCGTAGTTGGTCGCGCCCTAGAAGACTTCAATCCTGGACGCGCCTACAGTGAGACCTATATCAATCAATTCGGTGAAAGTATCATCGTCCCAGAATACACGCCAATTGACCGGGTGAATGACGCTCGCCTTGATGACGGTTGTTATTATGGTGGTGGTAATGCTTCGGGGAGAAGAACCCTGTGTTCCACTCATTTCGACTACCACAGAAGCTAGATACGAAGAAGCCGATGCCCTAGCTTTGCAAACGGCTAAGGATAAAGCCTTGCGCACCCTCGCTAAGACTAAGAGTGAGACGATAGCTTTAAATAGTGAAGAAACCGTCAAGGTTGGCCAAATCGTGATGTTTGTTGATCTTAAGTACCGTTATCTCGATGAGAAGGGAATGAATATGTTAGCGGCCCTGTTAGCTACTGCCAGTACTACTGACACGACTAATAATAGTGTAGTAGAGACAGTATGGGAGAGACTAGTCAATCTAGCTAATAACTTTGTGGATGGGGTACTGTCTATCTTCAAGCTTAAGGCGGAGAAGGTGGAGACAAGCGAACTCTGTGTGGACGGGGTCTGTATCAATGCTAGCGACCTACGCCAGCTACTAAATAATACTGGTTCCACAAACCAGTCGAATACAGGTAACCAAGGTGGAGGAAGTACGCTAGAAACTCCAGTGGAAGAGGAAAATGATGTTCCACCAGTTGTATCTGACACCGGTACCACCACCGCGACCGGTACAGAACCAGTGGTTGACGAGGCAGAGTCTGAGGAGGATGGAGATCTTGAGTCAGAACAGGTAGAGAATACTGAAACAGAAGACGTAGAAGTAACAAATGATGAGGTAGTAGTAGAGGAGACGACAGAGGAAGAGTCAGCTAATAATGAAGTAAATCAAACAGAGACAGGTACAGCTACCGATACAACAATTACTAGCTAAGTATTAAAAGAAAAGGCCCTGATAGGACGAAACCTAGCAGGGTGGACTTTTCCGTTGGTGATGTCCTAATTATAACAATTAGCCATCTAAAGTCAAACTAAAGGAGGATGGATAATAGGAAATTGGTGGAGAGGGAAGTTGGTGAAAGGAATGATAATGGGGTGTGTGGTGGTGAGTAAGAGGTGGTATTTGGAGGCTATCCCAAGACCCAAAAACCGCAGGTTTTTGGGTCTTGGGATAGCCCGGAGGGTACTTTTTAAGCGGTTAGAGTAGACTGTGAAAGGAAAGGCTTCTATCTAAAATAATATTATAAATATAGTTATATCGGCTAGCCGAGATTAAACACAAGAAGATCAAGTCTAATTTAGAGACTGAAAAATTAATTTGTATAAGTCTAGTTAAGTGGTGAGTTTAGACTTCTTTGTCTTAAAGATTGGTGGCGTGGTAGTGTGGGGTAGTAACAGGCGGGAAGCGAAGCTTCCGGCCTTTGGAGTTTTCCTTAAAATCATAGATGTCTGATGGTTCAAATTTTAGATTAAAACTTTTAATTTTAAATTAATAATTTTTAAATTAATTGTGAATAAAAAACCTAAGTAAATAAGCTTAATTAAGTTAAAATTGAGCTTAACATGTCCGGTCGTTTATTAGCTTTAGAGAGGGAAGTGTTGAAGCCTGGTATCTGGTTTATTTTCCGACCAGCTACTGTAGTCTTAAGTTTAATTTTTTTCTTTAGTCTTACTAACTTAGCTTCAGCGGCCACCCTTACTCTTTCTGGTACCTTGTACTCTGACGAAGGGGTAACCCCGATCACTTCCGACAAGACTATCAAGGCAGCAGTTGGTACTAGTACTGTGAGTACTCACAGTACGTCAACAGATAGTGGGGCTGGTACTTATTCCATCATTATTCCAGATGGTCACTCCATCGTGGCTGGGACTCCCATTACTATCTTTGTGGATGGTGATGCTTCGACTACGGCTTCGATCACTACTAAAGCTTCGAGTACCGCTGACATTGTTAATCTAGATCTTTTTCAGAATTACGTTATCATTAAAAATGAAGGAGGAGTAAGTACTACTACTACGAATGCAAACTTAGCTTTCTATACCAACAGCCAAGACAGTGACTTGAAGCTTATTGTCTCAGATAATAATCTCACCACGGGCTACCAGCAGAATCTGTATCTGGCCGCCAACACTAATTACGCGCCCGGAGGAAACATCAATGTTGGTGCTAGCTTCGTAGCTACCTCCACTGCCTTGACTACTTTTAGTTTTGGTAACACTTTAACTTTCATTAGTACCACTACTGGTAATACTATTACAGCACCGCAAACAATACTCGACAATTTAGCGGATCTTACTTTCAATGGAGTTGGTGGAGCATGGTCAATTAATTCTGCCGCCACCACTACTAATCTCACGATTAAAAACGGCACACTAAACTCTCCTACTACTTCACTTACTATTACTGGCAATTTCATTAATTACGGAACATTCAACGACAACACTGGTATTCTCTATATGCAGAATCTGCAGGCGGAGGTAGCAGGGTATTTAGCCGGCCGTGACGCTTCAGGTGATGATTCTGGTACAGTATCAGCTTCAGTTAACAGTATTGTTACTGTAGGTAACTACCTGTACTTAGGCAGACAAGGTAACGCCACCGCCTGCTCCCAAACCCCAGGCTCCGCCATCGGTTGCGAGCTAATGGTCTTTGACATCTCTTCTTCCACGAACCCGATCTACGTCGCCGGGCGAGATGCTTCAGGGAATGATGTGGGTACGGGGAGTATTCAGGTAAGAAATATCTCTATATTTAATAACAATCTCTATGTTGGCAAAAGTGGCAGCGTCACCGCCTGCTCCCAGACTCCCGGCTCCGCCACCGGTTGCGAACTTATGTTTTTTGATTTGAAGGCGATTCAACCTGCAGGTAAATTTAGAGGTAAGCTTTTTGGTTCAAATAATCTGGGTAATCTCACCTTGAATGGTATTGTCGAATTTATAGATAACGCCTCCACCACTAACCTAAATATATTAAGTGGCACTACTAGCGCATCAAGCAATTTAACAGTCACTGGTGATTTACAAAATAAAGGACTCTTTATCGCCCCTACTTCAACTCTCACTATAGAAGGTAACTACAACCAGTACGGTACCTTCATCCATAGTTCTGGTACGCTTATTATTTCCTCTTCCAGTAACCAGACTTTGTCAGGTCAATTTGCGACTTCGTGGCGAGATGCTTCGGGACGGTAGTGCGGTATCTTTTGGTTATTTTGCTTTTTTTAACCATCTCTATGTTGGTAGGTAACGCCACCGCTTGCTCCCAGACTCCGGTCCGCTATCGGTTGCGAACTTATGGTCTTTGATATTCCAGTTACGAACCCAGTCTATGTTGCTGGCCGGGATGCTTCAGGGGATGAGGTGGGTACGGGAAGTGTTCAAATCAACACTATTACAATAAATGACCAATACCTTATATTGCCAAAAATGGTAACGCCACCGCCTGCTCCCAAGTCGCCGGCTCCGCCATCGGTTGCGAGCTAATGGTCTTTGACATCTCTTCTTCCACGAACCCGATCTACGTCGCCGGGCGAGACGCCTCAGGTGATGGTAGTGGAATATCTTCTTTATCCTTTCAATTCGTTACTGCTTTAAGTAATTATATATATTTAGGTAAACAAGGTAACTCCACCGCCTGCTCCCAGACTCCCGGCTCCGCCACCGGTTGCGAGCTAATGGTCTTTGACATCTCTTCTTCCACGAACCCGACTACGTCGCCGGGCGAGATGCTTCAGGGAATGATGTGGGTAGGGAGTATTCAGGTAAGAAATATCTCTATATTTAATAACAATCTCTATGTTGGCAAAGTGAGCGTCACCGCCTGCTCCCAGACTCCGGCTCCGCCACCGGTTGCGAACTTATGTTTTTGATTTGAAGGCGATTCAACCTGCAGGTAAATTTAGAGGTAAGCTTTTGGTTCAAATAATCGGGTAATCTCACCTGAATGGTATTGTCGAATTTATAGATAACGCCTCCACCACTAACCTAAATATATTAAGTGGCACTACTAGCGCATCAAGCAATTTAACAGTCACTGGTGATTTACAAAATAAAGGACTCTTTATCGCCCCTACTTCAACTCTCACTATAGAAGGTAACTACAACCAGTACGGTACCTTCATCCATAGTTCTGGTACGCTTATTATTTCCTCTTCCAGTAACCAGACTTTGTCAGGTCAATTTGCGACTTCGTCACCGTTATACAACCTTACTTTTGATGGGGTAGGATCGAAATCAGTAGCAGATATGTTTACTGTGGCTACGGATACTTCTGAAACATATATTTATTCAATGGCGGTAGATTCCGCTAACGGTGTCCTCTACGCTGGTTCAGGTAATAGTGGCATCATCTACCGTTGCGCCCTCTCTACTGGTTGCGATTCCTCGGGTGATTTTACGGAGGCGTATGATTCTCCAGCATTATACATCTACTCCCTCACCATCGACTCCGTCAACGGCGTCCTCTACGCCGGTTCTGGTAGTAAGCGGCATTATCTATCGCTGTGACTTGTCGACTAATTGCGACGCTTCTGGAGATTTTACAACCGCTTATGATAGTATATGGCCAAGTATCTACTCCCTCACCATCGATTCTGTCAACGGCGTCCTCTACGCCGGTTCTGGCAATGGTGGTATCATCTATCGCTGTCTACTTAGTACTGCTTGTGATGCTTCTGGTGATTTTACGGTTGCTTACGATACTTCCGAAATATTCATCCAATCCTTATCATCGATTCTGTCAACGGCGTCCTCTACGCCGGTTCTGGTAGTGGTGGTATTATCTACCGCTGTGACCTTAGTACTGCTTGTGATGCTTCTGGTGACTTCACAGTCGCTTACGATACTTCAGAAACTTATTCATCGACTCCCTCACCATCGAATCCGTCAACGGCGTCCTCTACGCCGGTTCTGGTAGTGGTGGTATTATCTACCGCTGTGACCTTAGTACTGCTTGTGATGCTTCTGGTGACTTCACAGTCGCTTACGATACTTCAGAAAGTTATATTCAATCCCTCATCATCGATTCCGCCAATGGCGTTCTCTACGCCGGTTCTGGTACAGGCGGTTTCATCTATCGTTGCCTCCTGTACACTAATTGCGATGCGGCGGAGGATTTTATAGTTGCTTATGATACTGCTGAGAATGAGATAACGTCCTTAGTGGTTGATGTAGATAGTGGTGTCCTCTACGCCGGTTCTGGTATCACTGGTATCATTTATCGTTGTGTTCTTGGTTCAGGCTGTAATTTAAGGGGTAATAGTTTACATACCGATAACTTTACTACTAATTCTCTCAGTACTTTCTATACACCTGATTTTTTAGTTGTGTCTGGTGATTACACTCAAAACGGTACTTCGTCTGCTGCTTCTTCGGCCCGGTTCTATTTTAATGGTGATAGTGAACAGATTTTATCTGGTACTTTAACGGGAATATCAGCCCTACCAAGTAGTCATTTTAGTGGAGCGGGTGTAAAGACTTTTTCAGACAATGCTCTTATCTACGGCAATCTGGTTAATGAAAATGGTTCAACTGTAGTAGCGCCAAGCGGAGAATTAACCATTGCTGGTAATTTTACTCAAAGTGGAATTTTTACTAATAATAGTGGAGTACTTAATTTGTCTGGATCCGGCGCTATAGCAACTGGTACGTTAAGTGATACTTCTGCTTTAGGAAATGTATCAATTGAGGGTGTCGGTTTAGATTTTTTTACCACGGTCTATGATACACCGGATTCAGCTATACACTCCTTAGTTATCGACTCCGTCAATGGTGTCCTCTACGTTGGTTCTAGTAATAACGGTATCCTGTACCGTTGCTTACTCTCAACTGGTTGCGACGCTTCCGGCGACTTCACAGTTGCTTATGATTCTACGCAAGGTTATATTCAATCTCTCACTATCGACTACGCCAATGGCGTCCTCTATGCCGGTTCAGCTACAGGAGGTATCATCTACCGATGTGTCCTCTCGACGGGTTGTGATGATTCTGGCGACTTTGCAACTGCTTACGATACTTCAGAAACATTTATTTACTCCCTCACCATCGATTCCGCCAATGGCGTCCTCTACGCCGGTTCTGGTAGTGGTGGCATCATCTACCGCTGCCTACTCTCAACTGGTTGCGACGCTTCCGGAGATTTTACAACAGCTTATGATACTCCAGAATGGACCATACCATCCCTCACCATCGACTCCGTCAATGGTGTCCTATATGTCGGAACAGGAATTTTTAACGGCATCATCTACCGTTGTCTACTCTCAACTGGTTGCGACGCTTCTGGAGATTTTACAACGGCTTATGATTCTCCAGCTTGGGCTATCCAATCTATAGTTATAGACGTTACAAACGGCGTCCTCTACGCTGGCAGTGGTAACGAGGGTGTTCTATACCGTTGTCTACTCTCAACTGGTTGCGACGCTTCGGGCGACTTTACAGTCGCTTATGATTCTCCGGAAAGCTATATACAATATTTAACCATCGACTCCGTCAACGGCGTCCTCTACGCTGGTTCTGGTACAGGTGGCATCATCTACCGTTGTCTACTCTCAACTGGTTGCGACGCTTCCGGTGACTTCACAGTCGCTTATGATACTGATGAATCATATATTTATTCTATGGCCGTAAATACAAGTGATGGGTCACTTTATGCTGGTTCCAGTAATAGCGGAATTATTTATCGTCGGGCGGGCGGGGTTTACTTTCGGTGTAAATGCTTCCACCACTAACTTCATGATTGCGAGGGGAAGAGTGTGACTGCCCCAGCGCAACTTTCGATCTCCGGCAACTACACCAATAACGGTGCGTTTATTACCGCAACTACTTCCACCACCACCTTCAGTGGTACGACTGCCCAGACTATCGCCGGTAAAGCGACCGGGACTTCGGCCTTTGCGAACACGGTCTTTACTGGTTCTGGCACTAAGACCTTTGCTTCCACTTCAATGGCGGCAAATAACTTCGTCGTCGAGAGTGCGAGTGGGGAAGTGATTGTGCCAGAGAGTCTCACGCTCACTGGTAACTACATAAACAACAGTACGACGACCCATGGCGGAGCGAAATGGACACTAGGGCTTGCTACCACCACTACACTCTGGGCTAAGTCAGTAGTCTACGGTAATGGTCGGTTTGTGGCGGTGGTAATGATGGAATTGGTAGAGTCTTTGTCTCTACTAACGAGTATTGAATGGAGCTATTATGAAAGTGCCATAAAAATGTTGGAATTCTATCGCCTTCGCTAATGGTCTCTTTGTGGCTGTTTCAGATAATGGACTCGGCACGATTAACGATCGGGTGATGACCTCACCAGATGGCATTAATTGGACAGCTCGTACCGCGGCCGTCAATAACAATTGGCGATCAGTCACTTACGGCAACGGTCTCTTGTGGCAGTGGCGTCAACTGGCAGTGGCAATCGGTAATGAGGTCTTTAGACGGCACCGTTTGGGCCACAAGTACCAGTGCAGCGAATAATAACTGGACTTCTGTCACTTACGGCAACGGTCTCTTTGTGGCAGTGTCCGCAAGTTCTACTACCTCTAATGTCATGACTTCTCCAGATGGTATTACTTGGACATTACAAACAGGAGCCTCTAGCAATAGCTGGCAAGCAGTCACTTACGGCAACGGTCTCTTTGTGGCAGTGGCGTCAACTGGCAGCGGTCAAGTCATGACTTCTACTGACGGTGTCACATGGACTAGTCGTACTAGTGCGGCCGATAATTGTGGCAAGCAGTCACTTACGGCAACGGTCTCTTTGTGGCAGTGGCGTCAACTGGCAGCGGTAATCGTGTCATGACTTCTACCGACGGTGTCACATGGACTAGTCGTACTAGTGCGGCCGATAATTCGTGGCAAGCAGTCACTTACGGCAACGGTCTCTTTGTGGCAGGAATGCTACCGCTTCTTATCGTGCTATGACCTCTCACATCTCTACTACTACACTCAGTGGCGCAGATCAATCATTTTCGGGTACGCTTACCGGCGCCTCCACTCTCGGTAACCTCTCCTTCACCGGCAGTGGCACGAAGACCTTCGCAAACAACGCCAGCACTAGCAACTTCATCGTCTCTGCCAGTAGTACCGTCGTCACCCCAACCGCGCTTTCAATATCAGGCAACTATCACAACGACGGCACACTAACCACAACAGGAAACACTACCTACCTCACTGGTTCTAACCCTCAGTCTCTATCTGGTACCACTACTTTCAACAACCTCTATCTCAAAAACAATAGTCGCACCGGCACCACCACTTTCAATTCTGCTCTCACGGTCGGGGATACTTTTACCGCCGACGGTAGTACATATATAGGTCTACTCTCCGGCGCTACCTCAACCATCGCTAACCTCACCTTAAACGGTTCATCCACTGCGCCGATTTCTTTCGGTTCTACCGCAACTGGCACTAAGTCAAATCTAATTGTATCTGGATCTACTGTTGTCACGTACACCAGAGTCCAAGACTCCAGTGCTTGTGGTAGTAATGGAGGAGATTATTGATGTCTCAACTGGTAATAATACTGATGGTGGGAATACGGAGTGTTGGAGCTTTGTTGCACCAGCTATACCAACTATAAGTTTAGAGTCTGATCTACAATTCTATACTGGTCAAGCTACTACTAGTATAGGTAGAGTAACTATAACTGAATCAGAATCACCGAGTATTACTGCGATAAATGATATTCGTATAACGATTGCTACTAGTACTACTAATTTACGCTTTGATTCCAGTACCAGCCTCTTTTACTGGTTCAGCTATTGAAAAAGTTTCTAGTCCAGAGGTTTATGTCGATGATGGGGCTACGTTAGTTATTAATGTAGAATCTGATTTTTCACCAGGAGAAACCTTGTTTATTGATGGAATAAAGTTCGGTAGTTTTGGGACAGTTTCTTCAACAACTAGTCAGCTGGCTCTACACACCGATGGAGATAGTATTGGTGACCCAGCTAACTTAAGTTTTGAAACCATTAAACTTACTGGTGCTCTCACAGCCTCAAACCACGACGCCGGCCAAGCCAGCAACCAATTCTCATTCCAAAACCGCACCTCCGTTCCACTCTTTAACTTCAAACTTACACCAACCGGCGAGTCAGCTACCATCACCGACGCCGTCATTACTCTCAGTGGTATTGATAAAATCGACGCTACCAACATTGGAAACTTTGATCTCTACCGTGACAATAACAGTGATGGAGCTATTGATGGTGGTGACACTCTCATCGACGGTAGTGGAATCCTCACCATCAATGGTCAGCATGGTGCTATTACTTTCAGCACCGACTTCCTCTCCACCACCACTCATAACTACATTATGATCGGAGACACCACCTCTATCTCGCAAGGTTCGTCTGTGGTCTTTAGTATCAATACCACCAGCTTCACTAATATCGGACTGACTTCTGGTTTTGCTCTTTATCCAATTAATACTACCTCAAATATTCAACACCTTAGAAATGGAAGTTCGGGTGGTGGCAGTAGCCAAATTGGCGGTACACCGCCACCAGGCGCCTCAGTGGAAACTGGTGGTGGTAGTGGAACTGGTGGCGAAACCGGACAGGGAACTGACGGAGCGAATATTGCTCCGGACCCAGATTACTATAAGCCGACGGGACTAGGAGCTGATAATGATTGGGCTGATCCGACTAATGCATACAACTCAGACGGAGTCTACGCATTTGCTAGTTTCAATAACTCTAAGCAAAGCTACACCAACTTCGGTTTCAATGTCCCAAGCGAGAATACAATACAGGGATTAGCGGTGAAGTTGGATGCGTCACTCGATAACCCTGGAGAAGGCTCTGGTGCTATAGATGTCGCCATCTCTTGGGACGGAGGTTCTTCGTACACCACCGCTAAAGCTACTCCAACCCTGACTGGCTCTGACGTGGTCTATACCGTGGGAGGTGGTACCGACACTTGGGGTCGCTCTTGGACCCCAGTGAGTTCAACAGTTCACCTTTTCCGCCTCAGAGTCACTGCTTCTAAAGATATGGGACCATTTGCTATACAAATAGACGCCCTGGAAGTCCGGGTTTACCACCAGGCTGGGGGTGGTGGAGCAGGTGGCGGTGGAGGGATTTAGAAAGATAACGGCCGAAACCGTAGGTTTCGGCCGTTATCACCCGAGCGGGTTATACACAAATGTCTATAAATGAACATAAAAAAAGCGATTATTTTGCTAAAATTAACAGATAAAGAATTATTAAAACCACCACATATATTATTTATGAACACAAAATTTTACCTAAAA
Organism: Minisyncoccota bacterium; assembly: GCA_041389045.1. Lineage (GTDB taxonomy): Bacteria > Patescibacteriota > Minisyncoccia > Phycocordibacterales > UBA918 > OLB19. The sequence goes on from JAWKSQ010000001.1 coordinate 340,137, forward strand.
TCAACCTACCAAGTACTTCTGGCTTCAGTGCTTATTGCCACTTTTGCTTGTGCGAGTTTCTTCTTTCTTGAACTGGTTGGTTAAGCGGTTACTAGTGGCCCATTCACCATTAAGCAAACGATTACAGATGAGATTTCTTTCCTAGTTAATGCGGCCAATGTGGTGGCTACGGGTACTATCAACGGTATTACTGGTGGTACCGCTAACGGTACTACTACAGCAGTAGTAAGAACTAACAGTAACACTGGTTATTACATGGAAATATCTTTCTTCAACAATGGTACTCCACATGCTATGCGTGGTGATAGTAGTTTGAGTCAATCTATCCGTAACTACGCCCCGGCGTCTTCAACTGTGCCAGACTACACCTTTTCTACTGCTAGCACGTCAGCTGTATTTGCTTATACAGTAGATGCAACAGATCCCTCTGATGTAGATCCTTCTTTCGTTCATAACGGTGCTGCTTGTGACGCTGGTGCTACTCCAGGAGGTGGAGCAAATTGTTGGATGGGACCAAGTACTAGTGGCTTTAGAATCATTGACCGCAACACAGCGGCTACTGCAGGCGCTACTAGTACTATAAATTTCCGTATCCACGTCCCTAATAACCCAAATCCTTCTCTAGTAGCTGACACATATACTGCTACCGCAACCTTGACGGCCCTTAACCAATAGAGGTACTGTAGTCACATAATATGACTACCAATTTTCGACTCAATTTCATTGTAATTATTCTACTGATTCTCGTTAGTTTATTTTTGTGTTTGCCAACAATGTTGCAGGCCCAGGAGAGTAGCGAGACTGCAGGCACTTCGACAGAAGAAGCGATTGAAGCAACTTTATTACCAAAACCCGAAGTTAAAACGCCATGGTTTAGAGTAGAAAAGCTAACTGGTGATAACTTAGCGGTTGGTGATTTTGTCGTTGGTCCGGGACGGGCTGAAATTGAAGTGAAGCCAGGTCAGTCCACGGTCGTAGAAATATCTGTTGCCAATCGAATTAGTGATAATCGGACGTTCGAGATAACGGTAGAAGATATCGCTGGTTCAGCTGATGGTGATCAGTCGGTTAATTTGCTTGGTGGTCAAACAGGGCCATATACCATAAAGAACTATATTTCTTTTCCAGAAAATACTTTCACGTTAGATTTGGGTGAGAGAGCTAGGATACCGGTGACAGTCACTATTCCGCCCAATGCTGAACCAGGTGGCTTTTACGGTACGGTTTTGATTTCGACTGTGACCACTGATGAGGAAGAAGAGACTGGTGCTACGGCCCGCTCGCCAATCATCGCTCGAGTAGGGACGCTCTTCTTCGTCACTGTGCCAGGTGATATTAATTATTCTGGAGAGACTAAGGATGTCTTTTTAGCTAGTAAAAGTTGGTGGTATGAAAAAGGACCAATTAACTTTAGTATTTTATATGAAAACTCCGGTTCTATTCACCTCAATCCCTACGGTGAACTTCGAATCAAGAATATCTTTGGTGAAGAAGTAGGATTCGTTGAACTTGAGCCTTGGTTCGTACTACCTAAGTCACTTCGCTCCAGGGAAATTATTTGGGACCGAGAAATTTTATTTGGACGGTATACGGCGACGGTATTTGTAAATCGTGGCTACGATGACATTGTAGATGAAAGGCAAGTGGTTTTCTGGGTTCTACCTTGGAAGGTGGTGGGTGGAATTTTCTTAACCGTATTTATTATTTTACTGGGATTGCGTTTCTTTTTCCGAACTTTTGAATTTAAAAGGAAGACTTAAGTTATGCTCAGTTTTAGTTATTTAACATCACTGACTACGAACGCTTTGGTCATTACCGTTTTGGTTTTGTCTGTACTTACTGTTAGTCAGGCACAAGTACGAACGAGTCCTAGTTACCAGTTAGAAAGTGACAGTATTAACTTTGCTGGTGGTTTGTCTACTTCAACCAATTATTCACTAGAGAGTACGGCAGGAGAGATAGCTACTGGTGAGTCAAATAGTCCCTCTTACTCTTTGCGAGCTGGGTACCAGCAAATGCAAGAAGTTTTTCTTAGTATGACTGCTCCGGCCTCGGTTGTGATGTATGACGGAATTGGAGGAATCACTGGTGGAGAATCAAACGGTACTACTTCAGTAGTAATCTTGACTGATAGTCCAAGTGGTTACCAGCTTACTATCGAAGCTGAGTCTGCGCCAGCCATGCAAAAAGGCATTGATACGATTGCTGACTATGTCCCAGCTGGCGACCCTGATTTTACGTTTACTACTGGCGTCACTGATGCGCATTTTGGTTATTCACCAAGTGGTCCTGATATTACGCAAGCTTTTAGGGATTTTGGTGGGGTCTGTAATACCGGGTCTGTTGATACATATCTCAGTTGTTGGGATGGGCTTTCGACTTCACCTAGAATAATTGCTTTGGGTAGTGGTGGTAATCAGCCACTTGGAGCAACTACCACCATTCATTTTAAGGTGGGGCTTGGTGGTAATATAGTGGTACCGGCCGGTGATTATGTGGCTACTACCACTTTGACGGCTCTGCCACTATGAGACAGTATTTTTTATCTTTAGTTTTATTATCTCTACCTTTTTTAGTTACCGCAGCTACTAGTGACTTTACCATTAGAACCACTATAGTTGACGATGCAAATCCACCGACGACACCTACCTTACTATCGGTGACACCAGTAGCGTCGACTCAAATCGATATCAGTTGGTCAACTTCAACCGATGATTACTTAATGGGTGGTTATGTGCTACTTCGTGATGGTACTCCTAGGGCGACCACCACTTTGACTAATTTTTCTGATACCGGACTAACCGCCTCTACTACTTATAGCTATGAAGTTTATGCTTTTGACTGGACCAATAACATTTCCAGTACCTCAAACGCACTAGCTACCACCACTTTAGAGGCACCGGTTCAACCGACCAGTACTGTTAGTACTACTTCTCCGTCTAGTAACATAAATTCCAATCAAACAATTATCTTAAAGAATATTAATATTCAAACCCAGATCAATAGTGCGTCTTTGGTGTGGCAAACGAATGTACCATCACGTTACTTTTTACGTTGGGGCAGGACCGATGCTTATGATGGTGGTTATATTGCCAATGAAACTTATCAAGCTACCCATAACACGGTAATTACTAACCTAGAACCAGACACGGTTTACCTGTATGAATTAGTAGGTACTTCACCGGCCGGTATTAATGTGGTCATTAAAACTGGTTATTTTAGGACTGCAGTTAGTCAGGGTGTACAAAATGTCCAAAATGTTAGCCGGTTAACAGCCGAAGTTTTAGACCGAGACGTTAAACTAACTTGGCAGTTGCCGATAGGTGATTACACTAAAATCCGCATTGTTAGAAATCATCTAGGTTACCCAAGTGACCCTTTGGATGGTGCTTTTGTTTATGAAGGACTAGGGGAGAGTTATCTTGATAGAGGTGCTTTAAATATCCATTCGCCACAATACTACACAGTCTTTGTTATTGGAGAGGATGGGACGGTTTCTTCGGGGGCAGTAGTTTCGGCTTATCTAAGTGGTTCCGGTGAAGTGATAGAGGTTGGTTCTTCAACTGCTAGTAGCACGGGTGTGCCGGTTACTCCCGATATACCTTTGTTTGGTTTAGATATCAATGACATTGTAGTTAGTCAGGGAGTGAACGTTTTCACCTTCTTAAGTGATAGTATCGCACTCTCACACCTAGAACCATTTACGATTTCCATTACCCATGATGCTTTACCAAAACATTTGAAGTCGATTATTGTTACCTTACTTGATCCGACTGATCATCGTCGTAGCTACTCGTTTTTACTTAAAATCAACAACGATGGCGATGCTTATGAGGCCACTATCGCACCGCTAAATGTCCTAGGTGTTTCCAGGTTACAAATTGAGATCTTTGATTATGAGCGGATGTTAGTTGGTAAATATCAAAAACAGTTAGACTTCAAAGCTCTAAAGCATCAGGGTGGGAAGGAAGTTATTTTCCCGGATGCAATCGTCGATTCTTTTTCGGGAGACATGAAAAAGTACCTTATCGGTCTGGAGTTCTTTTCGGCTCTTCTTATTTTTCTTCTTTTGGCGTCGCACTGAAGAAGATGAGGATAAGAAATAGTGTCGATTTTTGATTTTATCGTTATAGTAGTTAGAGTTAATTAGTTTATTTATTTTTATATCGTATGATTCGTGTTGCAATTAATGGTTTTGGTCGTATTGGTCGAACATTCTTCCGCCTAGCTTACGGCAATCCTAATTTTGAAGTGGTCGCCGTCAATGACTTGGGTGATTTAGAAAACCTGGCTTATTTACTTGAGTATGACTCTGTCTATGGACGCAGTCCATTTTCGGTAGAAGTGAAAGAAGGAGCTCTACATATACAGGGTAAGAAAGTAGCCTTTGTGCAAGAGCGTGAGCCAGCTAAGTTACCTTGGCGAGATATGAATATCGATGTGGTGGTTGAGTCGACTGGATTCTTTACTACCTATGAAGGTTCCAAGCTACACCTAGATGCCGGAGCCAAGCGAGTAGTTATCTCAGCACCAGCTAAGGGGGCAGAGGATATTCCTGGAGCAACTGGAGCGACGGTTTTGATGGGCGTAAATGAAGATCGCTTAAACACCTGTCAGATTTCTTCTAATGCCAGCTGTACTACCAACGCCACCAGTCCACTGATCGCTATTTTGAAGGAGGCGATTGGTATTGATAAGGCGGTGCTAAATACCGTACACGCATACACTGCTTCACAATCTCTAGTAGACGCACCAAGTAAGAAGGATAGACGGGCTGGCCGGGCAGCTGCGCTCAATATCATTCCGAGCACTACAGGCGCAGCTATTGCTACCACACTAGCTCATCCCGAATTGTCTGGTAAGTTTGATGGGATTGCGATGCGAGTGCCGGTCCCGGTCGGGTCTATTGTGGACGTCACTTTTATCGCCAAGCGTGACACAACGGTGGAAGAGGTGAATGAAGCTTTGCTGAAAGCAGCTAAAGAAGATCGCTGGAAGAACTTATTTGCGGTCACAAATGAAGAAATAGTTTCGACTGATATCATTGGTTCGAGAGTAGGTTCCATTGCTGACTTATCTTTCACTAAAGTAGTGGGTGGAAACTTAGTTAAGGTGCTCGCTTGGTATGATAACGAAACTAGTTATACTCAGACTTTACTAGAGCATGTTCAAGCTGTAGCTAAGCGTTTAAGTTAATGTATGTCAGCCAGGCGGACAATACATCTCGCTACCGATCACGCCGGCTTTGCCCATAAAGAAGCGGTGAAAGAGTGGCTTCTGAAGTCTGCTGATTATGAGGTGTTTGACCACGGCGCAAAGTCGTTTGAACCATTGGATGATTTTCCCGATTACATTCGTCTGGCCGTAAGTGCGGTGTCGACTAATCCCGAATCTTGCCTAGCCATAATTTTTGGTGGTTCGGGGCAAGGTGAAGCCATGGTAGCTAATCGCTTTCCGCGTGTTAGGGCTACTGTCTACTACGGTAGTAATCCAGAAATAATTGAATTATCAAGAGCGCATAATGATGCTAATGTTTTATCAATTGGTGCTCGCTTTGTGTCCTTAGAAGAAACCAAAGAAGTTATTACTAAGTGGCTTATGGCGGAGGTGCTGACTGATGAAAAATACCAAAGACGAAATAAAAAGATTGAAACTATTACTAGGGAAATTCACGCCATATGATACCAATAGTGCCAGCGGTTATTCCGAAGTCTCTTGCTCATGCACGGGAGGTAATCAGTACGCTTACTTTTTCGCCGGAGATCCATGTTGATGTAGTTGATGGTAAGTTTGTCCCGTTTATTTCTTGGCCCTATACTCCAGCCGGAGAGCCGTCAGAGGTGAGGGATTTAACAGACCAGTTTACGCTCGAAGTTGATCTGATGGTGGAAGACCCGGTAGTGGCGGGTAGGCAGTGGGCCAAAGCCGGAGCGGATATGTTGGTTTTTCATATTGAAAATACGACCCCGGAAGAGTTAGCTGATTTTGCGACCCAATATTCTGGCTCCATCATTATTTCTGCCCTCAATAGTACGCCACTGTCTAACCTCGAACCTTATCTAGAATGGACAGATGGTATACAACTCATGGGTATAGCCGAAATTGGTACCCAGGGACAGGCTTTTGATGAAAGGGTGTTGGACAGAATCGTTAGTTTAAAGCAAGTTTACCCCGCTTTACCTATTACGATAGACGGCAGTGTAAATGCTGAGACGATTGTGAGATTAAAGGAAGCTGGGGCTGATCGCTTTATTTGTGGCTCAGCGATTGTGGGAGCGACTGATCCGTACCTGGCTCATCAAAATTTATCAAAGTTGATTAACTAACAGTCATAGTCTACTCGCCCTGAACTTAGCTTGGTATACTCAAGTAGTAATATGCATTATCTTTCCACTAAAGAAGTTAGAAACTTAGAATTAAAGGCCAATCAAATTAGGCAGAGTATTATCGAGATGTTGGTGGCGGCAGGTAGTGGACATACCGCGGGACCACTTGGTATGGCTGATATTTTTACTTTGCTTTACTTCAAAGTCCTTCAGCATGATCCAAAGAATCCAGAGTGGGAGGAACGAGATAGACTAGTACTTTCTAATGGACACATCTGCCCAGTGCTCTACGCCACCTTAGCGCACGCCGGGTATTTTCCGGTAGAGGAATTAATCACGTTACGTAAATTTGGCTCACGTTTGCAAGGACATCCGCACCGAGAGTCGTTGCCGGGACTCGAGACTAGTTCTGGACCACTTGGTTCTGGTTTGTCTCAGGCGGTTGGTATGGCTTTGGCCGAAAGAATTAACAATCCCTACTCATCAAAATACTTTTATTGTTTAGCGGGAGATGGTGAACTTAATGAAGGACAGATTTGGGAAGCTGCGATGTTGGCTGGTAAAGAAAAGCTCCATAACCTGATTATGATTATTGATCGCAATGGAATTCAGATTGATGGGTATACCAAAGATGTAATGCCACTAGAGCCACTGGCCGAAAAATTTGAGTCATTTGGTTTTGATGTACAAGAAGTTGATGGGCACAACATCCGGGCAATGAATGATGCTATTGGTAAAGCTCAGGCAGTCTATAGTCAGCCGTCAGTCATTATTGCTCACACCATTGCCTCCAAAGGAGTTGATGTCTTTGAGCGAGATTTTCGCTGGCATGGCAATCCGCCAGGGAAGGGGCCAGAAGATAGAGTACCAAAAGATAAGCAAGCTGAAGTGGCCTTAGAAAAATTACGTACTTTAGCCGGACTTATTTCTAAAGAAGATATTTCGTAATTATGTTAGTACAACACCTAGATAAAAAATTTGATACCGCTGAAATGGGTAGTGTACCGAACCGGAATGGTTTTGGTGAAGGTTTGGTAGAAGCCGGGAAGCGTGATGATCGCGTCGTAGCTCTCTCAGCGGACTTAACCGAGTCGACCAGAACCCTACCTTTTGCTGAGACTTTCCCAAAACGTTTTATTCAAGTCGGTATCGCAGAACAAAACATGGCTTCGGTAGCAGCGGGAATGTCTGCTATGGGTAAGATACCGTTCATTGCTTCTTACGCCATGTTTTCTCCTGGCCGTAGTTGGGAACAGATTCGTACTACGATTGCTTATAATAATAGTAATGTAAAGATTATCGGTGCCCACGCCGGGGTGTCGGTCGGTCCAGATGGGGCGACTCATCAAGCGATAGAAGATATCGCTATTATGCGTGTTATGCCTAATATGGTTGTGATTGCTCCAGCGGATGTGCATGAAGCTAGAAAGGCGGTCTTGGCGGCAGCTAAATATGAAGGCCCGGTCTACATTAGAGTTGGGCGTAGTAATACACCAGTGGTAACTACACTGGAGTCGCCCTTTGCGATTGGTAAGGCAGAGGTCATGTATGAAAGAAATACTGAGTTAGAAAACCCAATCGCGATTGTGGTAACAGGGACACTTTTGTTTAATGCTCTTAAGTCGGCTCAAAAATTGGAAGAGCAAGGGGTAGGGGTGACTGTGCTTCATATGCCAACCATCAAACCACTTGATACAGATGCATTACTTAACTTAACTAAAGAACATGCTGGCATCGTCACGGTGGAAGAACATCAAGTGGCCGGTGGTCTCGGTAGTGCTGTAGCTGAATACTTGTCTTCAGTAAAACCAACCAAGATTGTACGGGTAGGGGTAAGCGACCAGTTCGGTCAGTCTGGCGAACCTGATGAGTTAATTGAGCATTATGGCATGGGAATTGAGTCTATTGTCGAGGCGGGAATAAAGTGCCGAAACTAACCCAAAATCAAATAAACACCCCAAATGTACTAGGTTTGGGGTGTTTATTCGTAAAAGCAGGCTTTTGAGACCTAAAACCCCGCGACCGAAGGTCGCGGGGTTTTAGTAGACTTACGACTAAGTATTAGTCAATTTTCTTGGCTACATAATCTTCGGGTTTATTATCGAGGAATTTGAGTAGTTCTTCGCGAGGTAGCAATCCTGCCTGAGCGCCGATTTGTTGGACGACAGACATAGAGTTAATTGGTCCCCACGCCAGTGCCTCAGCCGGTGTTTTACCTAGGGCAATCGCTGAGGTGAAGGTAGAAGCAAAAGCATCTCCAGCGCCGGTACGGTCAACTGGTTCAGCTGGATCTGGGTACATTGGCATGTGCCAAGCTTGGTCTTCGGTATCAACCACATAAGCACCATGGGGTCCGTCAGTCACTACCGGTAAAACTGGACCTAGTTCTTTTAGTTTTCGAAGTAGAGTTGGAACATGTTGTTCGTCGGTCTCAAGGATTTCTTGAGCTTCCTCTTTGTTGCAGAAGAATATTTCTGTAACGGCGTAAAGTTCCTTTAAGGCTTCTTTACCAAGTCTGATTTGGAATGATCCTGGTTGGAAGACTAACTTGGTTTCGGTATTTTTAATGTATTCAGCAATTTCAAAGTGATGTGGGAGACCATGTTCACCGATAGAAGAGAAGTAAAGATAGCGTGGTGGTACAGCGAAGTCAGGTAAACTATAAGGAAATTCTGAGTGTTTAATAAGAATAGTTCGCTCTGGTCCATATCTTAGAACATAGTGGTAATTGGTATTTTTCCCTTCGTGAACCTTTACGTACTCGGTATTAACACCCTCTTGTCTCAAGGCTTCTAAACAGTCTTTACCATATCGGTCATGACCGACGTTTGTTACTAAAGCAGTTTTTAAACCTAGTCTATGGGCTGAGACAGCGGCATTTGGTGAATTACCTACAGCGTTGATAACTTTAACGTCTTTGTAGGGTAGTTTGCTACCAAAAGGCATATGGAGTGTCTGGCGTCCAGTGTCCATATCCTGACTGACATCAGCGGAATCCTTATCAAGCTCTATAAATGCATCGATGACTATGTCACCGAGCGCTACGAAATCATATTGTTCTGACATATATGCGTATTGTACCTTACTTGGTCAGTGATTTTTGGTAAGTAGTAACTGGAGTGGGGAGATAGTGCATGCAAGCAAAAGGTGTGATATCTTTGTGGCATATGACAGTAAAATTGCCAATCGAACCAAGAACTAAGAATAAAAGAGGAGTTGCTGAATACCTAAAAGAACGTATACCAGCTGTTGTGTATGGCCGAAAACAAGAACCAGTATCGGTTTTTGTTGAGCGAAAAGAATTTGAAAAGACATTTAAGACAGCAGGGGAATCAACCGTAATTGTTCTTGAAGGACTAAGTGCTCCGATTGAGGTGTTGGTAAAAGATGTAACCTTTGCTCCAATCAAGGGTGGTATCGTGCATGTGGATTTTTATGCCCTAGAAAAAGGTAAAGAAATTGTCACCCACGTACCACTACACTTTATTGGTGAAGCGCCAGCTACTAAAGTAGGCGCAGTAGTAAATAAAGTGATGCATGAAGTGACAGTGTCCTGCAAGGCGACTGATTTACCTGCACATATCGATGTGGACCTAGCGTTACTGACCGAGGTTGAATCAAAAATCACTGTCGCTGACATTGTAGCTCCAAAGGGGGTAAAAATTTCTGAAGCGCCAGAGCAGATAGTGGCTTTGGCCGAAGAAGTAGAGGAGGTAATTGAGGAAGAAACAACAATCGCTGCGGCTGACGTTCCGGCTGAACAAAAAGGTAAGGTTGAAGACGAAGGAGGGGAGAAGTAATCTTTTAGAATTTAATACACACCCCTTGGTCTTCGGGCCAAGGGGTGTGTATGTTTTGATTGTTTTGTTATACTAGAGAGAATTATGGGTAAGTTTGTTTTGGTTTTATTTCTAGGGGTGGCTATTTTTAGTTACCAGGTTTTGACTGTTTCAGCGGAGACAGAGTCAGAGAGACGACTGAGACTTGAGACAGAACTGCAGAATGTTGAACGTCAGATCTTGACTCAGAGTCGTCTAGTGGAAGATAAGCAACTTGAAAGGCAGTCACTCGAAAGAGACGTAGCTATTATAGAAGGGCAGATCACTCAGGCCAAACTTGGTATTCAAGCCCGGTCGGTCGCTATCATGCAGTTGAGTGACCAGATCTCTGACAAGAAAGAAACACTAGAAATACTCGAAGCAAAATTAAACAGACAAAAGGATTCACTGGCTGATTTGATTCGTAAGTCAGTCTTGCTTGATGACTACACCTTGGTTGAAGTAATGCTTAGTAAACAAAATTTTTCGGAGTTCTTTTCTGACGTGGCTAACTACCAATCTCTGAAAGAATCACTGAATGAATCTCTAGGTATACTGCAATCGATTAGACAGGATACTCATTTTCAAAAGAACCAGCTTGAATCAAAGCACGAAAGTGAGGCTGAGATGAAAAGGATTCAAGAATTGCAAAAAGCAGAAATTGAAAGAAAAGAAAAAGAAAAAGAGCAAATCTTAGCTGTCACTAAAGGTGAAGAGAAGGCTTATCAGCAATTACTAGAGTCACAACAGCGGACAGCTTCACAGTTACGTAGTGCATTGTTCCAGCTACTTGGTGGCGGTGGCGGTATTCCTTTTCCGGAAGCGGTTGAGTTAGCTAAGTATGCTGAAAAACAAACTGGGGTGGCAGCTGGTTTGATTTTGGCGATTTTGGAACAAGAAACTAACCTGGGTTCCAACTTGGGTAGTTGTATCTATAGTGATATGAGGGGAGGTAAGGCGGTCATGCATCCAGATCGTGATGCACCAATATTTGTAGCTATCTCTAGCATCCTTGGGTTTGATCCAAAGACCCGTTCAGTGTCATGTCCGATTGTTAGTAATGGTGAACGATATGGTTGGGGAGGAGCAATGGGTCCTTCACAGTTTATTCCTTCCACCTGGGCCATTTACGGCGGTATAGTCAATAATGGTAATGGTTGGACTTATAGTCAGGCGAACGATGCTATTAGAAGAATCAATGGTAGTGGACTACCAGCCAATCCATTCAATAACCGCGACGCTTTCTTAGCGACAGCACTTCTCCTGCGCGATAACGGGGCTACGGGCGCTCATAGTAGTGATAGATTAGCGGCATTGCGCTACTATGCTGGATGGGGTGGGGCTAGTAACCCAGCCAACGCTTTCTATGGCGATCAGGTAATGAATCGTAAACTGCGCCTTGATCAAGAAATGAAGGTTCTCTCCGGTAGTTAACAAAAGTTGCTTTATTATCCATATTTGCTATAGTACCTCCACATATGAAAGCTGAAATTCATCCGGACAATTATCGTTTAGTAATTTTTAAAGACAACTCAAGTGGTGAGCGGTTTTTAGTAGGTTCAACTATTAATACTACCAAGACTGATACTTGGACTGATGGCAAGGAGTACCCTGTCTCATTCGTAGAAGTATCAAGTGCTTCTCATCCTTTCTATACTGGACAAAGAAGATTATGGACACGGCTGGACGCGTCGAAAGATTTAAGGCTAGAGCAGCTAAGGCTTCAGCGGGATCTAAAAAGTCTAAGTAACCAAAAGTCCGCTTCGAAGTAAATTCGAGCGGATTTTTTGTATGTAGGATACAATTAATATATGGAATACATAGAAGAAGAATTACAAGCTTTTCGTGACAACCACAAGACACAGTTCTTGGCTGGGCAGTTTGATGAATTGACTAAGAAACAGGAGGAGTCAATTGCCGTTGGCCAGTCTGATCCAGAGATGGCGTTACTAGTTGAAGAAGAAGTGTCAGCGCTAGAAACGCAAAGGCAGGCCCTCTACGGTGAAATGCAAAAAATTACCGCGGCCATAAAAGTTGAGGAGGATAAACCTTACGGAGTGATACTGGAAGTAAGAGCTGGAGCTGGGGGAGACGAAGCGGCTTTGTTTGCAGAGCAACTAGCCAATATGTACTTAAGTTATGCTGGGTTACAAGGGTGGTTATGTTCGGTTGAGAATGAATCAAGGGGTTCAGCGGGGGGATATAAAGAAGCGACTTTTGAGATTATTCATCCTAAGGCCTATGATGATTTGCGTTACGAAACTGGGGTGCATCGAGTGCAGAGAATTCCGGTGACGGAAAAAGCGGGTCGGATCCATACTTCGACGGCGTCAGTAGCTATCTTGCCGATGAGACGAAAGCCGACCATTGAGGTTAATCCAACTGATATTCAGATGGAGTTTTCTCGTTCGGGAGGAGCTGGTGGACAAAACGTCAATAAGGTAGAAACTGCCGTGCGTTTAGTCCATATACCGACAGGGATTGAGGTGCGAAGTCAGTCTGAACGTTCTCAGTTAAAGAATCGTGAAAAGGCGATGACCATCCTAACTGCTAAACTTGAGGCGATGCATGAAGAAGAGGAAGCTAAGGCGCACGCCTCTGAGCGTAAGGACCAGATTGGTACTGGTGATCGGTCGGAAAAAATTCGTACTTACAACTTTCCCCAGAACCGTATCACTGACCATCGCATCAAGGTGTCTTGGCATAATATAGAGGGGACTATGGCAGGAGGGATCGGACCGATGATTGAAGCCTTAAAAGAGGCTACCGGGACCGGCTCTGATGTTGCGTCTACTTAGTATATATGATAGCATCACGGGGCTTAAGCGCAGTGCGCTTTTTTGCTTAGTATTCTTATGTCAACAAACACAAATAATTCATCATTAATCGAGCGCTTATTTAGCGTCGGAGCCCACTTTGGCTTCAAAAAAAGTCGACGTCATCCAACCGTGACGCCTTATTTATATGGTACAAAGGAAGGTAACGATATTTTCGACCTTGAAAAAACAGCTGATTTAGTCGCTAAGGCTTCAGCTGTCCTAAAGGAGGCTGGTATGAACGGGAAGACGGTACTTTTCGTTGGTACTAAAGAAGAAGTAGTGAAGGCGGTAGCTTCTGCTGCTGCCAAAGTAGAAATGCCTTTTGTGGTCAATCGTTGGATTGGAGGAATGCTAACCAACTTCTCTGAGATTCGAAAAAGAATCAACCGATTAGAAGAAATTACTAGCGGTAATGAATCTGGTGAACTAGAACGTAAGTACACTAAGAAGGAACGCATGATGCTAGGTCGTGAAGCGACTAAGCTTGAACATAACTTCAAGGGTATTAGTACTATCATAAGATTGACTTTATGGTTGTGGTTGACCCGAGACATGATCATATTGCTGTTAAAAAAGCTCGCGATATGAAAGTGCCAATCATTGGTATCATGAGTTCTGACTTCTGTAATGTGTCGGAAATTACTTACCCAGTTGTTATTAACGACTATTTACAGGGGAAGTGTAGCGGTTATCCTAGAAGAACTTACAACCGCTCTGAAGCGCTGTGGTAAAGCAGAATTTGTACCAAAGCCAGTAGCGCCACGGACAGAATCTCGTCCTCGAACTCGCGCACCTCGCGCCTAATTAACCATTACCTAAGCAGGTTTGGTGGATTCTTTTATCAAAATTTAAAGTAGAGATTTATAGTATATGGAAATAACATCAACACAACTAAAAGAATTACGCGATAAGACTGGAATTTCAGTCATGCAGTGTAAGAAGGCTCTGGAAGAGGCAGGGGGTGATATGGAAAAGGCGGTAATTATTCTCAAGAAAAAGCGTAGTGAAGCAGCTGAGAAAAAGTCTGACCGTGAGCTCGGAGCTGGAGCAGTTGGTGTTTATATTCACAATACAAATGAAGTGGCTTCAATGGTTCTACTTAGTTGCGAGACTGACTTTGTGTCAAAGAACGAAGAATTCGTGGCTTTAGCTAAAGAAGTGGCTATGCACGTAGCTGCCACTAACCCGACTTACATCACTAAAGATGAAGTGCCAGCGGAGGCGACCCAAAAGGCTAAGGAAGTATTTATGTCTGAGGTGACCGATAAACCAGCTGATATGCAAGCTAAGATTGTTGAAGGTAAGATGTCATCTTACTTCAAGGAACAAATCCTACTGGAGCAACCATTCATTAAAAATCCAGACACTACTATCGGTGAAATGATCACTGGTGCAGTACAAAAGTTTGGTGAAAACGTTGTGGTGTCAAAAATTTCACGTTTCTCAGTAAAATAAAGTGTCAGCTATGCTTAGTGCTGGAGCGTTATTTTTCACTAGCTTAGGTTTACTTCTCCTGTTCGCTTTTTTTACTTCTTGGGAACAGCAGAAAGGTGCTAGAGTGTTGTTACCGCGTCTGCGAGAAATGTTGGACACTCTCATCCTTAAGGTGTATGAGTATTTGAAGTCAAAGGTTAAATATCTGGTTAGACACACCATTAAGCTTTCTTGGTATTACAGTATTCATTCAATGCTGAAAACCATTATGACTCTTTTAGTTAAGGCTTATGACCGACTCGAGCTGGTTTTCATGGAGAATCGTGAACGAGCCAAAGTTTTGCGAGCAGAAAAAAGACTAATGACTAAAGATAATCACTTAACTGCCATGGTAGAACATAAGGCGTCGACCGCTTTAACAGATAGCCAGAAGAAAAAACTGAAAGCCAAAAAATTAGAACGGGAATAATGGGTTGCACTTTTTTCTAAAAACGGCATAATAGCAGTCACTCGTAAGAGTAAATCAAAAGTAGTATGGCCATCTTAGCTCAGTTGGAGAGTTAAAATAATCTGGGAGATTATTTTAAAGTTATCAAAACCGTTTCTCCATTTTGAACACAGAGGGCGGTCAGTAGAGTAGGGAAGCATTGCCATCTTAGCTCAGTTGGAGAGTTAAAATAATCTGGGAGATTATTTTAAAGTTTTGTCACAAAACCGTTTCTCCATTTTGAACACAGAAGGCGGTCAGTAGAGTAGGGAAGCATTGCCATCTTAGCTCAGTTGGTAGAGCAACGGTTTTGTAAACCGTGGGTCGTCAGTTCAAATCTGACAGATGGCTCCGACACGAGGGTCGTGATACGAGTGAAGCGAGTAAGGAACTACAAAAAATACCTTAAGGAAAGTTAACTTTCCTTAAGGTATTTTTTGTAGTTCCAGTCTGGCCTTAGCCAGACGTAATCATGACCGAGTGAGGCCAATCTGTATGCTTTGCATACAGATGGTCAATAACCCATTCAAGACCTCTAAAGCTATGCTTGACCCCTCAAGACTTCCAGTGAGGCCAATCTGTATCCGCAGATACAGATGGCGTGTAATAGCGCTTCATAAATAATAATCAACAAAGTATCTATCAATAAGTTTCAGTTCCAGTCAACCAGACGTAGTCATGACCGAGTGAGGCCAATCTGTATGCTTTGCATACAGATGGTCAATAACCCATTTAAGATCTCTAAAGCTATGCTTGACCCCTCAAGACTTCCGAGTGAGGCTATGCTGTATCGCAGATACAGATGACTAATCTCAAAATTTACCTTGACAAACTCTTGATAAATATAAATTATATCTTCCATAGGTAACCCTGACCTAAATTCAGGGAAAGTTTTCTAGGGAGAAAAGTAGTGAAATTGCTAATTGTTGAAGACCAACCTAGTTGGCAATCCTATTTTCGAGACTACGTTTTGCCAAAGGTCAGATTTTGAGGTGTTATTCGTTAACGACCTCTCCGAAGTGACTGTAGCGTTACTGGACGATAAACAACATTTTGATGCCCTGATCGTTACAAACATCTTCGGTGTTGAACTTGTTCGTGCCTTGAGCGTACACCTTGCATTCAAAGGAAATGAAGCTCATCATTCTTACTGTGGAGGATTACTGGAGGTTAGAGGCACTGGTTGCTGGGGCGACTCTGTTTCAGAACAAGTTTGACCTAAGGTGCTTGAGCTTCGTGCGTTGCTCACATTGCCACCTTGAATCCGTCACTACCCTTGAGAAGCGCCCCTAGGCTCTCTCGGGCGGTTTTTTCATATCCTAAAAACCTCCGGCCAGCCGGAGAGTACGTTAAGGCAACGCATATACTAAAGCCGAGTGATAGCTTTAGTAATAACCTAAATACGTATGCGCAAACGCTACATTAAAACACTAGCACATTATTTACTACGAGATGAAATACCATCTCGTCTGGACTCCCAAAATACCGAGGCAAGGTACTAGGACCACAAAAGGTTAAAGATGAATTGAGACGTACTTTTGAATCAATCACTAAATACAGACACTGGAAATAATCGAACTAAACATCCAAGATGATCATATCCACTTAATACTGAGTGCTTCTCCGAGGGATTCAGTCTCGTACCTGATGCAAATAATTAAAGGTAAAAGCTCAGCTTGGATGAAGAAAATAAAACGTGCTCATGGTCTCTATGAAAAAGAATCACTCTGGGCAGAGGTTATTTCGTCTCTACGATCGGTCTAGATGAAATGATTATCCGTCGGTACGTGAAGCATCAAGATCATCATAATCAAGTTGATCAACCATCACTATTTAACAAACTAATCTCCTAGCAACTACAGATCAGCCGGCTTAAATAGCTCGGAGTGGATTCATCCGACTAGGATGAACCAAAGCCACCGGACCTAAGTCCGGTGGTTGTTTACTTGTCTTAGTAGCTGTGATGCAATTTACTTCCAAAATTACCAAAATAAGGCTATACTCAACACCATTATGGTAGAAAATGAGCAGTTGCTCCCATACGCTAGAAGACCTGATTTCCACGTTGGACGGGCGACAGAGTTAAAGGGCCGGCGACGGCTTTTTTATCGTTGTTTGGAAATTATGCCTGGTCTAGCGTCTTGGGGTACTTTAATTGGGGTGGTGCTACTTTCTATTTATACACCCTTTGTTGCCGCTTACTTTGTGATTGCTTTTGCTCTGTACTGGGTACTGAAAACGGCTTTTTTATCCTACCACTTACGCTATAACTGGAAGAGACTCAGACATCATATGAGTTTGGATTG
This sequence comes from Minisyncoccota bacterium, assembly GCA_041389045.1. Lineage (GTDB taxonomy): Bacteria > Patescibacteriota > Minisyncoccia > Phycocordibacterales > UBA918 > OLB19. The sequence continues at coordinate 357,327 of JAWKSQ010000001.1, forward strand.
GCAGTCACTAATCGCTCGGTTTACCTATGACCACATCTACCACGTAGTCATTTTACCTTTCTATAAGGAACCCACTAGTGTAGTTGAAGCTAGTCTCGACGCCCTGGCGAAAGTAAACTATGATCATAAAAATATTATTATAGTTCTAGCGGCTGAGGAAAGAGCGGGGGAGTCGGCCACTACCACCCTTAGGGAGATGAAGGAAAAGTTCGCTGGCAAGTTTGGTTTTTTCTTGACGACAGTTCATCCAATGGATGTTCCTGGTGAAGCGATTGGTAAAGGTTCTAATGCATCTTATGCGGCAGAGCAAGTGCGGGTAAAAGTACTGGATGCCCACGGTATTCGCTACAACCACACCTTGGTGTCTATTTTTGATATTGATACTGTCCTTTACCCAGATTATTTCAATTGTTTGATTTGGCATTTTATGACGGCCAAGCAACCACTCAAGAGTTCTTTCCAGCCAGTGCCGATTTTTAATAACAACATTTGGGAAGCTCCGGCAGTGTCACGAGTAGTAGCTATGAGTAGTACCTTTTGGGAGATGATCCAACAAGAAAGACCAGAGCGGATGGCCACTTTTTCTTCACACTCGGTCAGTTTTAAAGCCCTCTACGAAGTTGGTTATTGGCAAACCAACATGGTGAGTGAGGATTCTCGGATTTTCTGGAATTTATTAATTGCCAACAATGGTAATTATGATGTCGTACCGTTATCTTATCCGGTCTCGATGGATGCTAATGCCGGTTCATCACTTTGGCAGACATTGGTGCAGATCTATAAACAACACCGACGCTGGACTTATGGTGTCGAGAATCTTTGTTACGTTATTTATCATTTTACTCAAAACAAAGACATCCCTCGTGGCAAAAGAATTAAATTGGCCCTGCAACAAGCTGAAGGTTATTGGTCTTTAGTTACTAACCCCATCATGCTTTTTATTTTGGGCTGGGCACCACTTTTCCTGGGTGGACAAGAATTTCATAAGACAGTCTTGTCTTACAATTTGCCAATCATGGTAAGAGACCTACTTATTTTGGCTATGTTTGGACTAGTAGTATCTTCGATTATTTCTTTAACACTGATTCCACCAAGACCAGAAAAGGCTAGTCGTTTTCGTTACGTAGTGATGGCTTTGCAGTGGGTAATGATTCCGGCTACGATGATTATCTTCAGTGCTATTCCTGGTCTCGACGCCCAAACGAGGCTAATGTTTGGACGTTATATGGGCTTCTGGGTAACACCAAAAGTTCGGTCCGTTTGATAAATTATATTATGCAACCTATTGTTAAACCTTTATCTATTTGGCAGAGAAAATTAGTGTTCGGAACACTACTTCTAGCTTTTATCTTAAGCTTACCAATTTTTATTTTCTATGCGACTGGCTATCGCTATGACTTTTCTGAGAGAGAGTCAGGAATAACAGCCACTGGGGGATTTTATATTTTAGCTGACGCTAATAATACAGATATTTATATTGATGATGAAATTGTCACTAATGCTCGAGCCTTTCGAGATGCTTTTTATATTCAAGGTCTTGAACCAGGTTTGCGAAATATCCATGTGCAAGGGCCTGGACTAAATACCTGGGTTAAAGAATTAATGATTTATCCGCATATTGTGACTGAAGTGGAATCGTTTAACTTGCCGTTATTACCCAGAGTTCGTTTGGTGCCTGAGTATACAGATGTTGGTGGGGAGGCAGTATTTTTTGCTAAAAGTAGTTCGACTCCAGTACTGTTAAGTATTGCAACCACTTCGACACCATTTCGTCTTTCCACTTCTACGGCAACAACTACACTGAGGCAAAGTCCAGAGTTTGTGCTCTTGCAGGATTTATTTATAGAAAAGGCCTCGACTACCGCTAGTATGAAGAGACAAGCGATAGGGAAGGAAGAAAAGCCCTTTGGTTTCTCGACCACCTCTAAGGTAACTACAGTGGACGAAATAGAGCTAGCTACTACGACAGTTGTACGAGATAAATTGGCATTGGTACAAAAGGGAGATGATGTATTTGCTTTAGCACTTAGTAGTAATGTAAAAGATGTCCCTCGCTATTTCTGTATAAATCAAACCCCGGTCATTAAACCAGTTAGTCCGGAAGAGTTGTTTGAAGATAAAAAGCTACCCGCCGAACAGTTACTTAATGATATTGCTGATGAACAAACCACACCTTGCCGAGCAGAAATTAGAATTGATCGTAAGTGGCAGACAGTTCATGGTTTTGATTTTTTCCCTGCTAATGGCAATTTGGTGATTATGCATTTGGATGATGGAATTTATGTAGTTGAGATCGACGACCGTTCGTGGCAAAATACTCAACTTTTGTATCCCGGTTCTGACTTAGAGTTGTTGCTCTATCGTGACGGTATATTTGTGAGACAAAATGGGTTAATTTTTGAAGTCTTACCAGAAATTGCGAGCGTGTAAGCCTGTGTTACTATGATAATTAATATGCATCAAAAAGGTCACCGACATCCTTTATCTTCTACGATTGCAGAAATAAATGCTATTTTCGCTGAGATTGGTTTTGTTTTTGCTGAAGGTCCAGAACGAGAAAAAATTGTTTACAACTTTGATTCTTTGAATGTACCTAAAGATCATCCATCACGAGACATGCAAGATACTTTTTATCTGGCTGGTCAGCCTGATTTAGTGATGCGAACCCATACGTCGCCAGTTCAAGTGAGGTTTATGCAAAGTCACCAGGCACCGATTAGGATGATTTGCCCTGGTAAGGTGTTTCGTAATGAGGCGACTGACGCTACTCATGAAGCACAATTTTTTCAGTTGGAAGGACTTATGGTGGATAAGGATATTTCACTCGGACATATGAAGGGGGTACTCGAATATTTCTTCTCAAAATTTTTTGGTGGGGAAGTAGAGGTGCGCTTCCGACCCAGTTTCTTTCCGTTTGTGGAGCCGGGCGTGGAGGTTGATATGAAGATTGCTTACAATCCTGAAAATAAACTTTCTGGTAAATGGATTGAGATTATGGGGGCTGGTATGGTTCATCCCAATGTTCTTAAGGCGTCTGGAATCGACCCGGAAGTTTACCAAGGCTTTGCTTTTGGTATGGGGATGGAGCGATTGGCGGTACTTAAATATGGTATTGATGATATTAGACTGATGTATAGTGGTGACCTGCGCTTTATTAATCAGTTTTAGAGTTAAAAGTTAAAAGTGAATAATGAAGAGTTAAATCAATATGCTAAGCGAAAAAGCTAAAACAAAAAAAACTGATACAGAATGGAAGGACGCATATTTTTTAAGATTAGTCAGTTTTTCAGTGGAGGTTTTACGCTTTGCTGATAGTCTACGCACTAATCGGACACTAGTACCTGTGGCTGATCAGTTAATAAGAAGTGCTACGTCTGTTGGTGCTAATGTTCATGAAGCACAAGGGGCTGGTAGTACAAAGGATTTTTGTCACTATCTTCAGATTGCTCTTAAGTCAGGTCGGGAGACAATGTATTGGTTTGAAGTACTAAAAGCTTATAAAGGAAGCCCTTCACCAAAGTTGCAGATATTATTGGATGAGTGTTCAGAGCTGGTGAGTATTATATATAGTTCTATCCATAAAATTAAAAGAAAATAGCATCTTTACTTCTGAAACTTATCACTTTTAATTTTTAATTACTAACTTATCATGAATTTTTCTTACAATTGGTTACAAAAATATTTTACCGACAAGCTCCCTCCGCCAGCTGATTTGGCAGAGCAAATTACTTTTCATTCTTCCGAACTGGAAGAACTAGTCGATGGTCCACACGGTAAAGTTTTGGATTTAAAGGTTTTACCCGACAAGTCAGCTTGGCTAATGTCCCACCGTGGTGTAGCTAAAGAAGTGTCAGCTATTCTGGCTTTGCCACTGAAAGATGATCCGTTCCTGACTTCAACCAAGTTGGATTACTCTGATGATATAAAGATAGTGAAACAGGGTTTGACTTGCGATTATTACAGCGTGGCTTTAATAGAGGGGGTGAAAGTAGGTCCTTCACCAAGGTGGCTCAGGGACGCTCTTGAGGATGTTGGTCAGCGTTCAATCAATAATATTGTTGATGCCACTAACTATGTCATGTTTGATTTAGGTCAGCCCCTGCACGCTTTTGCAGCTGATAAGCTAGGCCAGGCGGATGGTCAATACCAAATAGGAGTTAGATACGCCAAGGCTGAAGAAAGCATCGTTACTCTGACTGGTGAAAGTTATGAGTTGTCAGCACAAGATTCAGTGATTGTAGATCAAACTAACGATGCGCCGATTGGCATTGCGGGAGTAAAGGGAGGGAAGTTGGCGTCCGTGGATGAGTCTACGACAAAGATTATGCTCGAGGCAGCACACTTCGACCGCAAAGCGGTGCGGGCAACAGCGAGGAGTCTTAAGTTGCAAACAGATGCTTCTAAACGTTATGAAAATGGTATCAGCGTTGGAGTGGTCCCAATCGCCTTATCTCGCGCGATTGATTTAATTCTTGAAGTAGCCGGTGGTAAGTTGGTGACTTGTAGTGAGTCAGGTGACGCTAAAGTTAGCAGAGCTCCCGTGACTTGCGATTTAAAGAAAATTAATTCAGTGCTTGGGCTGTCCCTGACTATGGCGGAGGTGATTCAGATTATAAGTCGCTTTGGTTATGAGTCTAAGCACACCACAGAAACTGTCACGGTCTATCCGCCATTTGAACGAGATGATCTAGTAATTGCCGAAGATCTGATAGAGGAAATAGGTCGTATCTATGGTTTACATCACATTGTTTCCATTGTGCCGGAAAAACGAGAAGTGACTGAATACAATAGTCGACATTATTATGCTGAAAAAGTACGGACAGCTTTAGTGGCGCTGGGATTTTCTGAAGTTTATACTAGTTCTTTCCGAAGTCATGACGAAGTAAAAATTGAAAATGCCTTAGCTTCCGATAAAGGTTACTTGCGCAGTATCTTAGTAGAAAATCTTAAAGAGGCAGTCAGTCTAAATTCTTTTAATCGAGACATTCTTGGACTGAAGGCCATTAAGATTTTTGAAATCGGTACGGTATTTGCTAAGGATAGTGAAGAGTTTCGCATTGCTTTAGCGGTACTTTCTGGCACAAACTATAAAGCCAAATTAGATGATCCGATACTGGAAGAAGCTTTGGAGGCGCTCGCTAAAGTTTTCGGTCAGTTACCAGAGTTTAATTATCGACAAGATGGGGTAGTAGAATTTTCACTGGAAAAGCTTTTACCAAAATTAACTCCAGTGCATGAATATGACAAAGTGGATCTCCTACCGAAGATAAACTATAAAGCCTTTTCAGTTTATCCAGCCATTAGCCGTGACGTCGCGATGTGGGTGACGGGGGAGGTGTCAGTGGCAGAGGTGGAAGCAGTGCTAGCTAAAGTAGCTGGACCGCTCTGTGTGTTAATTACCCACTTAGACACCTTCAGTAAGGAGGGTAAAACTTCTTATGCGTTTAGACTAGTATTTCAATCATTTGAGCGTACTTTGACAGATGTTGAGGTGCAAGGTTTTATGGATAGTGTCTATAATGAGGTTGTAAAACAAGGCTGGGAAGCCCGCTAGCTGTCCAAGATTAGGTCGGACAGAAAGTGGCTTTTCTGGTATACTAATCATATTTTAAAGGGTTAATCATTCGGCATGGCAGAAAAAAAAGAGAAAAAAGGTAATTACGACGCTTCATCGATTTCCGTCCTGGAGGGGCTTGAGCCAGTACGAAAGCGTCCCGGTATGTATATTGGTACAACCGGTCCCGACGGACTCCATCATTTGATTTGGGAAGTTTTCGACAACTCTCGTGACGAGGCGATGGGAGGTTTTGCTGATCGGGTTGAGGTGGTACTCTTGCCGGATAACTATATCCGCGTAGCAGACAACGGTCGAGGTATTCCAGTAGATATTCATAAACAATCAAAAGTTTCAGCTCTCGAAACAATTCTTTGTACTCTCCATGCTGGAGGTAAGTTTGGTGGTGAGGATACTGGTTACAAAGTTTCCGGGGTCTTCATGGTGTTGGTATTTCAGTGGTAAATGCTCTGTCAGAACATGTCATAGCTGAGATTCATCGAGATGGTGGTTACCACATTCAGGAATATAACATCGGTAAACCCAAAGCTAAGGTAAAGAAATTAGGTACCTCTAAACTTCAAGGTACTATCATCACTTTCCAGGCTGATCCAACTATCTTTAAGGAGATTAACTACGATTACAAGAGAATTGTAAATCACTTACGACAACAAGCTTATTTGGTGAAGGCTATGAAGTTGTCTGTTATTGATGCGAGAGGGATGACGGAAGAACAACAGAAGAAATTAGATTTGCGCGGTAAACACTATATCTCTGATGAACACTTAGAGGTGCCACAACAACACTTTTACTTTGAAGGCGGTCTTCGTTCTTTAGTGGCTTTTAATAATCACTATCAAAAGCCAGTCCACAAAAACATCTTCTATGTTGAAAAGAATGAAGTAGATGATGCCGTTCTAACTGTGGAAGTGGCATTGCAGTACGTTGATGACATTTCGCCGCGTATTTCCGCTTTTGCAAACAACATCTATAACCCAGAACACGGTACTCATGTAACCGGTTTCAAAACCGCTTTGACGCGGACACTTAATAACTACGCTAAGAAAAATAATTTCTTTTCCGTTAAAGATAAGGATGCTGGTTTTACGGGTGACGATGTACTGGAGGGTATTACAGCAGTAGTTTCAGTTAAGATGCCAGAGATTCAGTTTGAAGGACAGACCAAAGCTAAACTTGGTTCAGTTGAAGCGCGGGGAGCAGTGGAGTCAGTCTTTGGTGAAGCTTTTAATAATTATTTGGAAGAAAATCCTGATGATGCTAAGGCGATTATCAATAAGGTAATTATTGCGGTTAAGGCTCGCAAGGCAGCCAAGGCGGCCAAGGATAGTGTCTTGCGTAAAGGAGCCTTGGAAGGTATGTCTCTGCCAGGAAAACTCGCCGACTGCCAAAGTAAGAAAGCCGAAGATTCAGAACTCTTCATTGTGGAAGGGGACTCAGCTGGTGGTTCAGCCAAGATGGGTCGTGATCGTAAAACACAAGCTATCTTGGCCTTGCGCGGTAAAATCCTTAACGTCGAACGAGCTCGTATCGACAAAATGCTGGCTTCGGAACAGATTAAGAATGTGGTAATTGCGCTAGGTACTGCGATTGGGGATGTGTTTGATATTTCTCGCTTACGTTACCACAAGATTATCATTGCGACTGACGCTGACGTGGATGGCGCACACATTAGAACACTGCTGTTAACTCTATTTTATCGTTACTTTAAACCTCTGGTGGAAGGTGGCTTTATTTACATCGCCCAACCACCACTGTATAAGATTCAGTACGGTAAAGAGAATCGCTATGCTTTTAGTGATGAAGAAAAGTTTGCGGTCTTAAAGGAATTTGGGGTTGAGCAGTCAGCCGATGACGAGTTGGTAGAAGAGGATGATGCTCCGGTTGAAGGAGTGGAAACTACTACTAAAAAGCAACCAAAAGTTAGAATTCAACGCTATAAGGGTCTGGGAGAAATGAATGCTGATGAACTCTGGGAAACCACCATGAATCCAGAGTTTAGAATTTTGAAGCAAGTGAATATTGATGACGCGCAGATGGCAGATAAAGTGTTTGATATCTTGATGGGTACAGATGTTTCTAGTCGAAAATCTTTCATTCAGTCTAATGCCCGCCTAGCTAACTTAGATATTTAGGTAGATGTATAAAAGCAAAAAGCCGCGCCCCTTTGGGGCGCGGCTTTTGTTTTTTTATCTCAGCACTAATACCGGTTGATTTAAGTAATTAGTGGCAAAGTTAGTATCTGACTTAGTGTCAATTTTAATAATTATGTTCTGGGTACTGGTTTCTTTGGTGGGACCAAAGCTGATAGTTAGTACCGCTCTTTCATTTGGTTTGAGGGGAGTTTGCTTATCAGAAGTGTAGGTAATGTTACCTGGGAGTTTGGCTTCAAAGGTCCAAGTGTCTGACGTTTTAGAGCCGACATTGTGCACTGCGAATTGGACTCCACCTGGTTGGTTGTAATTTATAACCCCGGTGTTGTTGAACATGCCGTTTGTGTATAGTTGTCCGGTACCAAGGTAACTCACGACTAGGTCAGTAGTGCCGTTCGGGTTTGAAACAGGAATTTCGTAAATATAAGTTGGTGTAGTCGGTTTCGGTTTTGTTACCACTGGCTTAGTTGGGGTAGTGGTGGCTACTGGCGTTGGTTTTACTGTCGGTGTAGAAGTAGCTACCGGCTTAACCGGCTCCGGTTCTGGCTTTACTTCGGGGTAGTGGTAGCTGTTTCAACTATCGGTGTCTCGGTGGCCGGAAGTTCGGCAGCCAGTTTAATGGCTTCATTAACTATGGTAAGTGAACCGGAGTTAGAGGCTACAGCGTTCGTGGAGTTAGTTCGATAAAAAGAGATGGTGTATTTCAAATCTGTGAAGCGTTCGTTATTTGAATAGATAGTCAAAGTGGCTCCATCGACATTTCCTAGTTCATAAGATTTGTCACAAGTCAGTTCAGCATATTCCTTTTCGGATGTACTTAGATTTAAAGCTAGGCCTGGATTACACTCATAGAGAAAAGTATAAGTACCGGGTAAGTTTAGGTTCTCCCATTTTATTTCTGCGGTGTCATTATGATTGACCATGGTACTAGTCCCTGACAGCTCTAAGTCACGCGTAATGTTAGGGTTGTAATTGTAAACACTATTAGCTAGAGAGGCTAGGGAAGTCATGGCGTTAGGGAAGACTTGTACTATCTGTACAGCTAACCAAGCCACAAAAACAATGATCCCTAACAGGCCAGCCACTGCTAGGGTTTTCATAATAGGCTGTTTTTTCTCCGGTGTAATTGGTTCCATATAAACTTCATATTACCATAACATACAGTATTGTCAAGCATAAGCAAAATCGCGTTTAGTTTATATTGACTTTTGTCTAAAGTGTGCTATTATCACCACTACTTATTTTATGAATATCCGCAACTGGAATGAATTAGTGGACGCCGTTCTGCTCCGGAAAATTTCTTTCCTGGTGACTTTTTTTGTGATCTTTCTTTTGTCATACGCTTTTTTTGCTTGGCTTGATCTGCTTCCAGAACCAGTATCAACTGAAAAAGCCGAGTCGGTAACCGAGACTGTAGTAAATGAGTCATCTCCAGAAAACGCGGAGTCAGTTATTTCATCTTCTACTGAGCTTGAATCAGAAGCCAGTAAGGAAATCGAACCCCTTCTACCAGACACAATTATTATCGATAGCTTGGATAGAACAATTACAGTTTTAAATCCTACTTCAACCAAGGTAGAGGATTTAGATGCTGCATTGCTATATGGAGTGGTGCGACATCCTGATTCGGCTACTTTGGAAAGGGATGGTAGTGTTTTTATTTTGGGACATTCCAGCTATCTACCAACAGTATTAAATCGTAATTTCCAGGCTTTTAATGGTATTCAAAACTTAAAGTTTGGTGACACTATTAGATTGCAGTCCAATGATCAGGAGTATGTTTATCGGGTTGATAAGGTTTATCGAACAAAGGCACAAGACGCCACGGTACCAATTGCTGGTGTTAAACAAAGGTTGATCCTAGCTACTTGTAACAGCTTCGGTTCGATTGATGATAGATATATTGTGGAGGCAGACTTGCTAGAAGTAAGGGTTATTTAGATTTTACCTTGACAAAGTCCTTATATTAAGATATGATATAAAGATATAGGCAGTCGCTCTTTCTCTGTGGGTTTGGCGCCCCGTGCTCTTCTTAAGGTGTCAAAATCGTAGTCTTGGTTACTCTTGCGTACATGGGTGTAGGTAGGAGTATTAAGTTTATGAATAACTAAGTTTATATGAACGCAATTACTTTAACTAAAAAGGTGTTTGGAGTAGCTATGCTACTTTTCTTCGTGTTTGGGCTGTTTAATACTGGCTCATACAACTCACAAAATCGACTAGCGGTATTTTCGACTGATGTCGCTATGGCGTCTCCGTCTTCATCTTCGTCATCTTCTTCAAGTTATAGCTATAAGAGCTGTAATGTGGACGCTAATGTCTACAGTGTAACTTATGGGTCTGACTTAACTATTTCTTGGACTACCCAGGGATATTCACATATTTCTCTAAATGGAGAAACTGTATCTGGCTCTAGTGGCACTAAAACTTTTTCAAATATCAAAGTAAATACTACCTACACCCTCGTAGCTACTAACCCAGGTTCAAGTGATAGTTGTACAACTTCAGTGACCGTACTTTGTTTGCCAGCACCACTGCCAGCTTGTGAACTTACTCCAGCCAACAAAACTATTCAGGAAGGTGAGTCAGTTACTCTAAACTGGACTACTACCAACGCCTCTAGTGTGACTTTGACCAATTTTGGTACAGTCGCAAATTCTGGTAGTAAAAGTACCGGTCCTTTAACGGCCGATAAAAATTATACGCTCACTGTCGTTGGGGTTGATGGTTCAACAGTGTCTTGTCACTCAGCTATTAAGGTCGAGAAGATTGTTACTCCGCCACCAACTTGTACTTTAACTCCGGTTTCAACCACTATTGCTAACGGTGAGTCAGTTACTCTAAACTGGACTACTACCAACGCCTCTAGTGTGACTTTAACCAACTTCGGTACGGTGGCTAATTCTGGTAGTCAAAACACTGGGGCGCTAAATGCGAGTCAAAACTACACATTAACGGTACTTGGTTTGAATGGCAGTACTGTAACTTGTAACTCAAACATTGTGGTACAAAATACACCACCTGCGCCACTCTGTGAGTCTTTCACAGCCAGTCCTTCTACTATTACTCGTGGCAACGCTTCAACTTTAACTTGGCAAACTAAAAACGCTACTCGAGTAGTGATTGATAATGCAATTGGGGAAGTGAGTGCAAGTGGTAGTACTTCTGTAGCGCCACTGGCTACTACTGAATTCACGCTCAAAGTGTATGGACAAAATAATCAAGAAGCGGTTTGTAAAACGACAGTAACTGTTAATGAACCACCTGAGGTCCTGGTGCCAGAATGTACGTCATTTACCGCTAACCCCAGTACTTTACCGTTTGGTGGTGGCACTAGTACACTAACTTGGCAAACTAAAAATGCCAGCTCAGTTAGTATTTCACCAATTTTCGGAAGTGTTGAGAAGAATGGATCAAGGACAGCTTCGATAGCTACTACGACAATCTATACCTTAACCGCGGGTGGAACGGGTACTAGTACAGTTTCTTGTACGACTAAAGTCGAGGTTTTGCCACCAGTCCCAGTAGCTTTGACATGTGCCAATAATGTTTCACTTTCGGTTAGTCCGACTTCAGTGAGACGAGGTGATTCAGCGACACTCAATTGGACTACGAATGGTGTGACTTCAGTCAGTTTTGATCAAGGTGTCTCTGCGACTGGTCTAAATGGTTCTTTTTCAGTTTCACCAAATAGTAGGACCACTTATACGATGACAGTTTCTGATGGTAAAACTTCAGCTTCTTGTCCAGTTACTCTTGATGTGACAACTGGTGGAGGAGGGGGAGGTTCTGTATCTCCAAGTTGTGAACTCTCAGTTTCTAAGACACGAATTAGTCGTGGTGAAGAGGTGACGCTACGTTGGGACAGTACTCGGGCGACCGAAGTAGAGTTGGTTGACTCTTTTAGAAATGTCTTGATGACAACCAAGGACCGACTAAGTGATGACAAAGAAGAGTTGTTTGATGGGTCTATCCGGGTCTCACCAAAGCAAGATACGACTTTTATCTTTACCGCTAAACGTGGTTCAAGGGATGATGTTTGTAAAGTTAGTGTTGATGTCGGTGGAGGCGTAGTCGTCTCACAGGTGCGAACACAACAACCGCTAATTGCCGGTATTTCACTAGCACAGGTTCCATACACTGGTTTTGAAGCTGGTCCAATTATGACAGCTACTTTCTATCTACTACTTATGGCTTGGGCGCTCTATCTCGCTTACTTGATAGTGATTCGTCGCGATAGTATTGGTGGACTGAAATTAGCAGAAGTACCAGTTCCACATACGTCCCCAACTCCTGAAATAATTAGACCAGATGTGTTTGTGGCTTCGGTAAAAGTACCAGAAGTACGCTCGACTTTAGAACTCCCGGATAATTTACCGGTAGGTAATCCGATCGTTGGTTATGCTAGTGTCGCTGGCGAGTCTGCTACTATCTCAACCAACCCTCATCATGCCGATGATCGGACAGTGACTGCTATCGAGAATCATGCCCATAAACGCAAAGTCTTACTTTCTAGTGATGCTATCAGACACTTTATCGGTACCACCACTAACGAAGAGGAGCGAATAGATGCTCTAGATGAAGTAATTTCTCTAGCTAAGTCACAGTTCCCGTCTGAGGATGGTTGGGTAGTGATTAATGAAAAGCGTATGAAGGATCTATGTGTTACTTGTTCAGCTAATCAAATAAAGTCAACCAACGCTCCTTATATTCCGGCGGTAATTCCTGAGGGCTCCGGTTCTCTAGCCGAAGCGATTGTGACAGGAAACGTTGTAGCGGCCTACGAGATGATTGGTAACCGACCGATGTTTGCGTTAGCTGATGCTTCAGCTGACCTGGATGCTGTCTATCGTGTTCGCAAAGGTGCTACCAATATCGCTATTTCAGAGCTACTAATGCAAGAGTCAGCTAGACTTTCTGATGAGCAAATCATGCAAATGATCAAGGCCCTCACTAGTGCTTTAGATGGAGTTTATACTGATGAGGCTTCAGCCGTAAAGATGGCGATTATGAAGGCAGTGAAAGTGGCTGCGTAATCATAGAAATAAAATAAACAAAAGACGCGCCCATTTATGGGCGCGTCTTTTGTTTTAGCTTCTAATCTAGAGTTGTTTTGTCTCGATTTCAGTTAGTAAGTGATTAGCTAATTTATGTAGATCTATTTGTTTAGAGGTTCCGTCACGAGCTTCAAGGGTCACATTTTTAGCTTCTACCTCCTTGTCACCAATAACAATAAAGTAAGGGAGCTTGGCTTGCTTAGCCGAGCGGATTTTCTTACCCATTGATTCGTTGCTGTCATCGAGAACTACTCGCACACCAACGGCCTTGAGGGCTTGGTAGACTTCTTCAGCGTAATGGTGATGGACGTCATTAACCGGAATTACTTTTACTTGTTCTGGAGCGAGCCAAAGAGGGAAGTTACCGCCAAGGTGTTCAAGCATGACAGCGGTGAAGCGTTCGAGTGAACCCATGATAGCGCAGTGGATCATCACTATTCGCTCCTTTTCACCTTTCTCATTAATACAGTTGAGGTTAAACCTTTCCGGTAAGTTCATATCAAGCTGAATAGTAGCCACTTGATGTTCACGACCGAGCGAGTCCTTAGCCATGAAGTCAAGCTTAGGGCCATACATCGCTGCCTCGCCTGGTGCTTCAAAGTAATTAGCTTTACGTTCGGTGGCGATTTCTCGCAGGGCTGACTCGGCATTTTGCCAAACTTCTTTAGTCCCTAAATATTTTTCCATTTTGGTTTCATCGTGAAAAGATAGTCTGACTCGCATATCTGAAAAGCCGAAGGTGCCATAGAATGTGTCAACGATATCCCAAATACGGAAAAACTCATCTTTAACTTGGCTATGGCGACAAAAAACGTGTGAGTCGTCTTGAGTGATAGATAGTACTCGGGTGAGGCCACCTAGTTCGCCAGATTGCTCGTCCCGGTAGACCATAGTTGTCTCAGCGTAGCGTTGTGGCATGTCGCGATAACTGTGTGGTTTACGGTCGAAGATTTGTGTATGGTGCGGACAGTTCATTGGTTTGAGAGCGTATTCTTTACCTTCTCGTGTAGTAATGCGAAATAGTTCATCAGCAAATTTCTCCCAGTGTCCAGAAGTGACGTAAAGATCTTTTTTGGTGATATGAGGAATCGTCACTCTTTGGTAGCCATGCTTGCTCCGTAATTGCCACATGTACTCATCAAGTAGGTGACGCACCAAGGTACCGTCTGGTGTCCAAAGTGGCAGACCAGCCCCGACTAACTCTGAGAAAGTAAACAAATCTTGTTCTTTACCTAGTTTGCGGTGGTCGCGTTTTTTAGCTTCGGCAATTTGCAGTTCGTAAGCATCTAATTCTTCTTTGGTTTCAAAAGCGAGACCATAGATGCGAGTCAGCATCGGGTTTTTTCGTCCCCACGCCAGTAGGCGCCAGCGACCTTATCTAGCTTAAAAGCATCGGCCTTAAGGTCTTTGTTGGGATGTTCAGAGTGTCCACCACGGCAGAGGTCAGTGAAACCACCACAAGTATAGAGGGTAATAGTTTCACCACGGTCAGCGATTTCTCTTACTAACTCAAGTTTATAAGGGTTGTCTTTGTAAAGTTCTTCAGCATCTTTCAACGAAACTTCAGCGTGACTGAACTCGGTCCAGGAATTTAGGAGCTTCTTCATGTTTTTCTGAATGTCCTTTAGGTTGTCGTCACCAACAGCTGGACCACCAGTAAAGTCGATATCATAGTAGAAGCCGTTATCAATTGCCGGACCAAGCGTGAGTTTGGCGTGAGGATAGTCTTTAAGGACGGCGGCGGCTAGTAGGTGGGCTAAAGTATGCCTTTTATTCTCTAGAGTGTGTGACATATATAGGTGTGGTGCCCAAAATTATATGGTCTGCTTTGTTGCGGAACCTTTGTGTCAAACTCACCGTATATCCATACGACTCGTTTACCACCTTTCCGCGCCTCGCATACCATATAATTTTGACCACCAGGTAATTAAATAATAATGTGTTTAGGAACGTAAAATCGTCCGAGTAAAAATATAACTAGAGTTATATTTTTACTCGGACGATTTTGAAAACCGCGGTTCCACCGAGCTTCCGAGCATTTTATAAATAAAGTGCTTCGGCGCTTAAGATACAGATTAGGTGTTAGTGACACAGACCTTGGTCTTAACGTTTGGTAGACGTTACAATCTCTGATTACCTCTATCCTAATCCCTAACAGTAAATTGTCAAACTTTAGTTATGTAAAGGAATATCTATTTTCACTTTTAAATATGTGTGATACTGTGAAATTTGGTTAGGTTGGTCCCCAAACATCTTCAAGGAGTACGAAATGGAATGGTACGAAATCTTAGTGATGTTTTTTTATCGTTTGGTGGCTGTGTGAATTGATGTACACAGCTTTCATTGTTCTGAAATATCCAAAAAGGAAGGTGGAAAAGTTTGATTTTGTCGCATTTGGCTACATTTTTGTCTTTTCTTTTACCTTTATAGGCACGAAGCATTGTGTTCGTAGTGTCTATCACTATTTTGTGCCCCCGCCAAAGTTTCTGCAGCTGAAAGGCTCTAAGTTAGTCACTGAATCTGGAGCTACGGCAAATTCGAAGAATCACCGCCGCTGATGTTTGCAAGTAGCAACAGCGGCGGTTTTCCATTTTAAATATTAAGTAGCTAGGTCTGTCGCTGGTAGAGGAGTCTGTCCAGACAATAACTTAGCTCTCTCGAGAGCAATACTAGCTTCGTCGTTACGGATAGTTAAGCGACCTTTAATAGCGATACAAGCACCAACGGTAAGAATGGAGCGCAGTTCAGTATAGGTGCGCGGGAAGGCGACCATTTCAATTTGATCGCGTTTGTCCCCGAGAATCACAAAGGCCATCCGGTCGCCTTTTTTAGTCAGAAGTTCTCTGACACTGATGACCATGCCGGCAGTGATAACCGGGATGCCATTACGATTTTCTTCTTTAAAGCTACTGATACTTGGTCTCTTTTTAAGCTCGTCTTCAAATTCATCAAGTGGATGTCCTGATACATAGACGCCAAGCAAATCCTTTTCCCAAATTAGCATCTGCGCTTTCGGGATAGGTTCGGCTTGGTCAAGGGTGACTGTCTCTTCTTCGTTCATTCCGCCAAACAACGACTCCTGAGCTGATTCTTTTCCAGCCACATGTTCTTTGTTGAAAGCGAGGAGTTTTTCGACGTTAGCGTACATTAGACCCCGTTCGCCAAATGAATCCATCGCACCGGTCATGATGAGGGCTTCGATAGATTTCTTATTTAAGTTCCGGTCGTGAATTCTGGTGAGGAAATTGCTGATGGAAGTAAAGGGACCGTTTTGCTTTCTTTCGCTGATGATTGTTTCTGCAATACCGGCGCCGAAGTTTTTGATGGTAGTGAGCCCAAAGCGAATGGTTTCTTTGCCAGGTACGACTGAGAAGTCAGCGAAGGATTCATTGATGTCTGGTGGTAACACTTCGACTCCCATCCGTTCACACTCACGAATAATTTCAGAAATTTTATCATTATCACCAGAGTCAGCAGTGAGTACAGCTGACATATATTCGACGGGGAAGTTGGCCTTCATGTAGGCGGTTTGGTAAGCAACGCGGCCGTAACTCGCTGCGTGCGCCTTGTTAAATCCGTAGGCGGCAAAAGGTTCGATTAGTTTCCAGATACGGTCAGCTAGACTCTGGGAGATTTTACCGAAGTTCACAAAGCCAGTTAGCAGTTTATCTTTTTCGGCAGCCATTACTTCGGGAATTTTCTTACCCATCGCTTTACGGAGCATGTCAGCTTCAAGCCAGCTGTAGCCAGCTAAGACTCTAGCAATAGTCATTACGTCGTCTTGGTAAGTGATAACACCGTAAGATCGGTCGAGGATAGTTTCCAGTCGGGGATCAAGATATGAAATAAGAGCTGGATTGTGTTTGCGTTCAATATACTGCGGGATGGACTCCATCGGTCCTGGACGGTAAAGGGCAACCATCGCATTAATATCGTGGATGGTGGTTGGTTTTAGTTGCTTGAGGAAAGCCGTCATGCCAGAACCGTTGAGCTGGAAGAGTCCCATCGTTTCTCCGCGAGCCAGAATATTAAAAGTCTTAGCGTCATCGAGAGGAATATTTTCAATATCGACCTCTATTTTACGAATCTTTTTTACCCGTTTTACCGCGTCAGCTAGAATGGCTAAGTTTTTGATACCGAGGAAGTCGAACTTAAGTAGACCAACACCATCTTCACCGACACTTTTCATTTCGTACTGCGTGATGAACTTACCACTTTTCGGGTCGGGTTGGATTGGGACGAATTGGCTAAGTGGCTCAGGCGCGATTACGACACCAGCAGCGTGTACGCCAAGGTGACGCACTCTACCTTCAATTTGTTTAGCTAAGTCTATGACTTCTCTCGATTCGGCATCCTTCTTATATAAGTCAGCTAGGTCAGGTTCAATTTCCAGTGCCTTAGTGATGGTCATTGGAAAACCTTGGCTACCCATGGGGATGAGTTTAGCTATCCGGTCGCCAGTCGAGTAGGGATGACCTAGGGCGCGAGCTACATCGCGCACGGCCGCGCGCGCCATCATGGTACCAAAGGTACCAATTTGGGCTACTTTGTCGGCCCCATACTTAGTTTTGGCGTATTCAATTATTTCGTCACGACGGTTATCAGCAAAGTCCATGTCGATATCGGGGGCTGACGGACGTTCGGGGTTAAGGAAACGTTCGAAGGGAAGTTTGTATTCGAGTGGATCTACGTTAGTAATTCCGAGGACATAAGTGGTGAGTGAACCGGCTACCGAACCTCTAATTGTAGTAAGGATGCCACGTTTACGCGCTTCGTTTAGGAGGTCACCCACTACCAGAAAGTACTTAGCGTAACCTTTAGTTTTGATAACTGACAACTCGTAGTCGAGTCTGTCCATCACGGTTTTGTCGTTAGGATCTAGTTTGCGCCAAGAGACTCCTTCATAAGCGGTGGCTTTTAGTTCGTCGTCGGGGTTACGACCACTTTCGATTGGATAATCAGGGAAGTACCAGTGAGTACCGATTTCTATTTCCACACTGCAAGCCTCAGCAATTTTCACAGTATTAGCTAGGGCGTCGGGTGTATCCTTAAATAACTCCTCGGCTTTGGCTTGGGTGATAAATGAAAAATCTTCTGTACTACCATGATCATCGGTAGTGTCTACGACACCACCATTTTGGATCTTGATCATTACTTCTCTCGCTACGCGGTCTTCTGGTTTTAGGTAATAGACATCATGAGCAGCCACCAACTCAGTTTTAGTTTTACGAGCCAGGTCAATTAACTTATTTTGAATTTTTTCATGATCAATAATTTCTGGGTGATGCGTAATTTCTAAATAACAATCATCACCAAAAGTTTGCTTGTACCAATCTAGTCTTTGCTCAGCTTTAGTGTCGTTTATATCTTTGTAGGCTTGAGCGACTTCGCCAGCAAAAGAGGGAATAATACAAATTAAATCTTTAGCATACTTTTTGATTAGTTCTTCGTCGAGTCTAGGTCGATAGTAAAAACCTTCCAGGTTTGATTCAGTGACTAACTTGATTAGGTTTTGATAACCAGTAAAAGTTTTAGCTAATAGAACTAAGCGAGAACGAGGTTTGTCTATCTGCGCCTCTTTGTCATGTCTGGTACGAGGAGCTAGGTAAGCATCAAGTCCGATGATGGGTTTAATGCCGGCATAAGTACAAGCTTTATAAAAGTCGATGGCACCATAGAGAGCACCATTATCGGTGATAGCTAAGTAAGGTTGATTGTCGGCTTTAGCGGCTGCCGCCAGTTCTTTTGGGGTAGGTAGGGCATTTAGGAGAGAGAAGTGACTGTGGACATGGAGGTGAACGAATTTTGGTGGAGTTGGCGTAGTTTCGGACATGGTCGGGACATTATAGCACTCGCTCGTAGCTCTCGCCAAAAAGTAGGGAATGTTTCGTTCTGGTGACTAAAATGTTACTGAGTTTTACTTGAGACTGGTATCTCAACCGCGGTGGACTTTATAAGCAGGTCCTCACTCCTGGCATTGTCGTTGCGGATGCTCATAAAGTCCACCGTGGTTTAATATTTCCCGATGTAAAATTTCCTACTTTTTGATGAGAGTACCCGCTCGTGTTTGTAGGTCAAGGTGTTTAATAATATTGTATAATCTGAATACATGGTAGAAAATTTTGAGCAAACTGCTGATTTTATTAAACCAGATTTAGTAGATGAAATTGGTGAATTTAAGAGGACAGCAGATGTTTTTAATATAGAAGATTCCGCACTACTATTTTTAGCGGAGGAAGGTTGCCTGCAGTTTTAAGTGAGGATATTTGGAAAAGTCTGCAGAACAGTGACTCCGATCGAAAAAGGTGATTGGTCACAAGTAGAGAAGTGTTCTGTTATGCAAGAAAAGCCTAGAGATTGGGAAAATCTAAAAAGTCTTTTAGAAGCTGGACAAAAAATAAACGCACCAATTGTATTAATCGGAATAGTAATGAACGACTCATGGTGTCTAGGCCCGGGGTTCCTAAAATCTGGTTATTTGAAGTTTTTAATAATGAAGGGACTAAATTTTTAATCGGAATTTGGCGGGGCCGGTGGCGGTTGGGGTAGTGCTAGTGCCGAAGAATTTTGATTGGAAGTTGGTTCCAGGAGTCGGGGATTCTAAGTGTCGGAGAAAAATCGCGAAGCGGTTTTTCTCCAGGCTCGAGAACTTAAGAAAGTTGGTAACTTGATTATGTCGTTTCATTAATTAGCGCATCTGTTATAGATAAAATTGGTATTACAAAGGCAGTGCGTCTCGGGATAGAAAGAGGTTTAAATAAATTAAAGGTTGATCATAAAGAGGTGAGTGTGAAGTTGGATGGATTACTACATGCCCCAGCTGAGTATATGAATCAAGAGACAATTATAAAAGGTGACGCCAAAGAGAAGGTGATTGGACTAGCGTCCATTATGGCTAAGG
Organism: Minisyncoccota bacterium; assembly: GCA_041389045.1. Taxonomy (GTDB): domain Bacteria; phylum Patescibacteriota; class Minisyncoccia; order Phycocordibacterales; family UBA918; genus OLB19. The sequence continues at coordinate 377,010 of JAWKSQ010000001.1, forward strand.
TGACGCGAGATAGGGTGATGGTAAAAATGGCCAAAAAGTATCCAGTCTACCAATTTGAAATACATAAAGGTTACGGTACTAAAAAGCATTTAGAAGCGATAGAAAAACATGGCCTTTCGACTGTTCATCGGAGGTCTTTTTGTAAGCGGTTTAACTGAGTAGCTTCCTATACCCACAGGCTACTATTTACTATACTTATATACTGTGTTATAATTGTAAATTCGGCCAGGCAGACAAAGTGTGTGCCTGGGAGCGAAAAAGCCGCCACGGGCAACGTGGTAATAACAAACAGGAGAAAGATTAAATGAGGATGTCAAAAAAGTTGGGAGCCAAGCACACCGATGAGGAGTTGGAAGCTCTCACAGTCGGTTGCCAAGGCTGTGAGTTTTGGGTCAGGACAATTTCAAAAAAAGTGAATGGCCACGGACTGCCCAGTAGTCATTCCTTCTTGCCGGTAGTTCATTGTCGGTCTACGAATGATCTGAAACAAATGAACAACCCGATGTTTTACCGGGAAAGATCTCCGAATTGCCCGCAAGAGAGCTTCGGTACATGTGGTGACTACATCATGGCCAAGAAAGCTCAGAAAAAGGCAGAAGAAGTAAAAAAATAGCAGAACCAAGGCTGAGGCCTAAGTTTTAGTTAGGGTGTAAAACGCCTGAACTCACAATAACAAGGCCGCTGGTGATCCTGGCGGCTTTTCGTATGTCTGAGGCATCTACATATGAAAGAAGAACCTACACAGGAAAGACCTGTGTACTGGACAGGAACCATTACCCAAACAATTGCTTTTTTATAGATATCTGCTATATTTCTACCACTATGGTTATTCGAATGCGACATACGCGGTCACACACCGCGAACCGACGATCTCATCACGCTCTAAAGGCGCCAAATTTGGCTGTCTGCAAGAACTGTAATGCAGAACATCGTCCACACCACATGTGTCTAAATTGTGGATTTTATAAAGGTAAAGTCGTTATTGACTTACTAGAAAAGAAGAAAGGTCGCGAAGCGCGAATGACTGCTAAGAAAGAAGCAATCCGTGGTCAGGAAGCCACTGAGACCGTTACTCCAGAGCAGAAGTAAATGGTCTACTGCCACAAAGCCCCGTCAGGGGCTTTGTGGATTTATGTCCAGACAAGCGAAAATACCGTGCTACACTGTAAGCAGTAAAAATAAGTACATTATATTATGGCCAATAGACACCTTTCACGAAGTATCGTTCTACAGTCACTCTTTGAGTGGGATTTAAATGCAATTGAGAGGAAAGCCGTCATCGACGTTTTAGATAGAAATATTGAGGAGTTTGCGCCCAACAAGACCGATAAACCATTCATGGAAAACTCCTGGATGGTATTTTGGGTAAACAATCAGAAATTGATTTAGTCATTGAGAAGGCGGCACCGGAGTGGCCGATTGACCGTATTTCACCAGTAGACCGCAACATTCTCCGCCTTGGTCTCTATGAGCTTTTATTTTCAGATAGGTCTGAAGTACCGGCTAAGGTAGCAATTAATGAAGCGATTGAACTCGCTAAGCAATTTGGTGGCGATAATAGCAGTCGCTTTGTAAATGGTGTGCTTGGTGCTGTCTATAAAGAAATTGGCGAACCAGGAAAGGAAGAGGTAAGTAAGCGCAAGAAGCGTGAAGTACCATTTGATCAAATGCCGATTTTGCGACTAGCTGGGGCAGTAGTCTACGCTGAGTCTGAGGGTGAAATTTACCTTGCCTTAGTGCATGATATTTTTGGACATTGGACACTGTCTAAAGGAAAGATCGAAGAAAACGAAACTGTCGAAGCCGGGGCCGTACGAGAACTTAAGGAAGAAATGGGGCTCGATGTGACTATCGAAGCTGAGCTCGGCATGAATGAATACGTGGCGTCCAATCCGGAGTTAGGTAAAGTTAGAAAACAAGTTCACTACTTCTTAGCTACTTCTCCCTATAGTGAAATTAAACTAGAGCAAAAAGGTGGTTTAGATGACGCTAAGTGGTTTAGAGTAGCTGACATTTTGGAACTGAATTTCTACGAGGATATTTTACCGATAGTAACCAAGGCAGTAACCATGTTGGTTGGCAGACGCAGTAAATAATGATAATCTCGCTAGGTAACTAGCCTAAATATAAGCTTTCTAACTGTATGGATGACAAAGTCATAGCTCATAACCTAAAACAATTAGAGGTTATTCTTAATGTTAATTTTAAAGACCCGACCTTACTTTTGACGGCGGTAACCCACCGCTCATATTTAAATGAGCATCGTGACGCAACTTGGGAGCATAATGAGCGACTAGAATTTTTGGGTGACGCGGTTCTTGAACTAGTGGTTACTGATTTTTTGTTTAATAAATATCCAGAAAAGCCCGAAGGAGATTTGACGGCCATTAGAGCTGCGCTAGTCAATACGGTGTCTCTATCATCTGCTTCCGAAAAGTTGGGAGTAAATACCTACCTGCTTATGTCTAAGGGGGAGTCCAAGGATGAAGGTCGGGCTAGGCAGTATATACTAGCCAACGTATTTGAGGCTTGTGTGGGAGCGATGTATCTAGATCAAGGTTATGATGTGGCGCGAGATTTTATTGCTTCGCAACTTTTTGCTAATACTGAAGAAATAATTAGTAAAAAGCTATGGCAAGATGCTAAGAGTCGATTCCAAGAATTAGCTCAAGAACATGCTTCGGTTACTCCGACCTATGAAACTATTTCGCAAGAAGGTCCTGATCATGACCGAGTATTTACGGTGGGTGTTTTCCTGCGTCGTGAAAAAGTAGCTGATGGTAAAGGAAGGTCAAAACAAGAGGCTGAACAAGAGGCCGCTAAGCAGGCGATCAAGGCCAAAGGTTGGGGAGGATAGTGAATGAGAAAAAGCCGGTTTGAAGCTACGCTTCAAACCGGCTTTTTCTATCCCAAGAACATAAATCTCACGCCAATAGTGCGTGTTATAATTTACTGATGTGGCAAAGTACTAATAAGTCTAAACAGGGTTTTACGCTGACAGAATTAATGGTTGTGTTAAGTATAATCGCTATTTTGTCAGCGGTGACTTGGATTAATTATTCTCAGTCTTCAGCCAAGTCACGAGACTCCAAGAGACAGACAGATTTAAAGATGCTGCAAGCTGCTATCGAGACCTACAAAAAAGACCATGGACGCTATCCAGCAGGTTGTAATGGAGCAAATAATTGGTCAGGTCAATTAGATACTACCTATGCTTGTACGGATGGTTCTAGGGGTGAATACATCATTGGTCTTGCTCCAACCTACATACCAGTTTTACCAAAAGACGTTAAACTTAATGGTGCTAATTCAGGCTATGTATACCGAACAAACGCCGAAGGTACGGTTTATAAGTTGAAGGCTCAACGTACGGTAGAAGCCGATACGATTACTCACACTCATCCACTGAAACCGTGTGATATTAGGGTAGCTCATGCTGGATCTGGTTCACTTACAAATAATTCTCAAGACCCAAGGGTTATTGGTTGGTGTGGTCGAGTCTACAATTCTTCTGCTAATAGCTACACACTTCCGTCAACTTGTAATTCAACTCAGGACGATTGGCGAATTTCCTATGGTCTTTGGGGTGGTTTGTCTTTGGATCAAGGTATTATAACACAAGGTAATCTTAATAATGCTTACGCTGCCGATCCTTTAGCTAATATTTTTGGGGCTAATGAAGGAGCTAAAAATCGATTTAGAGCCCAAGCCATTTTTCCTACTGCAGACGTAATTTGTAAATAACCATTTATGTATATGTTAAATTTCAAAAATAATTCCCGGGGATTTACTTTAGTAGAATTGATGGTGGTTATATCTATAATCGGTCTATTGTCTGCTGTTGTTTATTCTAGTTTCGGTGAGGCAAGAGCCCAGGCACGCGATAAAGTACGTATAGCTGCGTTAAAGGAAATGCAGTTAGCGATTGAGCTCTATAAGGCGCAAAACGGTCGTTATCCAGCTGGTTGTAATAACCCTGGTAATTGGTCAGGTAATTCTGGTGTCGGAAATTACAAATGCCCTAATCCTTTGACAGACCCATTTATAGTTGGTTTAGTGCCAGACTACATACCAGAATTACCTAAGGATCCTTTGCACACAAGTCTGTCAGGTGATAGGGGTTATTTGTATTTAACTGACCCCTCAGGATCAGCTTATAAGCTATTAGCTTTCGATACGTTTGAGGAAGATAATATTGATTGGGATAATGAATTTGCCAGGTGTCCAAGTAGTTGTGAAGGTAATGCCAATTTCACTGTCTCTGCCCAGTGTGACGATGAAGATCAATTGTTTTCAAGTACTATAGCCGTGTATTCATCGGGTGTATACATGTGTATATAGTTTGTTATGTACCTGAAAGAACTTTCGATTAATGGTTTTAAGTCATTCGCCAAAAAGGGTGAACTGGGTTTTTCGGCGCCGATTACAGCTATTGTCGGACCAAATGGTTCTGGTAAAAGTAATGTAGCGGAGTCTTTTCGGTTTGTGCTTGGTGAGCAGTCAGTAAAGTCGATGCGTGGTAAGCGTGGTGAAGATCTTATCTGGGGAGGGTCAGAAGCGGTCTCTCGCGGTAATCGGGCCAGTGTGACTATCACCCTTGATAACTCACAGAAAGTTTTTCCGATCGATTTTAGTGAAGTAACTATCGAACGAGTGGTTCACCGTGACGGACAAAATGACTATTTGCTAAACGGCTCTAATGTCAGACTGAAAGATATTCAGGAACTTTTGGCTTCAGCCAATATTGGTTCAACTGGACATCATATTATTTCGCAGGGTGAAGCTGACCGGATTCTTTCCGCTAACCCAAAAGAGCGCCGAGAAATGATTGAGGATGCTCTCGGTCTAAAAATTTATCAATACAAGAAACAAGAGTCAGAAAGAAAGCTCAGTAAGACAGTTGAGAATGTTGCTCAAGTTGAGTCTTTGCGCCGAGAAGCTGCGCCACATTTAAAGTATTTAGAAAAACAAATACAGAAGATTGAAAAATCTTTGGAACTTCAAGCTATTCTTAAAGATACTTACGCCGAATATTTACGACGTGAGGATGTGTATATAGCTTTTCATCACGACAGACTAACTAGTGACAAGCGTGCGCCAGAAAAGGATTTGGAGCGTATTAAAAATGATTTAAAAGAAGCTAAGGAATTTTTGAAAGCTACTGAAGCCAAGCAAGACGCCGATGTTTTAATTGAAGCTCAAGAGGCGCTACAAATAGTCCTGCGAGAAAGACAGCAGGCGGAAAGAGATTTTAGTAAATGTGAAGGGCAAATAGCTCTACTAACACGTCGTTTAGAAGAGCAAGAGAGACGAGCTAAGAATATTGAAGGTAAGGCTATTCCTTATGTCGAATTCAAAAAATTGATTGAAGGACTAGAACAGACTACCGAAAAGGCTACCCAAAAGGACGACGTCAGTTTTTTGAAACGAGCACTTATCGATGTGATTCATCGTTTGAAAGTCTTTTTAGAAAAATCTGAGGAAGTGCCAGATGGTAACTTGCAGTTTGATCGAGAAGAAAAAGAACGTTTGGTTGCTGAACTAAAATCATTAGAACAAAAATTAAAGTCAGCGTCAGAAAAAGAGGAAAAAGCTAAGCAAGCCTATGAAGAACTGCAAGATAGAAGAACTAAAGAAGCGACCGATGGCCGTGAGGCCGAAAGAGCCGTCTTTAGACTGATTAACGAAGAGCGTGAACTGGAGACAAAGATTGAACGGATTGATCGAGAGTTAGCGATTCTTGACCGAGACCGGGATGAATTTAAGGAAGAACTACAGGAGGCGGTAGCGTTGCTTGGTCGTGGTGCCTCTGATTATTTTAAGTACGAAATCAAAAATGCTGAAGGTGGAGTTGTCTCTGAAGAGGAGGTGGTGGCTGAATCGCGAGACAAACAGCGAACACGCAGACATGAACTTGAAAAACTTAAGATTCGTCTGGAGGAGTTAGGTATTGGGGCTACTGAGGATGTTATTAAAGAATACAATGATGCTAAGGCTCGGGATGAATTTTTGGTACATGAACTAGCTGATTTAGAATCCTCTATTCAAAAGTTACGAGAACTGATTGCTGAACTTGATGTAAAACTTGATGCAGAGTTTAAGGAGGGGATAGATAAAATTGCGATTGAGTTTAAACGCTTCTTCACTTTAATGTTTGGTGGTGGTGAAGCCGATCTGATTAAAGTAGCTACGAAAGTTTCTGAAGAAGACCTGGAGTCACTTGATGAAAACGGCGAAGCGAAAGCGAAGGGAAGTAAGGATGGGATAGAACTTTCAGTGAAACTGCCAAATAAGCGAGTTAAGGGTCTCGAGATGTTGTCGGGTGGTGAAAGAGCACTGACTTCGATTGCTCTCATCTTTGCTATGAGTCAGGTCAATCCACCGCCTTTTATTATTCTCGATGAAACCGACGCTGCGCTTGATGAGGCTAATAGTCGTCGCTATGGCGACATGATTGAGGCTCTGGCGGAGAAGTCACAGCTAATCCTTATTACCCATAACCGCGAGACGATGAGTCGTGCCGGCGTGCTTTATGGCGTCACAATGGGTGGAGATGGAATCTCCAAACTCCTTTCAGTAAAGTTGGATGACGCAGTGGCGGTGGCGAAATGATATTACTTATCACTATACCCTGTGGCTTCATCCATCCCGTCCTCGTTCATAAATTATCACTGCGGGGATGGTTTCAACCACAGGGTCTAGTGATTTAGATAAAATTGTATAAATAAAACGACGACAGATGTGCCCATCTGTCGTCGTAAGTTTTTTTGGCACCTCTGCCGTAGTTCTGGGTTTCCACATCCCAATAATAGGACTCATAAAGTGTGCCTTATCGGGGTAACGAATCATCCATGTCTTTTGACTCTATGGGTGCATGGTGACGTTTGCCGCGAGTGGTTTTACAATGGTAGGAAAAAACCTACGTATTGAATATAACATTCAAAGCATCAACTGTCTGCAATAAAAACCTGGACCCTTTAAAGGGTCCAGGTTTTATTATTTACTTACTTTCGATTAATTCAAAATCTAGTTGTCGTTCTTCTTTATCTGCTCGTGTTAGTTTTACCTTCACCGCGTCTCCAAGTTGGTAGACTTTACCGGTCTTTTGGCCTTTGATGCGGTACTTACTAGCTTCATGTTCAAAGAAATCACTCTTGATAGTAGCGAGACGCACCATACCATCGGCCATGCAAGTAGACTCTTGTACGTAGATACCCCAGTCAGTCACACCAGTAATGACACCATCGAAAGTTTCGCCGACACGATTCATAAGGTATTCGACTTGCTTAAACTTAATTGAGTCACGTTCCGCACTGACGGCTTCCATTTCTCGTTGTGATGATTTGATGCACATCCTTTCGTACTCGGCTGTTTCTTTCGGTCCAACATAAGTTCGGTCCAAGTGCTTACGCAGTAATCGGTGAGACATTAGGTCGGGGTAGCGACGAATCGGGGAAGTGAAGTGGGTATAAAACTTAAAGGCGAGACCGAAGTGACCAATGTTTTTGGTAGAGTAGACCGCTTTAGCCATGGAGCGGATGGTAGCCGTTTTAATTAAGTTGGCTTCTGGCTTACCTTCAATTTCTTTGAGGAGATTATTGATAGCATTAGCTTTCACAATTCCTTTCTTAACTTCAAATTCGTAGCCCAGGGCACGAAGGAAAATACCTAGTTCTTCTAGTTTGTCTGCGTTTGGTAAATCGTGAATACGATAAACGAAAGACAGGTCTTTGTTGGTATTCTTAGCGGTATCGTAGATGTGGGTGGCTACTTCGCGGTTAGCTAGGAGCATGAAGTCCTCAATCATCAGCATCGTTTCTACCCGCTCTTTTACAAAGGCTCTGACGGGAGCTCCACGCTCATCGAGTTCAAACTTAACTTCTGGTTGATCAAAAGCAATAGCTCCTTGCGCATACCTCTTTTGTCTGAGTTTACGACCCAGAGTCATGAGAATCTTCAAATCCTCCAAGTGTGGGCCAGCACCTTTGTCTAGAACTTGTTGAGCTTCTTCATAACTAAAGCGCTTATCTGAGTGGATGACTGTCTGACCATACCAGCTATTTACAATGTGAGCATCAGAATTAAGTTCAAAGACAGCTGAAAAAGCTAGTCGGTCTTCATTGGGACGCAAGGAACAGAGGTCGTTAGAAAGTATCTCTGGTAGCATCGGGATAACTCTGTCTACTAAGTAGACCGACGTAGCTCGTTCGCGGGCTTCTTCATCAATAGCGTCGTGGTCGCGTACATAGTGAGAGACGTCGGCAATATGAATACCCACCTCGTAGTTGCCCGAAGGTAGTACCCGACAAGATAGAGCGTCGTCGAAGTCTTTTGCATCAGCCGGGTCAATGGTCATCGTCATCACGTCACGCATGTCGCGACGTTTAGGGTCTTTAAGGGCGTCAGCAAAGATTTGCGCCTTGGTCTCGTACAGTTCTTGAGCGGTTTTCTGGACTGATTCTGGAAAGGCTTTAGAAAAACCGCCGCTACGGATGATAGCCTGCATTTCCGTTTCGTGATCGCCAGCGTGTCCGAGGACTTCAGTTATCTTTGCTACAGGGTCTAGGAGTGGCTGAGTCCAGGTAGTAAATTCAACCACTACTTTCATGCCAAGGTCGTTCCCAGTTGCCTCCGGTAAGACAGGTTTTACGTGTAGTCGTGAATTGTCTAATGAGACATAATACTGGGTTTTTCCTTCAACCGGCTTTTCTTTTACGACACCAATAAATTCACGAAAGGCTGGTTTTACCACTTTGCTCACTTTAGCCTCCTGCCTACGTCCAGGGATTTTTTTCTTTAGTTCGATTTCGACAATATCACCATCAAGCGCAAAACCAAGGTTTTCGCGTTCGATCACAATATCCTCTTCAAAACCTTCTGCCTTCACAAAACCAGTGCCTTTACCGCGCACCATGATTACTCCTTCTATTTTAGTATTTGACATGTGGGCTTGATAGTAGCATGGAGAGCACTACATTTCCATTACATTTTTTAGACCAGTATTTATTTACTTGACCGAAAGCAAGGCTTCTGGTAATCTTCCGCTACTTATGTTAATGATGCGTTTACAAAGAGTTGGTCGCAAAAATGAGCCATCCTACCGAATTGTGGTGGTGGACAAGCGAACTGGCCCAAAGAGTAATAAGAATATAGATCAGCTTGGTTTTTATAACCCAAAGCTCGGTGTATTTGAGATTGATGGTGAGAAGGCTAAGGATTGGTTGTCTAAGGGAGTACAGGCTTCAGATACGGTTCACAACATGCTCGTATCAAAGAAGGTGATTGACGCTAAGAAAATCAACGTCCTACCAAAGATGAAGAATCGAAAAGCTGAACCAGTAGCCGAAGAAGATACACCAGAGGCAGAACCAGCTAAAGAGGAGGCTCCAGCTGAGGAAAAGGCTACCGAAGAAGTACCTGCCTAAATCCAACTAATATTCTTTACATTTTCCGTGCTTCTGCACGGTTTTTGTGTTGACGGGTAGTCACCTCTCTCGTATTATATAAAAAGCAACCCCGCCTTGGCGGTGTCAGCTTAACAGAATATCTAAGAAAATTGATGTATGGATACAACGCATGAAGATAAACAGTTTCTTGAAGCGCTAGTAAAAGCTCTGGTTGACCACCCAGAAAGTGTAAATATTAATCGCACTGTAGATGAAATGGGCGTTCTTCTTACTTTGGACGTTCACGCAGAGGACATGGGTAAGATTATCGGTCGTTCAGGTAATACAGCTAAGGCCATCCGAACTCTACTTCGAGTAGTAGGGATGAAGCATGATGCTCGTGTGAATTTGAAGATTAATGAACCAGAAGGTGGAAGAGGAATGAATCAGGAAATGAGTGATGCGATGAAGGAAGATAATCCAGCAGTGGCAACTCCTAAGTCTCTGGATGAAGCTATCGAAGACCTAAAAATTTAATACTGGAAAATTTCTTTGTTGGACTACAAAATGTTTCAGTCAATGTACTATTTGTACATCCCTCTCAAAATTTTTTGTCCGCCTCGAAATTTCCTCAGTCTAAAACCTTAGGAAGTTAAGATACTTAAAACTATAAAAAGCCCGGCGCTACGCGCCGGGCTTTTTCTATGCTAGGATTTCATTAATATGAAACCAGGTCAGGATTATGTCGGAGTATACGTGGGGACATTTGTTCATGATGGTAAAGGTCAGTATCTTTTAGGTTACAGGACTAAAAATTGTCGAGACGAGCAAGATTGTTGGGATATGACATTTAAAGTAGAATTAGGGGAAACACTTGAAGAAGCTGTGAGGCGAGAAATAAAAGAAGAGATTGGAGCTGAAGTGCTCACCCTAACTTATTTGGGGTATAAAGAAACATTTAGAGAGCATGATGGCAAAAGACACATTGGGTTGGTTTTTATTATAAAGTTCTTGGGATCCATTGAGAGTAAAAATGTTGAACCTGATATGTGTTCTGAACTTCGTTGGTGTACACTTAATTCTATTCCTAAACCCCGTCATTCACATATGGACTCAAATCTAGAAAAATATAAAGATAAACTCTAAACATGCATTTTCATATTATTACGCTTTTTCCTGAACTTTGTGAACCGTATACCAGCGGGAGTATTTTGGGTCGGGCGCAAAAGACTGATAAAGGGGTAGGGGCTAAAGTACGGGGGAAGAAGATAGAAGTTTCATACTACAATCCCCGTGATTTTTCTAAAGATGCGCATAAGCGAGTTGATGACAGGCCTTATGGTGGCGGTCCAGGAATGGTGATGCAGGTCGAGCCGATTGTGCGCGCTTGGGAAAAGGCAGTTGGTCGGAAGAAAGATCAGGGTAAAGTACTGACTCTTATCATGTCGCCACGTGGTGAGACTTTTACCCAAACTTTTGCCAAAAACTACGCCAAGAAATACGAACACTTAGTCCTTATTTGTGGTCGTTATGAAGGAATCGACGCTCGGGTAAAAGAAATCCTTAAGGCTAAAGATATATCAGTCGGGGATTATGTGTTGACTGGTGGGGAACTGCCGGCTCTCACTATTATCGACGCTGTCGCTAGACATATCCCTGGTGTTCTTGGTGAGTATGATTCACTCGAAGACGACCGTGCGACTAATGGCGAGACCTACACTAGACCACCAGTTTACACCTACAAAAAACAGGATTTTTCCGTCCCAGACGTTCTAATGGGCGGTGACCATAAGCAAATTGACGCTTGGCGCTCTAAAAAGGGATAAAAATACTTGCATATATCGGTATATTTGGTATAATCCTGGCCACATACGTAAAGAGGTCTCGGGTGAGTTATGGTTGGGAGATGATTTCGTGTCGCGAGTCAAGGAACTTGATGACGATATTAATAAAATAAAACGGGCAGAAAATAAGAAAGCGCAAGCGATTGCGACTTTATATTTATGTCTGTTTGGGGGTTTAATAAAAATACCAGTCTATGCAAGCAGGTAACAACAGTCATAGTGAAGTGTCTGTGGGAAACATGCCACAAAAGTTTTTCCAGGTGAGCCAAGCGCCGCGTATTGATTTACCAGATTTAATTGAACCACAGAGACTTTCTTTCACTTGGTTTATTGAAACTGCTCTAAAAGAAATTTTCACTGAATTCTCACCGATCAGTGACTATTCTGAGAAAAAGTTCGAACTAAAGTTCAAGAAGTACGAACTAGGTGCGCCTAAATGCACACCTGAATTTGCTAAAGAAAACAAACTTACTTATGAGGCTCCTTTGCGCGCTCATGTAATTTTGAAGAACAAGACTTTTGAATCTGAAAAAGATCAGGAGATTTTCATGACCGACATCCCAGTAATGACTAGTCATGGTACTTTCATTATTAATGGTGTTGAACGAGTAATTGTCCCCCAACTAGCTCGTTCATACGGTATCTTTTTCACCGCTGAAGAAGTAAAAGGACGCCAGCTCTTTGGCGCTAAGATTATTCCAGCCCGTGGTGCTTGGATAGAGCTTGAGTCTGATGCTGAGGGAGTCATCTACGTTAAGATTGATCGCAAGAAGAAATTCCCAGTCTCTTCACTACTGCGAGTGATTGGTGTAGAAAAGGAAAAGGACATGATTGCTCTACTTAAGGATACTCCACGTGGTGAGGAGTATATGAAGGCCACGATTGCTAAAGATCCAGCTAAGACCACCGATGATTCTTTTGTGGAAATTTACCGACGTCTGCGTGACGGTGATTTGGCAACGGTTGAAAATGCTCGAGAGTTTGTTCGTTCTATTTTCTCACCAGAACGTTATGACCTTTCCGAAATCGGACGTCACCACTTTAATGAAAGATTTGGTCGACCAATCGACGCTAAGGCAACGGCTGAGCGAACTATTTCTATCGAGGATGTAAAGCTGATTTTAAATCACATCGTGGTCCAAAACCACGAAGCTGGAGCTTTGCCTGACGATATTGACCACTTAGGTTTCAGACGAGTTCGCTACTTTGGTGAAATGCTACAACAGCGTGTTCGTGTTGGTATGACTCGCATGAAGCGAAACATTCAAGACCGCATGTCTACTATTGAGGCTGAGACTAGTCTTCCGATGCAGATCATTAACCCACGACCTCTGCAGGCTGCTATTAAGGAATTCTTTAGTACCAACCAACTTTCGCAATTCTCACAACAACAAAACATTCTCGCGGAAATCGAACACTTGCGTACTCTCTCGGCTCTTGGACCCGGAGGTCTGACTCGTGAACGAGCTGGCTTTGAAGTGCGTGACATTCACACTAGTCACTACGGACGACTTTGTCCGATTCATACACCAGAAGGACCAAACATTGGTCTCATTCTACGTCTCTCAATGTACTCTCGCGTTAATCGTTTCGGTATTATCGAAACACCATACGCTAAGGTAGAAAAGGGAGTCGTGACTGGTGAGGTAACTTACTTTAATGCTCATGAAGAAGAGAAGTTTAATATTGCTCATGCCGCGATTGAGGTAGATGACAAAGGCAAGATCAAGGCTGACTTCGTTGAAGCTAGACGAAAGGGTGCGCCAAAGCTAGTGGCTAGAAAAGATGTTGAATATATCGACATTGCTACCAACCAACCATTCTCAGTGGCTACTTCGATGATTCCTTTCCTTAACCATGACGACGCCAACCGTACTCTGATGGGTAGTAACATGCAGAAGCAGGCTACACCATGTGTAGTGCAAGAAGCTCCACTCGTAGCAACTGGAGTAGAAGGGATGGTAGCGCGCGACACTGGCCGAGTAATTTACGCTAGTGAAGCTGGAGAAGTGGTGGAGTCTGATGCTAAGCATATTGTGGTCAAGAATAAGGAAGGTAAGAAGAAGGATTATGTCCTCACCAGCTTCCAAAGAACTAACGACTTCTCGGCTTTCTATCATCGTCCAGCGGTGACAGTTGGTGACAAGGTTAAAGCCGGAGATCTACTAGCTGATACTTCATCAACAGACAACGGTCAGATTGCGGTGGGACAAAACGCCCTGGTCGCTTTCATGAGTTGGAATGGTGCTAACTACGAAGACGCGATTGTTATTTCTGAACGTCTAGTGAAGAAGAGTAAGTTCTCGACGATTCATCTCGATGAGCTTGATGTCTCTGTCCGTGACACTAAGCTTGGACCCGAGGTTACTTCTTCAGACATTCCAAACGTTTCTGAACTTAAATTACGAAACCTAGATGAAAACGGCATTATCCGTATCGGAGCCGAAGTTCGTCCAGGAGATATCTTGGTTGGTAAGGTAACACCAAAGGGTGAAACCCAACTAACTCCAGAAGAAAGACTGCTTCGCTCTATCTTTGGTGAAAAGGCTAAGGATGTAAAAGATACTTCACTACGTCTCGAAGCTGGTAAGCGTGGTCGCATCATTGGCGTAAAGATTTTCTCACGCGAAAATGGTGACCAACTTGAAAGTGGAGTGATTAAGCGAATTCACGTCACTATCGCCCAAGTACGTAACATCTCAGTGGGAGACAAGCTCGCTGGTCGCCACGGAAACAAAGGTGTTATTTCTCGCATCTTGCCCGAAGAGGATATGCCATACACCGAAGACGGTCAGCCAATTGATGTCCTACTTACACCACTTGGTGTACCAAGTCGTATGAACCTAGGACAGATTCTAGAACTGCACTTAGGTATGGCTGCCAATACTCTTGGCTACCAAGCCATCGTGCCACCGTTTGCTGGTGCTACAGAACATCACGTTAAGGCTGAACTTAAGGCCGCTGGTCTACCAGAAGATGGCAAGATCCAGTTACGTGACGGCTTGACCGGAGAGAAGTTTGCGCAGAAGACGGCTGTTGGTTACATGTATATTCTTAAGCTTCACCACATGGTGGAAGACAAGATCCACATGCGTTCGATTGGGCCGTACTCACTTATTACGCAACAGCCTCTTGGTGGAAAGGCACAAGTGGGCGGTCAGCGTTTCGGAGAAATGGAAGTGTGGGCGCTCCTTGGTTATGGTGCCGCCTATACCTTGCGAGAAATGCTCACCATCAAGTCTGACGACATTGTTGGTCGTTCAGCCGCCTTCGACGCTATTGTGCGCGGAGAAAAGATTAGTCATCCTCATACACCGGCAGCCTTCAACGTACTGGTTAATCAACTGCGGGGTCTAGCTCTAGACGTTAAGCTCGAGCGAGCTGAACGTCCTAAGCGGGAGTATTAGTATTTTGTAATTACATATCATATGTCATCGATAACATCATTCACAAAACCAACTCCACATGCTGATTACACCGGTATCAATTTGCGCTTAGCGTCACCTGAAACTATTCTTGATTGGTCACATGGAGAAGTGACAAAACCAGAAACGATAAACTACCGAACACAACGTCCAGAAAAGCACGGTCTTTTCGACGAAAGAATATTTGGACCAGTAGAAGATTACGAATGTGCTTGTAAAAAGTACCGAGGTATTCGTTACAAAGGTATTGTTTGTGAGAAGTGTGGAGTAGATATTACTCGCGCTATCGTGCGTCGCGAACGCATGGGTCATATCGACCTTTGTATTCCAGTCTCGCACATTTGGTTCTTACGCGGTGTGCCAAGTCGCATTGCGATGATCCTCGGTATTTCAGCTGCCGACATTGAAAAAGTTATCTACTTCGCTGGTTACATTGTCACTAAAGTTAGTGACGACAATCGCAGTCGACTACTAAAAGAGCTTGATACTGAATTCAAGTCAAAGATGAAAGCACTGCAAAACGAAGACGCTCGTGAGGCTTTGCAGGTCCGGATGGAGGATACTAAGAAGGAAATCGAAAACATCAAACTCGGTCGCGTTTTAGATGAAATGAGTTTCCACCGATTTTCTATCAAGTACAGTACACTGTTCGAAGCGCGGATTGGAGCAGAAGCTATCTTTGATTTATTTAAAGAAGTAAATCTAGACACACTACTTAAGCGACTAGAAACCGAACGAGACACGGCTGGCGCCATGGAAAGAGCTAAGCTTGATAAGCGGATGTCACTGATTCGTGGCATGATCAATGCTGGCGTACGTCCAGAGTGGATGTTCCTAACTCGAATTCCAGTTATTCCACCAGCAATTCGTCCGATGGTAGCTCTCGAAGGTGGTCGCCATGCTTCTTCTGACCTAAACGACCTCTATCGTCGAGTAATCAATCGTAACAATCGCTTGAAGAAATTGATCGATATTATGGCACCGGACGTTATCCTTCGTAACGAAAAGCGTATTCTGCAAGAAGCAGTTGATGCTCTGGTCGACAACTCAATTCGTCATGGTGGTGGTGCGTACTCAGCCATGAGTCAGGCACAACGTCGTCCGCTCAAGTCACTCTCAGACTATCTTAAGAGTAAACAGGGTTACTTCCGTCAGAACCTACTTGGTAAGCGTGTAGACTACTCAGGACGTTCGGTGATTGTGATTGGTCCTGAGCTAGCTCTAGATCAATGTGGTTTACCAAAGCACATGGCGCTTGAACTTTTCCGACCATTTGTTATTGCGCAACTTCTTAAACAAGAACTAGCCTACAACATTCGTGGCGCTGGTCGTCTGATTGAAGACGGTGTACCAGAAGTGTGGGCGATTCTTGAAGATGTGATTCGTAATCGTCACGTACTACTAAACCGTGCTCCGACTCTGCACCGTCAAGGTATCCAGGCTTTCCGTCCGGTACTAATTGAAGGTAACGCTATTCAAGTTCATCCACTGGTTTGTCGCGCTTTTAATGCTGACTTCGACGGTGACCAGATGGCGGTTCACGTACCACTGTCTGATGAAGCGCAGATGGAAGCTCGTGAGATTATCTCTGCTAACAAAAACATTCTCAAGCCAGGTTCAGCTGAACCAGTAGTGTCGGAAAAACTTCTCGACATGGCTTTAGGTGCTTACTGGATGACAAAGATCGTACCCGGTGCTAAGGGAGAAGGTAAGTATTTTGCTTCACCTAACGACGCCATTAACGCTTTCGACCATGGCGTAATCGACTTCCGCGCTAAGGTCCATGTTCTATCAACTGATACACCAAAGTATACTCAGTTTGAGGGCAAGCTGTTTGAAACTTCAGTGGGGCGACTTATTTTCAACAGTGTGCTTCCGTCTGACCACATGTTCATTAATGACGTGATTGTTCAAAAGACACTCTTCACCGTCATTATCGACATTATTGACTCACGGGGACCAGAAGCGGTACCGCCAATTGTGGACCGTCTTAAGAAACTCGGACTGAAGTACGCCACTATTTCTGGTACTACTTGGGGTATTGATGAAGTGAGTGTACCGAAAGAAAAGGGAGCGATTCTAGACAAGTCACGGTCTGAAGAGAGAGCAATCTTTGAAGCTTTTGAAGAAGGTCTAATTTCTCGTGATGAACGTCGCCGTATGGTGGTAGAAATCTGGCACCGAGCCAAGACGGAAATTGAGAAGGTGTTACCGGAAACACTTGATGAGAATGGTTCTGCCTATGAAATGTGGAAGTCTGGTGCTCGCGGTTCACTCGGACAGATTGCTCAGATGGCTGGTATGAAGGGACTCATTGTTAACACTCGTGGTGAGACAATTGAATTCCCAGTACTTTCTTCAATGAAGGAAGGTATGTCACCGCTCGAGTACTTCATTACTACTCACGGTTCTCGTAAAGGACTAGCTGACACTGCTCTCCAAACTGCTAAGGCTGGATATCTAACTCGTCGTCTCTTCGTAGTAGCGCAAGACGCTATTGTGACTGAAGCTGATTGTAAGACTAAGCACGGTGTAGCGATTGGTCGCATCTCTGCTTCCGGGATTGAGATTGCTTTCTCGAAGGCGATTAAGGGACGTATTTTAGTCGAAGATGCGGTTGATACTAAGGGTCGTGTTATCTTCGAAAAGGGACATCTACTATCACGTCGTGATGCGATTGCGGTAGAGGAATCTACTTGTGAATCAGTAGTGGTGCGTTCCCAATGACTTGTAAGACTTTGCGTGGCGTTTGCCAGCATTGTTACGGTATTGATCTTACTACCAACCAAATGGTTGATATCGGCGAAGCTGTTGGTACAGTTGCTGCTCAAGCGATTGGTGAGCCAGGAACACAGCTTACTATGAACACTAAGCATGCCGGTGGAGCTGCGTCAGTTGGTGGAGACGTAACTTCTGGTTTGCCACGTGTAGAGGAAGTATTTGAAAAGCGTGAACCAAAGATTCCAGCGGTAGTGTCTAAGGCTGAAGGTCAAGTAGTAGATATTCGTACTGAGGGACGAGAAAAGATTGTGGTCGTAGCTCCAGATATGACTGCTAAGGGAGCACCAAAGAAGAAAGACAATATTGAATACGAGATTAACTATCGTCGTGTGGTAACTGTTTCCAAGGGTGACACTGTCAAACAAGGACAGCTTCTCACTGACGGATCAGCCGCTCTACCAGAACTATTTAAGTTTGGTGGACAAGAAGTCACTCAGGACTACATCATTTCTGAAGTAAACAAGATCTATGAACTTCAGGGTGTGACGATTGCTCGTAAGCACATTGAACTGATTGTGAAGCAAATGATGTCACGGATGAAGATCACCGCTTCAGGCGAAAGTCGTTTCACTGTTGGCGAAGTGGTAGAGGAATGGATTATTGTTGAAGAAAACAATAAACTCAAAGAAGCTGGAAAGGAATTAGCTAAAGCGGATCGATTGATTCTTGGTATTACCGAGACTTCACTCTCACGTAAGAGCTTCCTCTCAGCAGCTTCATTCCAAAACACCACTCGCGTTCTCATTAACGCCGCCGTGAAGGGAAGTCATGATGACCTGTCTGGTCTAATGGAAAACGTTATCATCGGTAAGCTTATCCCAGCTGGCTCAGGTTTTGCTGGTAGTAAGAAGTATAAGATGATTGAGGATTTGAATCGGTAAGACGGAGTAGAGAAGCAAACAAAAGGACGACGCCCATAGGCGCCGTCCTTTTGTTTTTGTGCGTTTCTTTTGTGAATGAAACCACCAAGCATTATTCCTGTGTCCGGTCCTCGCTCATGTTATTTTCGTTGCGGGGGCACAGGAATAATGCTTGGTGGTTTCCAATATGGAACTGGATAAAAAATATTAATACCGAAATTAATTACGTAATTAATTTCGAAATTAATACCGGTATTCTTTTAATTGTAAAAAACACAAACCCCGGCGGATCGCTGGGGTTGTTGAGCAGTTATTACTCTTGAGCTGAAAGCTCCTGTTTGAAAAATTTCCACCATAAGTGTGGTGAATAAATTAAACACACTATCCAGAAAATTATAAATAGCATAATTATCAGCCAATATTTCGGCTGATAACCATTGTGTCTAAGGCTGATTTTAATCGTTGTATAGTCTTCTATGTATTCAGGAATGATCGTGACGAAAGTCACGATCCAACCAGTTGCCAATATGCAAAATGCAACGATAGCGGTTTCAGTGACTAGGTTCATTTCCGATACTCCTCATTTGTTAAGTTGTATACAAGGAGCGAAGATGCTCTAGGTGAGTTATATCACCATTCTCTAAAAAGACAAACCCCGGCAACCGCTGGGGCTGTCAGGGTATCCTCTCTACATTTTTTTGTTTATTGCGACAATCCCCATCAGTAGACCCACTGTAACTATCGCAATACAGATATAGAAGTCACTGCCTCTTGTAAGGCTTGTCCATGCCATTCCGACAAGGCCGACTGTTGCAAGAAAAGAGCCTATGATTATTGAGAGACTTACTAAGAATTTTCGAAACATCTTATGTTCTCCTTAGAAATTTTGTGTGCCATGAAACAAATGCCGCGATTACGGCCCGCTTTTGGTTCCGTCTAAAATAATAACATGAAAATAGCTTAAGAAAAGTCAATATTTTGGGCAAGGTGGGGGATTTCGAGTATACTAGTGGCAAGTATATGTCTGACGCAGTCCAGCAAATAAAAGATCGGTTAAACATCATCGATGTGGTGACTCCTTATGTTGAGCTTCATAAGGCCGGGCGACATTTCAAAGGTAAGTCACCGTTTGCTAATGAAAAAACACCGTCATTCTACGTGTCGCCAGAACGGGGAATGTACTATTGTTTTTCGACTAGCCAAGGGGGAGATATTTTTACTTTT
Organism: Minisyncoccota bacterium; assembly: GCA_041389045.1. Classification (GTDB taxonomy): domain Bacteria; phylum Patescibacteriota; class Minisyncoccia; order Phycocordibacterales; family UBA918; genus OLB19. The sequence continues at coordinate 396,530 of JAWKSQ010000001.1, forward strand.
ATTCAGACCATGGAGGGAGTGGACTTTAAGGGGGCGCTCAAGATTTTGGCCGAGAAAGCCAAAGTGGAGTTGGTGCCAGTATCACCCGAGAAGCAAAATGAAAAGGATCGTCTGTATTCGGTGCTCGAAGAAGCGACCCACTTTTACCAAACTAAGCTTAAGGCAGATAAAGGTGCTACTGAGTACTTAAAGAAGCGTGGGGTATCGGAGGAATCGGTCGCTAGTTGGCGAATTGGTTTTGCGCCTGGACCACCCGAAGCAGGCTGGCGAGAAACTAAACTTCATTTAACGGGTAAGGGTTTTACTAGTACAGAATTAGCTAAAGCCGGTTTGATTAAGGGTAGTGAAGCGGGAAAGGAACCGTATGATGTTTTCCGTAATCGAGTGATGTTTCCGCTTTTCGACCAGGGTGGGCGAGTAGTGGCTTTTTCTGGACGCACCTAGAGTCAGGTAGTGAGATACCAAAGTACGTCAACTCACCAGAGACTGAGTTATACAAAAAGTCTGAATTACTTTTTGGCTATGATCGGGCTAAGCATGGTATTCGCCATCTCGACTTTTCACTGATCGTGGAAGGGCAATTTGATGTAGTAATGAGCCATCAGGCTGGCTACAGTAATACCGTCGCTGTTTCCGGAACGGCACTAACGCTTGAACATGTAAAGTTACTTGAGCGATTGTCAAAGAAAGTGGTGCTGGCTCTTGATGCTGATCGGGCCGGTATCTCAGCAGCCAAGCGCGTGGCGGACATTATGCTTAGACGCGGACTGGATGTAAAGGTGGCTTTGCTTCCAGAAGGAGTGATCCGGCGGATTTAATAAAAGCTGATCCTAAAGAATTTAAGAAAATTATTGGCTCCTCAGTACATGTGATTGAGTTTTTGTTACAGACTCTAAATAAGGTAGATCTTGATCCACGTACTTTTAAGCTTAGGGCCAGAGAAGAGGTGATACCTTATGTACCACTTTTACCAAATAAGATTGATCAGGATCATTTTGAAAATGTCATTGCTGAGGCACTCAAGACTACCAAGGACGCTGTTCATTTTGAAGTGGAGCGGTGTATTGAGCTAGCACAAAACAATACCCAGCAACAAATGGAGCGAGAAACTTATATTCCACCCGCAGAGTCTGGTATAAATAAAATGGAACCAACAGACAGAAAAAAGTCTTTGCTGACTTTTCTACTTGGTGCAGTGGAGGTGCTCGAGGGTCAGGTGGCTGACAAGGTTAGGAGTAAAATCTTAGAATTTACCAATTTGTCGGAAGAAGAATTACTCAGTGCAGTGTCTGTCTCCAGTAAAGCTGAAGTAATTTTCAAGGCGGAAAAGTTTATTGCCGAACAACCGAAAAGACTCTTTGAGGCTGAGGTGGTCCATAGTCTAAATCAGCTTTATCAGCTCGTGGTGAAGCGTGATTTGAACCAGGCTAAGGAAGAACAAAGAAAGGCGGAGCTAGAAGGGGATAGTACTAAAGCCGAAATACTCTTAAAACAAGTCTCTGAACTGCAAAAAAGACTACAGATTGAACCAGTTTCAGTGGAGGATGTTTTTATCGTCAAGACCTAGAAACTCTGGACATTTTTGATTTTTTCTGTATAGTGTGTAGCACTATGGCTACCAAAAAGGCCTCAAAAAAAGTCGTCAAAAAAGCGGTTAAAACCGTATCAAAATCAAAAACTAGTAAGCCTAAGGTAGCTCGAAAAGCACCGGCTAAAGTTGTAAAAAAGGTAGCGAAGAAAGTAGTTAAGAAGCCTGTAAAGAAGGCAGTTAAAACCGTATCAAAATCAAAAACTAGTAAGCCTAAGGTAGCTCGAAAAGCACCGGCTAAAGTTGTAAAAAAGGTAGCGAAGAAAGTAGTTAAGAAGCCTGTAAAAAAACCGGCTTTGACTCGTAGTGAAAAAATTCTTGAACTGAAAGCGGCTGAGCTGATGCAATTAGGTCGTGAGCGTGGATATGTTACGTATGATGAATTGCTCCGGTCTTTCCCAGAAATTGAAAAAGACATCTCTTTTCTAGATGTTTTGTACGAAAGGTTTGCTACCGCTGGTATAGATGTTTTGCAAAGTGGTGGAATGCTTGGTGATGATCCTAGTGTTGAAATCATTGCTCAGAAGAATGCCTTCAAACGTAGTGACAGTGGTTATGACTCAATTCAAATGTACTTACGCGAAATTGGCCAGTACCCACTATTAAATGCTCATGAGGAAAGAGTGTTGGCTAAGCGTATCGTTGATGGAGACGAGGAAGCGAGAAATCTTTTGGCGCGCGCTAACTTGCGTTTGGTGGTTTCAATTGCCAAAAAGTATGTCGGTCGCTCACCCGACCTGACTTTACTTGACTTGATTCAAGAGGGAAATCTAGGTCTCTTTAAGGCCGTCGACAAGTTCGACTTCACTAAAGGTTTTAAGTTTTCTACTTATGCTACTTGGTGGATTAGACAGGCGATTACTCGTGCTCTAGCTGACCAGTCCCGCACGATTCGTATTCCAGTGCACATGGTAGAAACTATGGCTAAGTACAAACAAGTCTCACGTCGCTTAGCACAAGACCTTGGTCGTGACCCAATGCCTGAGGAAATCGCTACTGAAATGGGAGTTGAAGTGGAGAAGGTGTACCAGATTGAAAAAATTAGTCAGGATACGATTTCACTTGAGCTTCCTGTTGGTGATGATGATGATCGATCTCGGCTCTCAGACTTTATTTCTGATGACAAAATAATTTCTCCAGATCAAGAAGTGGCTCATAGTATTTTGACTGATCAAATTACTGAAATTCTCGATACTTTATCTGAAAAGGAGAGAAAGATTTTGGAGATGCGTCATGGACTACTTGATGGTACTTATCATACGCTAGAGGAAGTAGGTAAGGAATTTGGAGTTACTCGCGAACGTATTCGGCAGATTGAAGCTAAAGCGCTTGAGAAGATTCGCCAGCATGAGAAGGCAAGGAGACTCAAATCTTACTAAGTAAGATTTGTTATAGAATTTTCTCCCTAGGAAGGTCGAAAATTCTATCTCCTTGCATGTAATAAATATAGTCGTTGCATATGCAACTCTTTATTTATTACTAGCACGGAGACTAAAGTCATACTAAACGTATGATTTTATATGATGTTTTCTCCCTCCGGGGTTGAACTAACCACGGGTCTTTCCTGTGTATTATAGATGTAGGTTATAAATCTCACCTTAATGATCTGGAGAGATATGTGGTTGTAATGTGTAGTTATGTTGGCTCGACGGAGTTTTTGTTTTGTGCTACATTTTTCTATGTGAAACACCAAGTATCAAAAGATGTCGTAGTGACAGCCCTTATCACCGATGAAGCTGATCGAGTGCTCATAGTTAAACCTGAGCATAAGGAAGGTTGGATTTTTCCGGGTGGATATGTTGAAGTGGGAGAATCTCCCAGTGAGGCTTGTTACAGAGAAATTTTGGCCGAGATTGGAGTAGAAATTCCTAAGCTAGGCCGTCTTCTGAGTGTGGATTATCGTGGTAGTTCTGAGGAATATATCATGTTTATCTTCGAAGGTGGAGTTTTCACAGAGGACATGATTAAATCCATTAAGTTGCCGCCCAGCCTGCTAGAGTATCGGTTTGTGCCCAAGGAAGAAGCTCTTGAGCTACTGAGACCAAAAAGTGCGCGGAGACTAATTCCTACTCTTGAATCGCGAAATAAAACAGGAATAGCATACCTAGAAAACCAAGAACCCTTCTAATGCAAATGTGTGTGAAGACACATTAGTACTAAGAAGAGTTCTTGTTTTTTATCTTTATAAAAAATTACTTAGTCTTTAATATTTAATATGATTTTATTTGCAAGCCTGGTTTTTATTATCGGCTATATCGTTATCACGTTAGAACACCACTGGAAGGTAAATAAATCAGTAACCGCCACTGCGATTGCTGCCATACTTTGGGGAGGGTTTGCGATATCTGGGGCCGATCACCATTTAATGGAGGAGGCCATTCATCATTTGTCAGGTGAAACTTTTGCGCTGGTAGTCTTTTTGTTATCAGCGATGACTTTGGTGGAATTTTTAGTTCACTACCGTTTCTTTGATTGGCTCCGGGTTAAACTTTTTGCTTTTGGATTAAAGGATGTGGCGCAATTAGTTCTTATATCAGCCATTACCTTTGTACTGTCAGCCATCATCGATAACCTGACCACCACTATAGTGATGGTGCAGATTGCTAGACGTTTCTTCAAGGGTAAGAACCTGCTAGTGGCCGCAGGTACCATCGTGGTGGCTGCTAATGCGGGAGGAGCTTTCTCACCAGTCGGAGACGTGACAACTATTATGCTTTGGTTGGCCGGTAAGTTTACGGCGATAGAAATTATCCTTTGGGGATTTTTACCTTCCTTGGCTATTTACTTAGTTAGTATGTTCTTCTTTGTAAAACAAATTGAGGGTGACACTACAGACGACAAACCTCTAACTCACGAAGAAGTTAAGTTTACTACCTCGGAGAAGGTGATCATTGGTGTCACTTTTGGGTCTTTTGCTTTACCGCCTTTAGCTCACTTAATTGGTCTACCACCATTTATGGGTCTAATGCTCGGAGTGGGTGTGGTGGGTATGCTCATTGCTTGGTTTGCCAATACTTCAAGTGAAAGAGAGTCTCATTTGCAGATGGATATCGAAAAGCTTCTAGGAAAACTAGATATGACCAGCTTGTTATTCTTTATAGGTATTCTTTTTGCTGTTGGTGCTTTGGGGTTCTTAGGTATTTTAGACCAGCTGTCCAATAGCCTGTTTGGTGAAAATCCAGCCGATCACCGTTTGATTATGGGTAGTGTGTTGCTTGGTGTTTTCTCTGCTATTTTGGATAACATTCCGTTAACCGCCGCTGCAATGGATATTCTTCAGACCACAGACTTCAGACTTTGGGTACTACTGGCTATTTGTGTGGGAACTGGTGGATCAATGTTGGTTATCGGTTCAGCGGCTGGAGTAGTGGCGATGGGTATGGTAAAGGAACTTAGTTTTAAGCAATACCTTAAGATAGCCGCTTTTCCAGCTTTGATTGGTTATGTGGCCGGTATTGCTGTTTGGTATTTGCAGTATCTTTTCTTCTAAGTAGTCACTGAGTTATTAAAAAACAGCGGAGCCTCCGTACGGAGGCTCCGCTGTTTTTATTAACTATTCACTATCAGGGATACCAAGAGCATCAGCGATGATGTGCTTGACTCCACGTCTGGAAATAATTCCGACAGGCTTACCGTCTGCATCAACGACTGGTATGTGCGTACTACCGCTAGCGATGGCCAAGGCGGCGACTGTTATTAGGCTGTCGTGGGCGCCAATCGTGGTAATGTTGGTCGACATAAAGTCACTAACTAAAGTATCTCTGGCGTCAGATACAGCTTTGATAAACATATCTGAGTCCGCGAAATAGGTAGAGACACTGTCACCGTCTAGGTATTCAGGGACGATAGCATCAAGTATATCTGACATACCAATTTCTCCTACCAAAACACCCTCGTTGTTTACTACTAAGAGTGAATTCGTTTGTTTGGCAACCATAGCCTTAACTGTCTCCTCGAAAGTGGAATCTTCGTGAATGGTTAGGGCTGGTTTTGTAATGTCTATAACTTCCATTAAGAATTATAGTACTCCTTAAATTATAATTTGTATAGATTTTAATTTACTTCGTTTTCTTCCTTTAAAGTGATGTATAGTTTTGGAGTAATGAGCTGTCGTTCATATAACTCATTAAGAACAGATTCTTCAATTTTGTGTACGGCGCAGGTAGCCAGAGTGTGAGATATTTTATCGGTTGTTTCGATGTTGGCTTTCGCTAATTCAGACATTTTCTTCTGGGATTGATCTTTAAAATTAGTATAAAGTGACAGCACATGTGTTAAGGCTTCAGCACTAAAAATGTGCTCAGCACTAGACTTATCAATAGAAGCTAGTTCCTTTAGTACTTTTCTAGAAATAATCGTTTGCGCTCTATAATACATATAAAGATTTTCAATTTTTTCTGCTTCAGTGTCTGGTCTAAATAGTTTGCGAAGCTTATTGGCACCCAGTTCAAAGATATCCTTTCCGTCCGTATGTATCGACATGTTAGGTGCCAGGTTACCAACTTCGACTGCTTCCAGCTGTAGCTGGAGTTTTCCTGAAAGTCTGCGATAGACCGCTTCATTAACTTCATTATGGTGGTACAGCTCTTTTAGGTGTCGTTTTTCTATACCGATGGCAAATATACGAAGTACTCGTAGCGACAGCTCTTTGGTGTCTTCTGTAGCCAATGTTGAACAAGCTTCTTCATATTTACGACGATGCTTTCCTGACAGGTCACTCGCTATGTTAGAGTCGATATAACCTCTTTGTTCGTAACGCTTGATCCGGTCTTGAACTTCGTGATGGATAAGGGCGCGAGCTTCTTGAGCTTCCACCTTTTCTATTTCAGTTAATTCATCAAGTCTAAGCTTACGCATGAAGGACTGAATGGTAGTGGCTTTAATAAATAAAGTGGCGAAGATACAGCCAACGGTGAGAGCAAGTAGAAACTCTTTTGGTGAAACACTCATGTTCCAATTAGCGAAAGCTAAGTCATCAGGAATAAGTAACACCATTGTGACCGCTAGTGCGCCACGTAGTGACCCCCATGATAATAAGTGTTGCCATGCCTTCGGTATCTTACTACTTTCTTTGACATTACTGTTTAAGATAGCGATTAATGGATAGATTGAGACTGCTCTAGCAAAGGCTACTACGACTATAGTGATACCAACTATGAGAATTAAGATCGGACTAAGTTTCGGTACGTTTACAAACAAAATACCAATGAGAATAAAAATCAATGAGTTGGACATAAAGGCCAGCTGTCCCCATAATTTTTCAACGAACTCTTCAGCCCGCGGGTGAATCTTACTTCGACCATAGTTACCCATTAGAAGAGCGGCGACAGTGGTGGCAATGATTGGTGATAAGTAGAAATGGAATCCGCCAAAGACTAGATGATGAGAAAGGATTTCGGCTAAAATGAATGTCACATGAGCCAAAACAATCGTTAAAGTAATACTAGCAATTTCATTTTCACGACAGAGGCCTACTAATTTGGCAAATATTCCACCAATAATTACGCCAAAAATTACACCCCCTAGCATCATAGAAGTAAAGCTAACTAAACCTTCGGTGATAGTGTCAAAACCATGGAAACCGAAACGAGCTACTTCTAGTAAAACAATAAATAAAGCTACGGCTGTGGCATCATTAAATAGACTTTCGCCTTCAAAAATAAGTGATAATCGACGCGGAGCACCGTACTCTTTAAATAAGGCTAGCACTGCTACGGGGTCGGTGGCAGATATTAAGGCACCAAATAGTAGTGTCACTATAAAGGGTACAGCAAAACCTAGGAGAGCTAATAAGTAATACAGGGCGGTACCGATTACTAAGGTGGAAACTAATAGTCCTACTACAGCTAGTATAATGACAATACCTGATTCTTCTACCATTCGACGCACGTTGATGTTGTAGGCAGACTCGAAGATTAGGGTTGGTAATAGTAAGTAGAACAGCAATTGTGGTGTCAGTGTAAACTCGCTGAAAAAGTGAAAAGCTGGGAAGTGGGCCAGTAAGCCAAGTAAAAGACCGATAACTACTAGGAAGACTGTGTGTGGTAATTTGACCCGTTTGGCCCAGAAGACTGCCAGACTAGAGATCCCGAGCATAGCGAAAATGGCTAAAGTGGCATTGGCAGTGAGCATAAAATTTATTATTTAATTAAATCTGAGCCAGCTACTATACTCCTCGCCTTGATGTCTAGCAAGTGTATAAGTGGTATACTCAAATCCAATGAAAGAAGCCAATTTTAAAGCGGAATTAGCCAAACTCAATCCCGAGCAAAGACAGGCTGTAGAGACGATTGAGGGACCAGTGATGGTGATAGCTGGGCCTGGTACTGGTAAAACACAGATATTGACTTTGCGTATTGCAAATATTCTTCTGCAGACCGATATGCAACCGGAGAATATTCTCGCCCTGACTTTTACTGAGTCGGGTGCTAAGGCGATGCGGGAAAGACTGAAAAGGTATGTCGGTACCGTAGCCTATCGAGTACCTATTTATACCTTCCATGGTTTCGCTCAACATTTGATCAGTACTTACCCAGAAGCCTTCTCTCGCATCATTGGTGGTCGTCCGGCGACTGATATCGAGAAAGTAGATTTGATGGAAAGTATTTTGAATAATAATGAAATTAAGATTCTGCGTCCGATGGGTGATAAAACATACTATGTACCGAGTCTGATTCGGATAATTAGTAGTTTGAAGCAGGAATACATTAAGCCAGACGATTTGGTAGAGATTATTGCCAAGCAAGAACAGAACCTGCTCAGTATCGAAAAAATTCACCAAAAGGGCGCCCATAAAGGAAAGGTGAGAGGAGAATATGTAAAACAAGAAAAAGTGGTCGCCAAAAATCGCGAACTACTTTTTGTTTATAAGCAGTATGAGCAATTACTTAAGGATAAAAGAATCTACGATTTTGACGACATGATTATTGAAACAGTTCAGGCTCTCAAAAGTAATAGTGACTTACTACTAGATCTGCAAGAGACATACCAGTATGTGTTAGCTGACGAGCATCAAGACGTAAATGGTTCGCAAAATAAAATATTGGAGTATTTAACAAACTTTCACGAGTCGCCGAACATCTTTGTGGTGGGTGATGAAAAGCAGGCTATTTTTAGGTTTCAAGGTGCCTCACTAGAGAATTTCCTTTATTTTATGGACTTGTTTCCCACCACCACTAAGATTGTTCTCACTGAAAATTATCGATCCGGTCAAACCATTTTAGACGCCGCTCACAGCTTGGTTAGAGTAGAAGACGATTTGCTTTCCAGTATGAGAGTGCCACTAGAGGCTTCTTTGGTTAAGGAGTCCCTTGTTTGTCGACGTGACTTTTCTCATGAGGCTGTAGAAGATGACTGGTTGGTAAAGGCAATAGGGGAAAAGCTTAGTAATGGAACTAAGCCGGAAGAAATTGCCGTGATAGTGAGAACTAATCGTGAGGTCGAGCTATTGGCAGAGAGGTTACAACAAAAAAATATTCCAGTCTTTGCCTCGGCTGACGGGGATATTTTAGATCATCCGATTACTGAATCAGTTCAAGCTCTGATCGACTTTGTCTTGTCGGATGTTAGCGAAGAGGCGATCTTTAAGGTTTTACATGGTGCTTATTGGGGTCTGCCTACGTCTGATCTGATTAGGATTGCTTCTGCCCGGTCTTTTGAGCGTTCGCTCACGTCTATTTTGACGGACAGACAAGTCTTAACAGAGATTGGGGTGGTGGAAGTTGATAAAGCTTTGACCATTATGACGGTACAAAGTAAGGCGAGGGAAATGGAAGTTTATGCGGCACCGCACCGTGTTTTTAGAATACTTGCTCGAGGCCAGTGGATTCTTGGAACATGTCATGAAGTATGAACCACTATCTAGTGCTAGAGTTTTAAGACGTCTATATGACGAAGTGGAAGCTCAGGTAATTCGAGATCAGGTATCTACCTTGAAGGTAGTGAGTCAATCTCTGGCTTTACGTAAGCATTATGGTTTTGCTCTTACAGCACCTTATATTGATACTAAACTGAGTGCGGTCCAGGTCATGACAGCGCATAAGTCTAAAGGACTTGAGTTTTCAGTGGTGTTCATCCCGCATCTTAAGGATGGTAATTGGGGTGGGAAGAAAAACCGTAACACGTTTAATATTCCGATTGCTCGACATCAGTTCGATGCCGAAGTGGCAGATGATGATGAGAAGCGTTTGCTTTATGTAGCGATGACCAGGGCAAAGCAGGAGCTTTTGCTTTCAAGTTCGGCTACTAATATTGAAGGTAAGGATTCTTTACCATCTAGATTGTATGATTTTATTGACGAGACCACCACTCAAATCGTTGATACCACAGCGTCCGAGAATGATTTTTCTGTATTGACTGTAGTTAGTGATAATCAAACTAAACCTGATGTCGATCGGGAGTTGATACTAAAGTTAGTCAGTGATCGAGGGTTTTCGGCCACGTCTTTAAATAATTATTTAAAGAACCCCTGGCAGTTTATTTACCGTAACGTACTGAGGATTCCTGAAGTACAACCACTACATATGCAGTTTGGTACTGTCGTACACAATGTACTGCAAAGTATTACTTCATACCATACAAAAAATAAGACTTGGCCAAAAGACACTGCGATCAAAGAATGGTTAGAGGTCCAGTTGCGCCGGTTACCAGTCAGTAATGTGGAGTATACAGAACTCCACACCAAGGGGATGACAATTATATTTTCCTATCTAACGCACCTAGATAAAACTCTGCCAGAACAAACTAAGGAAGAAGTGTCGATTAGAGTTATGTTGCCAACTGGTCTACCAGATTTACCGGAGATTCCCCTGACTGGTAAATTGGACCGGATTGATTTTTCCAGTGACGGTACCGCCCTGCGAGTTGTTGACTACAAAACTGGTAAACCTAAGACCCGTAACTATATAGAAGGAAAGACTGCTAACGCAGATGGAGAATATAAACGGCAATTAGTTTTTTACGCTTTACTTTTGTCACTCTATGATGACGATCGATATAAGTGTCGAGAAGGAGTCTTATCTTTCGTAGAGCCAGCTTTGAGCGGAGCTGTCAAAGAGGAAAGTTTTTTGATTACCGATGAAGAGGTGGCCGAATTAAAGCAGGAAATTATTGACACTATTCTTGATATTAAAGCTGGTACTTTCCTAGTCGATTTAGAGTTAGCTAAGGCTAGTGATTATGCTAGTTTGGCTGTGCAAATAGTAGAAAGGAATAGCAAACAATCATAAAAAATGCCGGGCTTTGCCCGGCATTTTTTATGATTGTTTGCTTCCTACTTAGTTGGTTTCAGTATTGGTGCCAGCACTCTCGAGTTGCCCGATTAGGTTATCGATAGTTTGCTTTACTACTGCGTACGGTTGAGCTCCTTCGATAGCTGCCATTTGGTTACCGACAATCACGAATGATTGTGGAGTGCCCTGAATACCGGCTCCGGCTCCTTCAGCAATACTGTCAGAAACAGTCTTGGCGTGACGCCCGCTGTCGAGACAACTGATTAAAGCGTCCTTAGTCACACCAACTTTCTCGGCGTACTCTGGTAGTTTGCTGATGTTAGTTGGTTCATTTAGGTTTCGCTCTTGGAAAACTAGATCTGAGAATTCCCAGAAAGCATCATTGCCTCCTAGTTCACCGACACAGAGAGCTGCTTGTGAAATTCTCTCGGCATTTGGGTGTAATTGCGCGATAGGGAATTGTCGATAGACCCAGGCCACTTTACCAGTGATACCATAGTCATCCATTACCCGAGACATGGTCTCGTGGAAATTTTTACAAAATGGGCAATCGTAGTCAGAATATTCAACGATCAAAATAGAAGCGTTTGGATTACCTCTAATATAGTCAGTCTCGTCGACGGGACGGATTTTACTTACCTCTTTCTGAGCAGTTGGGGGAGGTAAGGTGCCTGTGGTTGGATTTGAGTTATTGCTACCCATACCGCTAAAGTAAATGGCTAATGCTATGAGTCCAAAGCCAATAACAATAGCAATTGGGATGGCTGGCGAAGAAGATTGTGGTGTTGGTTCCATATTATATTATTGATTTATATGTTCGTATTGTAGCATGTTTTAATTTTCCCTAATGTTATACTGTGGGGGATGGATTTTTTGTCAGCTATTATCTTAGGTTTAGTACAGGGTATTACCGAGTTTTTACCTATCTCTTCGACCGGACACCTGGTTTTGGTGAGGCAGTTTATGGAGGTGGATATGGCCCATAGTCTGGCCATTGATGGTGTACTTCATTTGGCGACCACATTAGCTATCACGATTTACTTTTGGAGTGATATTTGGAGCTTGATACAGGCACTAATCAGGAAAATGGGTAGGCTACCGACTAATGAAAAAGACGTTCTACTTCTCTACGCCCTCGTGGTAGGTACTATTCCAGCCGTTGTGCTCGGGCTTTTACTCGAAGGTTTTATTGTGGCGCATATGCAGACCACTGTCGTGGTGGCCTCAGTACTCTTTTTGGCTTCGATTTTCTTTATGTATACTGAATGGCGGTATTACCTAAATCCACCTAGCGGTCAACTAACTGTTAAAAAAGGTTTACTGATCGGAGTCTTTCAGGCTATGGCTTTGATACCAGGCTTTTCTCGTTCCGGTTCTACCTTGGCTGGGGGTATGTTACTTGGCTTGTCTAGACTAGAGTCAGCCCGCTTCTCATTTTGCTAGCGATACCGATTACCTTAGGGGTAGGGCCAAAAAAATGCTCGAACTCATTTCGATGGAAGAATCTATTAATTGGTTACCGATTGCGGTAGGGGCAGTGGTCAGTTTTGTGTGTGCACTGATAGTGATTCATTTCTTCTGGCGTTCATTCGTAAATATACGCTGTGGCCGTTTATTTGGTACGGTATTATCCTCTCAAGTTTAGTGGCCTACATTGCTTTTCTAGTCTAGAAAAGGAGGGAATGAGTCATAATGGACTCATCTTTTACTAGCCAATGTGAGGTATCCAAAGGAATCTCACGTTTGCGACTACCGTCTTGAATTTGACGTGACCATGAGCCAGAGCATAATCAAAAACTTTCTTAGTAATTTTTACGTCTTGTTCACAGTATTTTTATTTCGGCAATTTTACCTTCATGCCACCAACGGACCGCCTGCAGGCCATGTCCAGATTTTTCGCTCCCACTGTCGCTTCAGCCACACTGTCTAGGCGTAATCTACGACCAAGTGATTTCTTGATTTCTTCTAGTAAGTCAATGCTTTTAATTTGCGTGAGGTCACCTGGGTAGTACTTATTAAGCAATGGAATGTCAAAGTGATTACTATTGTAGCCAACGAGAGCATCGGCTTTTTCTAGTAGAGGCCAAACACCAGCCAGCTCATCAACAGTTACTGTTGTGTAAGTCTCATTTTGGCTATCATAAAAAGTGCCAACCGAAATATCAAGGGCAGATGAGTCGGTACTACCAACATCACTAAAAGTATTTTGAGTTTCTAGGTCAAATATTATATATCGCATGCTAGGTCGTGTGAGAAATCAGGTAGGTGAGTAAGGTGTCGATAGTACCAGATTCTTCAGTTTCGAAGGCTAGGTTTTTGAGGGTAAAGTTACCAGAATTAAGCTCATCAGGACCAACGATCAGGGCGAAGGTGGCTCCACGATTGACGGCGTCAGAGATTTTCTTGCCAATCTTTTTATTACTAAGATCTACTGAGACTTTAACTTCCCTTTGTCTAAATAGGTGAGCTATTTTTTGCGAATCTAAGTTACGGTCACTGTCAGTTGGGATAATGACCAAGGTGGGTGCTGTTTTAGTAATATGGGCACCAAGGAGGTTGTGCGTTTCTAGGAAGTCGCGCATGGTGACGTCACCCATACCAAAACCGATACCGGTGACAGATTCATCTTTAAACATTTTTAGGAGATTGTCATAGCGACCGCCACCAAGCATTGAGCGGTTGTTGCTAGGGTCGGTATCAACAATTTCAAAAATAGTACCAGTGTAATAATCAAAGCCACGCGCAATGGTACGGTCGATTTTGACATTATTTATACCAAGTGTTTTTAATCCTTCGAGTACCTCATTGGTGTCATTCTGGCAATTAAGTTTTTCTTGGATTTGATTTACGAGGGCTGTGTCTCCAACTATAGAGAGTAGGGCAGTTTCATATTCCTCAGTCGTGATCTTTTTCTTGCGGTCGTTTAACCTGGTGATTTCGTTGATAACTTCAGGTTCTGTAATACCAAGTCCGGCAAAGATCTGTGACATCTCTGCTCGGTTATTGAGTTGGATCTCAAACATGTCTGGTGTAGCCCCGAAGTCAATGAGAAGTTGGTGAGCTAGGGCGATAATTTCGACATCGGCTGTATAGTGCTCAATACCAAAAATGTCACAGTTGAGTTGCCAGTGTTCACGCAGGCGACCACGCTGAGCGCGTTCGTAACGGAAAAGATTGGGGATAGAATACCAGCGCAGAGGAAAGGATAGCTCACGGTGTTTACCTGCTACCATGCGCGCTACGGTTGGGGTCATTTCTGGACGCAAGGTAACTTCACGTTCACCGCGGTCAATGAAGGTGTAGGTTTGGTCATTCACCATCTCTGCATTCACGGCACCTTTGCTCTTATACAAGTCGGCTGGTTCCAGAATAGAGGCGTCATAGCGCTCAAAACCAAAGGTTTCAACCGTTTTTTTCCAAGTATTGAAGATATAGCTTTGAATAGCCATATCTTCTGGGTAGAAATCGCGCACTCCTTTATACGGTTCAGTCGGTAGTTTTTTGTCCATATTGTTGTTGATTGTATGAGAGTAGCGGTCTTAACGCAAGTTTTAGTTAGAGGCCAGTCACGCCTTGATTGATACTTTTTAGCCTAGCATCAGTCGCTTTTTGGATGATAGCCTGTAAGTTACGTGGGTCAGGTAAGCCGGTAGTGGAAAAGTTTTCTTCACCAGTACCAGCGGTGTGAGCGTGAATATCGCCGAAGTTTAGGAAAGTAGGAATAATTCCATTAACGGTGACTTTCATGTCTTGTAAACGTTCTAGTCTGAAGCTACTCACTTTACGATTAAAAAAGTGCACTTGGTCGACAGCTATAATGCGATGGTCAGTTACTACCCATAAATCTAGATAATATTGGGTCCAAATCATAAATGCAGTAAGTAAGCTGAAGATAATCCAGACTGTCATGGCGAAAGCAAAAATTGGTAAGTAAGTTCCTAGATGAAGAGAACTTGGTAATAAGTCAGGTAAAAATGCTAAAAGGAAAACAATGAAAAAGGGAGAAAGTAACGTCAAGAAAACTCCTAGTAACTCAGAAAGGATAACAAACCAGTGCTTTCTCACCGTTATGAGCACGGTTTCATCTGGTTCGAACTCTATTTTTTCGTACAACATATAATTAGATGATCAGAGTTAAAAAGCTCAGTAACAGTATCAGTGGAATAGTGGTGACATAGTAAAGAGTTAAGGTGGTTTTAGTTACTTTGTCGTCCACACTATAAGTCTTCCAGTGATAGCGCAGAATGATTGTAAAGATAGCGAATACTAAAACGGTAGTATAAAAAACTAGCGTGACTATTTGCTCTAAAGGTAAACTAAATGCGTTTCCAGTGTCCATAGTTATTGCTATTGTAGCACTAGTTGGGAAAAGCGGGGGGTGCCGTACTGGTCTTTGTGGGTAGTGACTGTAAAGGTGTGTTCTGATTTTTTCTGAATAGCTGACACTTGTTCTGGTTCGTGTTCAAGCCACAACTCTCCACCTCTAGCTAAAAACATTGGCGCTAAGTCAATTATTTTATTGATTATTTCCAGACCAGATTTTCCGCCATAGAGGGCTAAGGCTGGTTCGTGTGCTACGACTGACTCAGCAACTCGTTTTAGGTCCGCGTCAAGGTAGGGAGGGTTACTGACAATCAGGTCGTATTGGTTACCCGGGGTGAGTGAGCTAAATAAGTCACTAGCGATGATTTTGGTGCGTTCTGGTTCAATGTTATTGACGGTACAATTCTTTTTGATGGTCGCCAGGTGTTTGTCGTCTATCTCTACAAAATCAATCTTGCTAGTCTTGAAGGCCTGAGCCAGTGCTATACCAATACAGCCACTACCTGCACAAAGGTCAAGGGTGTGGAAGGGAGGTTTCTCGACTTTGCTTAGATGGGCAACTAAAGCGTGTACCAGATACTCTGTCTCCACCCGGGGAATGAGCGGATGTGAATCGAGCCAAATAGTTGCATTAAGAAACGGAGTGAAGCCTATCACGTAGGCGAGGGGTTCTCCGGCCTCCAGTCGTCTACAGTCGGTGAAAAAACCTTCGGTTTTTTCACCGTGATATTTCTCCTTCAGTAACCATTCTTCATCCTTGGTACTCATCTAGTTAATATCATGCCGACAAGCTTAAAAGTCAATTATTAGGTGTTATTTGATATACTGTAAGGATGAAATTCAATGGTGTAAAAGTTGCTGTGCTGTTCGGTGATAAATTAGTTATGCAATTGAGAGATGATAAACCTGGTTTAAGGTTTGCCAACATGTGGGATTTTCCTGGTGGTGGACGTGAGGGTGAGGAGACACCAATAGAGTGTGCTATACGTGAAATAAAAGAAGAGTTCGGAATATTGTTAAAGTCGGAATCATTTGTTTGGCAAAAGAGTATCCGGCTATGCACGACTCTACACAGAAAGCTTATTTTTTGGTGGCAAATATAACTGAGGCAGAAATAAAGAATATTAAATTCGGTACTGAAGGCCAGTGTTGGGATTTATTTGATCAAAGTAAATTTTTCGATGACGACAGGGTTGTTCCAGATTTGAAGGGAAGGTTTCAAGATTATTTGGATTATCTATCATTCAGTAAATAAAAAGTGATAGTCTTGAGTGGACGCTAAAAATGTCTTATCAGATACATTTGTTGCTCACAGGGGTGGTGAAAAAATACTGATTTGTTTGTTACACTTTAAGGAGTATGAAAAAGAACACCAAGTTATATGAAACAGTGGCGGCTTTGATGGCGTCCGGAAAAGGAATTTTAGCAGCTGACGAAAGTGATGCGACAGCTGGCAAGCGACTAGCAATGGTGCATTTACCAAATGAACCAGAAAATCGTCAGGACTTTCGAGAAATTTTATTTGCGGCGCCAGGCACAGAAGAGTATCTCTCGGGGGTCATTATGTATGATTCTTCAATTAAGAATTTTACTGACGATGGAGTACCTTTTCCTGATGTGCTAACTGCTAAAGGAATTGTGCCTGGTATCAAAGTGGACTTAGGTACAGTTGAACTCCATGGCTTTAAAGGGGAAGTGGTGTCTCAAGGGTTGGATAATCTCGAAGAGCGCTTTGCCGAATACTACGACCTAGGTGCCCGCTTTGCTAAGTGGCGTGCCGTTATTTCTATTGACGATGAAGATACGCCGACTGACGCTTCGATTACTATGAACTGTATTATGCTGGCTCGTTATGCGCAGTTAGCGCAAGCAGCGGGTATTGTGCCGATGGTCGAGCCGGAAGTTATTTTTGCCGGTGATCACGACTTGCGTCGGGCCGAAATGGTGACTACTCGGACTTTGCAAATATTGTTCCAAACCCTTTTGACCTATAAGGTCGATTTGGAAGGACTAATCCTCAAGTCCTCAATGGTTCTAGCTGGCGATATGTGCCCAGAGCAGACCACTCCGGAACAAGTAGCAAATGCCACTTTACGAACTTTCCATATGTCAGTACCGCATGAAGTGGGAGGAATTGTCTTTCTGTCTGGCGGACAAACTGCCAAGCGTTCGACTGAAAATTTAAACGCGATTGCTAAAATGGGAGAACAACCATGGCCAATTACTTTCTCGTTCTCGAGAGCGATCGAAGAACCAGTACTTATGGCTTGGCAGGGTAAACCAGAAAATATTCCTGAAGCTCAGAAGGTGTTACTTTATGTCGCTAAGATGAATAGTTTAGCCAGTTTAGGTAAGTACGATCCAGCTAAGGATACTGTCCTTAGATAGGAAACGATAAAATTGGGAGTGAAATAAACAAAAGAGGCGCCCGTAGCTCGCTAGCAGTGGTCTTGATGTGTCGCTTAAGTAATCGTCTATCCATCAAGTCTTTAGGGTTTGAGCTCCAGTGATTTGCCCAAGGGCAGAACAAATCAGGAACGAAGTAAACAAAAAGCCCTTGCGGGCTAATGTTTACTTCTTTTGTTTGTAGACCGTGTGCTTCTTGGCGATTGGGTTGAATTTTTTGGTTTCGTACTTCTTACTAGGATCTTTTTTGACCTTATTATTAAAGCGTGTGTAGTAAACATGGCCCTTACCAACGCCGTTCTTGTCTCCGGCGGTAACGAGCTTTACGAGTAAATCTTGTGACATAGTGGGAGAACAATACCAAATTCGGTCGCAGTAGTCAACAGCGTTATTGAAGTACTGTTGGTGGCAAATTTTAACCAAAAAGTCTGACTTATTAACCTATTAACAGGTAATTGATAAAGGTGAAATCAAGTACCATGCTATGATACATAAGAGCGACAAAAAACCGTGTCGTAGTTATATTTTCATGAGGATACTTACTTTTGGTTGGGACTTCCCACCTTCAAAGAATGGTGGCCTCGGCGTAGCTTGCTTTGGCCTGACGCGAGAACTCTCACATAGTGGTGTAGAGGTCATTTTTGTGTTACCACGCAAACAGGCATTGGGGAACGCTCGTTTATTTTGCTAGTGATTCAAGGAAGGTTAAAAGTTAGGGCGGTGGAGTCACACCTTAGACCCTACCAATCAGAAGCGGATAGTTTGGTTCACTTCACTTCTGGTTACGACGCCGCTGGTATGCCTATCATCAAATCTCGAACCATCATTGAGGAAGCTCATCTTTTTGCTCATCAAGCGTCACTGATAGCTGAAGAAGAAACTTTTGATATTATTCACGCCCACGACTGGACATCATACCTAGCTGGAGTAGCGGCTAAGATAGCTAGTGGTAAACCCCTTATCCTACACGTTCACGCCACTTCTTTTGATCAAGCAGCTAGTGAAAATGTTGATCCGAGTATTTATAAAATTGAATGTGAGGCATTTGCGGTGGCCGATAAGGTAGTGGTGGTAAGTAATTGGACTAGAGATATAATTATTCGTAAACACGGAGTAGATCCAGCTAAAGTTGAGGTAGTACATAATGGTTGCGACACCTTTGAACCACCTCGACACGAACCAACTTTAGCCGGACTGAAAGCACAGGGTAAGAAAATTATTCTTTACCATGGTCGCATCACTATTCAGAAAGGCGTAGACTATTTTATTAGAGCAGCTAAACGTGTAGTGGAAGTCGATAAGAATGTGGTGTTTGTAGTGTCTGGTTCTGGTGACATGACCACTCAAATTATGAATCAAGTAGGAGCGATGGGTTTGTCACAGCATGTGATATTTGCTGGGGCACTCTGGGATGAAGAGCGAGACCGTATGTATCAAAGTGTAGACTTAGTAGTTATGCCTTCAGTGTCTGAACCTTTTGGTTTAGTGCCCTTGGAAGCTCTTCAGCACGGTACCGCTTCACTCATTTCTAATCAGTCTGGAGTAGGGGAGGTTTTGACCCATGTGCTTAAAGTAGATTTTTGGGATGTGGATGAAATGGCCAATAAGATTCTTTCTGCTATCCGCTATCCAGTAATGACTAAACAAATAGTTAATGAAGGAAAAAGAGATTTGGAGCGAATCTCTTGGAAAGAAGCTGCCTTAAAAGTGTACAGACTTTATAAAACTTTGTTACAATACCTAACACCATAATGCTTACTGTCTGTCCTTATTTTCATGTTCACCAACCTTACCGGATTAAAAAATACCGCGTTTTTGACATCGGCAATGATAATGAATATTTTAATGATAGTTCAGAAACCGATCTAAATAATCGTCGCATTATTGAAAAAGTCGCCAATAAATCATATCGGCCGACTAACGCCATCTTGCAGGAGTTACTTGATACTCATCCAGATTTTAAATTCGCTCTATCTTTTTCTGGTACGGTTCTCGATCAGTTCGAAGCCTTTGCTCCAGATGTCTTAGAATCTTTTCAAAGGTTAGTCGCTAGTGGTCGAGTAGAGATTTTGGCTGACACTTATCACCATTCACTTTCATTCTTTTATTCAGTACCTGAATTTGAAAGACAAGTCGATAAACATAAAAAAAGAATTAAACAATTGTTCGGCGTTACCCCACGGGTGTTTCGTAACACCGAGTTATCTTACCGCAATGACCTAGCGAAGTGGTGTGAGGATAATGGTTACCTCGGTATCATGGCCGAAGGTTGGGATAAATACCTGGGTTGGCGCAGTCC
>JAWKSQ010000002.1:0-237115 GCA_041389045.1 Minisyncoccota bacterium
TTAAATTTACCGTACCGGCCATTAGGAGTAGATCATCGTCAACCGAGCCGGAAATAGCCACACTATTACCAAAACCATAGAAATCCCCGGCCACAGATTGATCGGCCGCAATGGAGATGGTCTCACCAGTACGAACAGTCGAAGCTGCCGTCACTAAACCACTAGATAGAAGTAAAAAAACAAACGCCAACCCCAGTACCTTTATACTTTTCATACTTTTATCGCTAGACAATATTGTTCCCTATAATGACCAGATTATAGCACAAACCAAGCTTATTTTTAAGTACCTAGACTAATTTAAAGTTTGAATATAAGAAAATACCCCTATCGCAATACCAATAGATATGACAAATAGTATGATAGTTACAATTAAAAAACGCTTCATTTCACACTATAAACAATCGGGGTTTGTAAATAAGCAATCATCCCAATTGCGATAGTTAAGAGAAGGATAAAAGCTAAGAAAAGACTAACTCTTTGCCAAGAAAGCTCCATCTTACCAGTATGCCAATTTCTAATATAGAGAAAAGAAAAGATGAAACGAAAGAATGACATATGTCTTTAGCCAAGTTTTTTATAGACTCGACCAGTTAAAACTAGTATAGCAACTCCCAGTAAAAACAGTAGTTCCGGGTACTTAACAAAAATCTCAAACCGTAAGAAGATACCTTCGAGTCCAAGAAAAGTCGCCGTAGCCCCTAGCGTAACCACCAAAGTAAACAAAGTCGGGTAGCGTTTAAGGATGCTTTCTCTGACTGGTGACATGTATGTTTCTACTGAAGATCCTGTTTTGACAATAATCTTCTCGACTGCGCCCACAGCTTCACTACCTAAGCGAGTAATGTTTGGCGTAATGTATAGATGATCATTGTTAATTTTCTTACCCATAATTAATTTAATTATACTAATTTTCATTAAAAAGTAGTTTGCCACGTTCCCAGAACTCATCTTGTTCTTGCTTTTTTAACCAATACCACCACTCCGCTCCCCATAGATACTGATATTCAAAGTGCGTAGCCTCAGCATAACTAAGAATATCTTCAAATTTAGCCAAATCCATGCGAGTAAACTGTACTGACAAAGGAACGTCCTTAACCGGAGCCACCAACCAAGGTTCAGCCGACAACTCAATCAAAAAACTTGGTTTATGACCATACAAAGCTGACATAAGGTTGTCTTTGATACGATACACGGCTGGTGGCAATAAGGTTCTAAACTGACCTAACTCCGGATTCCAAAAATGAACGTAGACACTAGTACCGAAAGCGTCACCACGTTTGTAGGCCCCATGCCAAGTACCGAGGTTTCCACTGTCAGTCACTAGGACCAACCTAGTTGGGTCAAGTTCTTTCACCAAAGCAATTTCCTGATCCAAAAAATCTGTGTCGAGCTCTCCACAATGTTCAAAGGCGAAGGCTCTCAGAAAAGGTTCATTCTCCACCTGCCAATACTGTATGGCTGAATTATTGCGATAGCGCTCGATTACTGCCCGCATATATTTTAGTTGCGACTGGTTGCGAGCCTCCAAACTAAGTGACCGAGACCAGTCTGGTAAATGACATTCTGGCCAGCGTGGCAATCTCCGACCCACCGCCAATATGACCTTGGCGCCCACTTCCTCCGCTTTCTTGACCTGATAATCAAGTTCAGTAAAGTTGAACGTACCTTGTACCGGTTCAACCATCGGCCAGTGCGCAGCCAGACGTAAATGCCTCACCCCTAAGTCATCAACAATAGCATCGTAGGTCTCACGCCAATCCAAACCGAGCTCGTTCGCATAAAGCGTGTTAAATGACATACCATAAGTAATCTGGGTTGGTACTGCTTGTGAGCCAAATACATTACTCCCGCTACCAAAAGCACCGTCAGTGAAAGAGTAATTAAAACTTTTTGAAACGTGACATAGATTATTGAAAAAAAGTATAACGTAGCCAATAGCAATCAAGACCGTATATAAACTGACGGAAAAACTCTTTTGGTCGACTAATATCTTTAACGGCACTAGCTGGTAACAGCTTACTAAACATAGCTGTAATAATAAGAATGAAAACAAACTTAAGACCATCGAGCGCTTGCACCACAGTCACATCACCCATATCAGTCGCTTTAGCACCATAAAGGCTGACACCCCAGCCAATACTTTAGCCACAGCACCATAACACGTTCTGGTATTTGATTTGGCTGTTTGTTCAGTAATTTTGTTAAAATAGGTCGGCACCATTAGCAGTGACAGGGCAAAAAAACATTAAGCCTATTCTGACCAAAAAAAATCCGTCAGCAAAGCTAGTCTCTAAAAACAGGGCCTCTTCATCGAAATATAGTGTAAGCCAAAGAAAAAACCACTGTAAAACAGTGAGCATGGTGTACCTTTCTGGCAAAGTTTGAGCTACGAGCAAAGTACCAAGAACCAAAATCAATACACCCCAAATAAAGTTCGGCTTTAGAATTACATCAAGCAAAAAATAACTAAGAGTAAAGGTGGATACCGTAGAAATAACACCCACCACCGGCATAACATTAACTGCTTCTGACCTTCTGAGAGCATCATAAAGTGAGACCAGGGCCATAAAAAATGTATAAGCAGCCAGAAATGACATGCCTATTACCTGGATCGTGGGCTTTTGCACTTCGGAAAAACTAGGAATACCCAAACCGGTTAAACCAGGTACATAGGCTAAGAAATAGACCAGTACCCAAAAACCAGTCAGAAGACATGAATAGAAGGCGTACACAAAAGGCCGAGGTAACGCCTTTTCATCGGTCACAATATACTTATCTAAGAAAACAACGACGGCCCCCAAAAATTGACCGAGTGTTGCCAGTAGTAGCCAGGACATGGCCTTATTCTACTATACCGTTGTCCTCACATATTTTTTTATACACGTAAGCAGAAGGACGAATCTTTCTCTCTAGAGTCTCGTAGTTTATCTCAACCAAACCAAATCTTTTCTCAAAACCAAGCGCCCACTCGTAGTTGTCTAGCAAGGACCAATATAAATGTCCGCGAACATCCATACCATCTTGAGTCGCTTGCCAAGTAGCCTCAACTTGTCTCTTAATGTACTCGGCCCGACCGGAATCAGTCGCGTCAGCGAGTCCAGCCTCAGAAACAAACAAGGGCTTGCCGTAGCGGGACAACATTTTTAAAGCATCATAAATATGCTCGGGAGCAAAATTCCAATCCATATCAGTCTTACGCCACTGCCGCTTATCACCAAACTGGGTATAAAAATAATAATTCAATCCCACTGAGTCGCAATTATTTTTTACCCTCTGCATAAACTTATGTGTCCAGAAATAGTTGGCTATCCAAGCTTTTGCTTTATTTAAAGGATTCCAGTTAGCGTCAAACACGATTACGTGTTTGACGACGCTCACTTCAGTCTGAGGTGAGACTGCCTTAATTCTCTTATAAGCTAAGTTGTGTGACAAAGCCAATGTTTTCATCACCTTAAAATACAGAAATAACGGCTTGAGACCCTTCTGATACTTGGCTTCATGCTGCCGACCTGAGTTGGTGATAGACACCATATCAGTCAAAGTAAAACGTTTAAACGGTGGCCAAGTACCACGAAGCCAACCATTACTAGCAAAAACGGCTGGCTCATTCATAGTGGAAAAATGCGAACACAAATCACCTAGCTGTGACACTACAAAACTACAGTACCGAGCAAAGATTTCTGGAGCGTCTTTTCTTTCAAAACCACCAGACTCAGAAAACCACAGTGGTAAAGTAAAGTGCCATAGAGTAATAAATGGCTCCAAGTTTCTCTCTTTAAGCGCCGTTAGGACCTGACGATAATGGGCAATTGATTCAAGGTTATACTTTCCTTCTTCGGGCTCAATTCTGGCCCACTCGACCGAAAAACGGTGCGCCGTATGTCCAAGCTCACGAGCAATATCAAAATCACTCTGATAACGATTGTAGTGATCGCAGGCTATACCACAGTTTGGTACTCGGCCTTCTTAGCCGCTTTAGCCCAGTCATTATTCTCAATTCCACCCTCCACCTGATAAGAAGCCGTCGCCCCCAGTAAAAACCATCCAGAAATTTTTTCTCTGTCATAACCAAGATTATAACAAGAAAACCGCCTATGACTAAGGCGGTGCATCTCCTTTCTTGGAAATTTACAACAACGGCAGTTGGCAATATGGACCACCTTGCCCAATAGTACCCGAACCGGCCCAGAAAAGCGGTATCTGCTTTAGACTTTGGTTAATTCCGAAAAACCTAGTCTCGGCCGAAGAACGCAGTGCACGCACGGGTCCTCGAATAGGGACTCTGAAACACCGAAAGTATCCCAAGTGAACCAACCCAGAAACCAAGTCTCTTTATCAGAAACCGGCTCCAGTACCACATAACTTTTCCAACCACTCAAAGTTGGGAAATACGAGACTGGTAAACCGAAACGGTGCCTTTGGCCAGCCAACAAGTCAGCCTCAGCAGTGACTGACATTGCTCTGAAAAGGGTGAAAAATGACCAATTATCGATCTTGGTCCGATTCCAAGCAAAAGTACTCCGTGGTTCCTCCACAAAATTACCTTGGGCCAACATGAGGTCGCATCGCTCGTGTAGCTACACGAGCGATGCGACCTCTCCCTGAAATAGCGTTGTGGCAAGTGTGACATGGTCACCTCCTTTCTTTTATATTATAACATGTTTGTACTAAAAATCAATTTCTGGTTCAGAATCTGCATGTTTGAAGCGTTAAGTAATTTTGCCATTTCTGGTAGAGCAAAGCGGTAGCGGTGACGTCTTTGGCGTTATAGAGCGGCTGTCGCGGAACTTTTTGCTAGCAAAAAGTTCCGCGACATCATCCCCACCCACTTCCACTTTTGGACTCTCATCCCATACGCCCGACAAAATAGATGTAAACTCGGTCGCTTACTCATAGCACCAAAAAATGTTAACTCATCCTGCAGGTCAACATGGCGACAGGATTTTTGCTGGTAAGGATAGCGTCCTTCCATCAAGTTTTTACTCGGAGTCACTTCATTCACCACCGAACGATGCAGAAGAAACGGTACATCAAAACTACGACCATTGAAGGTCACGAAAGTATCATAATGTTTAGCTCCTTCCCAAAATTCACTAAGCATTTGTGCTTCCGTCCGAACCTTGAGAGTGTAATCATCCACTACTTCGTCCGTTTCTGTCCCTTCACCCTGATAATAAACCACACCCCTCCTTCTTTCTACATCATAAATTCCAATCGCCACTACCGATCCAGTTAGTGGAGAAAACCAAGCCCCGCTTCAATATCGAGTTGCATAGTCTGGCGTTCTTCCGGTGTTTTAGCTACTCTATCTGCCCAATGACTAAGTACTGCTTGAGTGGTAGCATCTAGATCATCCCAACTCTCCCTACTGTTTCAATATCAAAAACTAGGGTGGACATAAGGTTTAGATTTTTATTGGTACGCCAGAATAACAGTTGAGTACGGTCTGACGTTCTTTAGACAGATAATAGCGATACTCATTATTTACCATGGCGCCACCACATTCATCAAGTGGAACTGAGTTATTCTGTCCAAATATCTGAAAGCCATCTAGCGCATAACCAACCAAAGTCTCCTGACCAAAGATAGAATACAAAGCTACATCTTGATTCCGAATCGCAGAACCGTCTTTTGCTATACCAACCACATCGTAAGGTAAACAGTTCTTTCAGACATCGGGAAAGATCGTATTGGTAACTGCAGAACCACGTCCTTACTCATAGTAGTAGTTGTATTAGTGGCAAGAGGATCAACCAACACCTCAACATCGTAATAAGCAATCCTTGCTCCTCTAATAACCTCGAACTGTACTCCCGTGGCTAATTTAAATGTTTTCGGTGACACATAGTCACTACACTCTAGCAGAGTCGGTTTGGCGTTAGACACCACCACCGCTGGCTCTTCGGCTATTACCGGTGGTTTTATGATTTCATTTTTTGGTAGGGAGTTGATTCGGTTACGCAAGCTAGCCAAGTTACCCTCACGATCGATTTGATGTCCAGCCGTAACTTCAGCCGTATAAACAGCCACTTCACTGTCACTCAGTGGCTCAACGGAAACCACCGACTCAGACCGATCAATACCTTGTCGACTAAAAGTGGCTACTATAGCAATCACCAAAAAACCGACACACAAAAGGTACAATAAAAAATTGCGAGTATTAATAAGCATTACCCTTAATCATACCAGAACCATGTCCAGAATTACCTTATTTCCCTCACTTCCTACTGCTTAAATGTTAGTTTCTAGGTCGAACTTCACTTCTGGATTTAACGCTGACTCCACCTGAGCTTTAAAGTCCTCATAAGTCGAGAAAGACATTTTTGTACCATTGAGGAAAATACTCGGTGTACCAGTCACACCTTTCTCAAGACCTTCGTTCTTTTCTGATTTGATTTTCTCTCGTACCAGTGAAGAATTCATGTGCTGTTTGAACTTATCAAGATCCAAACCTAACTCTTTTGCGTACTGTGTAAACATACCTAGGGCATTTGGACTACCTGACCAAGACTTTTGGTTAATGAAAAGTAAGTCGTGATATTCAAAGAAAGCACCTTGCTGACCGGCAGCTTCGGCAGCTCTGGCCGCTGTCTCTGCCATACTGTGCATTGGTAACGGAAAATGCTTGTACTCAAAACTGATCTGGTCACCATATTCACTAAGAACTTCTTCTAAGATGGGTGTCATCGCCTGACATGCTGGGCACTGAAAATCACTATATTCTACTAACTTAACTGCCGACTCAGGATTACCCTTAATGTGTGGAGTAAAAGCTACCCCTTCATTATTACTTTCACTAACACTGTTTGAATACCAAACTGAAACACCAATTAAAACAACTGCTAAAATTAATACAATTACCCATGGATTTTTCATATACCAGACAGTGTATCATATTCGCATTTCAAAAATAAACCGACTTTTCAAATCTACTGTTAAATGTGGTTACAGGTTTGCTGTTTTAAGCAATTCGTGTTCTAATGCCAGACAAATATGGCTCACAAACCCAACTTCACTCACAAGAAAAAGCGCAAGCAACATGGCGCAACTTTTTGGGATAACGAATATAAAAACCCAGAACACTTAAAACTGTCCACTAATGTTAGTGAAGATTTAGAAAAATTCACCCGCTGGGTTATACGGCGTAACCGAGAAGACATTCTGACACCCGAAGCCAGTGTGCTTGATGTTGGCTGTGGCAACGGGCGCAACCTTATTTACTTAGCTAATACCTTTGGTAGTAAAGGAGTTGGTTATGATATATCTAAGACCGCTATCGCCCAAGCCGTCACTGCTTCTAAAGGTCTAAACCTTAAATACGAGGCTCGTAGTATTGCTGGAGCGTTTGAAACCATTCCTGATCAAAGCCAATCACTAGCTTTAGACATGATGACTTCTCACTTCCTAAACCAATCTGAACGTACGTTACTGCGTGACGAAATATACCGTACCTTAATGCCAGGTGGGCTACTGTTTATGAAAACTTTCTTAAAGGACGAAGACCTGCACACCCGTCGACTTTTAATAGAATTTCCTGGCAGTGAAGAAGGTAGTTACATCCACCCGGTTATGGGTGTAGCTGAATATGTTTACTCTGAAGAAGAATTAACAAATTTCTTGTCAGAGAAATTTATCATCCACAAAATCTACCGTTCACACAAGCACGCCTTTCGCGGACAAGCCAGAAAGAGACGAACTATTACAATCTACGCCGAAAAAGACCGCTTCCAGTAGAAGACTACTGGCACTGAAATGCCTTTCGACATTCATCTCGTCCAGCTCCAGCTTCTACTTTTTCGCAAAGGGCACATTGGGCTGATGTGCCACTAGCCTCGTCATAAACAGTACCAAACTCCATACCGGTATTCATGATGTCAGCATAATCTTTAAAGAGCACATCACTTGGTGTTTCAAAATACTACCGTCCACATTCTCCCAAGCCTTACAACTATAGTTCACGGCTTCATCAAGTGGTACTGGTTCACGAGTATCTGGCCCGGTACCAGTCGTTTTTTGACTCTCCATAGTTGCTAGGTCTATCTTCATACCATAAGTTTCACCTTCAATTTCTGTCCAAGAATACATTGTCTGGTCACGCATAATCATCGAAGACACCATTTCTCCACTTGGTCCTGGCACAATGAAATCCCCTCGCATCTTTCCTTGGCTAGTAAAGTAGGTTCCTTCCACTGCTTGACCACTAGTTTCATTGGTATAAGCAATCGTACATTCCAAATCTTCAGCCCGACTTAAAAGTGATCGCAAAGTATCGTTACCACTCGTTGGCGAAGCAACTGGCTTCACTTCCGTGGATGAAGTTTCTTGTGGTGTAAAATTATCGCTAGAGGAGCCTTTCGAACCGTCAGAAACTAAAAGATAAAGTGCCCCTGCCCCAACGGCTACTGCCACGATTGAACTGATTAGAAAGAAATTTTTCATATCTTAATTACTGAAACCTAAGTTTTAATTAATACTAATAGCATAACAAACTACCACCAAACAAAAAACTACCTAGTGGTATTCTGGACTAGCTATTTTTCTGCCACAACATCCGCAGCCCATTAGCCACTACCAACAATGTCCCTCCTTCATGTCCAATTACTCCATAAGGTAACGGTAAGTAGAAGAAAGTGGTCACAATAACCATGAGGACCAAGATACCAATAGCGAACACTAGATTTTGCTTAATGATGTTATTGGCCTGCATCGACAGTTTTCTAGCCCGCAGTAAAGCACCTAAATCGTCAGACAAAAGGGCTACGTCAGCCGCCTCAAGCGCTACATCACTACCTGCCGTACCCATCGCCACCCCGACGTGCGAAGTAGCTAAAGCTGCTGCATCATTTACGCCATCTCCGACAAATGACACATTGCCTTCACCGCGGAGTTGTTCTACCATCTTTACTTTATCTATCGGTAATAATTCGGCAAAAATATCCGCCTCAGCAATCCCAAGTTCCTTACCAACCGCTTTAGCCACAGTAGTGTGGTCCCCAGTCAACATAACGATGCGCTTAATACCCCGCTTTCGCAGTTCAGCAATCGTTTCTTTAGCTGAAGCTCTGATGGTGTCCGAAATACCAATTACCCCATGCACCACATCGCTACCAATAATAATTGCTGTCTTGCCAGCCTGCTCTAGTTCCTGCAAAGCTTTATCAGTCAACGTATCTATTTCCACCCCACTTTCTAGAAGCATTTTTCGATTACCAGCAAAGTATCGCTTACCATTTAGAGTTACATACATACCCTTACCTGGTACCGACTCAGCCTTGTCGACTGTCTCCGGAAAGATCTTCAAAGCCGAAGCATAATTCAAAATACTTTTCGCTAATGGGTGTTCTGAGTTAGCCTCGAGCGTAGCTGCCACTTGCATAAATTCTGCTTCACTCATATTGATTGGTACCACCTTAGATACCTGCATCTTTCCTTCAGTCAAAGTACCAGTCTTATCGAACGCGACAATATCTACTTGAGAAAAAGTCTCTAACGCCGCTCCACCCTTGAAAAGCATTCCTCGTCTAGCAGAAGCCGCTAAAGCAGACAAAATAACCGCTGGCACACTAATCACAATCGCACACGGACTAGCTACCACGAGTAGAGTAGCAGCTTTATAGAGTGCTTCACTCATTGGTATACCAAAGACAATAAAGGCCACCAGAGCTAGTACACTACCGACCAAAACAAATATCGTGTACTTTTCACCAAACCAATCACTAAAACGTTCACTGGGGGACCGTTTGGACTGTGCTTCTGTCACCAATTTTATCATTTGCGCTAAAGTGGAATGGCTAGCAGACTTTTCTACACTAATTCGAAGCACACCATGACCATTCACGGTGCCAGCAAAGACACTGTCTCCTTTATCCTTATCAACCGGCACTGACTCACCAGTCATCGATGATTGATCGACCGAACTAGTACCACTCTCAACCCGACCATCAACCGGAATCTTTTCACCTGGCTTTACTACCACTATCTGTCCTACCTGGAGCGTTTCCACCGCTACGCGCTCTAATTGTCCTGACACAGATTCTAGATTAGCTTCATCTGGTCTAAGTTTCATTAAAGCCACGACGGCACGCTTAGTATTACCCATAGCATACTCTTCAAGAGTACCAGCTAAGCTAAAGAGGAAAAGTAGAATGGCTCCATCGCGTGCCTCACCCACGCCGGCCGCAGCCAAAGCTGCCAACACCATAAGCAGATCGATATCTAGTTTCTTGAGCAGTAGGTTTTCAAAGGCCCCTTTAGCGGCCGGCAAACCACCCGCTAAGAACGACACCAATAACGACACCCCTACCCAAACATTCATGTCTTCTCCACTTGAGAGTTGGAAATAGACTCCACACAACAGTCCTAGTAAAGTGACCGAGGTTAAAACTGCATTTAAGCGTAAAGCCTTCTTCTCTTCAGCTAATTCCTCCATTAATATTTCAGCCGGATTTTTCATATTACTAATAATACTCTAAATAAAGCTTCTCCTCAAACCATTATTGACTCAAACAAGTTAAATTTTGTGATAAAATATTTCCATATGTTTGAACAAACTGAACTTTTTCCTAGAGAAACAGATCTTGAAAAATTAGAACCTAAAGAACTTTTAAATCGCTTTTATAAACACACCCAAGGTAAGTCCGGAATCGGAGTACCGAAAGACGAAATAATTGCCATACTTAGGTTAACGACCCTGAAGAAATTGAAGACGCAAGAGAAGCAATCGCAAACTAGATGAAGAACACTTACAGGTAAATAACTACTTCACGGTAATACTCTCGGGAATTTTGGCTGGATCCACCAAAAAGCTTTTATATCTTTGCGACCAATAATCACCGGGAAGCGCAGATGACTACGTTCAGTATAGGTAGCAATAGTCTTTATTCTTTTGCCTTTAAGTGAATAATCGAGCCACACAGTCCGGCGTTTTTGTCGTCCACTCCCGGAGCGAACATGAACAAGCTTATGATGCTTGTCTAATTCTAGTTCACTGACCAAATCCACATCAATCGAAGTTCGATAAGCACCGGTATCTATCTTCGCTCGTACCACTTTACGCTTATTTTCACCGTAGATAGTCACCTTCTCTATCACTCCCAATACTTTGTCAGACACTTCAACCGCAGAAAGCGTCTCGTCACCAAAGAGTCTCTGTGCCAACTCCACCCCCTCCTCTGCTGTATTGACGTTTATATTGGCGACTCTTTCCAAGCGAGTCCGCAGTGAATCTCGATTGGTAGTTTGAATAGACAAGCCCGGTCGAGCGTTGATTTCCAAGACCAACGGACCACGCACTTCATCGAGCACAATATCAACTCCGACAAACCCTAATTTGGAAGTAATTTGTGCATTAGTAGCAATTTCTAAGATCTGCGACCAGTTGGCCAACTTAATACCACGCACCTTAACTTTTTTCTCCGGTATCACTTCAGTCACCTTACCTTTAAGAACACCAAAAGTAGTAATGCCGGTACGAAGGTCGATACCAACTCCGACCGCCCCTAGGTGCAAATTGGCTTTACCGTCGGACTCTTTAGTGGAAGTCTAAGCATGGCCATAATCGGAATCTTGTTACAAACAATCACTCGAATATCTGGCACTCCTTTATTGGTGTATTTCTTAAAGAAACTATGTACTCGTACTCGCTCTTCAATAAAGGCCGTGTCAGGTAGATTATTTAAAGAATGAGCTCCATCAAGCGCACCAAATATCTCAGACTCCAGGTCATCTCTATTTAGTAAGCGATTTTTAGTATCGCGACCAGTCTCACCATTCCACTGCGAAATCACTAAAATACCTCGTCCGCCATAACCATGAGAAGGCTTGAGAACAAAACTTTCTGGTAACGAATTCCAATCAAAAGCGCGCACCTCCTTCAAAGTCTTGAACTCAGCCAAGAGCCCTGTCGTAGCCACTTTGTTTGCTAATAAACGTCTTTTGGTTTCCAGTTTGTCGTCGGCGATTAATTTATATTTTCGTTTATTAAAATTACGAATATACAAAAAATTCCGTGCGTTCATTCCCAGGATTGACTGACTAATGGCCATAGGACTAGTGACTAAGAGTGTTAAATCTAAAGAATTCAGTTAGTCTGAGACCGAAGTAGCGACCAATCATAAGGTTAATCGGAATAGCTAGAAATACTAATTCTGGATAAAGAATAAGAGTGTTTCTCACAAACTCACTTGAAGCCAGTAAGTACCCAACCAATCCAACACCAATAGTGGAAGCAGTGATGGCAAATGTCTCGCGAGTACTCTTAAGTAATTGCACGGACACAATGGAATCCCCGAGCAACATCAAAACCAAAATCGGGAAAATCGACAGACTAAGTATCTGAGCAAAACCAAGTGAAACCGCGATAGTAAGCGTAGCGAAAACGAAGATAGCTAGAAACAGAAAAGACAAAGATCGCTTAGGATAAAACATCACCCTTACTCGAGAGAGAGTCATCTTAGACAAATATGACGCCAAAATAATCGCCCCTAAAACTAACATTCCCACCGTGACACCGACAGCAATAAATACAAATGAGAGCGCGATTGGCACCAACATGTCTAGTGTCGGAATACCTACCACCACTCGTGCAAAACTCACAATGGTGGCTAGTAACGGAGTTAATAAAATGAGAAAAATAGTGTTTGCCGGAATCCCCATTTGTACGGCTTTTTGGACCCAGTAAGCCATGAAATTGAGCGGATTCGGAGAAGTGACTTCACGGTCTGAAAATAGCGACAAAATAGCCACCTTCTCTGGTAGTTCCTCTGGCTTAGTAACATCCTTATTACTAAGCGCCTCGGTCTTTTCTTGTATATGAGACACCGTTGAAGATACTACTTGCTCAAACTGAGTACTAGTCCCCACTTCTTCACTCATCACTACAGCCTCAGACTCCTCTGCCTGCAGATCAGCCATACCAAAGAAAAAGCCAGTAACCACCATCCAACCAATAAAAAATAATTTCATACAACAAAAAATATACCTGTCTAGATTACCATTCTGGCAAAATAGACAACGCTTGTAAAGCTTTGACTTGGGAGTCACTAGTAGGATCAAACTTGCCAACAAACAAACTCTCAAAAACGTGCGGACGGTCTATTAGTAATTTCCAAATACCAATATTACCCTCCAGATAAACGATGTCTTTAGTAAAAATACAGCCCTTACTTTGACCAGTAGTACCTCTAAAAATACGCACGCAAGTGTCCCAAGCTGCACTTTCTACTCTTTGATCAAAATCTTCTCCCTCTGAAGCCACTACAGTGTAGTAATCATGCATAATGATATACACTGACCGAAAATCCCTCGGTGTCCCGTCCATCCCAACCGCGAGTGAAGCAGCCATGTATCTTTCAAAACCATAAAATTCCTTTCCCCCTTCAACTTGCTGTTGCATATAACAAGCCAAACCTTCTTCACCTCTCAAGTACTTACTTAAACCAATACCAAGTAACTTAAGATTGGAATCATTACCATGTTTACTACGAAGTACATGCACGCCGATTTCATGTTCAGCTACCGCTTCAGCCTTCAGTCTAGTTAGTGGCTCTTGTCGTAATTTTAAATAAGCATCATTGGGGACACTAACTACTTTCTTGTGTGTATTAACCGAGAAGCGCTTGCGCTTATTGGTCGAATCAATATCCACTTTCCAATCGTCAATGTCATATTTCTTTAGAATCTCCACAAAGACCTTCTTCACCTCCATAGCAGTTAGTGGCGTCCTATCAACACTAACTACCGGTTCTGGCAAAACATCCACCGTAATAACTGCTCCGCTGATATCGATCTTGGAGAAAAGTTTTCTCAGTCTTTTTGCCGCCGCATTTTTAATCGGTGAATTGCAAGTAATACACTGCTCCTGGATTCGCATCGCTATATAAGCAAAATATTCTTTCTTAGGCGCACCATACATCCTCACGCTGGCTTGGTAGAACTGCTGATCTGCTCGAGCCTGAGTCGCTTCGGCCATATCAATAACCGTCAGCTTGTCTTTAATTTTCTTAGTGTAAATCTTTTTAACTACGGGATTTTCCTCCTCTTTTTCAATGGCCACCAACAAATCCTCAAACTGGCTACGAGCAGCAATTTTATTTGATAGATCTTTGTATTTAAACTCTGGATTCTCTACTTCACTTTCTAGAAAATGCCTCCGTTCACGCTTATTGGAGCCAGCAAATATACCTGAAGTCACCCCAGCCGCCTGCTTAGAAATAGCTTTATATTTAGCAAACCATTTTTCGTCCAAAGCTTTCATATTTACAGGCTTAATTCTAGCACCCTCTAGGGCTATTTATGAGCGCGTACTATAACATCCTTAACTAAAAAATGATATGGCCATATTATTCATATAAATCAGGGTTTTTGAAAGGTATTAAAGCGTGAATTACAGCTTCGCGATAGAAATCTTTACGTTGAATCACATTGTTAGTAAGAATACCCACTGTGCCTTTATGACTACCAGATTTAATTTCATTAAAGACAATCTGTCCATCCTTAACCCTTACTCTTCCACCAACTCAGTACCTTGGCGGTAAACAAAAGCTGAAGTTCTTCCAAAGCCAATCTTGCCCAACTATCAATACACATAGCAGAGACCCAAAACCATCTTCGGCTTTTCTATCCCTTCTAGACCGACGAATAATCTGCATCGGTAATATTTGCTTTGCAATCTTCAGCTGGTTCTGGCTCCCAGTTTAGTTTCTTCCAGCCAAAGGTTGATCTGATACACCGGAAGTGGCCGGGTAAGTTACAAACTCAAAAGAATCTGCGAACATTGCAGCCTCTTTAACAGCTAAGCTTAATTGGATTGCCAGAACCTACCACCACTGTAATCTTTCATATATTTTATTTTAATACTTATTTATGCTAACATAATCAGTATATGAACAACATAATCCTTTCAACCACAGACAATATCCTGGCCGAAGAAGTGAAATTATTGGTATCGCTAGGGGGGTACGTACGCGCTAGACATGTCGGACGAGACATTACCGCCGCCTTTAAGTCGATTGTGGGTGGTGAGATCTCTGAATACACCAAGCTCCAAGCCGAATCCCGAGAACAAGCCCTACAAAGAATGGTCGAAGACGCTAAAGCTCATGGCGCCGACGCTGTCATTGGTATCCGTATCACTACTTCGATGATCTCAGCTGGGGCCGCCGAAATCGCCGCCTACGGTACAGCAGTTAAACTACGTTAACTATGTTTATTGAAACTTTAATCTGGGCTGGTATTGTAGTCGGACTCATCTATTTCGCCTATAAACGCTATCAAGATAGTAAAACTGAAAACTTTGATGACCGTGACAACTAATTTCGATAAGCTGTTACTACTAACACGAAGTGCCTCTTAAAAAAGAAAAACATCCCAACGGGATGTTTTTCTTTTAGTTAGGCAGTTTCTTCTACTTCACCTTCTTCTGGAGTCTGAGCCCCTTCTGTTTCTGCCTCAGAATCATCAGTTGCAGTTACAGCTGGTGTATCTGTTGTAGCTTCGGCAGATACGTTTGTTTCTTCTTCTGTCATAGATTTTATATATTAGCTACTAAACCTCTAGACCAGTATACACACTGTCAGGAAAATAGGAACCCGGAGCGCATTATCTCTCTGAAATTATTTAGTAGATTTCTTAGCCACTTTTTTAGCCACCTTCTTCGCTGGCTTTTTTGTCACAACTTTTTTAGCTTTAACCGTCTTTGTAACAGCTTTCTTAACTGCCTTTTTTACCTTCGCAACTTTTATGGCTGACACCTCGTCATTAATAGTAACTGCCGGGGCGTTAGTAGCTTTCACGGCTGGCATTGGTGGATTTATCAGGTCAAGGATTCGATTCAGTCTGGCTTCAATCGTAATCAACTGACGCTTGATTTCTCCGAGTTCACGATCACTTTGTGACCTGTCGACACTTGGTCTAGTGAAGTCTGTTCGCTCTTTTCGATTATCATTATTTCGGCCCCGGTCAAAATGGTTTCCACCACCATTACTTTCTCGTGAGCTCTCACTACTTTTCTGACCGAAACAGGCACTACAGTACACTGGCTTGTCACCATTTGGTCGAAACGGCACTTCACATGACTGATTACAATGTGAACAAGTAGCAGAAAACATCTCTTTCTTTTCAGCAAATCGATCACCGCGGTCATTGTTTCGATGTGAGTGACCACTACCAAAATCTTGTCTTCCACCAAACTTAGGTCTTCCACCAAAATCTTTCCCCTTTTTCTGAACCCGCCGTCTTTAAAGTTTTTCATGAAAATGATTATAACACAAAATAACTATTTTGGCAAAATAGTTATTTCTGTCTGCCACACTCCAGCCCCCCCCAATCAGATTTAGTCCAAGACCTTAAATCAAATAATGTCCAAATATGAAAACACCGATAATCACAGCTGTCACAGCTGCAATGAGTACCGCTCCGGCGGCCACGTCCTTGGTATCCTTAGCATAAGGATGATATTCCGGTGAAGTCAGGTTGATATCAATCTCTATAGCCGTGTTGATAGCCTCAGCTACCAAGACCATACCAGCTGCCAAGACCAAAACCATCCACTCCACGACAGTGATGTTGAGGTAAATACCTAAAGCCACTGCTATAGCTAAGACAACTAGATGAATCCAAGCATTGTGAGTTGACTTGATAAAAACATATATACCTCGCCCGGCATAAGAAAAGCTCTTAGCACGCTTCAGTAACGAAAACTCTTCTTTAGTATCTAGTTCTTCCATAATAGAATTTTAACACAACAAATGACATATAAAGGGCTAAATAATCTCCTTTCGAGTTCCATCACGTTTGAAAAATGTCCAGATATAATACTTCTCGACTTTTTCTCTAGCCCACGGGGTCTTTCGCAAAAAGGTCAAACTAGAATTAACGCTTGGCTTTTCAATAAAGCACTTAATTTTTATTTTCGTCCCCAAAGCTTCCCAACCATAATAAGCCACCAACTCTTCAATAATAGTTTTGAGGGTAATACCATGCAAGGGATTATTTTTTTGTACTGTCATTGTATGTAACAACTATAAGTTAAATACTGTGTTTGGTCTAATGCCAAAGACTAGATAAGCCAAGCCATTTATCTAAATAAATTACAACACGCATTTTATGTAATAACCATAGAGCCCATTCGTCTTCGCTAGTGTAGAGGGAGGTTTAACAAATAAATTTTTGCTATGTATATGTCATTCCAACAAACTCAAAAGTATATAGCGGGTCTGTTTGTAGCTTTATTACTCATAATGTTCGGTAGCACCGTTTCGTCCGCTCACGCTGCTTATATCACTAACGAACAAGTAGAAGCACAAAAGAAGGAAGTACTACTTCAAGTCGTACAAGTATTACAGCAAGACGTGAAGCTACTGCAAATGATCCTAATTCAAAAATTAGAAGCCAGGGTAGCTTACCTGCAGACACTCGCAGATAACAAATAGTAACGTAATATAAATTAGCACCCCCTGCAGGCCTAGGTCTGCAGGGGGTGTTAATTTATAAGTTCATCACCTGACTTTCAGTAAATCGACAGCAATCGTTAGTTCTAGATACGCGCTCCATCCAGTCCACTTTCCTGAATAAATCTCTCAATCACTTCTGGATGTTCCCCATTCACACAATCAGAAACAAAAGCGTCTGCTTCAGCTCCCGAAGGAAAACTCATGTAAGCTAAAGCACTCTCGCAAGCCACTTGAGGATTTATTTTTGCCCCACCACCAACTTGAGCTGGAGTGGGAACGAAAGTAAATGAATCAACTAACGTACCAAAGTCCCTTTCAATAGCTGAGTCGACATCGAAGTAATCGCCCATTAGCACATAGATACGTGAATCATGAGCGATGACATAAACATCAGTAGTAAATAAGCCATCAGCCTTGTAATACACTGCATTTGCTCCACCTACCACCGCCTCTGATTCTTCTCCTAGCTTTAACTGGTAATTAACTTCTGACTGATTATTTTGTACCCAAACTGATGCAAACTGCTTTTGTGGATTTTCATAGATTCGTAAACGCATCGCTGGCAAGCCTTCCCTAGCATCTTGGCTAGACATGAGCTCTTCATACTCAGAAGCATTAACTAGCATTAAGCCGGTCACAAAGTCTTTGTGTGAACTCTCATTATCTTCCAGAGTAATGTAGCCATCAGGACCTTTACGGTAACTAAACTCGTAGCCATATACCGTATCAAGAGCTTTTCCAGTAACGATCAATTTATCAGTAGCGTCCGCACAAGGAACGATGAAGTCATTTTCGTCTCGACTACCAGTCACAGCGACCACATCACCTACCGCCAACTGTGATACATCAGATATATTTTCGACCGCTTCACATAAGTTTATTCCCATCGACGGCACAGCCACCACCTCACTTTGTTCTTCATCGGTCACAATAGTGACCAACGTCGGGCCATCAAGCATCAACTGACTGCGATCAACCTCTACCACCGTTCCCGTCACCACCGCCTCTTCTGTCACTAGTGGTGTACCCCAGTCCTTTACATCAGTCTGTGTATTACTGAAGACTACATATCCACCAATTAAGGCAATCAGCACTAGGACTAAGATTATTTGTTTGTTCATAAATTTTAATGATTAATGTGCGAGAGTCTATACTGTTTAATAATATTTAACCCTCTTCTACTTCGATTTAATTAATTTTCGTTGTTTAATAAGAATTTTAATTGACCTGAACCATTAAAGCTAGCTCGAGATGTAACTAATCTATTGCCCATCTTCTACCTCAGTAATTTTGACTAGCGCTGGCTGGAGTACGGGACGATTAGGACAGAAACGATCGAGAAACGCGAAACGAATACCTATCAACTCAAAGCCGACCAGAGCCAATACAGCGCCTGGCACCAGTGGCATCACTAGAGCAAACAAACCGAAGGCAATTAAGATGTAGGCAATTGTTTTTCGTAGCCATGGCTGAGAGTAGAGGTATTGTTTCATGTTCATTGTCTGTCTGTAACTAATAAATAACTACGCTTCTACATCTCATTCCAAGCCTGCCTCACTCGATAGATAACTGGACGAGCAATCAAGTAAAGGACACTGGCATAAAGGGTGTACTTAATCACAGTCAGTGCAAATTGGACGAAACCAATACTGAGATCCTGGAGGAATCCATTTAAGTCACGAATCAGTTGCTGAATCGATGCTACCCATGAATCCTTAAGATCGTCACCGCGCACCCATTCATTCTCATAGACATTGACTGAGAAGTGCACGAAGTTCATTCGGTCTAGTGTCTCAGCTTTAGCCTTTCCTAGATACTCAAGTTGAGTCGCCACATCCATCCGACTGTTATTAATACGTTCGATGGTAGTGATTTTACTATCAGTCACCTGAGCCAAACTAGCCACGTCACCACTCCGTCTAGCAATAGCTTCTACTTCAGCAAAGTTCCGGAGCGCATCTTCAAGTGCGGTATTGAGAGTAGCCTGCTTTTTTTCAAGGATAGTAATTTGATCCTCATACTGACTCACTTCACGCTTTATAGTATAGGTGCTTTCATTAACATCAGTTGGATCTAGTTCATCAAGATAACTAAGGACAAAGTCGACCGCTTCATGCTTAACCTTAAACATGACGTTACAACCATGCGTCGACTCACTAACTGACTCAAAGATAACGTCAGTTCGCTCCTTAAGTGATAGTAAAATACTGCAATCATTATCAAGGTCTCTAGTCTCAATCGATACAAAATAATCACTCACCTCATAAGACTCGGCATCCATTCCCGGCACTGGTGAATTCACCGGTGGCATAATTGGATTCACTAACATCTTTGCCGAATCGGCTCCTTCATAAGCAGACAAACTAACCATCTCATCCGTATATCCTCCACGCATCTCTGCTGTCGTACTACCATTTGGCGAAAGATACCCCACCAAAACATGTACTACTATGAGTAGTACAGCGATAATTAGTATGTTCTTGACCGCAAACTTTTTATCAGCTGATAAATTTTTATATATATTCATACTTACCTTTAGTGTTATTAAATATGACAGGCAAATAGATCGTAAAGCGATCACTGTCGTACTAAATATTACGTAAGGAAGCAAAAATGGTAACAGCTAGGGCGCTACCATAGGCATCATAACCGGCTGACCACTGTAGTCATGGGCCACCAAATCAATTCCCAAGTCAAACACACCATCACCATTGTCGTAGTAGAGCGTCGCACTATAAGTCACACCAGATTTTACTGCCGATACCATTGGCAACCGTACATCAACCTGCTCACCAGGTAACATCAGTTCGCTTATAGCTACTACCCCCTCTGGCCCAGACACCACCACAAACCCAGACTGACTCAAAATCGCATACGCCAAATTTATAGACCGGCCATCCGGTGAAAAAGTAGCCGTGAAGTAGTCAGCGGACATAACAGATGTTTCCAAACCAGCATCACCCATTTCCATCGTAGTAGACCACATATCGGCACTTTCCTCCCCACCCATTTTCATCATTGAACCAGCCGGACTGACATTTTCCATTTCCATTGGTGCGAGTGGCTCTGCTATCGGTGCAGTCGCCAGATTAGGGTACACTACCAAGAGCAAAACCGCCGTGACGCCAACTGGCACGGTATAAATAAGCCACCAAGGCACAGCCACTTTAGGCTTAACTTTATCCTTTACTCGTCCCAACACCTCAGACCGCAACCGAGCCTTGAAAGTATCGTCGATATCTACTTTAGGCGAGTGGGTCACCAGTTCAGTGACTAGCGCACGCACTGAAGCAACTTCCTTGGTTAATTCAGGATAGACCGTACAAATATCCGTGACGAGGGTATCAATATCTTGCTTCATATATCTATATAGTACGAACTAGTAACAAAAGGTAACGAGGCCGACAAAAGAAGCCAGGTCAATACAGTGTCTCCGTACTTCTTTCGAAGCTCCCGAATACTGCGTGAAAAAGTCATTTTTACACTCCCTTCGGTCCCGCCGAGCATGGTAGCAATCTCAGAAAAACTCTTCCCTTCCCAGACCCGAAGCACAATCACCTCACGTTGACGCGCTGGTAGTGTCTCCAAATAGGTCTCGACTTTATTAAGTCCCGACAAGGCGTCTAGCTGTTCAACTGTTCGTTCATCATGAGGAATATCAAACACATCCTCAATCGACACCTCGGTCTTTTTGGTACGAAAGTGGTCAATGACCGTATTTCGCGCAATCTGATAGAGCCAAGAATTGAAACGACCTTTGTCGACATTATACGAAGACAAGCGACTAAGTGCTTTGAGAAAAGTATCACTAGTTAAGTCTTCAGCCAACTCTTTACTAAATACTTTGTAGTAGATGAAGCGATAAATTTGATCCAAATATTGATCATAGAGTAAGCCAAAGGCTTCACTGTCTCCAGCTTGAGCCTTTTTAACTATTTCCGCCTCCTGTTCCATTATCATAAGTATGACACTACTCTAGGTAAAAACAATATTGCATTGAGTACAAAGCATTAACATAATGTGCCAAAACTAGCGTTTTTAAGTCTATTTTCACCCTAAACACCCCAAATGTAGTACATTTGGGGGTTTAAGGTAAATGACTGGTTTACCATTAAGTTCAATTATTATCAAAACACTTTTATCTTTTAAATGAGCGAGTACCTAACCAAGAATTAGAATTCTGCATTACCTTAAGTAATTCATCAAAGGCCCTTGATCAGTAATTTCTCCTTTATGAAAGATAACGATACGATCAAAATACCTATAAATTTAATTTATGTACGGAAGCAATAATTGTTTTACCCTCGAAGAAGAGAAAATTTCTTCATATATTTTTGCTTCAGTCTGAGAATCTACAGAGCTCGTCGATTCGTCTAATAAATAATGTCTTTCTCTTGAGCAAAAAGTAGTGCCCTAGCGAGAGCTAAACGCTGTTTCTGTCCATGACAAATTGACTCCTTTTTCAAATTACTAGCCAAACCCTTGGGTAGATTATTAATAATCAGTGAAGTGTGCTAAATCAGTAAATTTTTAATTTGACTCGCTATAATGAGACCAAACGTTATATTCTCAAGAACTGATGATGAAAAAGTTCCGGTTCTTGTGGGACAAGCATGGTACCCAAATCGTAGTTAGATAATTTCCCTTAAGTATTGCATCAAGTAAAACATTGACTTTATCAGCTACATATAAACCATGGAGCAATTTAAGGAAAGTTGACTTACAGAACCTGACTCTCCAATAACAGCTACCCTTTCCCTTTTTCAAATATAATCGAAACATCCCTAGATCGCTTTTACTACCTTTTCTTTTTGCGGTAATAAAGTCGACCTTTAATTTCTAGTCTCTTGCAAGTATATCTCTTGATCTTTCTTACTTGTTTTGGAAAAACGCTTTCAACATTGCAACATTCTGTACTTTAGTTTTTGTCTAATTATACTTTCGTATAAAAGTGAAAGTGAAAACACATTACTAAACCGTGACAAGTAGATACAACTGACGGTACCGATTTCTACAGAGACCCGGTCTTTAAAATTACTGCCAAGTAAGCGATTATGGGTACAATAACAATTAATTCAAACAGAACCGAACCAGAAACCATTTCCATTCATTAAGGACAACATTTTTATAAAAAAGAGGCTTTCCAGCGAGTTGACTATGCTCTATAGATTTAATAGCTTCTCCTTTTATCTTTAAGACAACGATACTAGTGACATTAGAAAGAACATCAAATATTTTAGCGAGGATTTTATTTTCAAATACGTTTAAGCGGCGTACTGAGGTACCAAA
This sequence comes from Minisyncoccota bacterium, assembly GCA_041389045.1. Lineage (GTDB taxonomy): Bacteria > Patescibacteriota > Minisyncoccia > Phycocordibacterales > UBA918 > OLB19. Next base: position 22,740 of record JAWKSQ010000002.1, read on the forward strand.
CGTCGATCATTATTTATGACCCAAAAACTAAACAACATAAAGACGAATGTCCAGAAAGCAATAGCAGGATTGAAAAACGCCAGAGCTATTACCGTACCAATAAATCCCACTATGGTGGAAATTACCTGGAAGGTTTGACCGGCGTAATCATATAGACCTTCGCTAGCCTTATTTACTTTATCAATAGTGTTCCACTATCTGTCTGTGTGCAGGCTAAATCAAGGTCAAGAATACCCTGCATTAAATACTTCTGATAAGAATATCTAACCCGAAAGCGTTCGAGTTTCAAATCCTTCCAACACCGTGAAAAGCCAAAAAGTAGAGTCAATCCTAGTGATCCAAAAGAACTAACCTACCAATTATCTGTTAATCCATTGTTCTGAAGTCATTTAAAAGACTCCAATCAGAATAGATTCAAACTAAATATATTAGAGATATAAAAAAGCAAATGAAGGTAATAACCTTTTTCCTATTGCCAGACGAAAAGCCCAAACTTTGCGAAAAGGAATATTACAGGCTCTTGTTTAATTTTTCTAAAAACTCATGCAAAGTCATTATTGTATTGAAATCTTAGCATAATAAATATAGAAAATTGCAACACCAATTAATCATCCTAATTAGCACTTTTTCAACACCCAAATGTAGTACATTTGGGGTGTTTAGGAGTAAATACTAATTCTATATCTGACGATTTTGGGACTTTTACTACGTAGTCAAAAACTACATTTGTCTGGTCTCCATTATTTCAATAGTGGCTCCGGGAATACCAAAGTGAGGATGGTCTTTAAAAGCGTCCGCCACGGCTGAAGCCGACTCCCTTGTACATAAGAAGACAACATCATGTCATTCTTTACATCTTCAACACCTGAGGTACTAATGCGCTTTGTCTTTCCGAGCGCAATGGTATTTAGCACCATGTCTGCATGTGCTGACATCCAAGTATCCCAATCTTTTTTCATCTTTTCTTCTTCGGTCTTTCGTTCTACTTCCGGCTTCATCATCCATTCTGCCATCACCTCGGCTGGAGCCATAAATATAACTGTGAAATTTTTCATATCTAATTAATTAAATTAACCCTTACGGGCAGTATCAATCGCTTCGACATCAATTTTCTTCATTGTCATCGTCGCTACAAATGCCCGCTCGGCTTCCTCTCCGCCGGCAGCCAATGCTTCAGTTAGAGTACGAGGTGTAATCTGCCACGACACTCCCCACTTGTCCTTACACCAGCCACACTCACTTTCTTCTCCCCCATTTTGCACAATGGCGTTCCAATAGCGATCAGTTTCCTCCTGATCATCGGTAGCAATTTGAAATGAAAAGGCCTCACTTTGTTTGAAGACAGGACCGCCATTAAGTCCCAGACACGGAACCCCGCAAACAGTGAACTCAACTGTTAAAACATCTCCTTTCTTTCCACCAGGAAAATCGCTTGGGGCATGGAAAATATTTGTTACTTTGCTGTCCGGAAATGTCTCAGCATAAAACTGGGCTGCATTTTCTGCATCATTGGTAAACCAAAGACAGATGGTATTTTTTGCTATCATAGTTTATTCATTTTATACCCCAGATAAATGATTGCAAACGCACAGTATGTGTCTGCGGACTTTTTACTTTAGTGAAAAAGCTTTTATCTAGCTAGTGTCCTGGACGATACCAGCTTGGTCAGCTAATCATTACTAGCGAATTCATCTTCTGCTGGTCTTACCATCTCAATAACAGGTAGTGTTCCTTTATATGGTTCAATTTCTGTGTCTGTTTTCTTAAAACCATATTTTTCATAGAAACCAATTGCGGAACTATTAAAACCAAAAGCTTCCAAGCGGGAATACTTATTCTTATCTGACCAAGCCAAAAATTCCTCCATCAGCTTACTACCAGTACCTGAACCTTTAGCTTCATTTAGTAAATATATTGCTTCTAGTTCATTATGACTTTCTTGTTTAGAGCCATGTAAAAAACCTACTATATCTCCATTTTCATTCTTTACTACTCTATAAAGAACGTTTTCGGGATTACTTAATGCTTCCTGAATAATCTTTTTTCTAAAGTCAGTATTAGTTAACATTGAACCTTTCATTTCATCAACCATCTCATTAGTAAGCCCTGACTCGGGGACGACATATGTTTCTTTCCAGGCCTGTATATGCATGGTAGCTAAAGCCAGCTCCTCCCCTTCAGTAGGTAGCTCAATTCTGAACACAGGAGCCTTTTCTGCGTAATTTTCCATTGATTAATTATAGCAAAATTCTGCCGTCCCTGTTTTGTATATTTTTTGGTGTTGAAAATAAACTTCAAAACCATGAATGCCAGTTAAAAACGGAAACTTTTATTGTCTAATTTGCCTAAACCATTCTAATAATTCTCTATCTTCTGAAGTTAAGCCAAGTTCTCCAATAAGAACACTTTTTTCTAATTCGTGTCCTTGCTTAATAAGATCGTCTGCTTTTAAAATATTTCTGTTCTTATTTTCCAAATAGTCTATAAGTTGGCCAATCAAAAAGTGCTTTTGTGAGTGTTGCTTATCAAAAATATTATTAATATGCATCTTAACTTCTCTACTAATATTATTTAAATCAAGTAGTAAACTTAAACCTACAACTTTAAGTTCATCTAAACTATTATCCATCACTTCATTACCTGGTGTTTTTTCATTCATAAAATAATTATAGCAAAAGTCCTGTTTGTAGTTATCAAAATCTTATCTAAATGACTTGCCCTCAGAACTTCTTGATTGAAACGACGATTTTAGCTTCTAGCAATATCTCACATTACGGATAACTGTTAGTTTCTTGATATATTCCACTTATTTGCTAGAGTAATAAAGGACAGGTTTCTAGGGCTCCGGATTGAGCACTTTGGCCAACCTTTCGAGGTTGATAAACGCTATGAACATTGGTTGCAACGGCAGTTGTGACAAACTAAGGGCTCTGAGCCTTGCAATGCATAGTATGTGAACACAGTGTTTTAAGTTTGCGAGTCAGAGGTGTTGCAATACCAAAGACTTTGCTCGAAAGAGACGCTCCCCACTGCGACCTGTCCACGAATCCCGTGCCTTGCCAAGTTTTTGGCAAGGCACTTTTTTCTATATAAATATTGGTTGACTGTCTGGGACGATGTTCGAACTTTTTGATACAAAAACAGCCCGCCGAAACAAGTCATTAGACCGTTCTTGCGAGCTGTTGCTCAAGCTGTGCCTATGTCACAGCAATGGGTGGCGAGCAGTGCTTCTGCGACCACTCAAGCATCCCTAGGCAGATGATCGTCCCGAGAATCAAGCCCAGGTTAATCAAAACCTGCCCCGTGAGACAGGCCGCTATGAAGTACACCACGATGAGGAACGTCGCCGGACCCTTGAACATCTTCTTCGGCGGCCGACTGATTTGCGCGATCACCACGGCTATGCGGAGGAAGAGGCCTCCGAAGATAGACATGATGAACAACACAGCTACCCACTCGACTCCAAGGTTGAAGAAAGCCACTGCAAGATGCAGGATGATGATGGGGACACCGAGCCACAGGCTCAGAAGTTTCAAATAGCGCGGCATAGTTGCGCCCTCCTTTCTATTTATATTATATCACAATCAATATTAAAAGTCAATATTTTACTTACAATCTAGGTCGATGTTCAAATTTTTACAAGTTAAAACTACTAAAATAACCTCTTACCCTTGTGACTGATGAGTTCTAAACTTATTGACATATTGTCTAAAAATTGTATAGCAATATAGTTCTTCAAATTTGTTTCCCTTACTCAGGAGTCCGCTATGAACGCAACAGTCCCCCAGACTGTTGCTGATCTAGCTCTAAAGCAAAAATCCCCTATTCGGGGATTTTATGCTAGAAGGCTGCCGATCAAGACTCGAACCCCAATAGCTGGTACCAGAAACCAGAGTCCTACCATTAGACGAATCGGCAATATTGAATTTTAATTTTGAACGTATGGGTTCGGTCCCTTGGACTCAAATTCTGGATTCTGTACAGGTTGTCAGTACTTTATTTCCTTTCGTCATAAAATGCTAGACAACCTTCTTCGGCAGTCTACCAGACTGTCGAAGCCCAATAACTGGTACTAGGTAAAAAGATATGGGATATCTTTTCACGGGTTCAACCATTAGACGAATCGGCAATGTTTTACTCTATTTCACTCTTCAACAACATTATGTTGTGGCAGTATATTGCCATATTCAGAGAAAGATGGGAAGTTCTTGCACACCAGATAACTAGATTGACTTCTTGTTTTCAGTCTATATATTTCTCACTGGCCGTACCCGTCAACCAACCAGGAGAAAGTGATGACGAAATCCAAAAACAGAATAAAGACTCAGGGGAAGAATAAGCCTTGGAATCAGATTTCCAATCCGAACAATCTGACTCCACCGGCCAATACACACAGGTCTGACTGCAACTGCGTCACCTGCCTGATTGCCAAGGGTGATCAAGAAAACCATCAACGCAAGGTCTACGGTACTCGGTTCTACCGCTGAGTTGGCAACCAGGACTTCTGGCAAGGCGACATCAGTCGCCTTTTCTTTTTATAAAATAACTACTTCACCCGGCTCCAGCCACAAATATTCTGGCCGGGGCTAAAATGAAGGTGGGTGATACCGGCATTGCGGATCATCAACATGCGAATGAAACTAAACGGCGCACTGAGAAACCGCATCTTCTCTTCTCGACAGAGATGGTCGATAAAAATATTAGTGAAGACAGCGTGAGACACGACCACCACTCTGGCATCAGACGGAAAAGACTCTAGGTATTCTCGAGCTCTTTTTACTCGAGCTAAAAAGTCAGCATATGACTCCCCACCGGGTAGTTCTTTTCTAAAGAACCACTCAAAGAGATAGCGGAGGGTAGTAAAACTTAAGTAACGACTGCCAATCAACCAGTCAGGACGCACTAACTCAGCAAAGTCCGCATTAGTGTCCGGGATCACAGCGTACTCGCTAGTGATGATCCTGGTTGATTCGATTGCTCTTAGCTGGGTACTACTAATGAGATGAGTCGGTTTTAATCTAGCTATTTCCTTGGCAATTAAAGACACCTGGTGTTCCCCCACGAAATTAAGTGGCGTGTCAGGGTGCTGATGTCGTCTGGCCACATTACCGTTGGTTTGACCGTGTCTGACAAAATAAACTTCCATAACTACGCTTTAGTCGTTACCTCTACTACCGCAATCTCAAGTGGCAGATGTGGTAAGGGAGAGAAATTCACTTCTTGGGTAGCACTAAGGAAACGTAAAAGCATATGAGAATTTACCGGTGAAGCTTTGGCAGTAGCAATTTCACCTAAAGCTTCCCTAGCCTTCTCAGAAAAAGCTGAAAGTATCTGTTCGGATTGACCTGGTTGATGTCGACAAAGCATAACGGCGCGAAGATTTTCCAGAAGCAAGCGCGCAAATAATTTCATGTCGACATGAAGTTCTACGGCTGAGTTAATAGCACTAAGAGCTTTGTCGGTATCAAGGGTATGAAGGGCTTTAACTAAAGCCAGTAGCACTTCAGTTTTGGGGGCACCAATAATACTAGCTACTTCGTCAGCACTACCAATCTTGTCACCAGAGGCCAAGATGACTTTCTGGGTAATACCAAGAGCATCACGAAACGAACCGTTAGCGGCTACCGCCACCAAATCGGCGGCGTCAGGCTCGAGTGTAAAGCCTTCTTGCTTGGCCACATCCACCACCGTTTCTGCCAAAACGGCACGTGACGGGGAACGAAAACGAAAGACCTGACAGCGAGACAAAATAGTATCAAGAATTTTTTCTTCTTCAGTGGTAGCCAGAATAAAGATAACGTGCGCTGGGGGTTCTTCTAGAGTCTTGAGTAAAGCATTAAAAGCCTCCTTAGTTAGCATGTGCACCTCATCCACTATATAGACCTTATATTTTGATTCGTAAGGGACAGTATGAACCGCCTCTTTCAGTTCACGAATATCATCAATGCCACGATTACTGGCGGCGTCGATTTCATAAAGGTCGACATTACTAGTACCAATTTCTTTAGCAAAGATTCTTGCCAAAGTAGTCTTACCAGTACCTCTACTACCAGAAAAAAGTAAGGCGTGTGGAATATCACCTTTTTTAATAGCTCCTTCGAGCACCTTTACCACTTGATCTTGGTCTCTTACTTCCGCAAACGTTAGCGGTCGATATTTTCGATATAAAGCTGCATGTTCTGTCATAAGGTCAGTATACCAGATTATTCAAAATGGACTGAATCACGAACAAAATCCCGCAAATTCGCTGTATCTGTCACCAAGTCCTTACTACCAAGAATGATATAACCAATGACTTTTTCTTTTCCGTCAATTTCCTCCGAGAATAAAACGGCAGCTGTTTTGCCAGCGGCTTCTGTAAAGCCGTGTTTACCACCAAGATAATCGGCTTGCCAGACCGGACTATTGTTAGCCCAACCGACGTACTCACCCATCTTCTTAGACAGACGTGAAATATCAAAAATATGTGGCTCGTCTCTATTTAGATCAGAAACAATTTTAACCAAATCATTAGCTGTCGAAACATTACTGTCTGACAAACCCGAAGCATCGGCAAAATGGGTGTTCTCCGCTCCCATGTCTGCCACTAGACGATTCATCAGTGTAACTACTTCACCACCAGTTCTCCGTTCGTAGACAGCCGCAGCGTCATTGGAAGATTCTAGTAACAGTGGGAACAACAAATCATAATTGGTGTAAATATCTCCTACCTGCAATCGACCTGCTCGACCATAAGCATCTACATCCGACACACTAACGGTGGCTTTTTCTTCTAGAGGTAGATTCCTTAACACAGCCGTTGCAGTGACAAGCTTGGTCACCGAGGCAATGGGCAAAACAGTCTCAGCCTCTTTAGAAACCACTACCGCTCCCGAGGTAACATCAAAGATGGCGTAGGCCTTAGCAGACAGGGCCGGCAGTAACCCTTCGTAATATAAAGACACTGGTTTAGCTTCTGCTAATTCAATACTACTTTGATCGGTAGTAGAAAGAAAAACCGAAAAGACCAACAAAAATAAAACTCCGACAATGGCATGAACAGCAGATAAACGCATACCCATTATAGTAACTCTTAATTGCAGTAGCTAAAACAAAAACCGTGGGGAGTACTCCCCACGGTTTTTGTTTTGATATCTAGATTACTTCTTAGCTACCTTCTTTACAGCTTTCTTAACTGCCTTTTTGGCGGCCTTTTTCTTTGGCGCAGCAGTTTTTACAATACCACCCCAATGATCTTTCATTTCCTTCTTGAAAGCTGAAAGTTCATTCTTAGAAGCACTTTTAGCTCCTTGGTAAGTTGTCACTACTGAATCGACTAACTGTTCATATTCTTCCTTAGTCATACCCTGGGCTTTTTCCAAACCTTCTAGCACTTCCGCTTTAGCCTTCAGAGCCCAACTCTTAACTAGCTTACGATTCTTAGCGGCATTCTTACTACCATACAAAAAATATCCTCCCGCCATAGCCGCTACTGCTGCCGTAATGCCGACCCCAAGACCAATTGCTTGTTTATTCGAAATCTCCACCTTCTTTTTTGCTGCCATATAATTTATTTTTACGATTAATAACTTTTTTTGATCGCTTTTGCTCGGCAAAAGGATTTGTTCCACCAAAGAAAAGACCTATGATTCGAGTAAAAATGCCTGCGCCATTTGCAACCATTTCTCTCACATGCGCCAAATCTTCTGCCAAAACCTCACTCCCCTCTTCTAATTTAGTCAAAATAGCCCGAACTGATTTCATTGCTTTAATGAAATGATAGAGAGCTATACAAACTAAAATCGAAAAACAAACGGTCGCAATGCTCGCAATGAAGAAAAATATATTCGCATGTAGAATCTCATTCATCTGTATATAGTGTAACAACTATTTCATTTCATCCTAAAAACTTTGGTGGAAAACTAAATTATAAATCAAAGGTTCTAGCCATTAATACTACGTAGGAATTTTTCAGTTACTGTTTCGATTTCAGCTGACGTGTTTTGCTCCATCAGCTCAGCTCGGAGTTCGTGTGCGCCAGAAAAATCTTTCACATACGCTTTATAGTGCTTTTTCATGATGGAGAAATTCTTAAATGGTAGTAGCTCTTCAAAAAGTTTAGTGTGCTCAACCATCACTCTGAGCTTGTCCGTAAGCGGAATGGTCGCTACGTCTAACTCCGGATGAAACAACCAAGGATTACCGAAAATAGCTCGACCGAGCATAGCTCCGTCGGCGCCAGAGGCTAATACTTTCTCTTTGGCGTCTTTAAGTGACAGGACGTCACCGTTACCGAGAATACGCGTCTTAAGAATATCTTTGCCTTGCATTTCATTTCTTATCTCTACCGCTCTAGCCACCCTCTCCCACCGCGCTGGTACTTTACTCATTTCCTTCCTAGTACGAGCATGGACCGTAATAGCCGCTGGTTCAGTCGCTAGTAAAGCTGGCAACCAAGTCTCCAGCTCATCACGATTGTAACCAAGTCTAGTTTTTACCGACACGGGAATACCGCCTATTTCTCCCATCTTGGCACCACGTTTGGCGGCCAAGATTATCTTAGTCGCTACTTCTGGATGTTTTATCATCGCTGAACCACAACCTTGCTTCTCAATTGACTTATCGGGACAACCCATATTGATATCCACCCCGTCAAAACCAAGTTCGAGACAAAGCCGAGAAGCTTGCTCCATATGTTCTTCGTTACTAGTGAAGAGTTGTGCCACTATCGGCCTTTCTTCTTCGGTATATTTTAGATCGGCCATGAGCTTCACTTTTCCTTCTGGAGTCGCCCGAACTAAACCGTCGGCTGAGACGAATTCAGTCCACATCACATCAGGACCACCAAAACTGCCATCACTCCTAATGTGAGCACTGTACTTAGCAATCATTCGCCTAAATGGCGCGTCGGTCACATCTGCCATTGGAGCCAAGACGAAAAATGGGGCTGGAAGATTTTGCCAAAATGACATAGGGATTTGTTGTATCACACTTTAGGACGGGACAAAAGCTATTGCTGACTAGTCGAGGAAGCTACGTCAATATCTTCAACCATATCCGTACTAGTAGCTTGTTCATTTTCTACTACCTTAGGTTCAGAAATAGGTTCTTCATTAACAAAAACTTTGGTCCCAAACCGTAAATCAATATATTGAAAATTACCAGGCGCAAGGTGTTTAAACTCATCTGAATCTAAAAGTGTCTTCAGATATTTAAAAGTTTGCAGTGGTTCATCAGCCAAAGTTGCTTTCACTTCCCCGCCATCAGCTAAGGTATAAAAAACGTCACGAGCTGAATCAATTTCTACTTCACTCACATACCAATCCGAATCACTCAATAACTTTATAAAATCCCGGGTAGAAGTGTAATCAGTAGTTTCAAACGGACTGACGCCACGCTTGAGATCAGTGTCGAGTGCATAATATCTAAGCAAGCGATGACCAGACAACTTAGGAGCCGTCCCGAAAGCATACCCGTTTTCATCCAAGAATAAACAAGGTCCCTTTTCTGACTTGTCACACCACAGGGCATCGGGAAAATATTCATCAAAAGTAACCTGCATGGTCTGGTTACTCACCATTTCGACTTGGACATTTTTTAGTCGTTCTAGTTCATACAGAGACTCAAGGATGTCTTCTTTTGGGTAAGTGAAAGAGAATCTCTTCGGTACTATACCTAAGTAAGTACCAGATAATTTATCGTTGATTTTACTATGGACAATTTCAGCACTAATGGTTTTACCACCCGAAACATTAATAGCACTAATGGTAAAGGTCTCAAGCCTAGTACCGTACCAAATACCAGTTAAAATCAAACCGACCACACAAAACAACAAAAAACCCATAATGAACTGTTTGACCAAAAGCACAGTCGCTGGGTTTACTTGTTTAAATCTTCGGTTGGGCCGGACTTTCATTTGTGAGTAATGTTACCACGCATTACCCACCAGAGAAATTAACCAATCACCTCCTTACCCATAAATGGTCTAAGGGCTTCTGGTACTACAATCGTGCCGTCGGCTTGTTGGAAGTTTTCAATCAGTGATACCAAGATACGTGGCGTCGGAATAGCAGTACAGTTGAGTGAGTGAGCGTAACGCATCTTTCCTTCCGCATCGCGATAGCGAATATTGAAACGCCTAGCTTGGAAGTCGTGGAAGTATGAAGCAGAACTAATCTCACGATAAGTCTGTTCACCTGGAACCCAAAGTTCGATGTCGTACTTCTTTACCTGTCCCTGACCAAGGTCACCACCACAATTAAGGACGGTTCGATACGGAATACCGAGGGATTCAATAAACTCTTCCGTGTTACGGTTTATCCATTCGTGTTGCTTTACACTTTCTGCGTGTGAAGCTTCACAAAGTACTACTTGCTCCAGCTTGAAAAATTCATGCACCCGAATGAGACCCTTAGTGTCTTTACCGTGACTACCAGCTTCTCGACGGTAACAAGGAGAGAACGCCAAAAATTTAATTGGGAAATCTTTAGCGTCAAGAACTTCATCACTGAAGTAACCCATCGTAGACACTTCACTGGTACCAATCAGATAGTCATCATCTTGAGTTCGATAAACATCGTCGGCATCATTTGGTAGATGCCCAGTTCCATAAAGATTACTCTTTCGTACGATTGAAGGAACGAGGAGTGGTTCAAAACCTTTATCTAAGAAAAATTTATTAGCGTAGTTCCAGATCGCCCAAGAGAGCCTGGCCCCATCACCGCGTAGATAGTAGCCACGAAAGCCGTGTACCTTCACCCCGCGTTCAAAGTCTGCCAACTTATGTTTGGTCATAAGTTCGACATGGTCTTTGGCTTCAAAATCAAACTTAGTCTGGTCACCCCAGAGTTTGATTTCTAAGTTATCAGCATCACTCTTACCGTCTGGTACCGACATATCAGGAATGTTTGGCACCTGAAGCATTATTTTTTGCCACTCTTCCATGACAGTCTTTAGACTTTCTTCTTCCCGTTGCATTTCAGTCTTTAGGGACTGCATTTCGATAATGAGCTTATCGCGCAAATTGGCGTCAGCGCCCGAGCGAGCGATTTCAGCTGACACACGGTTTTGTTCAGCTTTCTTAGTTTCAAGCGCAGTCATTTTGGCCCGTCTTTCGTCGTCCACCACCAAAAGCCTATCTATATCAACTAAAATCTTTTTCTTCTCCGCTGCTGACTTTACAATATCGGCGTTTTCTCGAATAAATTTAATATCTAACATACAAAACAATTATGTCACCGATTATACCCTAAATGTGCAAAAAAGTAGAAAGGTAACGAATGTTTGACTAAGGAATATGAAAAAAATATACACTCACTTTGGGTCTAAAATAAGTAGTCAAAGTGTAATGTGTCCATTTATACGACAACATTGGGTGTACAATAAAAAAATGGATTATCCAATCACCTCCCTACCCCTTTCCGACTTTCCGCCACAGCTTCTAGAGATTCCTCAACCACCAAAGACACTCTGGTATCAAGGTAAGTTACCACCCAGAGAACTTAAGTTACTAGCTGTCGTTGGTTCACGAAAATACACCTCTTATGGACAGCAAGCCATAGAGACTTTAATTGGTGGTCTAGCAAACTATCCAATTGGGATTGTTTCTGGACTAGCAATTGGTATCGATTCCCTCGCCCACGAAGCCGCTCTAAAAAATAATCTCTACACCTTATCTGTCCCCGGTAGCGGTCTCGACCCGGCTGTCTTATATCCCGCGCGCAACAAAAGCCTGGCGGAAAGAATTTTACAACATGGTGGTGGACTGCTGTCTGAACTAAGCCCAATGACCAAGGCAACTACTTGGAGTTTTCCACAACGGAATCGGATTATGGCCGGACTTTGCCACGCTACTTTACTGATTGAAGCCGGGGCAAAGTCCGGCACCCTTATCACCGCTCGCATGGCAGTGGACTACAACCGCGAACTCTTAGCAGTGCCCGGTAGTATCTTTTCTAAAAACTCTTTTGGTACCCATCAGTTCTTAAAGCTCGGTGCCACTATGGTCACTACACCTGAAGATATTATCCTGGCTCTGGGACTTGAAGTAACTGAATCAGAGACTAAGTCTAAGCCAGAGCTATCTCCGGAGGAGACGTTGGTTATAGAGATACTCCACGAACCAACTGACCGCGACACACTCATTCGTAAACTAAATCTATCTGCTCCTGAAGCCAACACCTTACTTATGAGCATGGAAATACAAGGTTACCTAAAATACAATCCCCCACATTACATATCCCTTATTTAAGGCGGTTATTCTGAGTAAAGATTTGACATATATTATGAAGCCTAGTATTTGTTACTGAGTTCAATCTATATATGAGTAAATACAACCTAGTAATTGTTGAGTCCCCAGCGAAAGCAAAGACTATCGAGAAATATCTCGGTAGTGAATATCGTGTCCTGTCATCTATTGGCCACGTGCGTGACTTACCAAAGACAAACAAAGATGCGGTCGACATTGAAGCAGGTTTTGTCCCACGCTATATCGTCTCCCCTGGTAAAGAAAAAGTAATCGCTGGTCTTAAGAGTGCCGCCAAAAAAGCCAATGAAGTCTTACTGGCGTCTGACCCGGACCGAGAGGGTGAAGCGATTGCCTGGCATATTGCTGAATTAGTTAAAGGTGATAATCCAAACCTCAAGCGAGTCGCTTTTAATGAAATTACTGAAACTGCCGTGAAAACGGCTATCGCCAAACCGCGCGACCTAGATATCAACCTTAAAGAAGCGCAGGAAGCCCGTCGTGTTCTTGACCGGCTCGTTGGTTATGACCTGTCTGGTTTAATTTGGAAAAAAGTTCGTTACGGTCTTTCAGCCGGACGAGTTCAGTCGCCTGCCTTGCGCATTATTATGGAGCGAGAGCGAGAGATTCGTGCTTTTATTCCCGATGACTACTACACCCTAACCGCCCACACCAAAGCTAACAAACTTGAAATTCCGTTTGTCTGTGTTACCGAACCAACTGAAAAGACTGAGGCGGAGCGAATCGAGAAAGTCGGTAGTGCTAGCTCATGGCAAATTACCGATCTTAAAGAAACTGAGACCAAGCGCTCGGCCCGAGCCCCCTTCACGACTTCCACTCTCCAACAAACTGCCTCGACCAGACTAGGCTTTTCACCTTCTCGTACCATGGGCGCAGCACAAAAACTTTACGAAGCAGGTTTTATTACCTACATGCGTACCGACAGCACCACCATCAGTAGTGAAGCGCAAAAACAAATCATCGCTCTCATCAGTAAAGATTATGGTAAAGAGTACCTAGCGCCAAAACAATTCAAAACCAAAAGCAAATCGGCTCAAGAAGCTCATGAAGCGGTCCGTCCCACCAACTTTGCCAAACATTCTGCTGGTACCACTGGCGACCAGAAAGCTCTCTATGAGCTTATCTGGAAGCGAGCAGTAGCTTCGCAAATGGCTGATGCCACTATGAAGCGCGCCAAACTAATTGCCAACATTGTCGATAGCAAAGACACTATTCCTGATTTTGCCGTCACCGGATCACGAGTTATTTTCGACGGCTGGCTCAAAGTCGACAGCGCTGCTCGTGGTGAAGATACAGAGGTGCCAAAACTTAGCGTCGGCGACAAGCTAGAACTATTGAATATTGCAGTTGAAGCTAAGGAGACACAACCACCAAACCGTTACACTGAAGCTGGCCTCATTAAAGAACTGGAAAAACGTGGTATCGGTCGTCCTTCGACCTACGCTTCAATTATGAAGACTATTATTGATAGAGGTTACGTACTCAAGGAGGGTCGAACCTTGCTCCCTACTGACACCGGAGATGTGGTTTCGTCCTTTTTGGAACAGCATTTTAGTGACTATATTAGTGACACCTTTACTAGTGAGATGGAAGATAAACTAGACGAAATTGCTGACGGCAAACGAACCTACGTAAAAACCCTAACTGACTTCTACCTACCATTTCAGAAAGCTGTAGAGGCTAAAGAAAATATTGAAAAGCTAACCAATCTAGGACCAGGACCAAAGCAGTTCCCTTGCCCAGAATGTGGCTCTGACATGATTATTAAACTTGGTCGAGCCGGAACTTTCTTATCTTGCGACCGCTTTCCAGACTGTAATGGAGCCCGCCTCATTGACGGTAGTGAAATGAAGCCTGACGCACCTATTGGTCTCCACCCAGACACCAAAGAACCTATCTTCATCCTCAATGGTAAATTTGGTCCTTATGTACAAATTGGCGAGACTCCAGAAAAAGTTAAAGGTAAAAAGCAAGTCAAACCAAAGCGAGCCTCACTACCGGCCGGAGTAAAGGTGGAGGACGTGACCTTAGAAGATGCTGTAAAGTATCTGACTCTACCACGAGAGCTTGGACCACACCCAATAACTGGCGAACCAGTCGTGGCCAACACTGGGCAATACGGCCCTTACTTAGCTCACGCCGGAGACTTCCGTTCTCTAAAATTACCTGATGATCCTTACACCATCACGTACGAACGAGCGCTTGAGATATACAAAGAACCGAAGCAGACTCGCAAAGGTGAAAAACTGATTAAAGAACTCGGAGTTAACCCACTAACCAAAAAACTAGTTAACGTTTTTGAGTCAAAGTCTGGACGCTATCTGAAGAAAGGTTTCAAACGTATCAGTATTCCCGACGAAGTATCGACTGACGACCTGAGTCTCGAGGTAGCGATCGAATTACTTAAACGCGGTTAGGTGCTTGTCATTCAGCTCACTTCTGCCTACAATGATTAGATGAATCTAAAAGACATCATTGTCAAACTAGACAACCCTAGTGAAGCAGACAAAGCCCTGATTACCGAAGCTTATGCTTTTGTCGAAAAAGCGCACGCGAACCACGTGCGCTATTCTGGTGAACCATACCTTAATCACCTCACTGTGGTTGGTGCCAAACTAGCGGAAATGGGTATGGGTGCCCGCACTATCGCCGCCGGACTACTACACGACACTATCGAAGACACTGAAGCTACTTCAGAAGAGATTAAAAACCTCTTTGGTGAAGAAATACTTTTCTTAGTGGAAGGAGTGACTAAGCTTAGCTCGGTGCGTTATTACGGTACCGATAGACACAACGAGAGTCTGCGCAAACTCTTCGTCGCTACTAGCCAAGACATTCGTGTTCTCATCATCAAGCTCGTTGACCGTCTCCATAACATGCAGACGCTCGAGCATGTACCGAAAGAGAAACAACAGCGTATCGCCAGAGAAACTCTAGAAGTCTATGTACCGGTCGCCCACCGTCTAGGGATGGGTAAAATCCGTAAGGAGCTCGAGGATCTAGCCTTCCCCTACGTCTACCCCCAAGAGTTTGAAAAAGTCACCAAACTCATGCAAACCAGAGCTGGTAAGTCCAATGACTTGCTAGAAAAGGAACGCAAAGTACTTCAAAAAGATTGGCCGAAATCGGTCTGCTAGATTTCAATACTTCTTATCGAGTAAAGGGTCTCTTTAGCCTATACCACAAACTAAAGCGCAAAGAATGGGACATTAATGCTGTCTACGACCTCTTAGCGATGCGCGTGGTCGTACCAGAAGTAGAGGACTGTTATCGCGCCCTTGGCATCATTCATAAACTATGGCGACCCTTACCCGGTAGAGTCAAAGATTACATCGCTTTTCCCAAACCAAACGGTTACCAGTCTCTCCATACCACTGTCACTACCCAAAATGGCACAATTTTGGAAATCCAGATCCGCACTCGCAAAATGCACCACGAATCGGAATTTGGTATTGCTTCACACATTACTTATAAAGAACCGACAGTTTCTGGTGAAGAAGTAGAAAAAACTTCCAGATTTGCCAGTCTGATACCGCTCTTATTCAGACCTTTCTCAAAGAGACCAGTCGCTACTGAAGACATGAAAGGTGCAACTAAAACAGCCCATCGTGACAAAATTCCCCGTTGGATTTCTCAAATTGGGCAAACCCACGCTGGCGACAAATCTTCCACCGCTGACTTTATTGAAGATATGCGCAAGGACTTTTTCTCCAATCGTATTTTCGTTTTTACCCCGGCTGGAGACGTGGTGGATTTACCAGTTGGCGCCACACCGATAGACTTTGCCTATGCTATTCACTCTGAAGTCGGTGACCACACTTCTGGTGCAAAAGTAAATCGAAAACTAGTCCAACTCGACAGTGAGCTCAAAAATGGAGATATTGTTGAGATCGAAACTCGCAAGTCATCGCACCCAACCAAGAAATGGTTGGAATCAAGTAAGACTTCCTTAGCCAGACGACGCATCCGCACCGCGCTAGAAAAGGAAATGTTTTCTTAGTAATAAGCAAAAAGCCCCGCGACTACGTCGCGGGGCATTTTGCTTATCTAGATTAAATCCCAAAATTACGAAGTGAGTAGAGGTCATTATCATCCTCATCAACTTTTTTCTCTGACTCCGGCTTTTCCTCTGATTTTACTTCTTCTACAGGAGCTGGTACCTCTTCTATATTTACCTCCATCTCATTTGAGGCTGAGACATCTTCATTAGCTAAAGCCTGGGTCGGAACTTCTTCTACCACCACCTCTGATACGACTGTCTCTTCAGGAACATCGGCGCTCACAACCGGCATAGACTCAGGTAAAGACTCTGAGTTAACCGGATCTGTCTCAAGTACTCTTTCAGATACTACTGGCACATTATCTGCCTCAACAGCTACTGCTGTAGTAACTCCTTCCGTCACCAAATCCTTATCGGTGGCGCTCATTAAAACATCAAACCTTCCCTCCTCTTTGTAAGGCTCTGACTCAAGTTCTTCCTTCGCTGACACTGACTCTGCTAGTGGAGTATTGGCTACTAAAGCCGCCAACTGAGCGTGTCTAGACGTTTCCACGGTCGGAGCCGTTTCCTCAGCTTTCATCCTAACCAACATCGCTTCCAAATCTTCCACTGAGAAGTAGTCAATAGTCAGTTTTCCACCGTAGTCAGTCTTCTGTATCTGCACTCTCGTACCAAGTGTTTCCATAAACTTCTTTTCCATTTCGATGAGCTCAGAATCAAATTCAGCCGGATCCTTTTTACGCACCTTGTCAGTCGCTATCTTGCGGACAATTCTTTCCACTTCACGCACCGATAACTTTTTGAGGAGAATCTCCCGGAAGACCACATCCTGTTCCTCAGGACGGTCATTGAGCATAAGCAGTGTTCGTGCATGACCTTCAGTCATTTCTCCTAGGCGTAGAGAATTCTGCATATAGTCAGGCAGACCGAGAAGGCGGATGGAGTTAGAAACATACTCACGACTTCGTCCCACCTTTCGTGCTACCTGAACATGTGAAAGTCCAAATACATCTGCCAATTGCCGGAAAGCTAGGGCTCGATCAACCGCATTGAGATCTTCACGCTGCAGGTTTTCAATGATGGCTAGTTCTAGTTTTTCTTGTTCGCTATCTTCACCTTCACGAATAATCACCGGGACCTGATTCAGTCCCGCCAATTTACTAGCCCTTAGTCTTCGTTCACCCGCAATAAGTTCATATTCAGTATAAAAAGTCCCATCTTCGCGTTGTATTTCCTTCCTAGTTACCGTCAGTGGTTGCAAAATACCGTACATTCGTACCGACTCCGACAACTCTTTTAGCTTTTGCTCGTCAAACTCCCGCCGTGGTTGAAACGGATTAGGAACAATTTTTTCTACTTCTACCCAGTATATTGAATCACCCTGAAATGCCATACAAACAAAATAAATATAATTACCCCCGCAAGTACCCAAACTTGCTTGATTTAACTATTCTAACACATTTAGAATCGCCTCCCTGTTTATAACTTTCCAGTTTTCTGCTAGACTGTCACACACCGCCGCGGTGACAGTATAAAAGTAAACTGCTTTACTTTTATACGTTTCGCCAAGGCAACAGTGGACGATACGAACCTAGCGAGTCAGTTCACAAAAAATCAAATTTTTGTTTTCAAAGTGCCGGAGTGGTGGAATGGTATAACGGTTCGATAGTCTCCCAGACTATCTCACCTCAAAAATCGTGTGCCGCAAGGCTTGAGGGCTAAAATAGTCTGGGAGACTATTTTAGAAGGTTGCCAGCAAATTTATGACAAAAAGGAATAAATTGGTGACAACCTGAACAGAATTCGTAGAATTCAAGTCCCTTATAATATAGTTCGTTTTCAAAGTGCTGGAGTGGTGGAATGGTATACACGTGCGACTCAAAATCGCATGCCGCAAGGCTTGAGGGTTCAAGTCCCTCCTCCAGCACTTTGAACGAGAACATATCCAATAATATTGTGAAAGAAACAAAGCCTAAAATCGTCGCCATCGTAGGGGCAACTGCTTCCGGTAAGACTTCCCTTTCTATCGACCTGGCGAAGGAGTTTTCTGGTGAGATTATCTCCGCTGATTCTAGGCAGGTCTATAAAGAACTAGACATTGGCACAGCTAAAGTAACTCAAGAAGAAATGTCGGGCGTACCACATCACCTTATAGATGTAGTTAATGTAGACACTGTCTTCACTGCTCATGATTTCAAAACCCTAGCCAACCAAGCTATAACTGACATTCAATCTCGAAACAAACTACCGATCATAGTTGGTGGCACCTTCTTTTACCTTGACCAACTCCGTGGTACGTCGGGTGTCGCAGACGTAGAACCAAATCCAGAACTACGAGCAGAGCTAGAACAACTATCTCTAGAAGAACTACGAACCAGAGTCGCCACTTTCGACCGTACCCTACTCGAAACTTTGGAAATTGAAAACCCGCGCCGACTCATGCGAGCTATTGAGATACTTGAAGCCCTTGGTCACATCCCAAAACCCACAGTAGTGGAAAGTCCCTATGATTGGCTGATAATTGGATTAAGTGTAGAAAAAGAAGAGTTACGATCCCGCTACCGTACACGAGCCACTTCCTGGCTTGAGGTCGGTTTTTTGGACGAAATATCGACACTTTTAAAGAAAGGCGTTAGTGAAGCCAGGTTACAAGAAATTGGTTTTGAATATACGTTAGGTCTTAGTCTTCTCAAAGGTGAAATTACTGAAACTGAATTTATCGACAAGTTTGAACAAAAAAACTGGCAATACGCCAAACGACAACTACTTTGGCTTAAACGCGACAGTGACATAAAATGGTTCAAACCAGAACAAAGAACTGACATATTCACTACCGTAGAATCATTTTTACACAATTGATTTTATTACTCTTTTCACCTACTATGTATCCACCTTGCGTAAATCAACGCTAGGCAAAATAACGAAGGGCCTATAGTTCAGTGGTAGAATCCGGTTTCCAAAACCGTTGACCGGGGTTCGAATCCTCGTGGGCCCGCTCGAGTAAAACGAAAACACTTTGACACTGTCAAAGTGTTTTCGTGTTAGAAAGCAAATAGTTTTGCTTTCGTGCTCGAGCGGGAGACGGAGACATGTCGCTTTTCGACAGTCGAGTCGGGGTCGAGAACACTTAGTAGATTTAGAGCGAAGCGAATAAATATACTTAGTGATTCGTGACCGCAAAAAAGTGGACACAATGTATCCCGTTCCTGTAAGGAAAGAATCCTCGTGACCGCAAGAAAGTGGCCACAAGGTGTACTGGTCGTGTAACGACCGAAATTCTTCGTTAGTACTTAGTAGAATTAGAGCGAAGCGAAGAATTATACTTAGTAATTTGTGACCACAAAAGAAACTACACCAGATACCGGACTACCTCATATCCGCATGAACATGCTTAGCCTCAATGAGTACGTAGTGGAAGCCAGCATCCCTAGCTAACTGTGCTACTTGAGCCAGTGTTATACCATTAATAGGTTGAAAATCGATCGCGGTGCCTTTGTAATGTTGACTATTTGCACTGTGTCCCACTCCTTCGGTATAAGCAGCGGTAACTTGGAACGGTTGCTTACCATATTTCTTCAAACCTTCTTCCTGCATTTTCTTGGCCGCAGCTGCAGCGTCGACGTTTGCCTTATCTGTCCTACCTGGTCCATTGGTACCATGCCATGAGGCAACATTAAGTCCCATAGCACTTAGACTTGTCATACCGGAAGGATCGACAGGTGCACTGGGCACACCTGGCACCGGGACTACTGGCTCAGCTTTTTCATTTTTTAAATCTTCTGGTAAAATAGTCACTGTCTGTACCATACACTTCACCTCTGACCAGGGACCCCAACCAGAAATCTCACCTACCGGCTGACCGGTATCACCACCTCCGACTAAACCTCTCATGATCGTGTCGACGATGAGCCAAGCTGACATCATGATTAAAAGACCAATCATGGCATTAGTAAACTTTGACTTAGCGGCTTGCAAAGCAGAAGTATTACCACCGGAAGTAACCAAACCAAAGCCAGCCACCACCATCAAAACAGCAAAAATCATAAAGACGATACCAAACAACCACACTATCACTTCATTCACCAGACTAGCTAAGCTACAAGCACTACAATCTGTACCGCTACAAGTCACAAAACGACTCTGCGCCATAGTAAGTGTCGGTAACAACCAAATACCTAAAAACAATGTTAGCGGGACCACCAAATGAAACATATTTAGTATCATAAAATTTATTATTACTTATATTTAAACACAGAAATGTCAAAAGGTGACCTGACTTTAAGCACAGTTATTATGAGCACATTAAAGCATTCCAAACGCCATATTCAGAACCAGGAATAATTAACTTAAGAAAAGTATCAACAATCATCCAAGAAGCCAGTAAAATCATATACCCCACAATAGCGGTAGAAATTATTTTTCTAGCCCCAGTCTTGGCTGACACATTACCGACTGCAGTACCCATCCATAGTCCAGCCACCACAATAGTCAAAACCACAAAAACACCTGACACCAGCACAAACCAATCAAAACCATTTTTTATTAGTTGTCCAAACTCGCAAAAACCACATTCATTAACCATTTTTCCGTCTACCACCTTTGGGTCACAAGGTACAATCCCGGCCGCCAAACTAAGGGCTGGAAAAACCAATAAGACAAAGAAAAAAATTACTTTTGCCATGTTATCCTAATAGTATCACCTCCCTGGTTTGAAAACTGCAGAGAGTGTGGTAATTTATACCTTACTTACGGCTAGTAAGTGATGAAATGAATAATTGCGTCGGTACGGAAGCGGAAAGCGGGGGCAAACTGTAAGACTTGCACTTTGCGCACCGGGAAGTCTTTCTGACAGCGTTGTTTCCCACCGGAAACACAGTTTAAAGTCGCTACACGCGACAAGTCAGTAAATCTTTTCGATTCCCAGTCTTCTTTGGTTATTCAAAAGTTGTGAAGTGATACAATTAAATAAATGCGTCGGTACTCAAGCGGTCAACGAGGGCAGACTGTAAATCTGCTGGCATCAGCCTACGAAGGTTCGAATCCCTCCCGGCGCACATTAGAAGATAAGGCACCTTTAGGTGCTTTTTCTAATGTGCGCCGGAGCAAGCAAATAGTTTTGCTTGCTTGAGGGATTCAAAAGCGCAGCGATGCCGAAGGCGAGCGAGCTGGGGTCGAGAGTACTTAGTAGAATTAGAGCGTAGCGAATAATTATACTTAGTAACTCGTGACCGAATCCTTTCCTCCCGGCTTAGATAGAAATATTATCTTTTAATATAGCCACATTTTATAAGAAAATGTTTGCAAACACTTGACATTTTGAATAAATAATTGATTATATCTGCAGACAGGGAGTCGAGGATCTCAATAAAACCTCATCATTGAAAAAGGTTACGAAATGAAAAAAGCTCTTGGTTTTATTCTCATCATTCCGTTTCTGATCTGGGGCGGTGTTCGGATGTGGCAAGCTGAGATCTCATTCAACGTTCAAGCGGGCGGACACATGCAGAACGCAGCAAACGCTAACTCTGTCGAATTGGCCACGAAAGAGATGGAAAATGTTGTGAAATACTTCGAAGATCGGCACTTACAACCAGGTTTCACTTCCATTTTCTACAACACTCCAGAGGAAAATGTAGGTTTCTGGATGGCTAACATGCGAGCTTCACTTGATGAACTCAAACAAGTCAAGTCAGACGCAACAAGTCTCGAGAAGAGCAATGTACTTATGAAGCTACGGGAAACACTTACGGATAAGTCTAAGAGTGGCTCGGAGATTAGCATCCCTCAAGGAATCAGCATTTACCCGCACAACTTCATCTACATGTTGGTCGGCGTCCTTTCGACCATCCTTGCCGTTGTTGGCGTCATGCTCTTTTTGGTTGGCATGGACGAATAGATCCAGCTTCAGTCGAAACCGCCACACCAGGCGTAAGGAAGGACAATCGTCCCAACTTCCCCTTCGGTGCGGCGGTTCTTTCTTTTTATACTAAACCACACAAAATTGTCGAACCACCTCCAGTTCAGAGCACGCGTTAAGAATAACCCTAATTTGTAGGGGCCGGGAGAGAGTTCGACACTTTTCTAGAAAGTGGCAAAGATCTTTCTGTTGCCTGAATCAATTCGAACCATACCACCATACGGCATTGGGATCTGCGGTTCTGTGTGACCAAAATCCATATTCTGAACAATAGGTATTTCTTTGTTGTAGGCACGAACAATTTTTACAATTGTATCTTGCTGTTCCTTTCTGTACGCAACTCGTTCTTCAAGACTTCGCATGTTATCAAATTCACGTGCTTTAGCTCGTCCTACGCAAATACCCTTTACTCGCGAAAGTACACCTCGTTCCCCTAATGCACGGAAGAATCTCATAACATAATCAGAAGATGGTATCTCTTCTGAAGTTTCCATCATAAGTACGATATCTTCAAATTGCTCTAGAGACGGGCTATCAACTCCGTGTCGCAACATCTCATCAATTGATTCTAGGCAACCACCCCAAAGAAGTCCCTCTGCACTTTTACTTCCATCCCACGACCAGCCTTCATTTGGTTCATACTCTCTCCTTATTCAGCTGTTCAACATCACCCCAATCTAATCCAATATCATTAAAAGACTTACTTGACATAAGTTCAAACTCTCCCTCATCAAACAAAGCGTGTCTGATGTACTCTACTGTATATGGATTCATTTCTTTCTGATGTGCAAACTGGGTGAATAGCGCGGCTCCGTAGAATGACGGTATTCCATTTAAAAACAGAAAGTTACAAAAATGTGAGTTATCACTGTATCCAAAAAATGGTTTTGTATTATCTACAAACGGTTTACTGAGAAGATTTTTGATATACGTTACTTGTATATCACCGCCAAGAGTTGATATAACTGCTTTAATTTCTGGATCAGAAAATGCAGCAATGATATCATTAGCTTTTTCCTCAAGAGTAGCGTCGAGTATAGCTGTAGTTGGATACATTACAGGTTCAAGTTCAAATACTTCACGAAGGCGCTTAAGTCCCAAATCATGAACGTGTGGCCACACAGCTGACGCGGCAAAACTCGGTGACACAATTGCAACCTTATCCCCTTTCTTTAATTTGGGTATTTTTTTCATTTTCATTACTACTTCAGTTTAACATAAGCAAAGTTTTCGAACCGCCTCCAGCTCGGCGCAAGTTTTTAAAAATAACCCTAATTTATTGGGTTATTTTTATAGAGATAAATGATGACTTAACACTTATATTTTTAAACGACTTATGAATTATATTACTAAAAGGAAAGGTCGATTATAGAGACTTTCGGCTTTGGTAAACTACTCCTTGAATCATGTAAACCATCTCCTACACCAACTAAGAGGTATTCATTTGTTGCACAATCAAAAGCACAGACCTTATCATATATTTTTACAAGTCTTTCATTTAAATCTACATTTATAGTAACTAATGGAGCACATAAATGTTTGGAGCAATCAGGAAAATCACCAGTTACTCCCTCAATCTGAATTTCATCTTGATTCCATGTTTTAATAGACAAAAAATCTAACTGACGCACATCCCACGCATTAAAGTGTTGTTCATAGACACAAAGCATTTCCTCTTTCCAACAACGCAACATTACATCTGTAACACTCTCTAATGAACCCGAGATTTCTACTGAAATAGGTGCCAATTCTCCCTGTACAAACAACTGTCCACTAGAAGTTGAATAGGCTTTAAAAGTGTATTCTGAAAATAACATTTCCTTACTTATAGGACTACTTCCAGTAGATAAATTTTGATTAATATTCAAACTTTCGTTAGGTACTATGTTTTGTACAACAAACCTATCAACTATCTTCTCCGGCGCATACATATACCCAATCCAACCCCCGATAAACGGCATTGCCAGGAAAAGAAACATTGCCAAGTACTTTGATAACGGAGTTACTTTCTTGAGATTAGTAAATTTATCTTCTTGTATAGATGTTTGTGAGGTGACATCTGGTTCCATATCTAATAATCATATCACGCAGTATGTATTATCTATCAAGTTCAATGAGCAAAACAAATACCACAATTAATTACGTAATTAATTCTGGTATTCCATTTTTTAAGACACTAACTCTGAAAATACTTTTTTCCTTTAAGTTTATCCGGCAGGAGAGATTCACCTTTCTCTGGATACATTTCATAACCTTCTCCATATCCCTCTTCTTTCATTAATTTAGTCGAAGCATTTCGTAAAGACAGCGGAATTGGCAGATTGCCGAAATTCTTTATATCTCTTTGCACCGCCCGAAGAGCATCGTAAGCACGCCGATCTTTCTTAGCTGTCGCTAGGTATACCACCCCGTGAGCTAAATTGATAGCGCATTCCGGATAGCCAATAGTTTCGGTGGTGCGAAAGACTTCGTTTGCTACCACGAGCGCCGTGGGCAGAGCCATCCCTATATCCTCACTAGCAAATATAACCATGCGTCTAGCAATAAACTTGGGATCTTCCCCACTTTCTATCATGCGAGCTAGGTAATAAAGCGCGGCGTCAGGGTCAGAGGCACGCATACTTTTTATAAAAGCACTAATGGTATTGTAGTGTTCTTCACCTTGTTTATCATAACGAAGAAAAGTACTCTGGAGCGCCTCAGACATAGTGTCAACCGTCACTTTACCGTAAAGTGATTTGGTCTCTTCGAGTAGAGTTAGCATCTGTCTAGCGTCACCATTAGCCACCCGAATTAGCCATTCCCGGGAATTTTTATCAAGCTTAATTTTAGTCGACTTTATAATCGCCTCCATATTTTCTGGAGTAAGTTCATGCAAAGTAAAAACCCGGCAACGAGAAAGTAAAGCTGAAATAACTTCAAAACTTGGATTTTCGGTCGTAGCGCCAATCAATGTCAGCGCCCCACTTTCTACAAAAGGTAGCAGGTAATCCTGCTGGGCTTTATTAAAGCGATGGATTTCATCTAAGAAAAGAACTTTGGATTCTTCCGTTTCTTCATCGATAATCTTCTTAATATCGGCCTTACCAGCACTAACAGCCGACAGCTCGTAAAAGCGTACTCCGAGAGCCTGCGCGTAGATGCGTGCCAAGGTAGTCTTTCCTACCCCAGGTGGTCCCCAGAGAATAAAAGAAAACAAATGTTTCTTATCAATTGCTTCCCGCAAAGGCTTACCTGGGCCCACCAAGTGTTCTTGCCCAATGAGACTATCAAGGGTAGTTGGTCTAAGTCGTGAAGCCAGTGGTTCCATTTCCCTATGCTACCTCTCTTAGCAACAGAAGAAAAGTCTGTCATTTATAGCTAATAGTTGTTAAATAACTAAAATCTTGTACGATAGATTTCGGCAATCCCATCAACGACTACAGGAGGAGCTGACATGGCTACGACACGCGTCTTGATTTCCTGGTTCCTTTTGATCCTTGCTAGCGGTCTCATGCCGGCCCTGGCCGACACAGTCCCAAAGCCACTGAACTATGAGCTACCTGCTGATGAAGTTGAAGGGACTACGAGCTATTTGATTAATACGCTACCCAGCACAGCACCGAAAGAGCCACTGTGCCATGCGGTCTCGACTACAGTCTTCATCGGCTCACATCATCACGGAAAGAGTAACCATGGTCGTCTCAACGAAGATAACCATGGGTTGTCCGGAACCTGTTACTTCGATGAAGAAAGAAATCTCTACAGCATCATTGGCGGGCTCGAAAACAGTCAGTTCGGTACAACCGTATTTGCTGGCCCCGGTATACGAGTGAGGACAGCGGAATTGGCTCGAGTTTCTCTTGAAGTGGGACTTGAGCTACCACTGATCTACTACCGTGCACCAGGACTGAACAAAGAAAGATTTGGTATCCTACCCATTCTCTATCTTGGCCTGAGCTATCGCTTACCCAACAATTGGGGCTATATCGAAGTCTCGCAACGTCGACTCGGAATACTGGGTGTAGCTAACAAGAAAGTTGACCTTTACTCAATTGCATGGACACATAAGTTCAAGTGACTGTCCACCAAAATGAATCATCGCCCTAGCACACTTAGTGCTGGGGCGATTTTCTTATATTTAATTTAAAGCTGAAATTTGACTTTTATTTCTCTTACTTGTTAACTGTCACACATGCTCAGTAGATCCTGGGTGCTCTTTGAGGAAAAACCATGGTCATCAAATAACAGGACGTCATCCGTCAATACTATGTGGAGGCATTGACAGATGCCACAAACGAGCAAGTGACTCTTTGTCTGGACGAAGCCGGTGAATCAACCCCTACTAACACCAAACAAACAATTCGTGTTGGTAAGAGAACTATTTACGGCGTCTACTTTGTTCCTGAAGAGATTTTGAGGAAACTTCTCAAATCAGAACATAGGAACAATATCAATGTTTATGCACAAGGAAGTGACGGCGAAATACTTCCCTTTACGGATACTTCAAAAATCCTAAAGACCGCTTCTTTATGTGGCGCCATTAAGTCAAAAAGCAACGCCGTAAAGGCATTGCGACGAAAAAGAGGCTGATTAGCAAAACCACAACTTGACCGGCAACCAAAGCAACTCCAGCCTTCCAGCTGGAGTTTCTTCTTTCGAAATCATAAATACCACAATTAATTACGTAATTAATTGTGGTATTGATTGACATTTCATTTCAGAAAGCGCTAAATACTATTATGTCTCAGCACAATGGGTGTCTGAGTTGTTCTTAACCAAGTGGAGAAAAACCATGCAACCTCTTGACCCTGAAATTTTGGAAAAAATCGCCAATATGACTGGCTGTCCAATCTGGAAAATCCAGATTGACTTGGGTAAAGCACCCACAGTGACTTGCCCCGCCGTCAATCAAAGAGAAGCTATGCTTTCTTACCACCGGGCAGTGAGTGGCAGTGAAAAAGCCTATGTCGCCCTGAAAAAATGGGACGAGTTTTCCATACAAGCCATCGAATCGGCCCAAACGGTACTCGCGGTCTACGTCGCTATCAACTTCTCATCCCAATCAACTGAATTGCGAATGGCTGCTGACAAAAAAATTGACGCGATCTTGAGAGAATTAATCAAGTCTGCTGAAACGGTGGAAGAACTGATGGAAATTTACCCATCTTGCCCACCAGATAGCCAAGTTCATAGCTCGCTGGCTCAGAAGCTATACAACATGATGATGATGTCAGTACCAACACGCAAATGAACATGTTCCATCTCGTGTCCCAGCCAAGGCTGGGACACTTTCATTTGACTTCACCTGAACTGACGTGCTACATTTTCACGTATGACCACCCGAAGTTTTGTTTACTTTTTCTTCTTTAGTACGCGAGAGCGGGCGGTCTAATTCTGTTTTAGAGATTCGAATTACATCCGCCTCCTGGCGGCTTTTTTAATCTCTTTGTTCTTTTTGTTCTTTACAACAACACCGGAGGTCACATGCTGATGAAAGCAACGAGTTTGATTCTGGAGAATGTCACCATACCCGCCATTTCCATTGCGAACATGGTCAAAGACCATCAAGCTTTTTTTCAAGATGGTCAACTTATGTTCTTGGGTGACGGTTACCATAAGGAACTGGGAGTGGCCGGTAGGTATGTAGTCACCCAAGCCAATAACCTTCTGGCGGAAAGTCTGAAAGGAAACTGGCGTCTTTGTACAGCCCGTGAAATAGTTTGGTTGTATATCACATCACAACTGGAAGAGCTGGATACTCTGTATAGTGGAGCCAAAATCCCCACTGACAGCCATGTATATTGGTCAAATCATAGGTCAAATAGCTTCCGAGCGGTGTTAGTTTTCCTGCGGGACGGACTTATCGATTTCGAAACTTATGACCCAGACTCCTTAGACGACAGGCATAATGCTCTCTGGATTCAGAGACTGCCCGAGAAAAATGTTCGCGCCTAGCGCAGAAGCGATCGGCCGTCACACTTGTGTGACGGCCGACTTTTTTGTACTTATCCAAAAACTTTTTATATTAAGTTAATGAGTAGCGTATAATGAAATAATCATGAATAAGATCATGCCGTCCCTTGCTGTATCTTTGACGCTGTTTGCTTTTGCTTTTTTACTCTATTCCATTTCTCTATGGGACACCGCTTGGGCTAGTCCACAACTTACTTACACTTTTCTTATTTTAGGTAGTACCCATTTAGTTTTTAGGGTGTTGGTCTATTCCCTACTACTCAGACACATTCAATCTGGTCGAGTCAGATATAGTTTAAGCAAAACCCTAACCCTACTGCACTTATTTATTGCTTCACTATTTATTCTGCGTATCTGGCTCCCTGACTCGACAACTTTATTGGCTGCCTACGGATTTGTCGCTGCCGCGGTCGCTTTTTCAATTCAAGATTTATTCAAAAACTTTATTGGTGGAGCGGTTATTTTAGTACGTAGTTTATATAAGGTTGGTGATCGTATCCAGATCGGTGAAACTTACGGTGATATTATCGACATTGGTGTACTCTATACCACTCTACTAGAAATCCGTGCCTGGGTCGCCGGCGACCAATCAACTGGTCGCATCATCCGAGTCCCTAACGGAAAAGTCATTACCAGTGACGTTATCAACTATACGGCTGACCATTCATTTATCTGGGACGAATTACATATACCTGTCACTCACGAAAGTGACTGGCGTAGAGCCGAACAGATCCTTACCGATATCATAAATGAGCTCACTAACGAATTGAACGCTTCCGCCATGGAAGAAATCCGCCATTTGCAATCCAAGTATTTCCTGACTAATGAAAATGTCGATCCGCATGTTTACATGGTTATTACCGACAACTGGATTAGTCTCTACGCTCGCTATATCGTGAGTGCTCGTGAGCGCAGAAACGTACAAGACAAAATTATGCGCCAGATCAAAGACCGCTTCGATAACGAACCTGGAATTATTATTGCTTCCGAAACAACTACTATCACGGTTTCAAAATAATTATGTCAAAAGATATCTCACCATTTTTTCGTAAACTATTTAATCTTCGTGAAGGAGCCGAAGATAAAGCCACTATTATCGAAAACGTAAAAGACGATGCGGATTTTAGTAGTGCCCGTTTTTGGACACTGGTCTGTGCCATTGTTGTAGCTTCAGTTGGGCTGAACATCAACTCTGTCCCGGTTGTTATTGGTGCCATGCTTATTTCCCCGCTAACGGGACCAATCGTTAGCCTCGGCCTAGCTCTTTCTATTAACGATTGGGGACTAATGCGCAGATCATTACGTAACCTACTCACCTTAATTACTATCAGTATAGTAATCTCCACCCTCTACTTCGCCCTGTCACCCATTGATAACGCGCAGTCAGAACTACTAGCCCGTATAAAACCAACTATTTTTGACGTCCTTATTGCTATCTTTGGTGGTGTAGCTGGCTTTATTGGTATCAGTCGCGCCAGACACAGCAACATCATTCCTGGTGTAGCTATTGCCACCGCTATCATGCCACCACTTTGTACAGTTGGTTATGGTATTGGTACTCTGCAACCACAATTCATTTTTGGTGCTTTTTATCTTTTCTTAATTAACTGTATCTTTATTTGTCTATCTGCTTTAGTGGTCGCTTCATACATGAAACTACCCAAGCGTGACTACCCTGAACCCGAAAAGAAGTTACGCGTGAAAAGAATTATCACCTTAATTATATTAGTGATTGTTAGTCCAGCGATTTACTTGGCCTTTACTTTCGTCGACCAGAATAATTTTTACTTAAACGCCGAAAACTTTCTACAAACCACTTTTACCAATAACGGTCACGTCATTATCTACCAAAATCTCAAGTATGAGTCGAACCAAAACACTATCGAAGTAGCATTTTTGTCTGACCATTTTTCCGACAGTGAAATTGCTGACTTTGAAGCCAGATTACCAAATTTTAATCTCAAGAAAACCAAACTTATTATTCGCCAAAACGGTTATTCTTTGACTGAAGAAGATTGGCAAGAGGCTCTAAGTAACATCAGAAGTACCACAGAAGCTACTAAAGTCTTTGACGCCAAACTAGCCTCAGAACTAGAGAAGAAACGTAACCCTAACCAACTACTCACAGAACTACAGGCTTTAAATCCAAACATTGCTAGCGTCTCAATCGGTACACTTGAAACTAGCGAATCTAACCCAGGTGATAACAAAAAAACTACTAACATCATCTTCGTCTACACCGGAGAAAAAAGTAAAGTCCTAGGAAAAGATGAAGCTGGACGGATTAGTGACTGGCTAAGAGTGAGGCTAGAAGATCCGTCTCTTATCGTACACTTCAACCCCTTAACCCAAAGAGAAATGCTGGGCGGGTCAGGAGAAATACTTAAGGTGCGAGAATAACAAAAGCCGGACGACTCGTAGAGTCGTCCGGCTTTTGTTATTTAGTGATCTTATGCAGCTACCGCCACTTTCTCTTTCCTAACTCCCTTGGCTTTACCTTTATTTTGCTTTTTCACGTCAAAGACTAATTCGCCTTTCTTGAGTGAAACTGACACCGAGCCTTTTTGTAACATACCTTCTCCAACCATCATGTTAGCGACCGGTGTAAGTATCTTACTTTGAATCAGTCGCTTGAGTGGTCTAGCGCCAAACTTCGGATCATAGCCTTCACGAGCCAGATAAGCATGAACCTCATCCGAAACAGTGAGCGCAATATCCTTCTTTTCTAAGCGCTTGCGTACATCCTCTAACTGAATTTGTACGATACTACTAATCGTTTCTGGAGAAAGAATATCGAAGATGATAATTTCATCGAGGCGATTGATAAATTCTGGGCGGAAAAATAACTTAAGACTTTCCATCACTTTATCCTTTGCCTGCACATACTGTGCCACCACACCCTTATCTGCCGTAAAACCAAAGTTGGACATACGGTCGATGTGTTCAGCACCGATGTTGGAAGTAAGGATAATAACTGTGTTACGGAAATTTACCTTGCGACCCTTGGCGTCAGTCAGATGCCCAGAGTCTAGGACTTGGAGAAGGATATTAAAGACTTCTGGATGAGCCTTTTCGATTTCATCGAGCAAGATGACTGAGTATGGGCGATGACGAACTCGTTCAGTAATTGAACCACCTTCTTCATGTCCAACATATCCTGGTGGCGAACCGATTATTTTTGAAACGGAATGCTTCTCCATAAACTCAGACATATCAATTCGCAAAAGCGCGTCCGGATCATTGAACATAAACTCCGCTAAGGCCTTTGAGAGCTCAGTCTTACCTACACCAGTTGGCCCCAGAAACAGGAACGACCCTATTGGTCGATTAGGATCGGCAATCCCAGCTCTAGAACGCTTAATGGCGTCAGAAATAAGTTTAATGGCGTGATTTTGACCAATGACTTTTTCTTGTAGCTTTTCTTCCATACGAGCCAACTTCATTGCCTCAGCTTCCAGCATGCGCGACACGGGAATACCAGTCCAACGAGAAACTACGCTAGCAATATCTTCTTCTGTCACCTCTTCTTTAAGTAGTCTCCTACTGCGCTGAAGTTTCTTTAGTCGCTTCATTTTGTCGTCCAAATTCTTTTGTGTGGCCGGAATGAGGTCGTAGCGAATCTCTGCGGCTCTAGTCAAATCCGCCATCGCCTCAGCCGTTTCGGCTTCGACTCTAAGTTCTTCAAGCTCTTTCTTTAACTTACTGATTTCCCCCAGAGCCGATTTTTCGTTTATCCATTTTGTTTCAATGGCCGAAGTGGTTTCCTTCAGTTCACCAATCTCTGCCTCAATCTCTTTAATACGATCACGAATCTTTTTCTTATTGTCTGAGACCTCTACTTCTTTACGTAGAGCTTCTCGTTCAATTTCTAGCCGGCGTACTTTACGATCTGACATGACTAACTCTTCTGGTTTATTCTCTAGCGAAATCCGTAGAGCCGACGCTGCCTCGTCGATTAAGTCCACCGCCTTGTCAGGCAAGAAACGATCAGAAATATAGCGAGAAGATAAATTCACTGCTGACACAATCGCATCATCGGTGATACGCACCCCGTGAAATAGCTCGTACTTTTCTGATAGTCCGCGCAAAATAGCTACCGTATCTTCTGGGGACGGCTCATTTACAAACACTGGTTGGAAACGCCTAGTTAGAGCTGGGTCACGTTCAATATGCTTTTGGTATTCTTTGAGGGTCGTAGCGCCAATCACCCGAATTTCTCCACGCGCTAGAGCTGGTTTCAGCATATTTGAAGCGTCCATTGAGCCTTCTGCTTGTCCAGCCCCGACAATGGTGTGTAGTTCATCGATAAACAAAATAATGTTCCCAGCTGAGCTTTCAACCTCTTTCATGACTGCCTTTAGTCTCTCTTCAAATTCACCACGGAACTTAGTACCAGCTACTAACAGCCCTAAATCAAGTGACAGGATTTCTTTTTCCTTCACTGACTCGGGAACTTGACCAAGCACAATTTGCTGGGCCAAGCCTTCGGCAATCGCTGTCTTTCCCACCCCTGCTTCACCGATTAGGACTGGATTGTTCTTGGTCCGACGAGACAATATCTGGATGACTCTTTGAATCTCCACATCTCGTCCAATCACTGGATCTAGTTTATTGTCCTGAGCTAACTTAGTGAGGTTTCTAGTGTACTTAGTGAGTGCACGATACTTCTTAGGTGACTGAGCGTCAGTAATATTGTGTTCACGAATCTCCTTAATAGTTGACTCGACTTTTTCTTTATTAACTGTCATGCGCTTAATGACATCAGCAGCTGGTCCAGGATGTTCCAAGACCGCCACAAACAAGTGTTCCACCCCCACATAGGCGTCACCCATTTGTTCAGCAAAACGTCCAGAGTACTCAAGAGCCTTAGCTAGTTCTGGTGTGAGGTAAAGCTGGTACGAAGGCGAAATGGTTGTTTGCATCTCCTCCACCTCAAGCGCTTCTAGTAGTAAGTCTGTAAAGGCGATGACATCAATATCCAATCTATCCAAAATAGATATAACAGTACTCTCATCTTGCATCGACAAAGCAGTCAACAGGTGTACTGGATTGACATGATTTTGACCACGTTCTATTGCTAGTTCATGGGCTTTTCGGATCGCTTCCTTGGCTTTCGATGTAAAATTTTGAAAATTAGGCATAGGTAAAATCAATTATACGTGAACGAGACCACTCAGTCATAAACAGCATGTGGTAAAGATTAATTCAGGCAGTAATGTCCGTCTCGCATTTGCTATATTGCAACGAAAAACTTATCGAGTCAATGTTTTCATTTTCTGACAGAAGTCAGTCAGCACAACCACGACTTTTTGAAGATCTTTTTTACTGGTTTTTTCACTAAGAGATAAGCGGATAGTTGCAGTAGCTCGTTGCTTATCCTTGGTCATGACTGCTACTACATGACTCAGTCCCCCTCCCGCTCCGGCACAAGCACTCTTGGTACTAGCGGAGATGTCGTGTGAATCCAAAAAGACTACCGCGTATTCAGTGTCAAAGCCAGGCAGAGAAATATTTATATTATTTGCTAGTCGCTCTGTCCCTACTGGACCATTAAGGACCGCTCCTGGCACCTGACTTAAAATATTTGCCATGGCTTCATCTCTCACTTTCTGCACCTTCAGAGCTCGCTTCTCGTAGGAAGCTTGGGCTAAAGATAAAGCCACAGCCGTACCAACTATTCCAGGCACATTCTCGGTCCCTGGTCTAAGTCCCCCTTCCTGTCCACCACCATAAGTAATCGGTGCAAAATCACTCAGTCTGCGAGAAGCTAATATCCCTATCCTTTTGGACCATGACACTTACCAGCATCTAGCGCCATACTGTCGACACCGAGTTTGGCAAAAGCACAAGGAAGCCAGAGCGGAGCCTGCGCAGCATCTAGGTGAACTGAAATAGTTACTGAGTTTTTCTGGGCAAAATTTCTAATTACCCTCGTGAGTCGCGAGACGGGTTGCACTGTACCAACTTCACTATTGGCATAAGCCAATACCACCAGCACAGTTCGTGATGACAAGACTTTTTCCAAAGCTGGTATCGTAATAAGACCCACCTCATCCACCGCGACAAACTTTATTTTTACACCGAGCATTTTAGCTTTGGCAAAAGTGACAAAATAGAAGGATGTTCAATTTCCGTTGTCACAATCTCCATCTCTGTATACTTTTTCCCTGACGCTTTTAATTTTTCTATATAACCAAGTATGGCCAAATTGTTACTTTCAGTTCCACTACCGGTAAAAATCACTCCGCTACTTTTAATCCCTAGTACAGTCGCCACTTCTTGCCTTGCCTCTTCCACCGCCAGGCGAGCTACCTGACCTTCTTTATGTATCGCACTTGGATTACCAAAATTACTGGTGAAGTAAGGTTTCATCTTTGACAAAACCTTCGGATCAACTGGTGTAGCGGCAGCATTATCGAGGTAAATTCGCTTTTTTGGCTCGAGTTTTTTAGACATGACAAAAATCATGACATAGCGTGTCAAATATGTAAATCTCTGCTATACTCGCAGTACTTTTAATTATCAGCGCGCCTGAGTAGGCGTTTTTACGTATTACTACTTATGAAAAAAGCAAAACCCGTCAAATCAAACATCATCAAGCGTCCACCGGTCGTCGTGGTTATGGGTCATATTGACCATGGCAAATCCTCTCTCCTGGACTATATACGCAAAAGTAATAGTGTCGCTGGCGAAGCTGGTGGCATTACTCAACACCTCTCTGCCTATGTCGCTAGCCATACTACTAAGGAAGGTCAGAAAGAAACTATCACTTTCCTAGACACCCCTGGTCATGCCGCCTTCCAAAAGATGCGCCTACGTGGCGCTGACGTCGCTGACGTGGCTATTTTAGTAGTTTCAGCCGAAGACGGCGTGAAGCCACAGACTCTGGAGGCTTTAGAGTCTATCAAGCAAGCAAATATTCCGATGATTGTGGCTATCAACAAAATCGACAAACCCGCTGCTGATATTCCTCGTACCCAATCTAGTCTCATCGAAAACGAAATCTACATTGAAGGGATGGGCGGAGACATTCCGTGGGCACCAATCTCAGCCAAAACTGGCGAGGGTATAGACGACTTACTAGACTTAGTTGTCCTAACGGCCGACCTAGCGGAACTTAAAGGTGACGAATCAGCTCCAGCGGTTGGGCAGATTATTGAAGGTAAACTCGACGCCAAGCGTGGTAATACCGCCACCCTACTGATTACTGACGGGACTCTGCGAAGTGGCATGTTTATTGTTTCTGGCACAGCTTTTGCTCCCGTCCGGATTATGGAGGATTTCCTTGGCAAACCACTCAAGGAAGCTAGCCTATCTACTCCAGTAGGAATTGTTGGTTTTAATGAAATCCCTAAAGTGGGCGCCAAGTTCCATACTGTCACTAGCAAGAAAGAGGCTGAGTCAGCGGTCGCTGAAGCCTCTCTAGCTATCGTGGCACCAGAACGAGTCAAGTCTACCTTGCCAACTATCCCAATTCTGATTAAAGCGGACGTACTTGGTACTATCGAAGCAATTGAACATGAACTACAGAAGTTCACTTCTGAGCGAATTGCGGTTCGCGTGATTGGTAAAGGGGTTGGTGACATCACTTCCAATGATATTCAGAATGTTAGTGCGACCAAAGACTCGATTGTGGTTGGTTTTAATGTGAAAGTGGAAAGACAAGCCGCTGAATTAGCCGAAAGACTAGGTGTTGAGATTGATACTTTTTCGATTATCTACGAACTATCTGACTGGCTAAATACCGCTCTCAAGAATCGCACCCCGAAAATTGAAGAGATGGTTAAAACCGGTAAGGTTAAAATCATCCGACACTTTAGTACCCAAAAGTACACCCACGTACTTGGTGGACGAGTAGAAGAAGGTCACATCATGATGAATCAACGAGTTAAAATCTTCCGTCGTGATATTGAGATTGGTAAAGGCGTGATCAAGAACCTGCAACAACAAAAATCTGACGTCCAAAAAATTGACGAGGGTGAATTTGGTATGCAACTAGAAACCAAAACGGAAATCGCTCCTGGTGATTACTTAGAACCATACGACTTAACTATTACCTAGTCACTTATGTCAGACAGACACATTAGAGTTGAATCCTTACTGCGCGAACTAATTGCTGCTTTTGTACAGCAGGAAGCCAACGCTGACCCCATGATCACTATTACCAGGACTGCCTCTGCCCCTGACTATCGTCGCGTCACGGTCTTTTTCACTACCATTCCTGATGGTCGTGAAATTGACGCCTTAAACTTTCTTAAGCGCACCGGTAGTGAACTGCGAGGTTATATCAAGAAAAAAAGTAATCTAAAGATTATTCCCTTTTTAGAATTTAGTGTGGACTATGGTGAAAAACACCGTCAACACATTGATGAAATAGCTAAAGAGATTGACGATACAAAATAGTTTGTACTAAGTGGGTTTTGTTTTAAGGGTCTAAAGATGGTAAAGTAGTGCGTACAGAAATTAAGTCCTGGTGGCGAAGTGGTTAACGCTCGCGGTTTGCAAAACCGCCACACGTGGGTTCGACTCACTCAGGACTCACGAAATAGAAGCCTTGGCTTTTATTTCGTGAGTCCTGGAGCAATGCGCCTGCGCGCATTGCGGGTGGGAGTCGAACAGCGGAGTCATGTTGGGGCTTTTCATTAAGCCTCAACAGACGAGCTGCGTCCAGCGTACTTATGAGCGTAAGCGAATTAGTAAAAGCGGGACGACTCCAAGTGACCGACTCCCATTAGGGACAGGGTTAGCTTATAGCCTACCCATGCCCAGATGGTGTAATTGGTAGCCACGCAAGACTTAAAATTTTGTGTCACAAGGCCGTGCGGGTTCAATTCCCGCTCTGGGCACCTATAGAAGTAAACAACCACCGGACTTAGGTCCGGTGGCTTTGGTTCATCCTAGTCGGATGAACCATCTGCCGGCTTAAGCCGGCTGATCTGTAGTTGCTAGGAGATTAGTTTGTTAAATAGTGATGGTTGATCAACTTGATTATGATGATCTTGATGCTTCACGTACCGACGGATAATCATTTCATCTAGACCGATCGTAGAGACGAAATAACCTCTGGC
Organism: Minisyncoccota bacterium; assembly: GCA_041389045.1. Lineage (GTDB taxonomy): Bacteria > Patescibacteriota > Minisyncoccia > Phycocordibacterales > UBA918 > OLB19. The sequence continues at coordinate 59,924 of JAWKSQ010000002.1, forward strand.
CCAGAGTGATTCTTTTTCATAGAGACCATGAGCACGTTTTATTTTCTTCTTCATCCAAGCTGAGCTTTTACCTTTAATTATTTGCATCAGGTACGAGACTGAATCCCTCGGAGAAGCACTCAGTATTAAGTGGATATGATCATCTTGGATGTTTAGTTCGATTATTTCCCAGTGTCTGTATTTAGTGATTGATTCAAAAGTACGTCTCAATTCATCTTTAACCTTTTGTGGTCCTAGTACCTTGCCTCGGTATTTTGGAGTCCAGACGAGATGGTATTTCATCTCGTAGTAACAATGTGCTAGTGTTTTAATGGTAGGTTTGCGCATACGTATTTAGTTATTACTAAAGCCAGTTGGGCGTCACCGGCTTTAGTATATCTGTTGCCTTCAACGTACTCTCTGGCTGAAGCCGGAGGTTTTTAGATAATAAAACAACCAGCTAAAAGCTGGTTGTTTTATTTCAGGTGCCCAGAGCGGGAATTGAAAGGCGGAGCGATGTGAGCTTGCGAACCAGCGAGCCGGGGTCGAGAACACTTAGTTGATTTGGAGTCGAAGACGAACAAATCTACTTAGTGATTCGTGACCAATTCCCGTGTATTGCTAGCGGGAATTGAAGAGGTTAGTCAGATACCTTAGGAACACTTGGACTAAAGTATCGACAACCTGTACTGAACTCGTAGAGTTCAATTCCCTACCACTGCATAGCTGGTTGTTTTATTTCATATACATAGAATGAGGGGATAAAACTCTATTGGGCTTTTTTATAAAGAACCCATAAATCCTTGACACACCCCTAACATTCCCATAGTCTAAGTTTTGGCCTAGTTTTTTGTAACCAACTGGAGACATGTCATGACACAATTAACATACTTTGTTGTAGAAGGTATATATGGCAGGTGCAAATCATTGACAATAGACCAGGTAAACAAGGAAATTTCCTTATGCAGACCTGGCCAATTGCTACTTTCCAACAAAGTGAAAGACCCAAACAATCTTGTCCGTAAAATGAAAGATGAGGAGAGGATTCTTTTACCATTCGACAATTCCATCCTGCGGGTGATCTCAAAAAATGATTACGAGGGAATGGAAGACTGGGAATTATTTTACGGTACGTACTCAAAACAACAAAGGTTTAGGGTCCCAAATCCGAAATGGGAGCATGTAAGGGTTATCTCAGACGGTGCTTGTGACACCATAATCCTTTCGCAGAAGGAAGTCTTTCCAGGCTCTTTTACCCCAATAGCGACGACAGTTTCATGAGAACTATACTCATCACCGATAGCTCACCTCCTTGGTGGGCTGTCATTAATTTAGACATATCGAATCTGGCCTTGTTTTAACAAAATATTTATTGTACACTTCTTCGCACGCGCCTTTAGCTCAGTTGGTAGAGCAGCTCCCTCTTGGAGACGGTCCAAGGTTCGAGCCTTGAAGGCGCACCAAGGTGAATACAAAAACACTGGTTTTTTAAACCAGTGTTTTTGTATTCAGGAAGCAAACTGCTTTGCTTTCGTACCTTGGTGCGAGTCGGAGACATATTTCTTTTCTTGCCTAGAAAAGAAATAGTCGAGACCGGGGTGAGAAAGTGTCTAAACACTTTCGCAAGACCTTTTGAGAAATTTATTTCCAAAAGGTGTATCGCTTCTGTAAGAAGAAAGTTCTTATGAGCGTAGCGAATTAGAAACTTGACCCCGCAAAAAACTGCCACCCGGCAGTTTTTTAATATGTGCGCCTTCAAGGTGTAGCTTTTCGTTAAGAAAAGCGTTACACGGCTCGAAAAGCTTTTGCGATAGATTCGACTGAAAGGAGAATATATCCAAAAGGTGTACAGTTCCTGTAAGGAAAGAGCCATTGTTTTTATGTATTGTGTAGAAATAATTATATTAAGTAACTCGTGACCACAAAGCGTTACACGGCTCGACATAAAGAAACCCTTTCTGACTCATAAACGAGAATGGTCCAGAAATAAATTTTCTGGACCAACCGATTTGTGCGCGGGAGAGGACTTGAACCTCCACAGATTGCTCTATTAGTTCCTAAGACTAACGCGTCTACCAATTTCGCCACCCGCGCAGGTGGATGTGCGCAAGAGTATAGCATATTATTATAAGTTTGCGAGAGTTTACCTTAACTCGTTGCTCGCAACCTTGCTTTCTTAAATTGCCTTGGTCTAAGGAATTTATTGTAATATCTAGCAAACTTTTTCTTAAAGCCAGCTGGAGCTTTGTCGGTGAGCTGACACCAAGTAGAACAATAACCACCCCGCTTCTCTATACAGTCATCACAACCAAGAAAAAGCACGTGGGCAGATCTGATTTTTGCAGTGATAGTGCGTGTCACTTTTAGCTTCATGACATAAATGGCAGTGAGAAATAATTTCTTCCCAATTGTCTCACCCAACCTTTCATCAAACACAAAATTCTTGCCTTTAAATTTGTTAGGCAAGCCTTCACGTTCTACTTGGTGCTTATAGTCAATCACTCCACCCTTAAGGTGCTTCACATTAGTATAGCCTTGATGTTTAAGCCAGGCACTTGCCTTCTCACAACGAATACCACCAGTACAGTAAAGGGCGATCTTTTTATTCTTATGGACAGTTAGCATCTTGGGTACCATTTGTAGTTCTTCCCGGAAAGTGTCAACGTCAGGTGTGATTGCTCCTTCAAAGTGTCCGATCTCACTTTCGTAGGCATTTCGCATATCTATCACCACGGCCTCAGGATCTTCTAGATAAGCATTCATTTCCGAGGCCGTCAGATACTCGCCAGTATTACTAGGATCAAAACTACTATCATCGAGTCCATCAGCCACAATTTTCTTTCTGACTTTAATCGTTAGTTTATAGAATGATGGTGCGTCCCCTTCCTCTACAGCAATCTTGTATGGTACTCCTTTTAACTCCGGTAGACTTTGCACAAAGTTATCAAACTTATCCCAGTTTTCTTTCGGAACATTCATCTGAGCATTAATTCCTTCATGAGCGACGTAGATACGCCCAAGACAATCCATCTCAGTCCAAGCCATATATAACTTTTCTCTAAAAGCATCCGGATCGGCAATCTTTACGTAGCGATAAAAAGACAAGGTGGTACGTGGGCGAGTATCAGCCAAAGTGGCTTGTTTTTTCTCCGCCCGCGAACGCATGTCTTTTGTAATAGTTGGCATAAATAAATAGAAGTTAGGTGAGACAAAAATGGTACCAGAGTAGGTGTCAGTAAGCAAATGATGGAACTAAATTAATGGTGCAAAGTGATACTCCCAATAAATGACAGAGGAGTGCCCTTTGTATTTTAATCTTATGAAGACAGGGCGAAAGCTTCGCTTTCGCCCTGTCTATCTACCAATTAACCCTACAAACTCCTCCCTACACCCAAAATACCTATCTAAACTCAAAATAACCTTATTTATAAACCTAGAATGTATGCTTAAAGCTTGACTTTTACATCAAACTATGATATACTAAAGGTTGGGTGAGCAAAAGGCAGTTTAAACGCAAAAACGATTAAACTTCCCTTTGCTCATAGAACTTTGACAATCAAATAGCGCGGAAGAGGAACAAGAAAACCTCAACCGTAAAAATTCAATTCAACGCGGTTAAAACCGCAGAAGGAGAAAGAAATGGACTTTCCGAAACTACTCAGAAGCATGGTTGCCTGGCTTCCGGATGTCGTCGTACTACGCTGGAATGTTGAGGCGTGCTACCGGAGGACCTGGTGGCGAAGGGACATCAGCCACCCCCACCTCCCCCTCAGCTGCTCCGACACCGAAAATCAAGGGTTTTTCAGGACCTTGGGGCACAGGTGACGAAAAAAGGATGGTCGTCAACTTGGGCAAGTTTGAAAAACGGCAGCCTGGTGGAGCCCTGATGATTTCAGATTTCGAGGGATGGCACTTCCATACTCGAGAACTCAAACTCGGAGGGAAGGTGTACGTATGGGCCATTCAGAACATGTTCAGAAGCAGGATTTCAGATCTTGGTTCTTCCGAAGGAACCAAGATCGGTAGCAAGGAAACAGTCTTTACTGTTCCCTCTCCCTCTTCTGACCCTTCTACAACCACACCCCAACAGGGTCAAAAAGTAGCGAAGCCACCGCCAGTCCGGGATATCTTCAAGCAGACAATCACCGAGGAAATCTACGCTAACGGCACCAACAATTCAGTTGACCTGCTGGCGATGATGTACAAGATCATCACAGACACAATGGCTGCTACAGGTGGAGACAAGACTAAAGGCTTCGAAGCCTGCTTGACCTACCTGAAGAACCAGGGAATACCGACAGTTGATCGCGAGTTGGCCAGGAAGATTGACAGGGTTGTATCGGCGACCGGTGATAATCTATCGGCCGTCATACCTAAGGTCATATCCATTATCCGCGCAAGCGGTACCATGACTGAGGCAGGCCTTACAGCCTTCGTACCTTGGTTTGAAAGTCAAGTCAACGCCCGCGGGCAAGATCTCGCTATGCGCCGTGCGCAACCACCAACCAAGTCGCAAAGCGCTTTTGCTATCTGGCATAAAGCGATGAAGCGAATTTTTTGAACACAGGAGTAACCAAAAATGATCAATCAAGCACGTCAGATCACGGCCACAGCAGTCAGAGCGGTCACACAAGAGTATGACTCGGACTGGCCACGAAAGGCGCACAGTACCTTGATGGCAATCATTGCCACTCTTTTCATCACTCTCGTAGCGATGTGGGTATTGAACATCACTGGAGCCAAGGGGGTCAACGGGTTTTTCTTCTGGGGAGGAGTTTTCTTCCTTGTCGGGAAATCACTCCTGCCGTCCGTCATCGGTACAGTAGGATTCCTCGGGTTCTTCTTTGCATGGCTCAATGACAGCGACAAAAGCCGAGGCATACTCAAAGGACTTTCGGTTTGGGCACAGATAGTGGAAGGCATGATTTTTGTGTGGATGTCTGCCGCATTTGTGCTGTGGACATTCTCATACGAAGATGCACCACTTGGAAACTTCTGGCTACATTTGGCTGGAGCTTCGCTTTTGACCCTTGTTGCCAGAAAAATGGGCTTTGGTGGCAAGACAGGAACATTTATCTTGGGTTGCTACATCGTAGCTGTCCTAGGCATGAACCTGTGGAACGACCATATTCCAGCCAACTTGAAGGGTGACAGCGACTCAGAGTCGACGAAACCCCTTACTGCAAAGGAGCAGAAGGACCGGCTGGCTCGAGAGATCCAAGAAGCCGAGCTGGCTCGGGTACGGGCTGTAGCGAGCGAGGCAACTCGTCAGGCGACAGAAAGAGCACGGGCCGAATCTGTGACTGACGCTAAAGCAGGAACCTGCCTGCGCCGGTACACAGAGCAAAAAAACTGCGTGACAGTCGTATTCGGTCACAACACCAAATACGACCGTGAGGGGATTGCTGGACACTGTATTGTCTCCGACCCAGTCAGTGCGCTCACTCGCACTGACCTAGGAGGCGGACAATATCGGTACGTCGGCAAAGCCGGGTTAACAGCCCAGTTCTTTGACCTACCGGTCGGTCAATCGATCGGAACCTTCAAGTGCGGGGGCTAAAGTAACCCCCCTTTGAACAACAGTGGCCCGGGCGCTTTATGCGACCGGGTCACTTTTTTATTCAAATAACTGATTATTAAGAGTTTAAGGTGTGCCTGGATTAGGACCTCCTACAGGTGGAGTACCACCGGGATTAGGACCTCCTACAGGTGGAGTGCCACCGGGATTAGGACCTCCTACAGGTGGAGTGCCACCGGGATTAGGTAATCTGAATACTTCGTTACAGCCGGACGCCGATGGATTTTGAGCGCAGTCTAGCTCTTGATTAAGACCAAAAGTTCCCGCTGCGATACTTAAAATAGCAAAAGCTGAGGCCATTACGACCAAACCAATAATACCAAAGGTGATATGTTTCTTCCCTTCTGCGCGAGCAGATTCATTATCAGCATTCATGATGTAGAGCGCACAACCATAAATAAAAACTAAAAAAGCAATACCCGAGAGCAGTGAGATGGTAGGAAAAAGAATCGCCGTGTTTAGTCTATCAACTAGTTTTCCAGCCTCAATCGTAGCGGATTCTTGTGGTGACATATTGCTACTATATTAGCATGACCACCCGAGTCCGACACCTCTAATACACAAAAGACCCCGAAGGGTCTTTTGTGTATTAGAGGTGTAAACTAAAACTAAGGTGTAATCTTAACTTGCGGTAAAGTACCTTCAATTGAAGGGTCCTTTAATCCAGTTGTGTTTACAAGGAAGTTTACTACTCCCCAGAAAACAATGATAATGACGAACGCTAGAGTAGCGTAGATCATCAAACTCTTTCCCTTTTCCTTGGCCTCATCGTTAGATCCACCGACAATGAAGAATTGGAACATTCCCCAAACGAATACTAGGAAACCAATACCAATAATAAATGGGATGAGAACACTATTAGTAAAAATAAGGATGTTCTTTAGCAAGTCTCCAAAAGGACCACCAGAACCATTATCTGCTAGACCACCCTGCGCAAACACCATCGCTACTGGCAGAGCATATAGGGCTGTAGAACCAATAAGAAATTTTAAACGTCGCATACGACAAATCAATTAATATTATTAATAACTTAACTACCAACTATAATTATACACCAAAATCATGGATTTCGAGTATTTTCAATCACAACTGTGCATAAAGAAAATTAGCCAAAGATGGAGTTTTTTATCAAAGCTACAATCCCCCAAATCACCACTACCACCACCATGACAATAACACCAGTTATAGCGTACTGCCTTCCCTCCTCCTGCTTTTTTTCATCATCTGCATGAACCACCCAGGCGTCAAAAATCTTAAAAGCTAACACGACAAAAACCACACCGATGATGACAGGCACGAGCAAGTTGATCAAATTAAGTAGGCTGTTAACTAATTCAGTATAAGTAGTGGGGGTAGACATAGAAATTAAAAATTAGTCACTAAGTTTTTCACAATCGTAGCAATGGCTACCGCCCCAAGAATGATCACACCACCAATCACGGCGTAAGTCAGGGCCGTAGTAGCTTGCTTGACTTGTTCGGCGTTGCCACGAGCAGTGACATAAAGGAACCCAGAATAAATAATGAAGAAAACAATAATCGGTACTGCCAGTACCATAACAATGGCTAAAATAGCTTCCAGTAGACCTTCAATACTATCGATCTTTAATGGGTTTTTAATCGGAATTGACGTACTTCTGTCATTAGGCACAGTCTGTGCCAGTGCAGACATAGTAAATAAATTTTCCACCAAAAAACAGCCCCCTAAGTAAAGATAAAGTCGACTTGATACCAACCAGTTAAAAATTTGTCGTTTTTTCATAGATAATAATTAAAATTAATAGGCCAACTCGAAGCGTTTAATGGCATCAAATGAAGCGGTCGACAACTCACTGCGATTGGCACTAACGTCGTCGAGCAACTTCACAATAATATCATCTACCTTTTCCATCGCGGGATTAAGCCAGCCACGAGCGCTTGGGGCGGACGTATAAGCGACTTGTCCATAAACGTCACGACTACCTGCTAGTAGTGACGCGCGGTACACTGGGGCTAAGTTGTAGGAATCAGCGATCTTTTTGGTGTTTATCTGACTACCAAGCTCCTGCATGACGGCATAAGCACCCACTTTATTGGAAGCAGAGCGAGGTGGTACTAGAGTATAGAATTTACCATAAGTACGTTTAACAGTGGCGCCAGCACCTTGCGGTACTTCGGCAATATCAAAGTTGAGATTTGGGTTCTTAGCTTCGATATCTCTAGCTTCACTAGCAAAACCAAAATACATCGCCAACTCTTCTCGCAAAAACATGTCCTTGTCGTTAGCTAACGACCGATTCCAAGAATAAAGAGTATTAGAAACGGAACTAAAGTTGGTAAAGAAAGTCATAGCCGTAGTGAAAGGCTTACCTTGAGGAGAACCAAGCATTTCGTTCAGTCTAACTTTATAAAAAGAGGATTCTTCCGTCACTAAAGTACTACCGCCCTGAAGCAATAGCATAGAAATTACTGGAAATGCGTTGGTAATATTGCGATAAGTTCCCATCGCTAAAGCCGAGGTTTTGATACTACGATTGGCGTCTCTCACAGTCAGGGCCGGCGCCACTTCCCCCACCACCGCTTCCCAAGTAGATGGTGCTACTAGAAGGTTTTTGTTAGCAAACATGTCACGATTCCAGTAGAGGACCAGAGGATCAACCGCTATTGGAAAACCATAGATACCGTCATTACGGGCAAAGATTTCTGCACCATCAATATAAGCTGAGCGAAAATCTCTAATCGGTGCTGACTCATAAGGAAAAGCCTCAAGTTTGGAGCGATTTTTTACTAACAACTCATGGGGTATAAGCACCAAGTCAGGGCCCTTACCATCGGCCAAGGCGTTTACAAAGACCTGGTCGAAGTCCGACTGCGAAATATAACGGTAAGTTACTCGATCATAGGCTTTGTTGGTAACAGCTATTTCAGTAATCAAAGCGTCAATGGACTCGGCTGGTAGAGTACCCCAAATAGACACTGCGCCGTTTAAAGCCACTTCTCCATCACCTTCTTTTGGCTCCACTCCACTAAGAATAATCAAAGCCAAAACTATCAAAACAGAGAAGATAACCACTAAAGTTAATTCAAAGGGTCTTAATTTCATATTTTACGCACGGCAAAACCGTAATGATGATCTCCGGTCGGATACTCACGTTCGAGATTAAAGCGATTAGCTTCACAGAGTGCCACCGCCTCATCTCTAGTAACAACATCTTTTGGCTGTGGACCCAGACCACCAAAAGACTCAGACCAATCAATTACATGTAGTACACCACCAGGACGCAAGACTCGGTTGATCTCCGCCAAAGCGACGGACTTTTGTTCAAATTGAAAGAGGGTGTTTATCAAAAGTCCAGCATCGAGAGTATTGTCAGCCAACTTAATACCTTTCATTTCTTCTAAGTCACACCAAAGTGGTACGACATTCAATAAACCATTTAGTCTGGCAAAGTCACCAAGTTTATCAACCAACTGCTTTTGGATTTCACAAGCATAAACCTTACCGGTCTGACCAACTGCCTCAGATAAAATCTTGAGATAAAAACCACTACCAGCACCAAAGTCTGCCACCTTGTCACCTTCATTTAACAGAAAGTGCGTAGACACCACTTCCGGTACCACAAATTTTCCTGGCATTGCGAAATTCATACTAGTTATTATACACAATAAGCGCTCGCGCGCTTATTGTGACTGTGCAGACTTTATAAGGATAACTCTAGACGAACACTACACTAGCGATAGCATCCCCTTCACGCATTTTCATGACCCGTACCCCTTGAGTCTGACGTCCAAGAGTTGGCACATCTTTAAGTGGAAGTTTAATCACCTGTCCTTTCTTACTCATGATGACTAACTCCCTTCAGTACGCTCATCCTCCTTGAGGACAATACCGCAAACAATCGTACCAGTCTTACTAGTCACCTTAGCTGTCTTAATACCTGAACCGCCACGCTTTTGGACTTTATATTCTTTGGTTGGAGTGGTTTTACCGTAACCGTGCTGTGTCACTATCAAGATTTCATTATTCTTATCACCTTTAGTAATAACGTCAGCCGAAACCACCACATCATTCTTACCTAGACGTACCGCCGCTACTCCGCCGGCTGTACGACCCATTTGTCTAACATCGCTTTCTTTAAAGCGAATCGCTTGACCATTTAGCGTCACCAGTGACACCTCATCGCCTTTGCCAACAAAACGAGCCGAAATGAGTGAATCCTCTGGCTTAAGCGTGATAGCAATAAGCCCACTGCGCCTAACATCCTTAAAGGCTTCAGCGTCACATTTCTTAGCTACACCATTTTTGGTAATCATCATCAGGCTCCAGTCGCCGGCGTTAGCGTCTTTTCGTACTGCCAACACTGAAGTAATACTTTCCTCACTAGTGAGTGACAAAAAGTTCATGATTGATTTACCTTTGGTGGCACGACGGCCCTCAGGGATTTCAAACATCTTGCTCTGGTAGACCTTGCCCCGATTAGTGAAGAAGAGTAAGTCACTATGAGTAGATGTCGTTAGTAGAGTGGTGACTACGTCTTCTTCTTTGGTATTGAGGTCAATAACGCCAACCCCACCGCGTTTTTGTGTACGGTATTCACTTGGATTAGTTCGTTTGACGTATCCACCTTGAGTCAACACTAAAACACTCTCTTCATCTGGTACCAGGTCTTCCTGTGAAAGTTGCTTTACGCCACCCTTGACTATCTTGGTGCGACGATCGTCACCATACTTCTCAGCTACTTCTAGCAGGTCGTCCTTAACGATCTTCATCATCTTCGCTTTACTCTTGAGAATGGCTTCTAGTTCACCAATGAGTTTCTTTAGTTCAGCCAGTTCGTCCTCAATCTTCTTGCGCTCTAGTCCAGCCAACTTCTGCAGACGCATATCCAAAATCGCCTGCGCTTGTAAAGCTGAGAATTTAAATTCTTTCATCAAAGATGCGTGTGCGGTCGGCACGTCTTTCGCGGCCCGAATAAGCTTGATTATCTTATCGATATGATCGAGCGCCTTCTTGAGACCAAGCAAAATATGCTCACGGTCTTTAGCTTTACCGAGATCATACTCCGTGCGACGACGGATCACTTCCGCTCGGTGCTTAACGTATTCTTGCAGGATTACCTTAAGCGAAAGAGTTTGTGGTACACCATCTACCAAAGCCACCATGTTGTAGTGGAAAGTATCTTCAAGTGGTGTGTGCTTGTACAATTTATTTAAAACTGTCTGTGGTTGTGCACCAGCCTTCAGCTCGATAACAATCCGAATATCAGAAGTCGACTCGTCGCGCATGTCGCGGATACCCTCAATCTTCTTGTCACGAACTAAGTCAGCGATTTTTACTTGTAGCTCAGCCTTATTAACCCGATATGGAATCGAAGTAATAATAATGGCAAAGGCCCCTTTCTTATCTTCAACAATCTCGGCTTCCCCGCGCACTACTACACCACCTTTACCATTAGCATAGGCATGAGCAATGTCTTTTTGATTGAAAGCAATGGCACCAGTTGGAAAATCTGGACCCTTAACGAATTTTAGTAGATCATCGGTTGAAGCATCAGGATTATCGACCAAGTGAGCTGTCGTTCAATTTCACCGCAAGTTGTGTGGAGGAATATTGGTGGCCATTCCTACCGCAATACCAAGTGAACCCATCATTAGTAAGTTGGGTACTGCTGAAGGAAGAACTACTGGTTCTTTTTGGTACCATCGAAGTTTGGTCGCCAGTCGACGTGTCTTTCTCTAAATCACGAAGCATTTCTTCGGCCAACTTCCGACATTTTTGCTTCAGTGTATCGATAAGCGCTGAGTCACCGTCAATCGAACAAAGTTTCCTTGCCCAAGTACCAGCGGATAACGAGTTGAGAAGTCTTGCGCCAACTTAACCATCGCTTCGTAGACCGAAAGTCACCGTGCGGGTGCAAGCTACCAAGCACGTCTCCCACTACCGTCGCTGACTTTTTTGAACTTAGCAGTTGAAGTTGATCATTTAACCTCATCGAATAGAAATACGACGATGTACTGGCTTCAAACCATCACGCACGTCAGGTAGCGCGCGAGCAGTAATAACCGACATAGCGTAATTTAGATACGCTGTCTCCATTTCATTGGTTATATCCTGAGCCACAACCCCACGATGTGGTGGCATTTCTGGTGTATCAGCAACAATTGTCTTTTTCGGCATAGATTACGTTTTGCGCTGACTGTTAAATAATGGCGATTATAGCATAAAATATCCACAAATAACACCTGGCTTGGCTGACATTATTCTGTATCAGCTGTTTCTTCGACTACCTGGCGACTGGAGGTAGTAGCAATTTGTACTTCGATTTCTTCCGAAGGAGTTACCCTTTGTGTCTTCTCCCCTTCCACTGACTGTTGTAGTACTACTTGATTTACCCGCTTGGTCACTGATAGTTTCTTCAGTAAGGATGAAGTTGCGACTATCTGGTAAAGTTTCGCTGGTAGTAGTGGCGGGAATTTCTTCTTTTATCGCTTCGGTAGCTGCCGCCCATTGTTCTTTGGTTTGCTTGATCAAATTAGAAAACGGTAGACTTTTTTCAGTTTCTGGGGCCGAAGATATCAAACCACCTTCTGGTGTTAAAAAACTAGTGTACAGCCAAACTACACCGATGCAGGCGGTAAAAAACCAGCCAAGGCCAAAGCGTACTGATTACGAACAGCTTGGACTGTCTTCTGACGTGACGGATAAAGGTAATAAGCATATCAATTACATTGTACTACAGCGTCACTCTTAGGACCTAAAGCTTAAACCGTGAGCACCCTTACCTCTCCTTTCCATTTCCGACACATCTTTCTTCTTTAAAGTCAGTTTGTCATCGCTTTTTGGTCGTCGGAGCCGGTTTCTTTGAGGAAGGCCTTGAGCGCATTAGCGTCATAGTGCATTGGAATAATTAGCTTGGCCTCTAGCTTAACCGCCAACTTCGAAGCTTGTGGTACATCGAGCACATCTCCGCCACCAACTGGCACAAACAAAATTCGACATCACCAAATTCGCCTAAGATTTTTGGATCAATCTCAGCACTACTAAGTGCGCAAGAAAGATCATATTAATGTCTTCCATACGCACCTGGTAAATAGTGTTATATCGCTCTACCTTGTCGTAGATAGTTTTGACGCCATAACCCCGGGCCGTAACATTGCCGAACTCATATTCGCCTGGACCCCACACTTCAAACGGAGCCTTGCTACCATGAGTCACTTGTTCAACACCATTAAAATTTTCATGATTAAGTGAAATAAAGACAATGTCAGCCCCAAACTTAGCTGAGTCTAATTTTGATTTCTTTGCAATCGGATCAAATGCGATAGTGGTATCGCCAAAAGTAACTTTAAAAAACTGCCCGCCGTGATGTGTGATTACCATAATGCGAGTAGTATACGATATTCTTTAAAGAACAGGAAACCTTGACAAGAGTTTACAAAGTCATAATTCTAATGTACTTTGCTTGAGGATTTCATTCAACAACTTGAAGGAGTACGAAATGACAAAACTCAGGGTTTATGCACCAAAAGAATCTTTGGACCACAAAGGGTTTCCCTATTTTTCGGAAAGACCGGCTCGTTTCGAGGAATTACTGCAACTGTTTAAAGATTTGGAAATAGAGATTTCTACTTCCTCTAGCAGACAGGTCCGAGAAAATGTAGAACTGGCGCACTCCCGACCCTACGTAGACTTCGTTCAAAAAGTAAGTCAAATGGATCTCGTGCGGGCGACTTTTACAAACTGGACCAACAAATTTGTCCAATGTTATACGCGCATCTCCCCAGGCTCATACAACGCAGCCCTGAGTGCTACCGGTGCAGTCTGTCAGGCCGTAGATGATGTTTTGACAGACAAAGCCAAACGTGGTTTTTGTGCCGTACGTCCTCCGGGTCACCATGCCGGACCTGTCCGAGGTGAAGGTTTCTGTATCTTCAACAATGTGGCTATAGGAGCCCTATACGCACTTAAGCAGGGTCTCAAGCGGGTAGCAATCATCGACTTTGACAGACACCATGGCAACGGGACTGAGGATATAGTCTTATTTGAAGGTAAAGAAAAAGTGTTTTTTGTGTCTTCATTCCAGGAGGGGTGCAAGTACGCTTCACTAGGTCCTTTGGATGAAGTTTTCAGCCTTAGAGTACCCATACCGCAAAAAAGTGACTTTGCAGTAGTGCGTGAACTTTACCTGCAAAAAGTTGTTCCAGCTCTTGAACAGTTCAAGCCAGAACTACTACTCCTTTCCGCCGGATTTGATATGCATGTCGCTGACCCACTTACTAATCTTCGACTTGAAGCAAGTGATTACGGGGCACTGACGGACATTCTTGTCTCTATAGCTGACAAACACTGCAACGGGCGGATTGTGTCAGTACTAGAAGGAGGATATGAACTGGCCGCCTTAAGGGAATGTGTAAAGGAGCACTTGCAAGCACTGGCCCAATAATCAGCCCCAGTAACGAGAACACTCCAGTGTTCTCGTTACTGGGGCTGTTTTCTTCTTTACTCCATGTACTATAAAACTCTGGACAGTCACCATATATGTGCTATATTTTCCTCACCTTCAAAGGTATTTATTAGTTCCTAGCGACACACGTTAACCCTGTACTGAAGCACACGGCCACGAGACACGGCAGTACAGACGCGCGTCGTCGGAATAACCAGACAAATTATATGTCAGAAAGCACTGTCGTTGCTGAAAGCAACACAAATGACACCGGAAACGGCGTCATGTCGTCATTTATTAATAACACTCCAGCGGCTCCGAAAGAGGGTCAGTTGATTGAGGGTACTGTCTCAGCTGTTGGCCGAGCACGCGTTTTTGTAGACCTACCACCTTTTGGTACAGGTCTTATTTATGGTCGTGAGTATATGAATGCTCGCGATATTTTGCGAAAAGTCTCTGTCGGCGACACTATCGCAGCTAAGGTAGTAATGCCAGAAAACGAAGATGGCTACATTGAACTTTCACTCAAGGAAGCTCGCCAAGCTCTAATTTGGGCTGACGCTGAAGAAGCGGTCAAGCGTGGTACTGTACTTAGTCTACAAGTTAAGGAAGCTAACAAGGGTGGACTTATCATCGAATGGCAAGGTATCCGAGGCTTCCTACCAGCTTCCCAACTTTCAGCTGACAACTACCCTCGAGTAGCTGATGGTGACAAGGATAAGATCCTGGTTGCTCTCAATGAACTCATTGGCAAAAACCTTAGTGTTGTGATGATCACCGCTGATCAAAAAGAACACAAGCTAATCTTCTCTGAAAAGGGTCTCCAGGAAAAGGAAGAGAAAGAAGAGAAAGTTGGTAAGTACGAAGTAGGTGATGTACTGACTGGAGAAGTGACTGGTGCCGTGGACTTTGGTATTTTCGTGAAGGTTGAACAAGGTCTTGAAGGTCTAGTACACATTTCTGAACTAGACTGGGGCCTAGTAGAAGACACTCGGTCTCTATATAAGGTTGGTGATAAGGTAAAAGTTAAAGTTATCGAAGTGAAGGATGACCAAATCTCACTCTCTATCAAGCAACTAAAGGAAAACCCATGGGTAGAAGCTAGTCGCAAGTTTAAGAAGGACCAAATCGTCGAAGCGGTAGTCATCAAGTACAACCGTCACGGTGCCCTAGCCTCTATCGAGGAAGGTGTAGCTGGTTTGGTTCATATCTCAGAATTTGAGAAGGAAGAACAACTAAAGACCACTCTATCACTTGGTAATGTCTACAAGTTCAAGATCACTCTCTTTGAACCAAACGAACAAAAGATGACACTCTCATACAAAGCTGCTAACGAGGAAGCAACTGCGTAAGTAAAGGTAACGATAAACAATAAAGGCCCGAGCTTTGCTCGGGCCTTTATTGTTTCCTGCCAAAACCTACCTAAACTAATTAAACTTATTCATCGCCATAGGTAAACCGTGTTTCACCCAAACCTCTAAGGCTGAGGATACTTGTAGACCTATCTCCCCGACCACCTTTTCTTCTTTAGAGGTAAATTTACCAAGAACAAACTTAGGTAACTTCTCTCCCTGAGGACGCTTAATCTTTCCAGTAAAAAAACTAGTTGGGGAAATACCAATCCGCATCCGAGCAAAATCTTTAGTGCCTAAATGCTCGACAATTGAACGAATACCATTATGACCACCGTGCCCACGTCCAGAGGAAAGCTTTATTTCACCAAGTGGTAAATCCACCTCATCTTGAAGCACTATTAGCTCTGCGGACGGATTTTGCAGACCCAGCTTCTTTGTTACCACCCCAGAATGATTCATATAGGTGTCTGGATAAAGAATCATGACAGACTCACCAGCGATTTCCCCACTACTAATACGGGCTTGGTATTTAGCATTAAAAACCAGCTCTGAAAAACCTAATTTAGCAATTAAGATGTCTGCACACAGCCAACCAACGTTGTGTCTGGTTTTGGCGTATTCGGGACCAGGGTTACCAAGCGCTACGACGTACTTCATGTGTTATGTATTGTACATGAGAAATATAAATTATGTTGTAGTTAGTGAAATTTTTTCAAATTGAAAAAAATTTCACCTAACTAGACCATTTAACGTCTCCGAATAAACATTTTTTGAAAAATTTGTTTTTCATTTTTATTCACGTATAATACTCACAACGTAGTGTTATGAACATGTTCTCTAGAAAACAAAATCTGCAGAAGAAGACCCTTTGGTATTACCGGAGATTAGTGAAGCAGAAACCCCTACTCCAGAGCCGGTTCAAAAAGAAAACACTTTAGTTGAAATTTTCCGTTTTTCAATTATCGCTCTACTAATAGTCATCCCAATCCGGACATTTATTGCCCAACCATTCATCGTGTCTGGCGCTTCGATGGCCGAAACTTTTCATACTGGTGAGTATTTAATCGTTGACCAGGTTAGTTATCATCTAAACGACCCTAAACGTGGCGACGTAATCATATTTCGATACCCTAAGGACCCTTCTAAGTTCTTTATCAAGCGTATTATCGGCTTACCAGGAGACACTATCCAAATCGAAGACACCACCGTCACTATTACTAACGAAGCTCACCCAGAAGGGTTCGTTCTAAATGAACCTTACGTTCATTCCATGCGCTCCAATAGCTATTTAGAGGAAACTTTAGGCGACCGCGAGTACTTCGTGATGGGCGATAACCGTGACGAAAGTTCCGACTCTAGAATGTGGGGAGTCTTGCAAGAAGAACGCATTATCGGTCGCGCTTTCCTGCGACTCTTTCCACCCAGCGTAGCCGAGATTTTGCCTGGAGCAGTCGACATTGACGTTATCAGCGAAGTTAAATAACCACACGGTAAAAGCTATGAAATACTCAACCACCGATTTTCTAAAAGTAGCCACCAACACCGCTGAGCATTTTGGTTTCCGAACTGCTGATAAACTAAAAAAAGACCCCGCTTGTCGCAATTGCGAAGTGGGACTATCTCATTCCATTGGTCTTGAAGACACCAAACTCGATCTACATGGTGGTATCTGGCCGAATTCCGTCGCTACCTTCTGTGACCAAAATCTTCACGCCCTAAACGCTCCTGTCCTCCTCTATTCTCTAGAACCTATCGAAGGTACTGGCGACACTGCTTTAACGCTCAATATTTTTAATGTCCAAAAAAGCATCGCCGAAGCGATTCTCATCCAAGCTTGTCGTTCATTACTAACCGAACTCGGTCACGAGGATCATTTGGTTCGCATCAACTCTCTTGGCGACAGCGAATCTAGTGTCCGTTATGCCAGAGAACTGACAACCTTCTTACGTAAGCGCCTAGAAGTCATGCCGTCTTCCTCTCGCGAACTCATGAAGCAACATCCCTTACTAGCGTTAATGGACCTAGTTGCGCAAGAACACGAACTGGCACACAAAAGCCCTAATCCACTGGAATTTTTAAGTGACCAAAGCCGTAAGCACTTCCGTGAAATCGTAGAGTACCTAGACATGAGTGAAGCACCATACGAAATTGACCCAAAGATGATTGGTCATCATGAATATTATTCTGACGCCCTTTTCTCTATCGAGAACCTCACTCCAACCGAAGATGAAGCAAATAGCATCATGGCGCGCGGTGGCCGATTTGATGAATTTTTCTACCGCAAAACTAAAAGCAAGACTCCAGCCGTCGGTGCTGTTGTCACCCTGAAAAATAACAAACCAGTGGCTCGCATGCCTAAATCAAAATACTCACCTTCTTCTGTTTATGTCGTGCAGTTAGGTTTTGGACCAAAGATGCGTAGCCTCATGATCATAGACGAGCTCAGAAGAGCTGGAATCGCTGTAGAACATGACTTAGCGAGTGATTCGCTCTCTGCGCAATTACGTGAAGCTGAAGCTCGTGGCGCCCGCTATACAGTCATTATTGGCCAAAAGGAATTTGTTGAACAGAGTGTCATCCTGCGTGACATGAAAGAGCGTAACCAAGAACAAATTAGTATCGACAATATGGTCAAAAAGCTAAAACGCCAACAAACTTCATCTTTGCGAGTTTAAGCTTGCACACTTCCGCCCTTAATGCTATGCTCTTGGCCACATATGGCAATAAACGTTCAAGTCGAAAAGAACACTAACGAAAGTAGCGCAAACGTTATTAGACGCTTTACTAAGCGTGTTCAGGGCGCTGGTATCATCCAGAAAGTTCGCGGAAGTCGTTACTACAGTCGCACCAAGAGTGGTAACGTGAAGCGGGCTGCAAAGCTAAAAAAGTTAGTTAAGAAAGTTACTTACGAGAAACTTCTCAAACTCGGAAAGATCAAAGAACAAAAATCCTTCCGTCGCTAACAAGCAACAAAACTTCTCTACTTCGAGGAGTTTTGTTTTTTATAGCCGTGTGTCATACTGAGAAAATGCACGAACCGGCTTTTATCTTGTCTAGTACTATTAAATCGTATCCGAAGTTTCCCTATGAGGAAATGAAAGACGCCGTACTAGGTAAAAAATACCAACTTTCACTCAACTTCATCGGTACTAAACGTGCCCAAACTCTCAACCAAGCCTACCGCCAAAAAACCTACATACCTGATGTGCTCTCTTTTCCTTTATCAGACTCTCAGGGTGAAATTTATCTTTGTCCACAAATAACTTTTAAGGAAGCTCACAAATATCATCTCTCCAAAGACGGCTTTATCGCTTTTCTGTTTATCCACGGTTTATTACATTTGAAAGGACACGACCATGGCGCTACAATGGAGTCACTAGAAAGACGTTTCGTTAAACGTTTTAATATTACGTAGTAGCAATTATGGCAGATCACATTATTACAGGTATAGATGTCGGCACCTATCAAGTGAAGGTGGCTATTGCGCGAGTCCAAAGACGCAAGGGTGAACGAGTCATTCCTGAAATAATCGGTACTGGTTATGCTGAAAGTCGTGGTCTTAAAAGTGGTTTCATCATGCAGGAAGCTGACGTAGCGAGAAGTATTAAAAGCGCTATCGCTCAAGCGGAAAAAAGTGCTGGTGTTTTGGTCAAAAAGGCTCATATCGCTATTGGTAGTATTGGCTTAGAAGAGACCTATTCCCGAGGGGAAATTATCCCAACTAGAGCTGACTCCGAAATTACTATCGCCGACTTGGAGAAAGTAATGCAGGACAGTGAAGACCGTATCATTGACCACATTCCCAATCGAAAAATCCTTCATAGTATTCCTCTACGCTACACCGTCGACGGTACCGAAGTTCTCGGTCGACCACAAGGCATGCGAGGTACTAAACTTGAAGTTGACTCCCTCTTCATCACTACCTACGAACAACATGTCAACGATTTGATTGCTACGATTGAAAGTATCGGCGTGTATGTCGAAGATGTTATCGCTTCCCCACTAGCAGCTAGTTTCGTCATGTTAAGTAAGGTACAAAAGAGCTGGTTGTATCCTAGCCAACGTCGGTGCCGAAAAACCACCTCCATCGTCGTCTTCGAAGACTCAACTCCTATTTCACTACGCATCTATCCTGTTGGCTCCAATGACATCACAAACGACATTGCCCTTGGTCTAAAGGTCCCTTCGAGGAAGCGGAAAAATCAAGCGTGGTGGTATGACCAGTGCCACCTTCTCCAAGAAGCGTTTGGACGAAATCATCAACAATCGCCTAACTGCTATTTTTACTCTGATTGATACCCAACTAAAGAAGATTAAGCGTGACGGACTATTACCGGCCGGTATCATTCTTACTGGTGGTGGATCGAACATTCACTCTATAACTGAAATTGCCAAAACTACTCTTTTCCTTACCAGCTAGAACCGCCACTCTCGAAATCGGCAAAAATTACCAAAGTAAAAGACGCCTCTTGGGCGGTCGCCTACGGCCTCTGTATGTGGGGAGCCAGTGATACTGAAGAGTCATCTACCATCGGTGCCGTCAAGCAAACTAAGCACGGAATCTTGTCTTGGCTTAACCAGTTTTTGCCTTAATTCTTATATAGTGTCAAGCACACAAAGACGCATGTGTCAATATCGTGACATATGTATAAGTTACCTGTATGATTACAGAGCTTATTAATTACGGTACTCAGGGGTGGGTACGAAGGTTGTTTAATACGAATTTATGGAACAAATAAAATCAGACGTTGAATCCTTTGCACGTATTCGTGTAGTTGGTGTTGGTGGTTCTGGAAAGAACGCCGTTAACCACATGGTATCCCGTAAAGTTAAGGGAGTGGAGTTTATTGCTATCAATAGTGACTCACAAGACCTACATCACTCATTTGCTAAAAAGAAAATTCACATTGGTAAGAATCTAACTCGTGGTCTTGGTGCCGGTGGTAATCCTGACATGGGTCGTCGTGCTGCTGAAGAGACGCGTGAAGAAATTGCTAACGCGATCAAGGGCTCTGACAGATCTTCATCACTGGTGGTATGGGTGGTGGCACTGGTACCGGATCAGCTCCGGTTGTCGCCAAGATTGCTCGAGGAAAGTGGAGCACTGACTGCTGGTGTCGTGACTAAGCCTTTCCTATTTGAAGGACAGAACGTATGCGACTAGCTCTCCAAGGTATCGAAGAGCTAAAAAAAGAAGTGGACGCCCTCATCACCATCCCTAACGACCGACTCCTAGCTATCGTGGATCGCGAAACTACTGTTCGCAACGCCTTTGAACAATGTGACAATGTCCTCAAGCAAGCGGTTGAGGGTATTTCCGACCTCATCACTATGCCTGGTATTATCAACGTCGACTTCGCTGACATTCGTAGCGTGATGGAAAATGCCGGCTCTGCTCTCATGGGTGTCGGTATTTCGTCTGGCGAAAAGCGGGCTGAAGAAGCTGCTCAAGCGGCTATCAATTCCCCACTCCTTGAAGTATCCATCACTGGAGCCAAGGGTGTCCTCTTCGCTATCGCTGGCGGAGACGACCTAGCGATGCTCGAAATCCAAGACGCTGCCCGAGTTATTACTGAGTCTATCGATCCTCACGCTAAGGTGATCTTCGGAGCCATCAAGGACGACAAACTTAAGAAAAATGAAATCAAGGTAACTGTCATCGCTACTGGCTTCCCAGAGGAACACGCTAATCCGCAAAACTCTATCTCGAGAAGAGCTCCTGCAGCTATCACTCGTCCAGAACCAGAAGATGAGGTAGTGGCGCCAGAGTCTAAGGGTAGAATCTTCAATTCCCTTTCCATGCCAAAGAAGACTGAACAGGAACCAACTCCAGAACCAGTTGTAAACAACTCTGTACGCCATAACGACATGCCTAAGCGTGATCCAAAGCCAGTTGATCCGATTGATGAAGATGATGATGGAGACTGGGGTGCGGTTCCAGCATTTTTGCGTAGGTCAAAGCTTAAATAAGCTTTGACTAGCAAAAATGCGAACCGCAAAGCGGAGCGATGTGAGTCGCCTCTTCCCAGGACGACGAACCAGCGAGCTGGGGTCGAGAACACTTAGTAGATTTCGCACGTAGTGCAGAAATATACTTAGTGATTCGTGACCGGTTCCTACTTTTGCGTTTGCATAATTAAAATAATTTAGCTTCCAAAAAAGCGGTGCCGACGGGCGTAGCGATGTGAACCGCCCCATCTTAGGGCGGTGAACCAGCGAGCCGAGTCGACAAGTACTTAGTTTTTTATGAACGTAGAGATATAAAAAGCTTAGTAACTTGTGACCGGTTCCAGCCTGCTAAATAAATCTATTTAAATTCCAGCCAAAACAAACCCCAACACCTCAGTGTTGGGGTTTGTTTTGTGGGAATTACCGCCATAAGGTACAATAACAGCTCTAAGAAAATAATATTGAATTTGTAAGATATGTTTGAACTCGCAATTATAGGTGGCGGACCAGCTGGAGTAGCAGCCGGGGTATATGCATCACGAAAGAAATTGGAAACTTTATTTATTACTAAGGAATGGGGTGGCCAGAGTACAGTTTCAACTGAAATCCAAAACTGGATTGGTACCCCAGCTATCAGCGGAACCAAACTAGCAGACGATCTAAAACTTCATCTTACTACTTATGCTAGTGACGTAGTTACTATTAAAGAAAATGTTACGGTAACAAAGATTGAAAAAGTTGGCGATATTTTTTCTATCACTTTAAGTTCTGGTGAGACCCACAAAGCCAAAGCCATCCTAATTGCTAGTGGCTCAAAGCGCCGACAACTACCAGCCATTAATGCTGATATTTTTGAACATAAAGGCCTCACCTACTGTGCCAGTTGTGACGGACCCATTTTTAGTGGACAATCGGTAGCAGTCATTGGTGGAGGTAACGCCGCTCTCGAAACTGCCGCCCAGCTACTAGCCTACGCCAAAGACGTCACCATCATACAACGCAGTGGCTCATACAAAGCTGACCCAGTCACAGTCGACAAAGTCTTTTCTCACCCCAACATGAAAGGAATCCTTAACGCCGAGGTTAAAGAAATTAAAGGTGACAAGTTTGTGTCTGGCTTAGTGTACTTAGACAAAACTACTGGCGAAGAAAAGACTCTTGATGTCACTGGTATTTTCGTCGAAATCGGTATGCTTCCAAACACCGATTACTTGGCAAGTGTGGTACCACTTGATGAATATGGACGAGTAGTCATCAACCCTTGGACTCAGAAGACAGAAACCCCTGGTATCTGGGCAGCTGGCGACTGTACCAATGTTCTCTATCATCAAAACAACATCGCGGCTGGTGATGCCGTTAGAGCACTAGAAGATATCTACGTTACCTTGCGAGCCAGATAGTTTCTTACCTAAACCAAAAGCAAAAAGCGCCGAGAAGGCGCTTTTTGCTTTTGTACAACGTAGAGTTTGGTCTGCACGCTTTGCTCATAGCCTGAGCGTTGTATGGAGATACTTCACCACCGTGCAAACCTATAACTAGCATCTCATACTCATAACTAGTGTCAACGAAAGTCTAAAATCCTTATTTTTCAACCTTCTGTGTATAAACCTGTGTAAAAGTACTGGAAAAGTATGTATAAAACCCTGGTCATAACTTATGTAAAAGTCTGTCGATAGTCACTTGACGTCCTTTAGTAGAAAAGTCACCAAATTTAGCTTAGTTGCATAACTTTAGCCATAAAAACTTACTACACAATTATAGTATAACAAGCACTTAGTAGACCTAGAATTTCCTGACATTTCTGGTACTATGTGGCGGACTAAATAGCAGATTTAAAAATTGCTACTTTAGTAAAAAGTAAGTACAGGAAAGGAGTGGTTTTTGGCATGAGGATGGCACGGAGCCGAGAATATCTCCCAGACCAAGTTGGAGGCAGACGAGTATAAGTTGGAAGTGGTTTTTGGCAAGAGTATTGCACTCAACCAAAAATGTCTCCCAGACATTTTTGGCCCTATCGTATAACGGCTAGTACACTTGGTTCTCATCCAAGAAATCGGAGTTCGATTCTCCGTAGGCACGCGTACAAAAACGAGCATCTCGAAAGAGGTGCCGTTTTTGTTGCGTGAGACTACGAGTAAACCTGCCAGTGGCAGGCTTACGTGAGAATCGAAGCTGTTGCCTGCTAGATTAAAAGCGGAGCGAATTAATCTAGCGACAACGGGTACTGAAACTGTAAGTTTCGATTCTCCGTAGGGTCACATAGTTGACATTTATTATTATTTATGTTATCATATTGCCTGGTAGCAAATTTCACAACCCAACAAACGAAAGGGGGGCTAATGGCCACACATAAATACATCTACTGGCGTCCCGATATGCAACCCAACGAGAAAGGTGAGACGTATGCCAACGTCCATCTCCTCGTTGGATACAACCAGGCATCCATCACCGATTTTCGGAAGATGGCTGACGAACTTCGCGAGACGTTCCCACAGGCGACCGATGACGACATCTGCGGAGGAAAGGTTTTCAAATCCTCCTACGTCAATGGACACACCATCATCACCTGGGGCGCGCACATCCCGAAGGGCGAATACCCTGGCTGGCACCAGAAGGACGACGGTCGCATGGAGTATTGTTGTTAACCAACCCACTACTTCGAAGCAGAAACTCACTGCTTCGGTGGTGGGTTTTCTGTTTTATACTGATTCTAATACCCTTAGGGAGTTACTTTATAAACTTAATTTGTTTAATTTCAACATATTTCAGCGTTAACTAGATCCTTTCCGAGCAAATGCCAAGCAGATAGCTCGCTGATTAATTGGTTCCAATTTTATCCCACTTGGGTTACAACGACATAAAAATAATAAAATTAGAAAACCCGCGATATACCTTGCGGGTTTTCGCGGGCTACTGCTACTGGGAAGCTTAAGCGATCAGGAACTTAGGAGGATTCCAGTCTCGTTCTTCCGTTTCCGGTCGCATGGTTCCACATGCCGAGTACCTGATCCCACGAAACGTCGGGACCGGATACGCCGAGATGTAGTAGTACTGGCGAAACCACAGTTCAATGTCAGCCAGATGCCACATTCCCGAGAGACCGCGTGCAACGACCTTCGCAATGATGAGTTGCGGGGCGTTATCAAGCGAGTCTCCTGCAAGCATGAGCATGCCTCGAAAGAACACGGTCTTGACTTCGAAGTCGTCACGATTCCTCGCCAAGTATGCAAGGGATCCGAGGTTATAAACCTCATCACGTTGTTTTTTGGAGAGTGAGTCCCAGTGACGTCTTGCAATGTCTTCCAGAAGATCGGCCTGAAGCATGTGGCCGTCAGCATCGAACTCAAGACCCGGCCGATGCTTCTTGTTCGGGACGATGATCTCACGATGACGGAGAACAGCCTGTTCACCGAAACGCAACTTCAAAGCCTCACGGAAAACCTCCTCCGCATAGGTGAGGCCAGCACTGAGTTGCAGTGCATCCAAAAACTGACACCCCTCAACAGGGCGAGATTGCAAACCTGACATGAACTTCTCCTCTATGGAGTCTTTCAGGGCGACATGCCACGAAAGGTAACCACTTTGATTACTAGATTATTATAACACAGTTTTAACTAATTTGCAATACATACTACGCTGAATTTTAGTCTAAATTGCTTTATTTCTTTAAGAACCTGGTTCCAATTCGTACTACTTAGGGTCACGCGTACAAAAACGAGCATCTCGAAAGAGGTGCCGTTTTTAATTACACAGGTCTTTCCTGTGTATTTTACAGGTCTTTCCTGTGTATTTTATTTTAGTGTATTTTAGTATTTTGGTAAAAAAAGCCCACGCGGATTGTGGTCCGCATGGGCTTTTGAAAGTGGTCAGTCTATTCAGTTGTGGGAGCGCGTGATGATTACCACGTTTACGAGACAGCCGACGCGACGCCAGATTACCAAGGCATCTTTTGGGTCTGGTAGAGCTACCGTTTCCGGATACAAAACTGCTGCCATAGCACCATCGTCATCATCGAAAGCAAGATATCGGTCCAGGAATGCACTGAGGTAGAAATCTTCGGTAACTCCCATGTCGAGTCGACTCGATTCAACAAAACAAATGTTCCAATCCACATATGCAAACCGACGCATTGTTTTGTTGAAACTTTCATCGAAACGAAGCACCCATAAGTTACCCTCATCACCCCCTTCAAAGATATCTTCGTCGCACTCATCATTAAGATAGTTCTTGATTTGCATTCTGGTTTTTGACCATACAGCAGACTCCAAACCATCTCGAACGGAAACAAATTTAGCGACAGAATCCGAATCCATACGCCTCCAACGACTATCCAAAAGCCCAGTTTCGGAAAGTGCGCTTTTAGCACACAAAAACGCTTCTCCCCAGAAGTTTTTGGGAAACTCTTCATCCACACTTGGACTTGGAACACGTGGTGGCGGCTTGGTTGTTTCCTTCTTCAAGAACGCGTCAAGCCAATTCCGTACCGGGTCTGCTAATGGGCCAGAAATTCCAACCTCTTTCGAGTACAGGAGTGCTTGGAGTTCTTGTGGAACTTGCCTGCGATCCTGTGTCCACAGAAGACACAGAAGCGCATAAGCACGATCACCGTCTTCTTCGGCACCCCGCATCCGAGTGATTTGTTCCAACATTGTTGCAAGCGTGTGCACTTGGTCGGTAGTAGACGAAGCCTTGAGGAAGTACTCGAAGATACGCTCAATGATGTCCGCAATCGTACAGCACACACTGCGAGCTACCGAGGGCGGCACAAGGTCGGAAATCTCATGGTCTGCTAATGTCCTGATGAATGACACAAGCTTCTCAACTTGAACAATTGTTTGGTCTTGCGAAGCTTCCTTCACATCAAGAAGTTTGCTGCGAAACACAGCAAACATCCTCAGTGATGATGACACAACCGTTTCCATCTTCATTCCTTTCAAAGATCAAGTATCTATTTCTTTGTAGTAAAACTTCACTACAAAGACGTAATCAATTTACCAAGTAAAAAACTCAGGAAAAAGACATGAACTTATTGTATAGTATAATTGCTATTTTGTCAATATTGTGTCAAAATAACTGTATTTTCTTAGACAAATCTTTCCTGGGAAATGGAGTCAGAAAATGGAAAGCGGAGTCAGAAAATGGGGTCAGCCACCATTTTTCGAGATAAATGAAAATGGGTGTCTATTGGTATTAACAACCCATTATCCCTCATCATCTTCACCAAAACCTAGTCAAACAGTATACTGACAGATAACATGTCGACACGACCACCAACAAAGTCACATCCGATAACTTCTCTTATCCTGAAATTGACCGGGAAAGACAAAATCCCCCCTTCCCACGAGCGAGACTGGGCGCCCGATCAACAAATACTGCCGTACGCAAAATTCCACCCGGACCAAGATACGATAGATATTTTTAATATCCGCAACTGTTCCTATCAAACAGTCACAAACTACACCGTCGCGCACTATGATAAAACCTATAAACTATCTGAATTAACCTCACTGGACTTTGTCCTCGAACCATTCGGACACATCGGTGCCGCCCACTTACTAGTTACTTTTGGCTTTAAAAATGATACGTACTTAGCCATCTCCATCGAAATTCGCAAACGCCGAAATACTAAATTTTCACACTATAAAGTATTCACCGAACCACATGAACTGATGTATGTGATTGCTGATGAAAGTGATGTCATAAAACTCCGTACCAACTACCGTAAAGATACGGTCTACTTATACCCGGTCGAGACCACTGTCGAACATATGCAAAAACTATTTATCCATCTCCTCACTCGGGCCAATGCTATTAAGGAAGCACCGGAGTTCTATAATCCTATTACCAACAATTGCACCACCCATCTCGTAGATTATGTGCACGACGTGACCGACAAAAATGTTTATACTGACTACCGCCTATTTTTTACTCGTTTTTCTGATACTTTAGCCAAAGAACTAGGACTCATAGCTAGTGACATGACCATTAAAGAAGCTAGGAAACGTTATCGAATTACCGAAATCGCTCAACAGTCTGACGACAGCAAAAACTTTTCTAAGCAAATACGCCCTCACTTGTATACAGCTGAGTAAATTTATTTGACCTGCTTACCTTCTAGCCCCCAAACTCTTTAAGAATCTCCTTTTCGTTTTCTGCGTCAAGAGATTTTTTAAACCGAGCACCCTTAGTACCCTGGCTTCACATTCTGGCCAAGTTTGGTGAATTTGAATCACGCCGTCCACCTTACTAATATAAGAATAGGCCTTCTGCGCTTGCCTGGCGCGAGCGTCACTCCGGTCTTTGGCTTTACTTTCATCATAAGAGGTATCATTAATAGCAAAACCGTACTTGGCTAGCGGTCCTTGATATAAATCAAACTTTCCTTTCTCAGCAAAATCTGAAGCAATCGCATCGGCTCGTTCATTACCAACGATACCCACATGACCAGGGACCTTATGCCAGTCGATTTCTATCTGACCTAAAAGTGGAAGTAATTTCTGCTACAGGTCTTTATTTAACACATCGGTCTTAGCTTTAGTCTGCCAACCATTTTTCGCCCAACCAAATACCCAACCAGTAGCACCCTCAACAACATACTTAGAGTCAGTATAAATAGCTACTGATTGACTCTGACCAACCATAGCCCGGAGCGCCTCTACCACTGCCTTAAGCTCCATTTCGTTGTTGGTAGTATGAGCCTTATGTCCACCGAGTTCAGTAACTTTGTCTCCAGCCAAAATAACCGCCCCAAAACCACCCCTGCCTGGATTCCCTTTGGCTGCACCGTCGGTAAAAATAGTTACTTGTTTCTGCATGATTTTAAAGTCTATCACACTGGCGCCAACTACATAACTACTTCATATTTGACCTATACAGCCTAGGCCAGGTCGCTATTCTGTTATTTCTCTGCTAGGATGCCCATATGAAAATCACCTCAGCTAAATTTGTTTGCGGGATTAAAGGCGATAATGAAGTGCTTGAGGACGGCAAACCACAAATTGCCTTTATTGGTCGTTCTAACGTGGGCAAATCCAGCCTCATGAACTCCCTAACTGGCGTTAAGAATCTAGCTATCGCCAGTAACACTCCAGGCCGGACCAAAGAAATAAATGTCTTCTTAATCAATGGCACCCACTACTTTATGGATCTACCTGGCTATGGCTATGCCAGGACCGAAGCTAAGGTACTAGAAAAGCTCGGTAAGTTAATTTTTTGGTACATCCTAGACTCAGATCATAATCCAAAAGTGGTGTTACTAGTCGACGCCGAAGTCGGCCCGACCAAAGATGACATCAGGGTACTCCGCGAACTAGAAAAAGCCGGTAAAGACATTGTCATCGTCTTAAATAAAGTCGATAAAATCAAAAAATCCCAATATCAAAACCAACTGAAAAAATTGCAGACTACCCTAGCCGGCCACAAACTTTTCCTTACTCATCAAAAACAAAGTTTGGTATTGAGGAACTAACTGACGAGCTACTTAAATAGCCTTATCAAGAAAAAAGCGCCTATAGGCGCTTTTTTTCTTGATGTCTTACCAGTTATTTAAAGTGGTAAAACTTTCTACTTGACCACAGCGTAATTCTGAACCACGGTCATCATACTCGACACAAACTCGGTAGTAATAAGTCGTAGCATTTTTAAGTCCTCCCACACTTTGAGTAACGGTATTGCGACCGTTGAAGTCATTGCGACTGTAGGTCTTCTTTATATCTTCATTATTGTAATCAGTCTTAATGTCATCATAAGAATCATAGTCATCAGCATCATTTACATCAGAACGATCGCGACCATAGACAAAGAAAACCAGACCATCATCGTAGTCATTCATACTCACGAAACCAGACAATTCAGCCCCACTATAACTAATCCGTTTAGCCCCTTCGGTTTCAGCCGTCGGACGACCATAGAAGCTTTGGGTAGATGCAGAACTAACGGTACTAAAAGACCTAGTTTGCCCGTAATGGCGGTAACCATTTTCATCTTCGGCTACCACTCGGTAATTATAGGTGGTGTTATCCTTAAGCCGGTCGATATCGACTTCGATATTGCGACGACCAGAGTAAGTAATGTTCTCAGACTTAGAACGACTAGAAAGATTACCGCGTACACCATACTCAAACCAAACATCTAGAGAGTCAGAACTACCTCGGTCGACTTCGGCTTTCAGAGTGGCACTGTTACGAGAAATACTAATTGGCGCTAAAGTAACAACGTTGACGAAGTAAGGGTTGCGATTGTAAGAGGAGTTATTACTACGATTGTCAGTATAGTAATACTTATCATAGTCGTAGTTGTAATAATAATTGTCATAATTATCACGACTGTCGTAAGTATAGTAGACAGTTTTTGTAGTTGATTTTTGAGCATCGAGCTGGGCTTGTAGTTGCGCCATGATACCAAAAAGATAGGCGATAGTTTCTTCCGCCGTGCGAGGTTGATAGCCTTGATTATAATAAACCTGAGCCTGACTGACAGTCGGTACACTAACGAGCAGTAAGGCAAACGTGGCCACTACAAACTGCTTAAAGGTTGATTTCAGCATAAAGTATCTAAAAGTTATAAGTTGTTAACTATCCTTTTATTATACCATATTTTGGACTATTTTGCAATACATCGCCCCCACCCCTTCTTTGTTAGTCCCTTAGCCAGCGCAAACACCACTCCAGAGGCCTCTTCCAGCATTTTTAGCGTTATTTTGGGCGGTATTTAGTACATCGGCAAATTTAGTATCGGGCGGATAACTGCGCGCCAAGGCGTAGCCTTGGGTAACCAAGTCAGTATTAACTTGCAGGTCATCCACGTAGACATAACGTAGTAGTCGACCGTACTTATCCTCATTACTGACATCACTTTCCAGTCGCACCTCCTTACCAAGGACTAAACCACGATTGTAAATCGTAGCCTCTGGTCCAAGACATTCATCAGTCGTATTTTGGCCAGCCACTTCTGGTGTATCAAGGCCAATATACCGCACCAGTCTCTCTTCTCCGTTAATCAACACTGCAATGGTATCGCCATCAATCACGCGAGATACCGGATAAGTCTCAGAAGGCACCTCACCCCTTTCTTCACTTAAAGCAGACTTCTCTTCTCGAATGAGTTTAGAAAAATCAGACACTTCGTCATAATCTTTAGCTCGATCATTGATTTTGTATTTCGCTCTTCCTTCTTCTAGAGATAGGTCTGGCAGAATCAAGCCTAACTCTTTCGCTAGCGCGTCAGAATTTTCTGGTAACAATAGCCTGAGGTCATATCCAATATCCTTGTCTGTCACTTCGTTCAGGTGAGTAACGATGTTAGTGGTACAGTTACTCGTGATGGTATTGTAAAACTCTGGCTCAGCTTCGAGTTTTTGGGCTCGCTTAAGCATACTGACCAACAACTCTCTTGCTTTCTCTGGAGTGGCAACCGTCGGATAGAGATAGACATCATGCTTACGATGATTAGCACGTAAATTTACTACATCCCGTTCATCCGCAATGACGTAAGTTAGTTCAAATTGATTTAGTAGTCCGAGCCAAGGTGAAAAAGTCTCTCCTACTTCCTTGCGAATTTCTACCGAAATAGCGAGATAACGACCATCTGCAAGGCCGAAGGATAAGAAGGTGTGGGCGGCCCCAATATCACCAAAAGGCTCAACTATGTAGTCGACCGTCATCACATCATTCAAGTTGAAAGCTGTATCGTAATAACCTGGTGTATAGTCGGAAGTAGAACGGTAAGTAAAGTTACGAACATTCTTGATCGTAATTTCCTCCCCCTCCATTACTACCTCAGCCGAGACAGCTTGATCAGTATTCCACTCTCGGTCACTTAAAGGAGTTTGGCTATCGAGATAAAAGAAATAGCCCACTACTGCTAGCAGTAAAATTATGATTAGTTTTTTAAGCATCTAGTTATTATACAGGACTAGGCGGTCTTTTCGGCCAGCTTTTGTTTAGCTTCCTTCTTGAGAGACTTGATATCTTTAAGTAGTTCAAGTGCGTGAGTGGCTGGATCAACCTCCGGGTAGACTTTAGCTATCTTCCCCTCTGGATTAACCAAATAAGAAATCCGTCTGGTTCCTCTGACCGTCTTGCCATACATTTGTTTTTCTACGAATGCACCATACTTATCCATCATTTCCATGGTCGGGTCAGATAGCAGAGTGAAAGGTAGGTTATATTTTTCAGCAAATTTTTTGTGGGAATTTGACGTATCTTTACTGACACCAAAAACCTTTACGCCAAGCTTTTTAAAATCTTGGTAAACCTCAGCAATAGTACAGGCCTCTTTAGTGCAACCTGGAGTGTCATCCTTTGGGTAAAAATATATCAATAACCAACTACCAAGATGAGCCTTGAGTGACTGCTCGATTTTATCTTGATCTAGTAAGGTAAAAAGTGGCGCCTTTCTGTTTAATTTGAGCATAGTTTGTTTATAATAATAAAGCAGTAGTATATCATTCAAAGAATTAGACTCTCAACTATAGCCTCTAAATAATACCGACAAAACTCGTCGAACATAATCTATAGTACGGTTAACCGTACTATAGGCTAATGAGTAAGAAGAAAAACCTCGGCTGACGCCGAGGTTTTTCATTTTCCTAAACGAGTCCAGCCCAGTAATTACCTAAAGCAAAAGAAAAGCAGAGTGACACCATCCAGACGACGACTTGATTAGTTGAAAGTTTATTCATGAAAATTTAAACAAATAATAATTACCTTTGTTTAATTATAGCACCTGTTATTAGTTGTTAGGCTAGGAAAGCACATCTGTTATAATCTGACCATTATGGCCAAACTAATCAGCCTCAACGTTGAAGGTAAAAAGCACTATGATTTAATTTTACCTTTTATTAGCCAGGAAAAGCCTGATGTACTAGCCTTAATGGAAGCGACTAGAGAAACTGAGAGTTGGCTTCAAAATCAAGGGTACCAAACTACCTACGCACCAATAACACTCAAATCTGATGACGGAGCAAATTATGAAATTGGACTTTTGTTTGCCAGTCAGCATCTTCATACTGCTGTTACACATTACTACCACTATCCAAACCCAGAAGGTATGGTATTGGCCGATCGTAATAATATTTATAACACTGTAGCTAATCCCGTTATTTTAGCTAAGGTTAAAGAGCTTGGTATCAATGTTGCCACCACCCACTTTACCTGGAGTCCACAAGGAGAAGTGGCTGATCTTAATCAGACCACTAGTTTAAAAGCTCTACTGACATTTTTAAAAAATCAGTCACCGCATATTTTGTGTGGAGATTTTAATATTCCTCGCTTTCAAAATAGTCTCTATGACGAACTCACTAAGTACTACACTGACACCATCCCAAAAGATTACGCATCTAGCCTTGACAGAGAGAGACATCGCCTAGGAAATATCCCTACTCACAATAACCTTTTTAAGAGCTTTATGGTGGATTACCTTTTCACCCAACCTCCATACAAAGCATCGAACGTTAGACTACAATTCGGAGTCAGTGACCATGCCGCGGTTTTGGCCGATATAAATATTGCTGGGTAACCTTATTCAACCGTCACACTCTTGGCCAAATTACGCGGTCGATCTACATTCAGACCTTTTTCGACCCCGATATAATAAGCAAATAGTTGCAGTGGGATAGTAGACACAATTGGTTGCAACATCGGATGGACCTTAGGAACATAAATAACATCATCGGCCACGTCACCAATAGACAAATCCCCCACTGTCGCTAAAGCGATGACGGGCGCTTGCCTAGCTTTTACTTCTTCAATATTAGAAACCATTTTCTTATATACCTCGTCTTCAAGCGCCAGAGCAAAAACCGGGAATTTATTATCGAGCATCGCAATCGAGCCATGCTTAAGTTCACCACCAGCATAAGCTTCGGCATGAATGTAAGTCACTTCTTTTAATTTGAGTGACCCTTCATAAGCAATCGGAACATGTCCTTGTCGTCCCAGATACATGAAGTCACGATAGTGAGCATACTTTTTCGCTACTTGCTTCACGACTTCATGATCAGCCAGAACTTCGCGTAGGATGTTTGGTAAATTCTCGAGACCCTTTGCAATCTCTATCCCTTCAGCTTGAGTCATACCCCTCTCCCTTCCTAAGAACAAAGTCAGCAGAGCCATAGCGGTTAATTGTGACAAAAAAGCTTTAGTAGAAGCGACCGCAATTTCTGGACCAGCATGATTGTAAACACCAGCATCAGTTTCTCTAGCGATAGCGGAACCGACCACATTTACCACTCCTAAAGTCAGCAAACCATCTTCTTTAGCTTTCGAAATAGAGGCTCTGGTGTCGGCAGTTTCACCGGACTGACTAATACTAAGTACAGCGGTTTTTTTGTCGGGAAAAGTCTTCTTATAGCGATACTCACTACCTAAATCAACCATGGTGGGAATTTGAGCATATTCTTCAAGCATAAACTTACCGACGAGACCAGCATAATAAGCCGAACCACAGCCAATTATCTGTAGCTTGTTAATGGCACTTAGACGCTGAGACACTGTTTCCAGTCCACCGAGCTTGGCTCTCCCCTTATCCACCAACAGGCGACCTCTAATGGTATTTTCTATCACTTCTGGGGCCTCAAAAATCTCCTTTTGCATAAAGTGGTCGAAGCCATTTTTTTGTACTTCTTCGTGGCTCCAAGCAATTTTTTCGGCTTGCTTATTTTGTTTATGGCCGTGGATATTTGTAACCAAGTAACTATCTGGACCGACGGTAATAATTTCTCCATCATCCAAATACACGACGTCTTTAGTATGAGTCAGTAATGCAGAAGGGTCAGAAGAAACAAAGTTTCCATCACTACCTAAACCAAGCACGATGGGACTACCGAACCGAGCCGCCACTAACTCCTTAGGGTCTCTTTCACTCATCACCAAAAGTCCATAAGTGCCCCGCACTGACTTCAAAGCCAGGGTCAGCGCTTCAGTCAGATTACCTGAGTAAAAACTACCGATGAGTTTAGTCAGAACTTCTGTATCGGTGTCAGAATAAAACTTATAACCCTTAACCTGCAAACCCTCTTTCAGTTCACGATAATTTTCGATGATGCCATTATGGACCAACCAGATTTTTTCACTCATGTCAGAGTGAGGGTGGGCGTTCTTTTCCGTCGGCGCACCATGAGTAGCCCACCTCGTATGTGCAATACCTGATGTACCAGGAATAGTTTCGGTAATTTTCTTGGCCAGATTATCTATTGGTCCAATAGATTTCACTACTCCGTAACCAGGCACGTAGATACCAGATGAATCATAACCGCGATACTCCAAAGTTCTTAAACCTTCAAGCAAAATAGGTGCCGCAGTTCTACTACCAACATAACCAAAAATTCCGCACATATAAAATAATTAATAGCACTTATGCTATATAATACTCCTTTTATTAAATAATAGTTACTTACTACCCCAACCCTCTAAGGTTTACCAATTGCAGAGTTAGATTCTTTCGGTATACTGTCGGGAATGACCGATTAGCCAAGCGTGGTAGCGGTGAAACTATCTCCCAGATACTTTCACCATCTCCATTTGCAGTGGGTCATCATAGATAACCAGACCGACCGATTGCAAAGCAAGGAAGAGGTTCGCAAGTGTCCCACACTTACTTACCATTCACATTTGCAGTGGGTCATCATAGATAACCAGACCGACCGATTAGCTCAGCTGGTAGAGCGCTACATTGACATTGTAGAGGCCACAAGTTCAAGTCTTGTATCGGTCACACGAGTAGATTAAAACACCCTATCTTTAAAGACAGGGTGTTTTAATCTAGAAAGCAAACTGCTTTGCTTTCGTGCTCGTGTGACAGACGGAGACATACTTTTGCTTTTCATTAAGCAAAAGTAGTCGAGTCCGGGGAGGAAGTTCTTATGAGCGTAAGCGAATTAGAAACTTGACCCCACACAAATTGCCACTAAGTTGCTTACGGCCCCTGTGACGGCCGGAGCGATGTGAGTTACGAACGAGTGGTAAAACAGTGTCTACACACTGTTTTACGGGTCGAGAACACTTAGTAGAATCTGAGCCTAGCGAAAGCTTATACTTAGTAACTCATAACCACAGTGACACAACATCTCTTCTATTGTATAGTGCGCAGACCTTATGATTCTACTTTCCATTGAAACCAGCTGTGACGAGACTGCTATCAGCATCGTGGAGATTGTTGGTGATTTCCCCAAGGCCAAGTATGAAGTGCTTGGTAATGCCTTATTTTCGCAAATAGATATTCATCGTGAATATGGTGGAGTCTTTCCTACCCTAGCCAAGCGCGAACATATCGTGACCGTGGTACCAATGCTCGAAAAAGCACTAGCGGAAGCCAAACTAGAGTCTGCAAACTTTTCACCAACTCTCACTAACGAAGAGAAGGATCGTTTGCACACCTTACTAGAACGTGAAGATGGCCTAGCCGACCAACTGATTACTTTCTATGAAAAAGTTGGCCGACCTGGGGTAAACGCTATCGCTGTTACTAGTGGACCCGGACTAGAACCAGCCCTGTGGGTGGGGGTAAATTTTGCTAAAGCCTTAGCTTATCTCTGGAATGTACCGGTAGTACCTGTCGACCATATGGAGGGTCATATTTTGGCTTCAGTATTTGATGGGCATCATTTA
The DNA here is from genome assembly GCA_041389045.1 of Minisyncoccota bacterium. GTDB lineage: Bacteria > Patescibacteriota > Minisyncoccia > Phycocordibacterales > UBA918 > OLB19. Next base: position 95,813 of record JAWKSQ010000002.1, read on the forward strand.
GCTCCTTTAGCTTTCCCAGCCCTCGCTCTACTAGTTTCTGGTGGTCACACTGAGCTAATTTTAATGAGTGATTGGAATAATTATCAAAAGGTCGGCCAGACTCGCGATGACGCTGTTGGTGAAGCTTTCGACAAAGTGGCGCGTCTACTGGGACTACCTTACCCTGGTGGCCCAGAAATAAGTAAGTGGGCTAAAGAAGCGCGTGAGCGTAACTTACCCACCTACACTGACTTACCACATCCTATGCTTAAGTCTGGTGACTTAGACTTCTCTTTTTCTGGACTAAAAACTGCCGTTCGCTACGCCATTGCCGAAAAAACCCTAACAGATGATGAGAAAAAGGCTTTAGCGAGAGATTTTGAAGACGTGGTTGTGAAAGTCCTGACGGAAAAAGTCAAAAGTGCCATCGAAACCTACACTGCTCAAAGTGTGATCTTGGGAGGTGGAGTAGCTGCCAATACTACTTTACGCAGTGCACTAACTAGTCTAACTTCCCCGCTTTTATACCCTGAGCTAAAAGTTTATCTACCAGAAATTAATCTTTCGACTGACAACAGTATTATGATTGCCCTAGCTGGACATTCACACCTAGCTGACGCACTTTCGCCAGAAGTTTTTGCCAACACTGTGCGCGCCAACGGTAATAAATCCCTCAGTAACTAGATGCACTCAATCACTTCAAATACCACCCCACAAGTGGTATTATGCGTTTCTAACTAATCTTTATTTATGAGTGAAAAAGTCAACCAACCAGCCAATATTCCAGAGATTTTCCTAAAGCCTTATGACCCGGCGTCGCACGAGACAGACATCTATGCTATGTGGGAAAATTCTGGTTACTTTAATCCTGACAACTGTATTAAGGATGGCGTCACTGACAAAGAGGCTGAGACTTTTTCGATAGTTTTACCACCCCCAAACGTCACTGGAACTCTACATATGGGTCACGCTGCTATGTTGGCCGTGGAAGATATTCTAGTTCGTTATCATCGCATGAACGGCAAGAGAACTCTCTGGATACCAGGTACGGACTCTGCTGCCATCGCTACTCAATCTAAAGTAGAAAAAGAAATCCAAAAAGCCGAAGGAAAAAGCCGACATGACTTAGGTCGAGAGGAACTCCTTAAGCGCGTCTCAGCTTTTGCTGAAAATAGTAAAGACACCATCCTCAACCAAACCAGAAAAATGGGTTCTAGTCTCGACTGGTCACGCTACGCCTACACCTTAGACGATAAACGCTACAAAGCAGTGATGACAGCCTTTAAGAACATGTATGACGACGGACTCATCTACCGTGGTGATCGCATTGTAAACTGGGACCCGAAAGGTCAAACCACCATTTCCGATGATGAAATAGTTTACGAAGAAAGGAAGTCGACCCTCTACACTTTTAAGTACAGTCCTGACTTCCCTATTTCAATTTCGACCTCTCGTCCAGAAACAAAGGTTGGTGACACGGCTGTGGCGGTACACCCAGATGATGTTCGCTACCAAAAATTCATTGGACAGACTTTTTCGTGTACTTTTTGTGATGTCCCGATTGAGGTGACGGTCATCGCCGACAAGGAAGTTGATCCAGAATTTGGTACTGGTGCGCTTGGCGTTACTCCAGCACACAGTAAAATCGACTGGGACATGGCCGACCGGCACAACATCACAAAGCGACCACAAATCATCAACGAATACGCCAAAATGACAGTATCCGGTCGATTAAGTGGACTCAAAGTCAATGACGCTCGTACAGCAGTCGTAGCGTGGCTCAAAGAAGAAAACCTACTAGAAAAGGAAGAGACTATTGATCAGAATGTAGCTACCGCTGAAAGAACTGGGGGTATCATTGAGCCACTACCAAAACTACAGTGGTGGATTGACGTTAATAAAAAATTCATTCTCAAACACTCAGAAATCCCAGGAGTATCTAGCGGTAGCGAAACCACTCTTAAGGAGCTAATGGTGACAACGGTCGAAAATGGTGGTACGGATATTTTACCTGAGCGTTTTAAGCGAGTTTATTTTAACTGGATTACCAACTTAAATGACTGGTGTATTTCAAGACAAATCTGGTTTGGTCATCGCATCCCAGTTTGGTATCGAAATGACGAAATTTATTGCGGTGTTACCGCACCAGAAGGAGCTGGTTGGGAACAAGATCCAGACACTCTAGACACCTGGTTCTCTTCTGGACTTTGGTCATTTTCTACCTTGGGTTGGCCCGAACAAACTGAAGACTTAAAGACTTATCATCCCACCGCCTTACTAGAAACCGGCTACGACATTCTCTTCTTCTGGGTAGCACGAATGATTTTGATGAGTACTTATCATACTGGACAAATACCTTTCAAAACTGTCTACCTCCACGGCTTGGTACGTGACGAAAAAAATCGTAAGATGAGCAAATCTCTCGGTAACACCATCGACCCACTCACTATGATTGAAAAGTTTGGTGCCGACGCTACTCGTCTTTCACTAGTGATTGGGGCCGCTCCTGGTAATGACCTACCACTTTCAGAAAATAAGATTAAGGGTTATAAAAACTTTGCTAACAAAATCTGGAACATTACTAGATTCATTCTGACTCACACAGCAGACATGGACATGAGTAAGGATGTTTCATTTTCAAGCCGAGACCAAGAAATTTTGACCAACCTAAAGTCTGCTGTGATAGACGTGACTAGTGAAATTGAAAAATACAACCTCTACCTAGCTGGTGAAAAGGCCTATCACTTTATCTGGCATGAATTGGCTGATGTTATTCTTGAAGAATCAAAAGATATTCTGACTAGCGACGATGCTACAGCCAGAGCTTCTAGACAAGCGGTACTCATGGAATGTTTAACCACTTCACTGAAAATGATGCACCCGTTCATGCCGTACGTGACTGAAACAATTTGGCAAGAACTACCTAAGGTCAAGCGAAAAACTGATATTTTAATGGTTGCTAAATGGCCCAAGTAGTAATACTACAAAACCCAAATTAACCTGACCTGAGGTGGTACAATTGTAGACATGGAACTTCAGATTGCTTCCCACGATTTTGTCGTAGCTTTTCTCTTTGGTTTGATTCCGGCTATTTTTTGGCTCTGGTTTTGGTTGCGAGAAGATAAAAAAAATCCTGAACCTATTTTACTTATCATCATTACTTTTATTGCTGGAATGGCGGTAGTACCCTTAGCTTTACCGCTACAAAAAATGGCAATAGAGATTTACGCTGGAGCTAATCTGGTCCTGGTTTGGGTAATTATTGAGGAAGTGCTCAAGTACGCTGTGGCCCTCATGGTTATTTTTTGGAATCGCGCAGTGGACGAACCAATTGACTTCATCATCTACATGATCGCTATTGCTCTGGGCTTCGCGGCTCTGGAAAATGCTTTATTTATTCTCACCCCACTTAGTAACGGGGAGCTAAATACGGTTGCGGTGACCGGCTCTTTCCGCTTCTTAGGGGCAACTTTGCTACACGTACTGGCTTCGGCCACTATCGGAATCTGCCTCGCCTTTGCCTTTTATAAGTCTGTGACCAAAAAATTGCTCTACGGAACGTTTGGGTTATTCATTGCTATTTTATTGCATGCATTGTTTAACTTTTTTATAATAAGAGCATCAGAACCAGGTAAGGAGAATGGGGTACTGTTTGTACTGCTCTTTGTCTGGATGGGTATCGTCTTACTCTTCCTTCTGTTCGAAAAAATAAAGTTACTCGAATCCACACGCAAACCAATCTTACGTAAATAAATAAATTATGAAAAAACCATCATTTCTAGAGAGACTCACCGGAGCAGCCCCTGCCAACGATTATGATCGCATCTTGGATGACGAACATCACTTTGGTGAAGACGACGAAGAAATGGAAGGCAAAGATACTTATGTTGAAGACGAAAATTGGGACAACGTGGATGAAGATAAAACTGCTCCTCAAGAAGGTGAACTACCAGTCGACATGTATCAAACCAATGACGCCATTATTATCAAGGCTCTAGTAGCTGGCGTTAGTCCTTCAGACTTGGATATTTCTATCACACGCGACATGGTCACGATTCGTGGTATTCGTGAAGAATACCAAGAAACTAACGACGATAACTACTACCACCGCGAACTGTTTTGGGGTAGCTTCTCTCGTACTCTCCTTTTGCCGGAAGAGGTTATTATCGATGAGGCTGAAGCTCAGGAAAAGCATGGACTACTGGAAATCCGTCTACCAAAACTTGATAAACATCGAGCTACACAACTCAAGGTACGTTCGAATGTAAATACTGGGAAGTAAAGGCTAACCATGCTATCAATAATTAAAAACATTGCTATTTATAAAGTAATGTTTTATGTCTCTTGGTTATGCTTTTTAATTATCTTTGGATTAAATATTTATTTACTTTCAATTAATGACGTTAATTTAGGGGAGGTTTATTTTGATTTTGATATTTTTGTTGTTTTTTACACCCTTCCATTAAATATAGTGGCTTTAGTTTTAAGTCTCATTTACACAAAAAAGAGAAATCACACTTATGAAAGCAGTGGTAGTTATAATAAATTGTTTTGGTGGCTTTCTTTTTTTATTTTACCAATAATACTTCTATATTACTTCTTTATAATTTCAGCTAACTATATAGATAATAGAATTGATAGCCATAATCGTTGGGAACAATTTTTTAAGGAGAGAGATTCAGGAAAGTTTAATAAGGAGTTCTAATAATACTTTTTTGGGTTTTAAAATGTTTTAACCGCACGCTTCCTCAGAGAAGACGTGCGGTTTGTATGATTATGCAGTTGAGGCCTTCATCGATCTATTTCCGGATCACGTAACTCTCCCTTAGCGCAGAAAACTGAAAAAACTAAACCTCTAACCTCATAAACATTGAACGTTAGCTGTAAATAACTGAATTTGAACTTTTGAGGCCCAGGAATACAAATTAGATATTTACCGAAATCAGTTATGCCAACACCAGTTGGTGCTTTACGATTACTTGTAACGATGATTCTTTGACTAGCTGAAATCACAGAAACAGGTTCATCTGCAATACTCAATAGACTTGCGGAGCGAGCCATTGGCGTAAAGAACATGGTGACAACTAAGATCCACAAAAAGTTCATGACACACCTCCAGAAAGTGGTTGTATGAATATTTTATATCATAATTAGTAGGATCTGGCACGGGGGGCTGATCCTGACGGTCACCAACGTATTTTATTTCGCTTCACTTATGAAAATACGTGGTGTCGCGGGGCGGGCTCGGTCACGAATCACTAAGTATATTTGTTCGTCTTCGACTCCAAATTTACTAAGTGTTCTCGACCCGGCTCGACCGTTTATTCTTTACGTCACAAAACATGTCTGGCCTTTCGAGCCCGCACGTAACTGACTTAAGTCAGTTACTCAGCACCGCATACAGAAAAACCCTGACGGGGTTTTTTCGTATGTGTGCTTGGGGCGGGCTCGAACCGCCGACCCCTTCCTCTTCAGGGAAATGCTCTACCAACTGAGCTACCCAAGCAAGTGGCACTATTCTATATTGTTTACCCACTTATTTCAACTCTGGACCTCACGCTCTTTAAGGACCTCTGTTTGAGTATTATCGGACTCCTGAGGCGTTGGTGCTTCTTGAGGCATTGCTTCATACATAGCTTTCATCTCCATCACACTATGCGATAGTTCCTTAACGTAATTGACACCGTCTTTTATCTTGTCGGAGTTAGGTGCCACATATTGGAAGTAAACATAGACGGCCACCCCGATGATGATGACATACTTAAGAAAACGAAAAATAGCCGACCAAGCCGAAGCTCGCCTCATTTTACGGAGAAGCTGGTTATTCTCATTTAATAACCGTAGATTCTCGTTCAAGAGTCTTTTGATTTCGGCCTGACTATCAAAGTCGCCAATCATCTGTCTATTGTACCACTAATTATTGGTAATAACGGGTATTATGGTAAAGTACTGATATTCCCTTTTGGGAAAAATAATGCCCTTGTAGTTCAATGGATAGAACTCCGCACTCCTAACGCGGTAATCCAGGTTCGATTCCTGGTGAGGGCACCAAAAAAATTGACATATGCCTATTTATGTTTTATTGTATAAATAGTTCATTGATGGTCTTTGAACAAAACCCGGAGAATACTCATGCAGACAGCACTTACAAAGCACGCTTTGGATCGTGTTTTGAACAGACTCACATTGGACCCTGACGAAGTCATAAATATCCTTGACACAGGAAAGTCACTACCTGTTGGAAAAGAAAGTAGCTCTGAAAGAGTACATCGCCTTTTCTTCAGTGAAGCTGACAATACCTGGTTTGTGGCAGTGCAAGACGAGAAGACGGCCGAAGTTGTCACTGTAATTCCACTCGGCCCTTATCATCGATTCACGATACCTTATGAGACTCTCGACAAGGCCAAACATCTCATTGTCGCTAAGCCTGTATCAAAAGCCGCTCCAGTGACAACGCTACAGCGCACATCAAAAGTATACAAGTTTACTGCCTATTTTGAACACAGGGAAAGTGGTAAACGTAGATTATTTAACCTTGGCTCTGTTCCTTCAGAGAATTGGGATAGCATATCTCAAATGCAAAAAGATGCCTCTGTTCAAAGTTTGATAAAGGAAAAAATCAAAAACGCTTTGCTAGTAGGCGAATATTGCACAGGAGTTATTGTGCGCCACGGAAAAGATGGGGAAATTATCTCTTTCGATATGGAGTAGTCTAATTCCGTTCAACACCACAGCTCCAGTAGGAAACGCTTCAGTTTCGTACTGGAGCTTTCTTTTTATATTTATTTAATATACCTACACGAACTCAACAAACATCTACAATAAAACACCCTCGCGGGTGTTTTATTTTTACACTCATTTATTTGACTTAAATCGCCAAAAGTTCCTTGAGCTTTCCTTCATCAAAACCAATCACGACATCGTCGCCGATGCGTATAACAGGCACGCCCATTTGATTGGTCATTTCGATCATCTCTTGTCGTTTCTCAGCATCAGCTGAAACATCATGTTCGGTGTACTTCACGTCATTAGCGGCAAAAAAATCTTTGGCAGCGTGGCAGAAATGACAGACCGGGGTACTATAAATTGTAACTGTTTTATCCATACAAAATACTTATTTCTAATTAGACTTAATTCTAACATTAATCTACCAAAATCGGTACCAAGCGCGCTTTTTTTCGGGTTGGGTTGAAGTGGGTAGTGGCTCAATATTACTTTCTTCGTCTTCAACGATAATCACCACTTGTTCGCCTTCCCTAGCAACGTCAAATTGACGGCGCATTTGGGCCTCAATTCCTCTATCGTTAGATAGGTAACGTACTTCGGCTTCCAGTTCAGCATGCCTAGCTTCTAGCTCTCGCACCTCCTTTTCCACCTCAGCCCGACGACCAGCCATATCTCTAGCAATCTGGTATCGGTCATAAGCACTGATAAAAACCATAGCTGTTAACACCAACAAAACCACCCAAGTAATCCTTGATTCAGTAATAGCCCTGAACTTACGCTTTTGCTGAAAATCCAACATGTGATACTATTTTAGCACTAAACTAAAAACTATGAGTGTCTTATTTTCTAAAAGAGCCAAAGGAATTATTAAGTGGATTTGGGCAGTGATTGCTATCCTTATTATTCTCAGTATGATCTTCGCCTATTCTGGTGGCTCCCAAATATTTACCGGCTCTTAAAGAGAAGCTAAGAACTGATTAGTGTAGTGAAAACAATAAAGAGTGACCTTAGTCACTCTTTATCATTTTCATAAATACTTCTTGAGAAATATTGACTCGCCCCTTACCTAGCTCTAAAGCTTTCTTCTTCCCTTTCTTTTGCTTTTCACGTAGCTTCATTTTACGAGTAATGTCACCACCATAGAGATAGCCGGTCACATCTTTCTTCAGCGCTGACAGGGTTCGCGAAGCAATAATTTTACCCCTTACTTTAGCCTGTATCTTAGTGACGTACTGTTGTCGTGGCAAATTGTCATAAAGCTTGTCAACGGTGGCTCTAGCGTCAAATTCAGCCCTCCTATCGCCTACTACACGTGAAAAGGCAGTAATAAGCTCCTCCGCTACCAGTACATCTAGCCTAACTACCTGCGCTGGCCTAAGTTCAGCAATTTCGTACGACAATGAAGCGTAACCACTACTAGCATTTTTTAGCTTATCAAAAAAGTTACGCATTAGTTCGCGTAGTGGCATCTCTATAGTTACTAAGTTGCGCCCATCATTAAGCACTTCAGTCTCAAGTACACTACCCTCGTGCTCAAATAAAAGATTCATGACGTTACCAACATATTCTGGCGGAGAAATAATCTGCCCTAGAAGCCAAGGTTCACGCACAGTGACCTTGGCGCCATACTCAGGAAAACGAGAAGCAGCATAAACCGATTCTACCGTACCATCAGCCCAGGTAATTTCATAAGCAATCGACGGAGCGGTGATGATAATCTCAATATTAAATTCCCGCCTTAGTCTTTCAGTAACAATCTCTAAGTGGAGCATTCCGAGAAAACCACAACGAAAACCGCGACCTAGTACTCCGGAGGATTCTTCTTCGTAGGAAAGAGAAGAATCAGACAGCTTAAGCCGATCTAGAGCTTGGCGCAGAATCGTGAAGTCATCCTGACTATCGGGAAAAACCGAAGCCCAAACCACCGGACGAGCAGCCTGATAACCTTCGAGCGCTGGAGCATTTTTTTTATCTAAAACTAGCGTGTCACCAACCGTAGCTACTCCTGGCTCTTTTATACCAGTCACAATATAACCAATTTCCCCGGCCTCAAGAGTGTCGACAGGTACTTCCGCCGGTGTCACCATCCCGACTTCGAGTGCTGTAAAAGTCTTACCGCTAGCCGAAAAACGTAAGACATCACCCTTTTTCACTTCACCATCAAATACTCGCATAAAAACAATCACTCCACGGTGATTAGAATACTGAAAGTCAAAAATAAGCCCCGATAGTCATCAAGCTTAGCGGCTCTCGGAGCAGGGATTTTTTCACAAATTCGCTCCAGTAGTTCTGGTACACCATCCCCGGTTTTGCCAGATACGAGCATAATCTCTTCTCTTGTACAGCCAAGAAGTTTCATGACTGACTCCCCCACCTCATCAGGACGAGAATGACCCATGTCCGTTTTGGTAAGGACCGGAATAATAGTTAACCCCTGGTCCTTAGCCATTTGGAGCGTAGTTAAAGTCTGTGCTTGAATACCCTGCGTACTATCGATGAGTAACAGTACTCCTTCCACCGCCTTAAGCGCTCGAGATACTTCATAAGAAAAGTCGATATGTCCTGGCGTATCGATGAGATTGAGTTGGAATTCTTGTCCCGCATGCAAATAACGCATGCGCACTGGTTGCATTTTTATGGTAATCCCCCGCTCTCGTTCCAGCTCCATCGAATCCAAAACTTGCTCCTTCATTTTTCGCTGTTCAACAGTTTTGGTATGTTCAAGCATGCGATCAGCCAAGGTAGATTTACCGTGGTCGATGTGAGCGATAATACTGAAATTTCTAATCTGTTTGTCCATACACTGCTGTACTGTACCTTACTTTGAATAAAAAACTAGAGGACCTCGGATTGTGGCGCAATAACATCCGTCTTGAGAATTTTCGACCTAAAAGACGTATAAATTTCGTGTAACTCCTTGGAACCTAGTACATAATAAGTCAAAATAGCCCCAATAATACCGAACACCCCAGCCACTGCGCCTTGCAGAATAATTCCGATTAAAGTCTCTTGGTTGACTCCGTCTACAATAAAATTGAGGGTAATGTAAGCCACAATCGCCGACACTACAGCAGCTGCGAGCGACTGCAACACTTGCCTAGTCAACTTAAACCAATTTAATCCAAATAATCTAGCTGAGAAAATCAAAAGTAGAACCATTTCAAAGATAGTGCCGAAGATAAAAGTTAAGCCTAAGAGCAAAACTTCTGTACCTTGAACTCCCTCTAGTCTAAATAATGAATCAACTAATTGATTCACGTATGGAGCTGAATCATAGACAGCGATTAGAAGGACTGTACTAGAAATAGACACAAACGCCCCAGTCAGAGCAATTAGTAGTGGCGTACGTGTATTTCCCCCGGCATAAAAGGCTCGAACCAGTAGCAACATCAGTGATTGAGCGATCAAAGACACCACCAACACCGCCAACATAGCCGCCGTGAGTCTAGTATCATTCCAACTAAAAGAACCGCTACCGAGAATGGCTCGTACAATTTGGGCGCGCAAAACGATGACTAGGGCAATAATTGGCATTGACCAAAAAATGATATGTCTAAAAGCTGACATTAAGTGGATGCAAAAAGTCTCTCGTTGTTGTTTAGCAAACAGCTCAGCCAAGACCGGAAAGGCGGCGACCGAATAACTCATCCCCACCACTGCTAGTGGTACTGACTGAAGATTAAAAGCAAACTGAAAGACTGATACTGACCCTGCGGCCATCAGTGTGGCGAAACTAACAAATACTAGTAGCACCACCTGATGAATAGAAAGAGTGATCGCCCGCGGGAAAGCAAAAACCAACACTGACTTAACTAGTGGCCAATCTATGTTTGTTAAAAGTTTGAAATTTAATTCACTGCGACTGACGAGCGGGAGTTGAATAAGCATATGACCTAGTGCACCAACTACCACACCAAGCACTAAACCAATCAAACCAAAAATAGGATAGAAGACAGCAATGCCTAATATAATACCGAGGTTATAGACCAAAGGACTAATGGCGTAAAGTATGAAGCGCTGTGAATACTGTGTAATGACACCAAACAGACTCGAGATACCAAGTAAGAACGGTTGCAGAAGGAGTACTCTAATCAGTAGAACTAGCATATTACTATCTTCTGCGCCAAAACCCGGGAAAATTAAACCAACTAAATACGGAGCCCCGATAAAGACCACTACCGCTGAGATAGCGTAAGTTACCAGAAAAGCACTAAATATCTGTGACAGAACATTTGAACCTGCCTGCAAATTACCCTTTTCTTTGGCTTTGGTGACGAACGGCAACAATACGTAAACTGAGAGTACAGAAGCAAATAATGCAAACATTAAGTCCGGTATCCGAAAAGCAGCGTAATATAAATCTAGTTCCCCGCCGGCGCCAAAAGTATGTGCTAGCAATCTGTCTCTAACCAAAGCTAGCATTTGTGACCCAATTGCAAAGAAAGCAAGAATATACGCGGCCTGATGTAGACCGCGTATCTCATGTAAACTAATTTAAAAACTCGCTTAACCATGAGAAATTATTCTACGACCGATTCCGTTTCTTCAGAATTATTATCATTGGTAGTTTCGTCACTATTTCCAGTATCGTTATCTTCAACCCTTGGCACTCGATTCACTGGCGACACTAGATCTGTATCAGGAGCACCATTGTGACAGTCACATCTCCCTCTTGAGCAGTCGCTGAAGCATCCTTAACCGGTACACCGCTACCAACATCAGGTCTAACATAATCACCACCTTCAACCTGTGCAATCAAAGCTTTAAGTTCTTGATTATCGGGGTTACTGACTTCTACAGTCTTAAGTTGTACCAGCGCTTCTTCGATACGATTTGTATCCAAGTAAGACAGCGCCAGCATGTAACGAGCATTAGCATAATTAGGATCTAGAGCCACAGCTGTTTCAAATGAAATAATAGCATCACTTAGATTATTATTAGCTAATAATAAAATACCGAGCTGGAAGTAACGACCAGGATTGTTTGGTTCAATGGAAATAATTGATAAAGTGGTCGCAATCGCTGACGTGGCATTTCCTTCCTGAATATCAAGCTGAGACAATAAATATAAAGCGTCAGTGTAATTACTTTTGAGTTTTACAGCCTCATTAAGTGAAGTACGGGCTGTAGCCAGGTCGCCGAGTTGAGAAGCTAGCTGGGCTTCAAGAACAGCATATTCTGGATTGGTCGGGTCCAGTGACTTAGCGCGCGCAAAGGCTTCATTTCGTCTTTCTAACACTTCGACGTTATCTACTCCCCCAATAAAGCCATAAAAACTTCCGAGTAAGGCTTGGTTGAAAGGATTACTAGGATCCAAGGTAACCGCCAACCGGGCAAGTTCAATTCCTTCCTCTAGTCTTTTGACATACTCAGCCTGATCATTTTCAGTTGGATCAGTCAGAGTTCGTAACCGATTAAGTTCAGCTAACCTAAGTCTTGCTCTTTCCACGACATAAATATCTTGCTTAGGATTATGCTCAGACGCTTTGATTAGAGATTTATCATATTCGGCTAAATCGTTGGTAGTAGACAGTTCAACGATAGCATCAGCAAACGCAACTTGTGCTGAGTACTTTTGGTTTACATTTATAAACAATGCTGTTGCAGTAACAATCACCACTACAGCACTGGCTATGAGCAAAAAGCCGTGTTGCTTGCTGTAAGCAACATTGATTACTGCACCAGCTTCAGGTCTAGTCTGTACCCAGACAGCTAATGTGAGTCCGGTCGCAATCGCTACCAAAGACATCACGAAAGCACCAGGAGTATAGAGGAACGTCATTAACCATAAGTAACAAGCAGAAACAAAGGCTAGGGTACCGACAAAATTCCAACTAGAGCTCTTAACTTTACTCACAAACACCAACTTATATCCTAGGTAAAGGAAAGAGAGGAAGAAAACCAAAAACAGTACTACACCAACCAAACCAGTAGTCACAAACAACGTCGACACAAAACCATTTCCGCTAGAAAAGTTAGTGTTCCAAAACTGTGTCTCATTAATAACCGGATCTTTATATTGACGCCAAGCATCCTCAAAGCGATTTGGTCCGGCCCCTAAGAGAATATTGTCCTGATAAACATGCTGAGTAATCGCAAAAGTAGCCGACAAAGAAGGTCGGACTTCTAAATAACTAACCCCGGTTAACTCTGTTACCTTTTGACCTAGGTAATCACCACTAACCACAAAAGCGCCGGACACCACACAAACAGTGGCTACCAAAACCATCACAAAGCGACTAACTGGTGTAGTTAATGTTTCTTCATTGGTAGGTTTGAGCCAGGTATCCTTTGCCACTAGATACAAGAATGTTAATAAACTCACAAAACCTAAGATCATCCAGATAAAAGAGAAGTTAGCGGTGGCTAGGATCATTAAAGAAAAGATTGTTATCACACTAACAACCGCCATCTTGGAATAACTCTCACTAAACTTATTGGCCGTCATTAAGACAAACACTAAAACTAGGCCAGCTAGTAACGCGAGATCGTTTAGATTACCGATAATCGAAATAGAGTTGGAATTAAAAATTCCAAATGATAAAAAGTCTGTCCCTAAAGCCAGTCGACTTAGGTAATGCACCAAAACCAATGAAACAGAAACAGTTAACAACCAAAAGAAACGGCTGAAAGACTTTTTAGAACCAGATATAACCAGAGCCATAGTCATAATCATGGCCATGATTATCATGAAACCAGCCGTATGCACCTCAAATGCAGCGCCATAAAGTGAATCACTAACATCGCCCGACAACAGGGCTGAGACTAGACTGAATAGTGAAAACCCCCAAAATAAAGTAAGCGGTAGCGGTAAATAAGTCCGTACTTTTCCACTCCTAAGTACTCCTAAACAAGCAAAGATTAGTGACGCAAATAAACCGATTGAAAGAAATAGAACTTTCGTAAAACCAATAGGAGCAAATACGCCAGGAATAAATAAAACTGGCAGTAGACCAAAAGTACCTACCAATATCACCAGTGACGCTTTATGAAAAAAAACACTTAAAGTATCCTCAGAAGCATCCTCTACCTTTGGTGAAAAAATATTGCGTTGCATACTAACTACACGTTTTATAACGATAAATACTTCATAATTGTAACACAAACAAAAACACCTATTGCTAGGTGTTTTTGTTTGTATGTAAGCCGAATTCTGTCTAAGCTAAATAAATAACTTAGGATGATCATATACCTAGGATAATGATTACTCATTATCTCATGCGGCTCTCTGTTCTGGACCCTACATTCATTAATTGATTAAAAAATGAAGGGTCCAGAACAGCACGGCCTTGCACACAAGTAAGGATTTTGCCGTTTCACCCAAACTGTCGCCAGTCTGGCTATTCCACAAGGGAACCCTTTGGCTTTCACCTCAGGCGTCTCTGCTCGCACCTCTTAAAGCTATTGCTTTAGACGGGTATTACCCGCTACCCTGCTCCATACTTTCGTATGGGTGTGTTCGGACTTTCCTCCGAACATCTTCTCTTGCGAGAAGATGTTCGGCGATCATCATACCTTTTAATTATAACACATTAATTGCTTTAAGGCAAAACTATACTTCTTGAACACCTGGTATAACGTTCACGCGGGCCGACCTGATTTCACTTTGTAATGTAACCCCGGTGACATTTGGTGTACACTCTAGTTGCACTGTTTGAGCAGCCGATAAATATTCAGTATCATACGGATAGGTAACCTCACTAGCTCCACCAGGATGAATGAAATTCTCTACCCCACCAGCTACCCCAGCTAGTTTACAATCAAGTACATAACCAGCCTTAATCTTAGCGCGTACTTTTGTCCTATCTCCGGAGCGAATCAAACTCTTATCAACACTTAATGAAACTTGTGGTGGCGCCGGCGGAGTAACTGTCACATCAGACACTACTAGCGTGTGCGTAGTCCAAGCTGACTTATTACCCTTATCATCAACGGCTTGTACCTGGAAAGACTTTGAACCAAGAGTAGCCCAAGTATAAGTGGTATTTTGTGGCGTGCCTTCTGATACATAATTCGCGTTTGGCAAACGTTCATCTACATTGTTGTCTAAATCCCAATCGACTAGGTAAGCGATGTCGTCAGAATCTGGATCAGTTGCCTTTACTGTGAAGTAAGTGACTTCGTTAATAACGGTACCAACTGGTGCGGCCGTACTCATATCGGCTCCCTTAATGACGGGCGCTGTTGGAGCACTGTTGGTTGGTGTGACTGGCAAGTTATCTTTAGCAATAGAAATAGTTGTCCAATCTGACCACACGTTTACGCTATTCTTACACCTAACCCCATACGTATTAGTATCACCAGGATCAATAGCTAGGCTGGCGTCTCCATTGTAAAGATTACCACTATCATGACCATTAGTACTAAAACCATTACCTTCACAAGCAGTAGCATGGGCACTAGACCAACTCAATCTAGTTATATTGTCTGACGAACCAATACTACGTGAACCTGAGGTAATAGGCGTAGCATAACCATCAGTCCAGATAGACAAAAAGGCTTTCGCTGGTGGGTTAGTTGGAACAGGAATTGGTACTGCTGGCGGTAAAGGTGGTGGGGCTGGATTTGTCGGTGGAGTCGGTAAAGTTGGCGGGTTAGGAAGAGGTGGCAGTGTCGGTATGTTTGGTACCGGGGGTGGAGTCGGTAAGGTCGGCGGGGTCGGCAAAGTCGGCACCTCTGGTAAATTAGGTGGAGTTGGTAAAGTAGTGGTTGGTAAAGTTGGTACCACCGGTGACAGTGGCGGTAAAGCCGGTACTGTTGTAGTAGGTACACTAGGTAAATTTGGCAGAGTCGGATTAGGTACCGTTGGCAACTGTGGTGGAGCCGGTATTGGTGGCACATATATACCGGCTAAACTAACTAATGGAAAAAACGACAAAAACACCAACCCGATAGTGGCGCCAAGTAATGGTTTTGAGAAAGTATTCCTATTAATCATGTGAATTTTAAGAGATTAGTTAAATAGACTCCAAGTGTCTAAGAACATAAAATCTGACCTAAATGGCTCTAGTGGTATTTCTTTTTTAATTATACCACTTATTATATCAAAAATCAATACCCTGGGAGATCGTCCTAGATTTGTCTCGGTCAGAGTCATAGCTAGATACTGACCTCCAGGTGACAAAACGGCAGATCTAGCCAGGGCATCATTAAGTCTAAGGTGTGAAACTAAATTGGCTTCTATACTTCCCTCTCCTAAATTCAACTGGTAAAGGTATAGATTAGTCTCTGGAAAAAGGGTCTTTTCATTAAGTGAGCTTACCTTTACTATGGTGATTTCTCGCTCATCAGAATAGCTAAGCTCAATCACAGTGTCTTTTCGGGTTTTGACATCAAAATCAACTATTTTAATGTCAGTTTTATTCGCAATATTGTAATAATAAACATCATCATCCTTTAAATACACTACCCCTTGATTGGCAAATGCAAAGTGGGGGTACTCACCCTTAAAGACTCTGGTACCTACGATTGATCCACCATCAACTGGTGAGAGAATTATTTCCCAATCCTCATTAGTAGAGGAAATTTTTGTGACCAAAGCACTAAACTGCTATCAGAGCTGAGTGCAGGATGTAACCTAGTGTACAAATTTGATTCATCACTAGTCGATGTAGCTAGTGCAGTTAACTCACCATCACGGTAGTAAAAAATATCAGTATTAACATTTTGTTTTACATCTACCAAACCATCACTCAGCCACTGCTCACCCGAGACAAAAACATACCGATGCAAGCTAGCGTAGCTAGCAAAACCGACATTCACACCAAGAGCCGGAAATTGTCGTTTATTTAGACTGGTGGCTGAAGGTAGAAGATCTTCACTTTTAAAATTGTATTCATATAAAGTACTGTGTGGAGACGGTAGACGTTCATCAATCAAAGACAACATTAGACTGCCAGTCAGCTCTTCGGCTGGCACTTTATAGTCATAATTATTAGCCACAATTGAAAAACTACTTTGATGAGGGAAGCCTACCAACTCGTACTTTGGTGACAAAGCTAACGTTCCAGTGGCCACTGTTGAATCTAACCATTCCGACTTAGCTGTCTCAATCAAACCTTGATAGTACTCATTCTGCTTAAAGATTTGATAATAGACAGCAACTAAATTGACCGCATATTCCACATCAAAATCAAACACCCCACCACTTTGTAGTACATGCCCGATATATTGATGAGCATGCATTTCATACAAACGAGAATTAAGTGGATCGACTTCCGCCAATAGATATAAAACTGTTAAGACTTCAGCCGTAGTTAGATTAGGAAAACTAGGAGTTTTAAAATAAAGCTGAGAAGTAATGGTCTCATCTAATTGACTAGGGGTGGGCTGATTAAAATAATCTTGCAATTTCACTACCCCAGAACGCACATCTGCTAAAGCTGTCTCGAGCAGAACCGAAGTGCCTGGTCTTTCTTTCTTAAGTAATAACTCATGGAGCGTCAGATCAGGTAAAACCAAAACATTACCGACGTAGTATGACGTATGGTAGACATGTTTATCACTAAAATCAGTCGTGTCCTTTTGAGCTTCCTTAATCCGTGTCAAAGCCTTTAGACGTTCATTATCATCCTTGATAAAGTTAGTCCTAGCAGAAAAAAACAAAGATTTAATGTCTGGATAAGACTCTAAATCATGTATGACCTTACTATTAAAGGCGTAGGCTTGGGTTATGTCTGACGTACTAGCCAAATCATAAAAATTTACTACCTGGGAGGAACTAACTGGTGTTACCACTACTGGCTTATTTTGTTGACGCCAAAAAGTGATCGCAACGACTGCCAGAAAAACAACACTGGCAGCCACCAGGAACCGCATTAGTAATTTATTAGTCGCTCTATTAGTAGACTGATAATAAGACTCCATAAACTACCCACATCATAGCAGTTTTAGACTGAAGCGTGTCTTACATAAACACAGGTTAATACAGGTCGGGTATAGAAACGGTATCACCCACTTTGATATTATTTTTCATTACAAAACCAGCTTTAGTTTCAATGACGTAAGTAGCTGGACTACTGGGAAGAAAGTTTTCTGGAAATGATTCCGGAGTAGCGTTCTCTTTTATAAATACAATTTCGCCAGCTTCAGTCGCCCAAATAATATCGATAGCATAAAGCATATCCTTCATCCAAATCGAGTGTAAGCCCGGACTATCAAACACAAATAACTTAACCACATCTTCTGGTAGATAAGGAGTGTTCGACAAACCCAAGATGCGCTCTGGCCAAGTCTTTGCCACCGAGGCCTGTACCTCTATGCCTACAATAGAGATGGTTTTGGTGTTTGGATAAATATCTTCCCATTTGTCTTCAGTCGTGAAGACATTTTTCTTAGTTGGTACTGTCGAAGTTGGGGCTTGATTTTTTATCACTGTTGCGACGTTTTACTTACTTGCAGTCTCTGGTGACAACAAACTAAAGAACCCAAAAACTAATAGCGGTAAAACAAAAATAGCGAGTAAAGTGTACGTTGGCCAACGACTAAGTTTTGCCATAACAATAACTATTTCTTGATTGAATCAAGTAAAGCCGCTGTTGAAGCTAGGTCTCGATTAGCTCCAGCGTCTATAATAATGGTGTTGCCATGAGAGGCGGCGGTAGTAATAGCGTCGATGCGATTAGTATCAGTCAAAAACAACACAGCCTGCTCTGAATTAAGACCAGCCCTCTCCATCGTCTTCATCGCCTCCTCTAGTCCTTTAGCAATTGCTTCGCGCATTTGTGCCATACCCTCTCCTTGTAACTTCTTACTTTCCGCTTCGGCCTGTGCTGCTCCCACTAATTTTATACGTTCGGCTTCTGCTTCATTTTTTGCAGCTTCCATTAAGCGCTTACTCGCAATAACTTTATTAAAAGCATCACGAACTTCAACACTTGGCTGTGGCTCGTCTACCAACACGTTTTCTATCACATAACCAAAACGAGCAAATTGCTCAGAGAGAGCGGTTTGTACTTGTTGCTCTACCGCATCGCGATTGGCGTAAAGTTCCGTCATCTCCATACCTGAGGCAGTTTGTCTTACATTATTTAAGACATATGAGGTAATCTGTCTTTCCGGTGCTTCGAGTTCGTAATGCGCCTTAACTGCTCCAACCGGATCATCACTAGCCCGATACTGCACCTTAACCGGTAGAGTCATAAAGGCATTGTCACTAGTCTTAACCGAGACATCTGCGTGTATTTCTTGTAACTGAAGGTTGACTCGAGCAACAATGTTAGTGATCGGCCACGGCCACTTGACTCGCAAACCAGGGAAAACTGCTTGACTATGTGGTCGTCCAAAAGTTTCAAGAATAACAGCTGTCTTACCCTTCACTACAAATAAGACGGCTGGTAGCAAGAAAATGACTAAAGCGAGAATAAACCAAAACATAAAGATATTTTACGAGTGACTAATAGGTTTATTATAACAAAACTTTAGTAATTTAGCTCTGAAGGGCAGACTTTCAATTAGTGGTGGTCAGCAGTAGCATGTTCATCTAGATGATGGTCGGCACCATGCTCTAGCGGTTCTGGTAACAAGTTTGCTATTAAACTCATAAGAATTGCCCCGATAATAACCAAGATTATTTGATGTACAAACTTTGGCTTATTGGCATGATGAGAACGTTTTGGTAACAAGTCATGAATTACTACATGTAGGAAGAAACCGGCGCTCACACCAAGTAAAGCGGTCTCTAGGTTAGTGAAGTTAATGGCACTATAACCAAGAAACGCACCGATGAGAATGGTACTGGCTGAGGCAAAGTTAATTAGTAAAGCTGTTTTGGTAGTATAGCCAGCTTGCTTGAGGATAAAAAATTCCGATATCTCTTGCAGTGATTCGTGAATAATAATCGAAATAGTGACAGCAATTCCCAAGGCTGGAGAAACTGAAAAAGCTGTCACCAAAATAATTCCATCAGCCACATTATGAATACTGTCACCAATAATCAATTTTTTAGCTCCTTTGTGTGACCGTTCACAATGCGGATCGTGATGGTGGTGTGTTTCCGGCAAGAGCTTATGCATCCCCCAGGCCAATATATATCCGGCCAAAATCACCATTACACCAAAAACAGTAGATGGAGCTACGTGAAATACCTCGAGCGCCAGCCCCCCCGCTGTCACCAAGAACACTCCAGCCGAAAATGATACTAAGTAAGCTAGTCTCTTCTCTAAAAAATCGTGGGCAACATTATTTACAAAAATAATTCCAATCAACGATGTCAGCATGACAACAAAAGCTGCTCCTAAGATTTCAAATTCCATAAAGTCTCTTAATTTATAACTTTTTCATACTAACAAATATTAATATTAATGCAAATCATTTGCATTTTATTTACTGTGGTATATTATTTTGTATATGAGAATAACAAAACTACGAAGCCAAATCTTGGCCGTTTTAGAAAAAAGTGATGAAGCTTTGTCTGCCTCTGATATTCATCAATCACTTCCCCACATAAACCTAGTCACGGTATATAGAAATTTAGATACTTTCACTCAAGCAGGTCTGGTCAAGAAGTTGAATTTTGGTGAACATGAGTCTGTATATGAAGTGCAAAAAAATCCTCATCATCACGCCATCTGCGACGAATGCAACAAAATCATACATTTTACTTTTAAAGAAAAAGCTTTGATCCAAAGCCTGTCCTTACCGGGGTTTGATATCTGTAACCTGGAGTTTTTGGTGAGAGGAAAATGTCGTAACCACAACACCCGGATTAGAGCATAATAAGCGAACCTAAACCAAGCAACATAAACAAGCCAAGTACATCAGTAGCGGTGCTAATAAAAATAGTTGAGGTAGCAGCCGGATCCTTACCTAGATGCTTAAGCAGTAGTGGGACGAGAGCCCCAAAAAAGCCCGCTACCAAATGCACACCAATCATACTTAGGCCGACCACCAATCCCAGCAAAGCGCTTTGATTCCAGACTATCGAAATTATGGCCACAATCGCACCTATCAACAGACCATTCATGAGGCCAGCTACAATTTCTTGCCAGATGGCTGGCCAACCATTTTTTAAGGATATAGTACCTAAAGTAATTCCTCGCAACATAACCGCGAAAGTCTGACTAGCTGAATTACCACCCATACCAGCTACAATCGGAATATACATAGCCAATATCACTAGACGATCTAGTGTCTCCGAAAAGACAAAGATCATTGACCCAGCCAAAAAGCAGGTAGCGAGGTTTAGGATTAACCATTTATAGCGATGTCGAAATTTTTGCCAAGCCAAGTCAAACGGCCTTTCACTAGCATCAAGACCACTAACCCCATAGAGTGACTCCGCTGGCATCTTACCAAAAAGAGTCAGGGCGTCATCTGCGTAAATAACCCCAAGCACACTTTGATCATAATCTAACACCACTACTTTCTTTCTTTTGGAGATGGTGAGGGTATTGATAACATCAGCTACTTCAGCCTGATAAGTGATAGTTTGAACTGGCTGAACCAACTTCTTCAGACCGTTACTATTTCTTTGTCTGACCAGTACTGACATTGGCACCTCACCCACTAAGTCACCATTCTCGTGGACAAATACCTCAGGGAAAGTCCCGGTATCTTGATAATGTTCATCAATAGCATCCGCAGCTTCAGCCACTGTCGCTTTAGTCGGTAACAACACGTAATTAAAACTGATTAAAGAAGTAGTGGCTTTCGGGTGAAAGCGCAGAAAAAATTCTATCTTATCTCGTGCTTCACTCTTAATTTTCTTGATGATTCTAGAGCGACGTTTCTGATCTTTAATTCTAGCTAAAACATTTTCAGCCTGCCTAGGGTCCATATGGTCAACCATGTCGGTTATTTCACTATCCTTCAGTTCCGCCAAAAGTGCCTGCTGAACGTGTGGTGACAATTCTTGAAAAACTGCACTTTGCTCAGCTAACTTTAAATCCCGCATTAACTTCAATCGTTCATTGGCACGATTTTTAATGAGGCGCATTTTTGCTTCTAGCTCTATATCCATTATGGCATTATAGCAGTCAAATCCAGACAAAAGAAAAAGAGGTGTTGAACACCTCTTTTTCTGTTTCATTTATACTATTTGCTAGATAAGTATTTCAATATCGGCGTCTACCTTGATTTCTTCCAAGTAAGTACCGACTTGTTCCTGTTGCTTATCTAATTTAATTTGTTCCTCAATCTGAGCCTCAACTTCCGCTAACGCTGGTAGTCCAGCTGCTTCTCCACCTAAACGATCGTAGTAGGCCTCCACTTCTTCATCGGAAACTGTCACTGATTCAATATCAATCACTGAATCAAAAAGAGCCTGAATCAAAATTTCGTTTTGAATATCAGCCCTTAAAGTTTCCTCATCAATACCAAACTCAGCCATCTTAGCCTCTAGAGCTTCTTGACCACCAATACCGTCTCTAATCTGAGCAAAACGAACTTCGACATCTTCGTCAGTTACCTTCATACCCGCCTCAATCGCTTGCTGACGAAGCACTTCTCCATTAATCAAAGTATCAATCGCTTGTGCTTTGTATTGAGCCACTACTTCTGGATCAGTAGTATCAACGCCTTGGGTGGTAGCAATTTGTAGTAGTTGCTTAAGACTACTGTCATATTCTTTATAAGCAATTTCTTCCCCATTTACTGTAGCAACCGGAGACTTAGCTTTCATATTCTCTGTCACACCCGAAAATATTCCCGTTGAAATTCTTCCATCCTTCTCAAGCACAAAGACTAGACCAAGACCAATGACTAGTATTGCTAATACAGTCCAAATATAAACGTTTTTCTTGGCCACTGGAGCAGCTACTGATTCACTAGAGACACTCGCGGTGACCGGTGCTTCTGGGACAGCATTAACAGCTGAATTGTCATTTGTTGGTACAACCTCGTTTGTTTCCTCACTGGCTTCAGTACTTGTCGTTGGTACTGTTTCGCCTTCACCCAAAATTGGATCTTTTTGATTATTATCTTGCATAGCTAATTTTAACAGTTAAACGTACACCACCACTTTAATGAGTGAGCGCTTGGGCAATATAATAACATATCAAAATTAGTTAGCGACCACAGAATTTGGATGTTGTGAACTCCAGGAAGCCAAAACGACAGCCGTGGCGGCAGCAGCATTTAATGACTCACAACGAGGATGGATGGGAATTGAAATCAGGTCATCACACAACTCTTTGGTCTTTTCACGTAAACCTGACCCTTCATTACCAAGAATAAATGCTGACGGTCTGGCAAATTTTTCACTAGTAGTAGTGACTGTACCAGCCCCCTCCAAACCATAAACCCAAAAACCACGCTTTTGTAAATCACGCGCCACACTGTTTACGTTACTAATGGCGACCAAGGGAATCCGAAAAGCCATACCAGCCGATACTTTAATAACCGTTCCGGTAACTGGCGCTTGGTTATGCGGCGGGATTAATACTCCCTTTAAGCCGAAAGCGGCTGCCGAACGAATAACTGCCCCCACATTATGCGGGTCTTGTACTTCACCTAAAATGAGCACGGCACTATCGTTGTCACAGGAAAGAGTTTGAATAAAATCTTTATAAGGTACGGTCAATTTATCTGGCAAAATACCCGCCACTACTCCTTGATGTGACGCCTTGGCTGAAACACCTCTCGGAGGATTGTTTAGATTCAAGAGTTTAGGAGCTAGTTTGGCTACTTCAATTTGTTTGATAATTTTGCTATCTGAAAAATTAACATCCAAAAACACCTGCTTAACAACATCAGGGCGGAATTTTAAAGCTTCGGACACAGCGTGTTTACCAAAGATATATTCGTACTCTACTTTCATGTTTGCCATCCTAGCACGTTTTATTTAAATAACTAGTCATCCGCAATACCTTTTACAAAGTGAACAATGTCATCTTGTAATGCTTGAGCTAACTTCTTTTGTCTAGACTCAAACATCATTTTTAACGCATGCTCGGTGACACTAATTTTGACTGACCCCCAAACCTCGCCAAAATCCACCGCGTAGCCATCAAACTTTTTTATCGTTAACGGACTTTTTTTAAGCAAATACTCATGGACTTGTTCCAAGGCTTTATGTTTATCTTTAACCTCTACAATCACATCTTCAGTTTGTTCATACTTGAGGTAGGGCTTTATCATGCTAGAAAAACTCACTCCAGTACTTTTGGCCTCTAAGTATGCCTCGAGGACATAAAGCAAAGTTAGCGTCACTGAGTCAGTATAAAAATACTCTTTAAAGTAAAAGTGTCCTGAATGCTCACAAGCAAATAAGACATCCATTTGACGCATAGTTTCTTTAATGAAAGCGTGCCCTACCCTGGCCGGTACTGCCTTCCCACCAAATTCCTTAATAGTCTCTTCGTAGACGCGACTAGTCAGATTAGTGTAAATAAATTTTGCTTTAGGATGTTGTTTCAGCATTCGTTTTGCCACCAAAGCGCCAATAACCGCACTATTTATGTACTTACCAGTCTCATCAAAGAAAGCAATCCGGTCGGCATCACCGTCAAAGGAAATACCAAAATCATGAGAGTTGGTTTTTAGTAACTTAGTAATACCCTTCTGGTTCTTTTTTAAGGTCGGGTCTGAGCCACGATTCGGAAAATTACCATCGAGCTTATCGTATAGTGTAGTAAACTTAATTGGTAATTTACTTTTAAGTAACGGGATCACTACGGCGGACATCCCATTTCCACAATCTACTGCCAATTTTAGTTTAGGCCACGCTTTAGTTTTGAGTCCCTTAGTCACAAACTTTAGGTAACTGGCCTGAAAATCTTGTTTGGTTATTTTTCCGGGTTTTTTAGCCAAAGCAAAAACACCTTTATCGATTCTTTTCCTTATAGCTCCTAGACCGTGCTTTTCTGTTAGTGGCACAGCCCCTGGCAAAACTAACTTGAGTCCATTATATTGCTTTGGACTATGAGACGCAGTAATAACCACCCCAGGTAGATTCTTACTACCAGAAGCAAAATAAAGTATCGGAGTAGAGACCAAGCCAATATCAATCACTTGTGCCCCAGCATCAACTACCCCGGTACAAAATGCCTTATAGAGTGAGCCTGAAGATAACCTCATATCACGAGCAACTAAAACTTTTTTCAATTTAAATTCGTCAACAAAAGCTCTAGCTACCAGGTAAGCTACTTCTTCATCAATCTCAGTTGGATAGACTCCCCTAATATCAGCATCCTTAAAAGCGCTGTGATAATTAGCAATAATGTTGTTTGTCATATTAAAAGTCAGTATACAGCTATCTCTACAGAATTAAATGTTCAGGATGTTTAATTCTCTAAGGATACTTAAGTTCTCATCGTTAGTAGGATCATACTTACCCAATAATAGTTGTTCTTTTGTAAAGTGACCTGCCTTAATAATCTTCGACATCTTTAGATAGCCCCGCCAATAAGCGAGGTCCCGATAAGCGCAAGTACCACTTGTTACAGAACTAACTCCTCGAAACACACGAAATGAACGTAGCCAAGCGATATCTTGAATATCTGTCTGACTACTTGGACGACCAGTAACCTGACTCAAAAAAGTAAAATACTCAATAAAGAATCCGTAAATTTCTCTGAAATTCCACTGTTTATTATCAAGTAAACCAGAAGCCAGTGCGATAGCCACATACCGACTTAATCCAGGAATATGAGTTTGATTCTTCTGTAGCTCATAGTAAGCTGCCAACCCTTCGTCAGATTCTAAGTAATTTGGAAAGCCGACTGCTAATAATTTTAAGTTACTAGCAAGTCCTCTCACATATCTAGTTACATGGACACCAATTTCATGCTCGAGTAAGCCTACGATCACTGACTCAAAATCTGAACGATTTTCTGGAATACAAATACTACCTTTTTCGTAACTTACTACAATCGACACGACGGAGTCATCTATTTCTACCTTCCAATCTATTTCTAAATCTTTTAATCTTTTTTCAAAAACAACTTTGATCTCAGTGGCGTTAATTTTTTTACCAGTTGGTTTTGCCAAAGTGAAGTCGGACGATCCATCTAGAGCTGTCACGGACAAAGTTCTCTGGAGACCGGAAATAATTGGACCGAGTGAAAAATTATGCTCCTCGGCAATCTTTATAATGGTCCCGAGCGCCATGACTGCCTCAGCTTTACTTGGCACACCATAAAGTCGCTTTGACAATGAACCAAACTGAGTATCATCAGCTTCATGAACAGATTTGAGTAAGTCTAACTTTAACAGTTGATAGTCAATTTTTGCTAGATAAATAGACCGAACAGTCGCATTTTTTTCAGTCGTTTCTATTTCCGTACGCAACTGAGTCAGACCTAGCCGATAAGTAGCTAGTCGTTCGATTGGTAGCTGGTAGATAAATTTTGGTTGTTCTATCTGACCGGACAAGAACAAAGTCCTTTGTTCTTGATAATTTTTATTGTCGGTCTTTAGAAAAGTAATGTCATCAAAAATACCAACTGCCTTGAATTTCTCAAACCAAATTTCATCTAGTGCTGACATGACTCTAAGTATACCTGAAATACTAGGCGATTTCTTTACCCTATTTAGTCACAGTATGCATCACTCGTTGTGGGAACGGAATCTCTATCTTAGCCTGATCAAAAGCGATCTTTATTCTCTTGCGAAATTCACCGGCCACGGCCCACTGTTGCATTGGCACAGTTTCACCAAGCACCTTTACCACCACTGATGAGTCCGCAAAGTCAGCGACCCGCAGGAATTGGATTGGTTTTATGATGTGTTCTTTCCATAATTCATCCTCGGCTAGGGTGTTACCTACCTCATTTATTACCTTTATCACTTTTTCTAAATCTTCGCTGTATGAAACGCCGAGATTTATATTTACTCGTGCAAACTCTTTAGCTTGATTAGAAACCCGACTAATCGTACCGTGTGGTACATGATGAACCACTCCATCAAGGTCACGCAGTATAGTTGACCGCAAAGTAATATCTTCTACCAATCCGCAAGTACCATCAAAACAAACAACATCGCCAATCCGATATTGGTTTTCTAAAATTATAAAGAAACCAGAAATTAGATCTTTGATTAAGTACTGTCCACCGAAACCGAAAGCCAGACCGACTACCCCCGCAGCCGCAATTAGTGGACCAATGTTGATTCCTATTTCTGACAGCAGTATCAGAATCACCATAATCCAGACCACCACCCGTAGCGAAGCTACCGAGATACGGATGAGCGTATCTTCTCTTTTACGTTCGGCAATTTCTGAATCATTATAGTTATTAGCGGGAATTATTCTTCTAATCAATCGTTCGATGAAAATTCCGCTAAAACGATTAATTAAAAAAGCCGCTACCAAAACTAAAACTATCCGTGGACCATGATCAGTTAGCCAGGCAAAAATACTTTCTGTAACTGAATTATTCATTAGTGATATTTGATTTAAATCTTGCATATCCCCCTACCATACAAATTTACTTCGCTCCTGGCAACCGTCTTTGTTCCAGTAGACTAGAGCTGATTCAGTAAATACCCATAACCCTCCTCTTCCATGTCATCTTTAGCCACAAAGCGTAAAGAAGCTGAGTTCATACAGTACCTAAGTCCACCACGGTCAGCTGGACCGTCATTAAAGACGTGTCCTAAATGTGAATCAGCATACGTTGAACGCACCTCCGTTCGAGTGCTAAATAATTTTTTATCTTCATGTAGAGTCACTACTTCACTAGCGATAGGCTTTACGAAAGATGGCCAACCAGTACCAGAATCATATTTATCCTTAGAGGAAAATAATGGTTCACCCGAAACGATATCGACGTAAATGCCTGCTTCATAGTTCTTGTCGTATTCATTATTAAAAGGCGGTTCAGTCCCCTCTTCTTGTGTCACTTTAAACTGCAGTGGTGTTAGCAACACCTTAAGCTCGGCTACCGAGGGCTTTTGGTAATTTAACCAAGAATTTTCTTTTGACATAATTTCATTGCTTACATTCAAATTGTTAACGTTGCTTTGACTAGAGATTTCAAAAGTAGAGGCCTTATCACCCCAATACTTTTGAATGAACGCGTCGCGACCGGATGCTGAGCGGTAAAAGCCGTAACGCAAAGAATTATTCTTTGCGTAATCTTGATGATAATCTTCCGCTGGCCAAAACTTGGCGGTTGGTAATACCACAATAGTAACCGGGTCAGGAAAAACCTTAAGCTCATTCACCGCCTCTATTATCCTAAAGGCTTCGGCTTTTTCCGCTTCAGTTTGATAATAAATTGCCGGGGCATATTCTTCACCTCTGTCTTTAAATGAGCCTTCAGCGTCGGTTGGATCTCCATGCTTAATCACACTCTCGACTAAGTTTCCAAAGGTAACTTTACTCGCATCATAAGTGACTTCTACCACTTCACGATGACCGCCGGTGGCATAGTTATTATAATTCGGACTGTCAGTTGAGCCCCCAGCATAACCAGACACCACACTGATGACACCAGGTATTTTTTCTAAGTCAGCTTCGGCACACCAAAAACAGCCATTCGCCAATAGGGCTGTTGCCTGAAAAGAGGTATCTATCTGTACATTACCGACGGACATGTCGGTATCACTATTCAGCGCCGGTTCTATGTTGCCACCTTCCATTCCTGTAAATAAAACATCCTTGAAGCTATAAATAACTAAGGTCAATATCACTACTGATATAATAATTCCGATTTTTTTGATATACATTATTCTCAAGAGACAAAATCTCTAATAAATGATGTCGACCGACTCAGGTAAACCTTCCTTAATAACTTCTAGATCAACTTTTGAATAATTTGTCCCACTTAGATTAAGGGTCTTTAAATTAACGAGGTTGCCTAATTCATGTGGCAAACCAGTGATAGGATTATTAGATAAATCTAAAACTTCTAGTCCGATTAGCTGCCCAACTTCAGCCGGTACCCCAGTAAAATTATTATTACTTAAGTTAAGCTCTCTTAGTCCTAACAAATGTCTAATTTCTGCTGGTAGTGAACTCCTTAATTGATTATTTGATAAGTCTAAAGTCTCTATGGTTGTATCCGTGAAAATGTCTCTTGGTACTTCAGCCAAACTTTGATTACTTAAATCAACTTCAGTGCCAGGATAGAGCTCTATCTTACTGCTCGATGAATCATTGACCGGACTGTAACCAACCTCTCCTTCAAAGTCTTTGACCCATTCCCCAATCTGATTCCGCTTAGCATCATAGTGGATCCAAATACTTTTACCGATAGATGGAGGTGTCGCCATTGATTCACCAGCTCTGCGTTCCATAATATTGTAGACAGCCCGACCTTCGTGTATTTCAACTGTTTGTGGCGCAATACGATCTCCTAAAAACATCACTTCCGTTGAATGCGAATTCTGTCCTTCGTTAATCACTAAAGAAGCGTAATAGAACATACCACTACCGCCAGCATCACTTTCCAGTAAGACGGCCGCGTCGGTATCACCATCTCCGTCTAAATCTCCGTAGGCCGGTACACCAAACATGTTTAATTTACTTTTTGTAGCTGAGTCAACCTCTATTTCATGTTCAGCAAAACCATCCTTGAGGACAAACTCTTCACCAGCCACTTCATAAGACATATTAAATGGATCTAGGACGAAACCAGCTGGCGGTACATTTTCTAACTTTTTGGCTGGCACCACTAGCAAATAAACCCAACCAATAAGCACGATAAAGAAAACTCCGGCTGAGATAATTAAATACTTTTTATTTAGGTGTTCCATATAATTGTTATGGTAACACGACATCCGGATTCTTTGCGAATATCGAACAAGGCTTGATAGTTAAGTATTATTTATAGCAAGCATACAGACTCACTCCTTCAGACAAAGATGGCGTTGCACCGTTTTTAATCTCTTCCACTCTCGCTACACCTATCTTCGCTTCAGCACAAGCAACCATCGTAGGTGTAATAGTATAATTATCAGGATCAAGACCCATAGCACTAATTAATTTACGCTGACCTTCTGTTAGGGTCGTACCATTGTTAGCTTCTTCGTCATTTCTTACTTCTAGAGAATCTGATACATCTGACGAGTTTTCACCACCAATCTCCTCTACCACTGACGACTGTTCAGTAGTAATTGACTCCGCTGTTTTTTCTGTCACATCCGAAACTGTCTCAGTGTCAGAATCTAACATCTGAGTAGCTGTCATTCTCCCTAGCAATAAACCACACCCTAAAGCTATAACGACCACACCAAAAATTAATATTTTTCTTTTATTCATAACGCTTAAGAAATCACTCTCTATAAACTTAGTTTAATCATAAACCTTTTGTTAACTAATTACTAATAAAAACAAGCGCTCGCGAGCGCTTGTTTTTATTATCAGCGATTGATAATTTTAAAGTTCATCAAGAGCTTCCTCTATCAGATCGAGAGCTTCCTCAATCAGATCTTCCGCCTCATCTTCGTCACCATCATCAATAGCATCCTCTGCTTCATCGAGTAAGTCTTCGGCTTCTTCAAGCAAGTCTTCCGCATCCCCGACATCCTCATCATCGTCTAAAGCATCATTAACTTCATCCCAAGCATCGTCTAGTTCATCCCAGGCGTCATCTAGTTCATCTTCTATATCCTTAGACTTTTTCCCAATGGCGTCCTCAGCTTCATCGAGCAAATCTTCTACCTCCTCAGCCAAGTCTAGAGCTTCGTCATAATCCTTTTCGTCATACATCTCTTCGGCTTCATCAAGTAGATCCTCAGCTTCATCAAACAAGTCCTCAGCTTCATCAACGTCTTCACCATCATCGTCAGCTTCTTCTATTAACTCCTCCACTTCATCTAATCGGTCTTTCATTTCATCAATCAGATCAGCCGCTTCCTGCTTCACATCATCTCCACCAGCTTCATCTACAGCATCTTCGGCACTACTTAGAGCCTTATTCAAAGTTGACATAGCCTTGGCATAGTCACCACTCAAATAAGAACGTAACCCAACAAACAACCTATCTTCAGCATCTTCCAGACTATCCTCAGCATCATCTACAGCATCATCATCGTCACTATCGTCAATTGCATCTCTGGCATCATCTATGGTGTCTAATACTTTTATCATTAAGTTACGTGCGGACTTTTCATCTCCGGTTGTAACTACAGGGTTACTTACAGTTCCACCATTCGCCTGCTCTTGAAGTGATTTTAATTGTGCCATTAAGCTGTCAATCAATACGTTACCTGTACCAGTCGTAGAAGGACTAGTTGTCGTAGTTCCGCCACTAGACACACGTGTATAAGCACTACGTGACAGTGGACCAAAGTAACCAGAAGCAGGAGAAATATTATTGGCCGTTTGCCATCTAATGACAGCTGCTTTAGTCAAGGATTTAAACTCATCGGTCTCCTTACCAACAGCTCCAGCACCTGAATCAGAGACTGTAAAACCAGCTCCGTTTAAATACTGTTGCAAACACTTTACGTCTTCTCCCACATCACCTAACTCCAAATCACGAGTAAAACTACAACTAGCCGCTTGCGAGTAAGTCGGCAAAATAGTAAACATTAAGCCCAACATCGCTATCATCAAAATTTTGTTCATACTTTTTCTCATTAACATATAAGTTTAGTATACCGCATTTACAACTGATGTGGTTGTGGATTATTAAAATGCGGTACCGGTTATATTAAGAAGACCACCAGAGTTACAACCTAGACCAATGATGTATACTATTTATTCAATTAATTAATTTTACACATTATGCATCAAGGAAATTGGAAGTGTAGCGGTTGTGGCGGGACTATTACAGAACTCCCTTTCATTCCCCGAAGTGAATCTGGGTTAACTTGTCGTACTTGCTACGCCAAAGGAAAAAGTCGAGAGGCCGCACCAGCGCCAGAAATGGCAGTAGCCTCAGAGGCGCCAGACATCCCTGACTTTGCTGAAGTAGCCGACGGTCCAGCACCCACTGAAGACTTCGCCGACGGCATGAACCCGGTCAGTAGCGAAAAACCAAAATTCACTGGTAATTGGCAATGTAGTGGATGTGGCGGAACTATTTCTTCATTACCATTTCAGCCAAGAGACACTAGTAATCTCAAGTGTCTCGACTGCTTTAAGAAAAGTAAGGCTTAGTTGATCTAAACACTAAAAGGCCGGAAGCTACGCTTCCGGCCTTTTAGTGTTTCATTTCATTCCCTACTAAAGCTTTTCAATCTCTTTTAGATCACGATCTGGAATATAAAGTAAGGCCACACCAACCAAAATCCCCGCGACCCCAGTCCAAAATAATTCACCACCAAAAAATCTAGCTTCTAGAAAGTCCAAAATATGCCAAATACCACGCCAGACCAACACGAGGCCCACAATAATAGACAACGTCCTAATAAAATATTTAAAATCCTTATGCTTTTTTATTTCCATCTTTGCAGTATAGCAAAAACCTACTATTTACATCAAAGTAGATTACTTCAGTATCACTATATAAAACATATTTTCATACTAATTTAAGTATGTTGTAAGTACTTTTCTCACTAAACACCCCAAATGTACTACATTTGGGGTGTTTAGGGCTAAAAAATCGTTCTTTTTTCAATCTTTACCACTTTCTCTGGAGAATATTTATTCCAACCCAGCCCACAAATGGTATGACGGTAAATAAAACCATGGTTAAGTATTTTGATAATGAAGTAAAGAATTTAAAACGCTAGATCTTTGTTCTACTTTTTCGACTTCATTACATGGCAAGGTTAGTATACTTTCTCAATCTTCGACAAAGCATCGATTTCTTTAACCGCCATTTTAAGTCTGGCCTCAGGTGAACCGGTGACGATAATATATTTTTTGTTTTCTTCTTCTAATCTCTCAATAAACCTTTGATGCATTTCATGTCTAATATCTTCACCATCTCTTAATCCATCATCCTCAAAAGGAATTTCATCTCCAGTGAGGATGTAGAGATCATATTTTCTTCGGTTAGCAATCTCTTCCACTTTTGTTGAACGCTTCCCCATATATCGTTCATGCCATAGACTGGTGGCAAAAGCATCTGTATCACAAATCACTAAACCGTTTGATGATTCAGCTAATCTATCTTCTAGTTCACATTGAGCCTCTGCGATATGGACAAACTCGTCAGTCCTCCACTCAATATTCTTATCTCCATGAACCTTTCCCATTGAATACATACGACCATCTTCTGGTACCCAAATAGTGTGATAATGCTTTGCTAAAGCAACCGCTAATGTAGTAGTCCCAGTAGACTCTGCCCCCAGTACACAAACCCTTCTAGCAAAGTAGGCTCGTACACATGGTTCCAAAAAATCAGCGTATTTCATCGGATTACTTCGTACCATGGTAGCTGAAATAGGTACGTGGGTTCGCTCCTTATCTACCAACACATGCACAGTACCCATAAATTTTGCGTAAGGATCGCCATATGATTCTGAAGTAAATACTGCGTCTGGCACATAGCCTAGTACTTCAATAGTAGATTTTGCCCAACCTTCTGAGTCATCAGCTGCCAACCTATCTTCAATCACCATTATTCGTACATCCGGGTGAATGCGTTGCAACCAAGAAGCACGAAGCATGCCAGGGATTGATTCAGTTTTCTTGTAGCACAAAAGCACAGTCAACTGCTTACACTCCGCTCGAGCAAAATCGATTAAATACTTATGTCCACGATGTGGTGGGTAAAATTTACCAACTATTAGTCCGCGAGAAAACATAATGAAATAATTATTAACTAGTAACCTGCACACTGCGATACCAAGAACGAATGGCGAACAGCGCATGAATTAGGAAAGCCATGTATAAAGCCATAACAGTAAATGCCCCCGCCGAGTAAAAGAGAATGATAGAAAGTAGGTTAACTGGACCTAGCCACAGTATCCAACTTTCCACATTTTTTCTACCTAATAAATATTGAGCCACCACACTTGAGGAAACAACAATGGCATCAATTATGGGATTTTGTGAACCGGGTACCAATAAATCAATCAGCGTATAAACAACTACAGAACCAGCTACAATAGCCATTAAAGCTAACAATCTGCCCGAGGTCTTTAGCATAGTCACCGGAAGTTCAGTCCGATTTGCACCACCAGAAACCCAGTGTTGCCAAGCCCAAAACTGAATAACCAAAAGTAACCCCAGTTTAACCACTGTTGTCCCGGCAGACCAATCGTGGCAAAGAAATAACCTAATGTCAGGGCACTAATTATTCCCCAAGGCCAACAAAGTACGTTCTCTGTTCTGGCTAACCACACAGTTGTCAGACCAGCCCATGTACCAACAAACTCATAAGCATTAAAGATGAAATCCGGTAACAGATAAGATGATAACCACTCATATAGAACAGTAACCAATAACATAAGAGACGGCTACTCGAATATTTTCAACATGGTCTTTTTTACTACCCCAATATCGAGCAAGCTTAATATTTTGTGACAACATATTTTTCTGAGTTAAATTTATAATAATCTTAGTGTAATATATACACTAACTAATTGCAAGCCCTAGGGTTGATAGTGTACTATTGACAATAATTGATTTAATTTGTACCGTGTGTGTATGAAGTCACAAAGAAAATTCGCGACTGAACATCTACGATTTGCTATACTAGCCGTTGACATTGCCCTCATGACAGTCAGAGATGGTGCATTGATGATTCGTCTTACTCCAGTTAATAGACCTCCCCACTTCCCCAATTCCAAAGGTCTACCAGGTGGTCTAATCGAACCTTCTGAAACTGCCGAAGAAGCCGCACTTAGGTTAATAAGAGATAGAGCGACTATATGTTCTAAACATATTTACTTTGAGCAACTCTATACCTTCAGCGAACTTAACCGTGACCCACGCGGTCGTGTCGTAGCAGTTGCCTACTTGGCTGTACTACCTTGGGAGGACTTAGCTAAGGAAGACCAAGAAGACACGAATAAGGGCTGGTGGGTGACTATACCAGAAGCAACCAAATTAGCTTATGACCACGACCTTATTACCGCAGTTGCTGTCCAGAGACTTCGTTCCAGAGCTCGTTACACCACAATCCTTCGTCACTTAATGCCAACCGAATTCACTTTATCTGAACTAGAAACCGTCTATGAAAGTATCCTAAAGACAGACCTTGATAAAAGAAATTTTAGAAAGAAACTCTTAAAACTAAAAGCCGTGATACCCTTGGGTCGTAAGAAGAAGCATGGAGCTCATCGACCAGCCGAACTATACCGTTTCGCTGGAACCAAAGTAGAAGAAATAGAAATTATTTAAAATACTTACATTAAAAGTTTATAGACCTAGAGTTGAAATTCTCAATGAAATAAGTGCCAGTTAGCTAGTACAGATATTGAGATTTTTTGACATAGAAAAACCCGCAAGCGGATTTTCCTAACTTAAATTTTCTTAAAAAACACATAATTTACTTAGATATATAAAAAGCTCCCCTTCAAAGAAGTGAGAGCTTTTGTCACGATCACAAATCAGACACTGGCGGTTACGCCGGCGAAACGTTCATTGCCAGACGACTGTGCCCGAGCGCGGCCAGCTTTTCGGCCTTGTGCTTTGCTTGGGCGCGTTTCAGTGCGCCTGGAATGAACATGCCGCTAAAGGCCAGGCCCAGCAGTGGCAGAGTGCCGGGATTCGGCACACTGTTCACAGTGTCCGGCGTGCCGGAGACCTGGAGCGTGATGTAATCGACATTGACACTGTTGTTGCCAAACAAGGCCTCGCGCGAAAACCAGGTGACAAACTGCTTGCTGGCCAAGATGTCATTGAAGACGTCGAGGTTGGTGGCATCAAATACCCAGCTCTGAGGCCCGCTGGCCGCCATCAGGTCTGCGACCTGCAAGCTTCCGTTCGTGGCCGAAGACGCTGGTCTTGGTGCCCAACGCTCCAACCCAAGTGTCTCGTTGCGCGCGCCGGTGAAGTCCATCGTCAGCGTGAAGCTGTCGATGATGCCCATGACCCCGGAGAGGTCAAACGTGTCGTAGAAGCGCTGGCAATTGCTGGCCGAACGAATCGTGACCGTATTGACATTCAGCGTGTCACACGTACCGGCGCCCAGTGACGACGGCGCGACCTGGCCAACACCAGAACCGTAATCATGGGTGATGGTAGCGAGTATCGGCGATGCCTGAGCTGCCGAAACAACCAACAGAGCGGCCGAAAGAAGAACCAGAAGTTTTTTCACTTTTTTCCCCAATTAAGTAAGAATGAGGTCTAACGGAGCCTATCCCCGTCAAATCCGCGATATTCATAACACACAAATCATTAAAATGCAAGCACTCCATCGGGAAAATCCTAATCTGCAGAATTCAAGAAATTTCCCGGTGAACTCTTGTTTTGCAAGCCACTTTTAATTAAAGACTCATGAGGACGGAGAAAATATTTATCAAACATGTTTAGACCAGCTCTTTCTTGTAAACATATAAACAAAAACTCGAACTTTATATCAAAACAAAGTCTTAAGCTCTTATGAGGCATAAAGATAGCTAAATCGTGTTGCTTACCCTCTAGGACGAGGCTAGAACTTTTTGTAATAATAAAGAGCCGCCCAACCGACTCTAAATAAGTGGTAGACGGCTCGTTGGGACCGTGTTCTATTGAATCTACTTACAAGAACTCCCCGACAGCTGATTCATGAACCACCAGGACTTCAAATTTGCGAACTTCAACAGTCTTTGTCACTGGCGGATCGTAAAGTTCCCAAGCACCGTTTTGAAATCCCAAGAAGACAAAACCAAGCTTCTTTGAAATACCCAAAAATGGTGTTGTATCCCAAGGAGTGTCGTGACCTGGACTCATCAGCACTGCACCACATTCCCCTTTCCACAACCGAGCAAACCAGGTGCCAATACTGCCACCATCAATACTGTGCTTGTGATAGCGTCGAATGGTTGCTTGTACCGGCAATGGAAATGAATCCACAGACTCGCGTAGTAAAAGATGTTGTTTAGGCGGTGTACCAGAACGGTCTATCTTGGTCAAGTCTTCAGCGACTGCATACTCGCTGATACGGTGAACTTTATGGCTTCCGGGACGGTAACCATAAATCTCCATTGTGTTTACATCCCCAATCCAAACCGAGACGATTACACCATCAATGACAAGCGCAAGCATCGTCGCGACACCGTGGGACTGTCGGCGAACAAAGGCCTTGGTTCCATCGAGCGGATCAATGGTGATATATATATCGACACCAAGGAGCGAGCATGGATAATTCAATCCTTCTTCACCAATGATGCCAACACCCGGCAACGTTTCCTTGATCGACCCCTCAAATATCTGCTGAGCAGCAGTATCTGCGGACGTAAAGACATCATTCATGTCACCGCCGTAGCCTTGCTTCACAGTAGCGTCAAAGACGAAGCGTTGCCGACGTATCTCACCCATCGCACGGCGTACGAGCTCCTTCAACAAAATTCCAACTATCGGTCCATTAATATTAATGGGTATCATGGCGTTCTCCTTTCAAGTTGCTGCCTAAAATTACATTACAATACTTATTGTGTTATGTCAAAAAACTGCGGCTGTGTGGGACGATGTTAGAACTTTTATCTAGAATTCAACCACCGCAATAACCGGTAAGTGGTCAGAAGCTCGAATCTCCGACCAAAAACGATTGTTTAGTCTTTGTAGTGAAGATATAGTCGAGCTTATGCTCCAACACCATCTGACAGAGACTGCAACCATCTTTAGACCGTTGTCTCCACCAATCTAAAACCGACTAATTTTAGTTATCGGGTAGCTTCCCTAAGTGAATTAAACGCCCATGACAATAGCTCTTTGTTCCGGAACCATCTTTAAAAGACTATCCGTGAACATTTTGAAGTTCAGAGTCCAGTTGATGAGTGTGCTTCAAGTGCAATCCATAGACAGTCAAAATTTCATCTCCAATTTAATATCTGCTTTTGCTATGGTTCTATTATCTTCATCACTTATAACCACTGACCCACCGCCAACAATCTCATATTTCGATAAAAAACACTCCCATAGGTCAAATGGTCAGCACTGGTTCGAAGCTCAGGAACATACTTAGGCAGAGACATATCAAAGCAGTGATATAGTAACCTAGGAAGTCCGCTTCTTTAGTGATATTTCTTTCATCATCAGAAACTTCTTGAAGCGCGATGATGTCTGCTCAATCTTTAAGAAAACTTTTACTTCGACAAGTTGCCCTTAAATATTCAGGAAACTACTTTTAATTTATTCATAATAAAGTATACCAAACTGAATCCATATCAAGGACTCAACCAAATCTGTTTTGCTAAATATATAAATGCTTTTGCTGGCGGACAGGGACTCGAACCCCGATAGATGGCACCAAAAACCATAGTCCTACCATTAGACGATCCGCCAATTATTTAATTGTATGCGCTTTCACGCGTCCACTAGACTACCATAATTTTTAAATAGTTTGAAGCATCTAAATACCCTGGGTCTTTTAGGTCAGTTAAACCTTAACTACTTCATCTTTATGCTGTTTAAAGAAGGAATACCGGCCACCACTACCAAGAAAAACTAACAGGAACATAGCGGCAAAATGAGGTAGGTGACCAGCTAATTCTATGGGGCCCAGGATGAAAAGTGGGATAGTAAAAACTACAATCGCTATCACCGCTGTCAGTCGCGTAGCTACTCCGAGAATAAAAATTACTCCAATCAATATTTCTACCGATCCAGCCGACAAGGTAAACAAGTAGTCAGAATAATTAAAACCTAGACTGCTCATAAAGTTCCAATGGTGTTGTTCAAGAAAATGAAGACCGTAGCCTGGAGCTAGTATCTTTTCGGAAAAACCAAGAATGACCAGCGTGACACCCATGCCAATGCGTAGAATTGATAAGGCCTGTTTTTTGTATTTACTAACCTTCTTTCGTAGTAATGAAAATGAGACCAAGGAAAAATAATCATTACCCATAACCAAAATGAAAACTGCTGTCGACAAAACCCAAACGTTTTCCATGAGTGCCAACCAACCAGAATAATAGACAGCTACAAACCACACCAAGGATAGCAAGATAGCCGACACTCGAGTAAATATACCTAACAAAAAAGCGAGGCCAATACCGATTTCAAAAGCAATTAAAAACGGGGCGACGCCGGAGTGGATGGTGAGATTGGGTGAAAATAAATATTCATGCGTCCCGGCAATGAGTAAAAAGGAACCTATCATCATAGTGAAGGTGGAGGCGGCTCTCTCATAGGCATGTGATTTCTTAGGTCTAAGAAACTTTAGATTACCGATATTATGTCGATGGAGCCAAATCGCTCCCACTACTACCAAAAGCACGCTACAAAATGATAAAGCTAAATACACCAATGTTGGTTCAGTAGTATGAAATGGATCCAACTCTCCCGTCATAAACCACTTAGTGTGAGCCGACGCCAGTGCCGGAATGACAAATAGAGTTAAAAGACCAAGCAACTTAAACATATAGACAGTATGAACTCTAGTCACTACTTGAGCAAAGTGTTTTCCCCAGTAAATCTTGCTACTTACCTTCGTATGACGCTTTGATAAAAGCCGTAAAGATAGGGTGTGGGGCCAGTGGACGAGCAGTAAGTTCTGGGTGGAACTGCACTCCGACAAAGAATGGGTGCACTTCTAGTGGGAGCTCGACTATTTCCATTAAACGACCGTCAGGAGATCGACCAGAAAACACCAACCCGGCTTGTTCAAGCATGTTTACATAGTTAGCATTTACTTCATAGCGATGTCGATGCCTCTCAGTCACCTGAGTCGCTTTATAGGCTTTGGCACTATGTGTACCCTTTTGTAGTACAGCTTCATATTCACCCAGTCGCATCGTACCGCCGAGCTTCTGGTTGGCGATTAGTTCTCGTTGTTCGGGCATCACATCTACAACCAGATGTTCAGCATGTGGGTTAATCTCTGCCGTATTGGCTTCTTTAAGTTTAGCGACACTGCGAGCATACTCTACTACTGCCAACTGCATACCATAACAAATACCGAAGTAAGGGATTTTCTTTTCACGAGCATACTTGATGACATTTAGCTTGCCTTCGATACCAGTTTCGCCAAAACCACCTGGTACCAATATTCCATCAAACTTTTTTAAATTAGCACAATTCTTTTTATCAATAAAATCTATAGCTGACAGATAAGTAATTTTGGGCTTAAGATGAAGTGAGTAAGCAGAGTATTTTATTGCTTCTAAGACTGACAAATATACATCCGACAAAATAAAATCCCCAGAATTAAAATACTTCCCCACTACGGCAATCTCAACCGTATCTTTGGTCTTTTGCGAATTAGTAATGAATTTTTTCCAAGCGGTTAAGTCAGTCTTTGGTTTAACCTTAAGAGAAAGGAGTGAGCAGAGGTTTTCTGATAAGGATTCCTTTTCAAAGTGAACGGGAATATCATAAATACTAGCCACGTCCGGTGCAGAAATAACGTTTTCACTTTTTACATTACAAAAGCGAGCAATCTTTTCTTTTCGTTTAGCGTCGATAGCACTAGTGCTACGGGCAATAATAACGTCCGCAAAAACTCCCACACTGTTGAGTGAGCGTACCGCTGTTTGAGTAGGCTTGGTCTTCATTTCGCCAATACTACCTGGCACCGGTAGATAACTAACCATCACTGTCGCCACATCCTCTGGATGTTCTGACTTCATCATACGAATCGCTTCCAAGAAAAGGATGTTTTGGTACTCCCCAACAGTCCCGCCGACTTCGATCATTACCACGTCCGCTTTGGCGTTAGTCGCTGCTACTTTAATGCGACGAATAACTTCCAGTGGAATATCTGGTACCACCTCAACATTCTTGCCTTTATATTCCAGATTACGCTCCTTCTCTATCACCGATAGATAAACACTACCGGTAGTCATGTAGTTGGTGGACGGGAGATCTTGGTTGAGGAAACGTTCATAGTTACCCATATCCTGGTCGGTCTCCAAACCATCTTTAAGCACAAACACTTCCCCGTGTTCAGTGGGATTCATTGTACCAGCATCAACATTGATGTACGGGTCGATTTTAATCGCCGTGACATTTAGACCACGGGCTTTGAGAAGTAAGGCAATAGAAGATGAGGTTACCCCTTTACCAACTCCACTCATTACCCCACCGACGACAAAGATGTATTTGGTTGTTTTATTTTTTTTGACTGACTTTTTCTGGGGCATAGATAACAGCACTAGACCCTAAGATACCTGGCAATCGCGAGTGCACTAGAAACAAAACCAAGCACAATTCCCGTACCAACAATTACCATAAAGATAGAACTAAAGTCACTAACAAAATAAGTGAAAAGGTTGAATTCAAAGAAAGCCTCAGTACGTGGTCCGAGCCACACCATGATTGGATACCAAATGAGTAGCGCTAATACCCCCGACACCAGCCCGTACATGATACCTTGCAGTAGGAAAGGTCCCCGAATAAACATATTACTGGCTCCCACCAAACGCATGATAGAAATTTCTTCTCGAGCCGTATAAATAGCCAGTCTGATAGTGTTGAAAGTAATTAAGATAGCGGCAAAGATAAGTACAATAGTAATGATGGAACTAGATCGTTCGACGGTATCCATGATGGTATTTAAAGTCTCAATCGCTTCTTTATTACGACCGTAATTGACTGTTTCAATCACTGGGTTTTGTGGCAAAGCTTGTAGTCTTTGCTCCTCCAGGAAACGCGAGATACTTTCGTATTGTGACAACTCTTTGGCTTGAATCGCGATATTGGCACCAAGAGGATTGTCTCCCAGCTCATTTAAGGCCTGCATGGTGATTTCGTTGTTGCTGTACCGATTGCGGAAATTCTCCAAAGCTTCTTCGCGACTAGTGTAAGTAACAAGAGCTACATCCGGTAAGGCTTCAACTGCTTTACGAATAGAGGAAATATCTTCTTCGGACGCGGTTGGTACAAAATAGACATTGATATCAACCTTACTCTGAAGCGCCCCCAAGGAAGTAGTTAGGAGTTGGTCCACAAACATAGTTGCTCCAATCACAAACAGCACTACTGTGAGCACAAAAATCGACGCCAATGAAACATAGGCATTGCGCCAAAAACCAACAAACCCGGCCCTCGTAATTCTTCGAATTGCAGTGAACATAGTTTCTATTATAGTACGTACTTACCACTTGAGTCATCCCGTACTATTCGACCTTCATCCATTGTAATAACGCGACGACCAAGTTCATCTATGACTCCCTTGTTGTGTGTCGTCATAATCACGGTTGTGCCAAGGTCATTAATCTTTCTCAGAATCTGTACGACTTCGTAAGTCGCGATTGGGTCTAAGTTCCCAGTTGGTTCGTCCGCTACAATAATATCTGGCTGATTAACAATCGCTCGCGCTATCGCCACCCGCTGTTTTTCACCACCAGATAGTTCCCCTGGATAGTTCCAAGCTTTATCAGATAAGTCTACCAAGGAGAGTGCCTGGGGCACATTTTCAGCTATCTCGTCATCAGTACGACCATTAGCCTCCATCGCAAAAGCGATATTTTCGTAAGCAGTCTTGTTAGGTAGGAGTTTGAAATCTTGAAAAACGGTTCCAATCTTTCGTCGGTAGTGTGGCAGTCTAGTACGAGGAATTTGATGAATATCAATCGACTCAAAGAAAACTTGTCCGTCAGTAGGTCTGTCTTCAGCAATAATCATTTTTAGTAAGGTAGTCTTGCCAGCTCCCGAGTGTCCAACAATTGAAACAAACTCCTTTGGTGCCACTTGAAAAGTAACCTCTTGTAGAGCTGCTGAACGACCATCGTTGTACAGCTTTGAAACATTATCAAAGTAAATCATAGTGAAGAGTATAACATGCTAAGGGGCAGACTTAGAAGCGTCTATAAACGCCTGTATATCGCCGTTTAATACTTTATTGACGTCACGCACTTCTAAGTTGGTTCGGTGGTCTTTAACAAGCTGGTAAGGGTGTAGGACGTAGGAACGAATCTGACTTCCCCACTCTATCTTGAGCGTTTTTTCTACAGACAGACCGCGAAGCTCACGCCTTCTTTGTTCTTCCTCAAAAGCAAAGACTTTACCAGCAATTAAGGCTAGGCCTCGTTCGCGGTTTTGTTGTTGTGACCTTTCGGTTGAAACAAAAACTGAGATGTTGGTTGGTTTATGGACTATCCGTACCGCAGTCTCACGTTTGTTAACATTTTGTCCGCCCGCTCCTCCGGAGCGGGCG
Source organism: Minisyncoccota bacterium (assembly GCA_041389045.1). Classification (GTDB taxonomy): domain Bacteria; phylum Patescibacteriota; class Minisyncoccia; order Phycocordibacterales; family UBA918; genus OLB19. The sequence continues at coordinate 138,538 of JAWKSQ010000002.1, forward strand.
AAGGTTACCTCAATATCATCTTCATTCAAGAGAGTCTCTGACACTTCATCAATCATCGGCGACACTTCCACCAGCACAAATGAGGTCTGCCTCTTACTATTACTGTTGAAAGGTGAAATTCTTACCAATCGATGGACTCCGGACTCTGTATTTAAAGTTCCATAGGCCTCTTTCCCTTGGATCTCTATTGTCACATTTCGATAACCGTTTTCATCATTAGTGTTACTATCCAAAACCAAAAAACCCCAACCCCTATTCTCAGAGTAACGTTGATACATCTGAGCTAGCATCCGTGCAAAATCTTCAGCATCATCCCCACCGGCCCCAGCCACTATCGTCATGATAGCGTGATTTCTATCATACTTACCTTTTCCATCAGCTGAATCTTTGAGGGATTGAAGCTCCTTGATCATCGCTTGGGCCTTTGCTGAATCTTGCCAAAAATCCGACCGGAGCATAGCTGTTTCGATTTCGGCAATTCTGTTAGCTGTTTCTTCTGACATAATTCCTAGAGTATAACAAAGTTGAGGCCAGTTTGGATAATATCCGCCCTGGCCTCGACGACCGAAGTCGTACGTAACATTAGTCCCGGAGGACATTGGTTACATGACTCTTACACTAATCACCGCAAAGTAGAATAGGGCACGAGTCAAACAGCAAATTTTTAAAGAACGTTACCAGTCACGAGCTGGTGTTAGTAGTACGATGACTACAACTAGATTAGTTTACCTCAAAAGTTGCCTTAACAAAATATCAAACGGCACACTTCCAGAGAAGCGTGCCGTGGTCTACTGCCGAACATGTAGCCATAAGTTCCTACCGACCAAAGCAGTACCAATCACGAACGTGATGATTGACACCACCCAAACTTGGTTACCTCCAAACGGTGATTCTATCCAACCAACTGCATAGAAGATCGCAAAGAAGATAAAGAAGACGCCGGCAAAAATTTGGAGAACATTATTCATGACACTCCCTCCTTTATACAGCAACGGCTGTATTATGTGTTAATAAGACTATATTATCGTTAGTTTGTCAAACTAAAATTACAATTTTACTATTTACTTACTCTGAAATAGGCGTATAAATAATTATAGAGAGGCGTTCTTGCTTACTCCCTTGGCTCCGGCTAAGTTTTGCAACTTTTTATAGAAAGGAGGTGTACGATGAAACTCACATTCAGAGTCCAAAGTGAGGACGAGTTCATTTGCGACCAGAGACCTGAACTAGGTATTCTCACACGCAAACAAATGCTTAAAATGTCATGGAGGTCCTGAATGGTCAAGGTTACGGACAAGTCGGACGGATAAGTGCTGGTGGACAAAATCACCGACGAAGAAGAACTCCAGCCCAAAACAAGTACCGGAGCAAGCAGAAATGATTCCTGACGTCACTACAGGCGCCACGGCGCCTGTACTCTTTTATATATTTTACTTATGGTCCTTTTTAAGAGACTTCTTTTGCTCATTCTTTACAACATAGTAAGTTCCAATCCATGAACCAGCCACTAATGGAAATATGTAAAGCCAATTATCGGTATAACTTATAACCACATAAGCAATAAGCATAGTACTGACAGCACCAATTGTGGCTGACCTCGCCGGCTTCAACGACACCACTTCGAAAGTGTACTGTGCATACAAGCCATCAACCAAAATATTTCCGATCAAAACAGCTAATGCTGTAAGTAAATTAAAATCTTCGATCAAAATTTGATATTTTCCATTTTGAGCCAATGTCCGGAATCGAGGGTCAAGTTTCTAAGTTCGCTCTGCTCACTAAGAACTTCCTCCCCGGTCTCGTTTGTGGCAAAGCCACAAGACTCCGACTGTTCGATTCGGACAAAAGCAAAGCAGTTTGCTTTTTACATTGGCTCAAATAAAAAATCCCCTTTCGGGGACTTTTATTTGAGCCAATGTCCGGATTTGAACCGGAGACCTACGCCTTCGCTTACACTCTAGTTTTATATTCTCGTAATATCTAGAGACTAGACTGTATCTTACACTTTTGTCAGTGTCCCTTGTCAGTCGTTCGGGCCCTTTCTTTAATAAAGTGCCACGGTCTTGACCATACGCTGGTGTTTAACCGTTATTCGGGGTTCAATATATTATTTCTAATATAAGGGGCAAGAGTCTTGGCGACTCACCATGGCGTTGCTCTACCAGCTGAGCTACATTGGCAAACGAGAATTAATATGAAAACTTGTTTACATATTAAATTCGAGTGCAGACGTGCAAGATTTCTCTTACATTGCAAACTTCACATCCTATTCTGGTGCGCAAACATCTTACCAGAGTTACAGCCTAAAACAAAATTGACCAGCTATACTATCTAGACCTGTAATTGCGCAAAATGTCATTATAAAAATACAAGACTGCAAAGCTAACAGCTACCACGCTAAATAATAAGAATATATTGGCCAAAAAAATATCGTATTCCATGATGTTTAAGCGACCCAGGAGATAAGCCCAATCATGTCCTTCTCCCCCACCAAGAAGTGGTAATACTCGCTCCCTGGCATCACCGACATAAATACTAATACTCCAAAATGCAATACTCAACCACCATAAACCAAAGCCGACCCCATAGTGGTTCTGTTTCATAAGGAAGTAAACAATAATGACAGAGGGTATCAATATCTCAGCTAATGTTCCACCTAGAGCATATAGAAACGAACCAAAAAACATAAACAACACGTGTCCAGCTTCATGAAATATCAGATTAACATTATTCATGAAAATCCATTCTGCTTCTCCGATATAAAGTCTAAAACTTCCTCCCAAAAGTAAGGTTGCAAAAATAACCTTCAAACAAGTCAACGTCCAAAATGTCTGTCTGCTTATATTTTTTTGTTTCTCAATATCTAACTTACTTTCAAACCCATCAGTCAATCCATCAACCTGAGTTTTTTCCAGAAAGTTTACCGGTCTAAAATCATGACCGTGCGTACTTTTCATACACTTAAATTATATCAAGATAAAGTCAAAAACTTCTTCTTTGTTAGATTAGAACAATCTACTCAACCAACTCAACACGTTTTACCTCTACTCCCGCTTCAGTCAAACTTCCTTTCACTACCACTCTCATAGCCTCGGCTAACAGTGAATCATTACAAGTTTCTTCATTATCGCTAGTCGTCAAACACTTACTATCTTCACCTAAGAATAGTGGGGCGGTGTGTCCTAGTACACCATTTTGTTCAAAAACTAGGTGCCAATGATTTGAATCGAGTGGTGGTGGTACACTTTGCTTGAGTAAGAAACCTTCTTGTTCAAAAGTAAACTCACCTAATTCCGGACCCTGTTCACCAGTACCGCAGGAGATATCAGTAATCTCCCATAAGTTATCATGGGATTTTAAAGTAAATATAGTCTGCACTCCAGTATCTTTTTCTTTGGGAAATATTATTGCTTGTACTTCACTTTCATTTTCAAAGATTGGTTTTGCTTTAAAGCCACTTGGCAGTCCGGTCTGGCAAAGCACTGGATCAAAGTTGTTATCTCGAAAATTACTTTCTGCCTCAACCAGCTTTTGACTAACCTCTACACTTAATGATTCTGAATTTACTAAACCTTCCTTGTATGGATCAGTCGTAGTAGAGTTACGGGTATCAAGCCATACCTGGGCAAAGTCCAACGCCACATCGAGCGCCTCCCCTTCCACACCACGACTCTCCTTAACTACCACCTCTACACTATCATCCTTTAATAACCTAAATAATAAAGCAGAGATTATAACCAACCCCAAAACTGAAGCTATGATGGCTTTTTGACGTATTTGCATTCACCTAATGTATCACATTTTAGAATATTATTACTAGAATGTGTTTGTATTTAGTCTGTATTAATGTCAGCCATACACAGCCATGTCATGCCTTAATTGGTGCCTTATAAAATACGTTGCGACTGCTCGTAACACAAAACCTAGTTATTTTGTTAACTGGTCACGAGTTACTAACTATAATTATTCGCTTCGCTTAAATTCTAGTAAGTACTCTCGACCCCACCTCACTTGTTCGTAAACTCACATCGTTCCGGTTCGCAGTTAGGCCCGTAAGCAAAGAAGTTTGCTTACTAAAAATCAAAACACATCATCCTTATGCTGTGTTTTTATTTTTACCTAACTGCGCGAGCGAAGGGATTCGAACATTACATGTTCAGTACCCCGATTGGCTAGATTATTTCTTCTCCTAACGTCGAATCATAATCTTGCTCAATCAGGATTATTTAAAACGTGTCCCACCGTTTTAAACGTCGAATCGGGTGATTTTGTTAACTGCGCGAGCGAAGGGATTCGAACATTACATGTTCAGGCTTCGAATCCCATAATTTTAAAACGTGTCCCTTTAAAACACGTTTTAAACCCTCGCTCGTAACACAAAATCACCCTCACCGGGTGATTTTGTTAACTGCGCGAGCGAAGGGATTCGAACCCTCGGCCTCTTCCGTGACAGGGAAGCGCTCTAACCAGCTGAGCTACGCCCGCAGTTTTCACTACCGTCACAAAGCAACTGTAGTGGCAAGAGTATATACACTTTAAGGTAAAAGGGCAATATCTTGCTTGGTATCGACGGGAGGGAACGATCCTTACAGGATCAGTACACCTTTTGGCCGGATTATTTCGCTACACTCATAATCCGGCTCAAAAGCTCATCGTCCCCTCACGTGAGTAAAGTAATTTACTCACTCCGTCTCCACAGAAAACACTCATGTGTTTTCCTTGTGTCGACGGGAGGGAACGATCCTCCGACCTTAGCTTTATGAGTGCTACGCTCTAACCAACTGAGCTACGTCGACAGTGGCAAAAAGATACTACATTTTTGCCTTATAATCAATGTTGTTTTGCTAAAATCTTTTCCGCTTTTTCAATATCTTCTGGATAACCAATCGGTAGCCAAAGGTTTTGTTCCACCACAGCAATTGGATATTCTCTAGCGTATTCTTCAATCACATCGGTTAAATAATATTCGCCTTTCGTTTCTTTAGCATAAGGGTCGTATTTAAAAATATGATCATCTAAGACCATTACTCCAGTAGAAGCCAGGTTTGATGGTGGATGTTCAGGCTTCTCAATCATCTCTGCTAAAGTACCGTCTGGATGCCTGACAACTATACCGAACTTCTCTGGAGCATCAGTCTGGTAAGTAAGCATGGCTCTAGAGTATGAAGTTACTCTAGCGATATCATCTTTACCGTGAAGGTCATCTGCAAACATGAAAAGGAAGCGTCCATGTAAGTATTCCTTACACAACCAAAGTGCATGAGCGGTACCCTTCTGTTCATCTTGATGAATATAGGTGACCTTCTTACCATGGAACTCACTACCACAATGTTTGTGTATTTGCTCCTCTAAGTAGCCAGTAACGATTATAAGTTCATCAACCGAACTAGGTAATGATTCAACAATATGATCGAGCAGGGTTTTACCCGACACTTTTACCAATGGTTTTGGCATAGTATCAGTAAGTGGTCGTAGTCTAGTTCCCTTTCCAGCCGCTAAAATAACACATTGCATAATTACTGAAATATACAAGATTATATACATTAGCTCAACCTAAGCGACGTTTATAGTACGTGACAAGGTTAAATACAAAATTAACAGTGTTTAACTAGAATACTTTCAATAGCCCCCAATACCTGCCTCCTCATCCTTGTTCCTTTTCTTACTTTTACTCGTAAAGTACCATAATGTTCATTGAGGTTAGCATAGATTTTACGACTTTGACTTTTTATTAAACTCGCTTTCGTAAACTGCCCTAAGGGCACTTGCGTCACTGCAGACCAATAATCCTGTACTAGATCTATTCGTCCTTGATGCATACTATTTATGCTGACCCGTAAAATAAGATCCGACCTCTGTACCTTGAAAACCTCTTTCAACCATAGTAAGTAGAACTTAATCATAGCCGGATCACTGTTAGTAAAACCGAACTCTTGGCTACCCTTTTTATAACCCTCACCCCAATAAAGACCCAAACCAAGACAATAGATATCTCGACTAGTAAGACTACCAAGATGCTCTGCACCTAAAGTCATGTCTTTTAAAGTATTGATCCGACGCTTCGCCCTCAATGATTCCGTATAACGGAGTATGGCGAAAGTACTTTTAGATTTACTTCTTTTAGCAATAGTTTCTTGAGCCTTAATTGACAGGGAGACGTCTCGACACCAATAACTAACAGTACTCTTACTTACCTTAAGCAAGGTCGCAATATCACTTATACTATTACCTCCCCTTCTCAATTTTAAAGCCTTCTCTTTTTCTTTAATTTTAGACATATTTATAAGGTAATAATACCATATAGCTAGTTAGACATAATTAACATTTAATGTATACTGGTGACGTTGCTTCACAGCGGGGTAGAGGAGAGGTACCTCGGGAGGCTCAAGAGGGCTCATACTGCAGAAATGCAATATGGAATCCTTGCCAAATTCGGTGAAACCTTCGAGTATTCGCAAGATATACTCATGGCAATACCGAGCCAAGCTTCAGGCTTTGCCTGCTGAAGGTGTAGAGACTAGATGGTAAGCATCTGACTTTAAGAAATTAAAAAAGATGAAGGTATAGTCCAGACCCCAAATTTACTACTCAGTAGTAAAGTAGCGAAAGCTATAGTGGTATGCATAACCTCCAGACCCCGGTTCGATTCCGGGCCCCGCAACAAAAACTAAAACAACGCCCTTTTGGGTGTTGTTTTAGTTTTATGGCTGTGGTGGCCAGCAAGCCAACTGCTTGGCTTGCGTCGGAATCGAACAAGCGCAGTGATGCCGAAGGCGAACGAGGTGAGGTCAAGAACACTTAGTAGATTTAGAGCGGAGCGAATAAATCTACTTAGTGATTCGTGACTCATTCCGGGCCCCGCAACAAATAAGAAACGGCACCCGGAATGGGTGCCGTTTCTTATTTGTTCGTAAGTAATTACTTAATACCAAGCTCGGTAAATACCCGAATATACTGCTTAATTGTGTCATCGGCCAAACGTTTAGTCAAAACAAAGTCAGCGCCACCGTGAGCGATTTGGTTTCTAACTTTATGTGCCTGCCAGGCGTCGTCAAGGCTGTTTAGTTGCGAAGTAGAGATACTACGTAACCTTTCACCCAGTGAAGTACCACCGTAACCAGCTTCTTTGAGAGCTTCGTCCAAAATAATATCGGCTTCGATGATTGCTAATTTCCAATCGTTTGGTCGATCCGATTCTATATGCTGATGCATGTCGGCCAAACGATCGTTCTTCGGACCACTACGGAAACGTTCATCAAAAATCCTCCCCCGCTCTTTAAACATTTCTTCTCTAAGGTCACTCAGTTGCTTATACCTGGTCGCAGCGTAGACATAAATCATTAAAAGAATAATCGAGAATATATAGGCAATAATAGTGTAATACGACCAGACTACGTTAAGAAAAGCCAGCACTCCATCCATTGAAACGAAACTACCAACACCAAAGCTGTCAAACGCATTTCCAAAAACGGAGTCCACAGCTAAGTCAGCACTAGGGATGATTACCCCATCAGCATTGGTAGTAGTGGCTGGAATTATTTCTGGTTGCATAAAGACAAGGTCTATTTAGAGACGCTCGTCGTAGACTTTTTTACCAATCGAAAAGAGACGAGAGTCACCACCATGTGGTGCTATATATTGTACCCCAACTGGAAGCTTTACTCCCTCCCTATCGACAGTACCCATTTTGAAAGTTAAAGCCGGTACACCAGTGAGATTGACTGGTACGGTAAAGATATCCTGCTTATACATAGCTAGTGGATTTTCTTGTTCACCCAACTTGAAAGCTGGGGTCGGTGCAGTTGGCGTCAAAATAAAGTCAACTGCTTTAAAATTTTCCGCTAATTCTTTTCTCATCATAGTCCGAACTGTCTGTGCCTTACCATAAAAAGCGTCATAATAACCTGACGACAAAACATACGTACCGAGTAAAATACGACGCTTAACTTCAGGACCAAATCCGGCTGCTCTGGTCTTTTGGTAAACTTGCAGAAGATTATCTCCTTCTACCGAAAGACCATACCTGATACCATCATAACGAGCTAGGTTTGAAGAGATTTCCGCTTGCACCACAATATAGTAAGCGGCTAGACCAGCTTCAAACAATGGTAGATCAATTTCTTTAATTTCGTGACCTTCGGACTTAAGTAATTCTAAGTGTTGATTAAAGGTCAGAAGAACATCCGCATCAACTCCTTCACTTAGAAAACCTTTTGGTACACCAAAAACATAAGATGATTTCTCAGGATATTCATCATAAGTATCTTTATCAATAGTGGTAGCGTCAAAAGTGTCTACCCCAGCCATAATTGAATGGAGAAGCTCAGCGTCAGACACAGTATTTGTCAGTGGTCCAGCCTGATCTAAAGAAGAACCCATAGCCATCAAACCATAGCGAGAAACGGCGCCATAAGTAGGTTTAAAGCCCACTAAACCACAAAAACTAGCCGGTTGACGGACTGATCCACCAGTATCGGTACCAATGGCTGCTGGTACAGCTTCCATCGCTACCGCGGCAGCGGAACCACCCGAAGAGCCTCCCGGTACACGCTTTGGATCCAGCGGATTTTTGGTCGAACCAAAGGCAGAGTTTTCAGTTGAACCACCCATGGCAAACTCATCTAAGTTAGTAGCTCCTACAATAATCGCTCCCGCTGACTTAAGTCTGGAAATGATAGTGGCGTCATACGTAGCGGTATAATTTTCCAGGATTTTGGAAGCAGCAGTCGCCCTTCTCCCCTTCACCATAATATTATTCTTAATAGCGAGCGGAATACCAAGGAGTGGTAAATCTAAATCTTCTCCGTTTGCAAACTTTTCGGTCGCGACCTTTGCCTCTGTAGCAGCATCTTGATAAACATCTAAGAAGGCGTTTAGATCAGCGTTCTTAGACTCAATTGTTGCCAGCGAATCAGCTACCACTTGACTCGGAGTAAGTTCTTTGGAACGGTATTTTATCTGCAAATCTTTTATCGTAAGCATATCTGAAAGACTATTCAATATTTAAAATCTTCTTTACCTCTAAGTATCGTCCTTGTTTGGCTGGCATTTCCGCTAGCAAAGCTTCGGTATGACTGTCTGGATCATTGGTAACCACATCTTTTCTAAATATATTGTACCTAGCTCCTAACACTGGCTCTGTATCCACTTCATCCGCCACCAAAGCTTGCACCTTACCGACGTAAGATAAAATATCGGAGATTTCTTTAGTGAAAGATTCGAGTTCCCTGTCAGAAAGTTCAATCCGGGACAGGTTGGCTAAATGTTGTACATCATCTTTATTCATGCTGGGCATAATATCATCTTATAACTTATCCGGCTACGAGCTGTAAAAACTCTTGTTTCGAGATAATCTTTACGCCATAACGTTCGGCCAACTTAGCTTTACTACCTGGATCACTTCCGACTACTACAAAATCAGTTTTATTAGTAACCGAATTATTTACTGTGGCGCCAAGTTTTTTGACCAGCGCTTGTGCTTCACTGCGTGGGAGATCTTCTAGGGTACCAGTAAAGACAAAAGACTTACCTGACAACGGTCCTTCAGCACCAACTGATTCTTCTTTAACTAAAGTGATATGTCTAAGTAATTTATTGACAAGCGTTTGAGCCTGCTTATTTTTTTGCCAATCTACTATAACTTGTCCCGTAATTAAACCGACACCATGAATAGCTTCAAGTTCAGCTAGAGTGGCTTTTTGTAGTGCTTCAATGTTAGGAAAATTGTCTTCGAGTAACTTGGCAGTTTCTTCACCTACATTATCAATAGATAGCCCGACGATAAACCGATACAGAGGAATAGTAGTGGATTTTTTGATGGCTTCCACCGCATTTTTAGCTGACTTAGCTTTAAAACCTTCTAATTTGAGAAAATCACTTTCAGTTAAAGTAAAAAGGTCTGAAGCATCCTTAATCATCTCAGCGTCAAGTAGAGCATCAATCGTACTCGGTCCCACCCCATCAATATTCAACGCTGTTTTGGAGACAAAGTAATATAATTGTTGCCGACGCAAAAAATCAGAATCCAAGGAAACACAGCGGTAAGCCGACATACCGGGAATTCTTTGGATACTACCATCACCTCCACAGAGTGGAACTTTCTTAGGAAACACATACGGCTTGGCATTTTTTGGTCTCAGGGCAGTTAAGACTGACACCACTTCTGGAATAACATCACCTGCCTTTCGAAGTATAACGGTATCACCCACCCTGATATCTAAACGTTTAATCTGATCTTCGTTATGTAGAGTAGCTCTCGCTACCGTCGAACCATCAACCACTACCGGTCTGAGGTGAGCGACCGGAGTAACCACTCCCGTGCGCCCCACCTGTAATTCTATCGCTTCAACCACCGTCGTGGTTTCAATCGCCGGAAATTTATAAGCAATTCCAAACCGTGGAGCTTTTGCAGTGTAACCAGCTACATTTTGTAAATAAATGTTATCTAACTTCACCACCACCCCATCGACGCCATAAGGTAGGTCTTCATGTTTGGTTTTCCACTTTTGATAATATTTTTCAACCTCAACTAACGATTGGCATTTTTGAGGATATTTATTGACTGGCAAACCTAACTCTTCGAGCAAGGTCAACTCTTCAAACTGCGTCGTTGGCTCTTTTACATCAGCGTCATAAATAACCAACTTATCAATATCATAAGTAAATAATGATAAGGCTCTTTGTTTAGTTACCTCTGCATCAAGTTGCCTAAGCGAACCAGCGGCAGCATTTCTCGGATTGGCAAAAAGTGGTTCACCTAGACTTTTTCGCTCCCCATTCAGTTTAGTGAAATCTTTTTGGCCAAGCCATACTTCACCCACACAAATCAAATCCACTTTATACTTTAAGCTTTCCGGCAAAGTCTTTATCGTCTTCGCGGTATGTGTCACATCTTCACCAGTCACTCCGTCACCTCTGGTCAGTGCCCTAAAGAACTTCCCTTGGCGGTATTCTAAAACTACCTTCAGTCCGTCAATTTTGTGTTCGGCAACGTAAGTCAGACCCACTTGTTTTTCTTCAGCTTTCTCAAGTATTTTTTTTAGTCGCTCTTGCCACACTTCTAGTTCACTCCAGTCAAAAACATTATCAAACGACCACTGTCTAACAGCATGTTTTACCTTAGCAAAAGCGTTACTCGGAGCAGAACCAACCGCTTCACTAAAATCGCTCTTTTGACCATAAACCTTTTCTTCAAGTTTTACTAATTCCTGAACAAGAGCATCATAAGCTTGATCAGATATCTCTGGATTATCGTCAGTATGATAAAGCTGACGATGATAATCGATAATTTCTCGCAACCTTATCAGTCGTTCTGATGAATCTGGCTTTTCTGACTTCATGACTACAATTCTAACAAAACTTCTCGCTGAATAGTACCTATTGGAAATTCTTCTCCTGAACCTGGGCACGGCTTATTGTAGCCCTGAACTGAGATAATGGTACAACGACCACCAGGATCGCAGGTCTTGGTGTTGTTAGGGTAACTAGGTAGATAAGATTGGATATTAGTGAGAGAAGTAGCTGGATCAGTAGTGTTTGATGAAAAAGTTATCATACTGACTTTAGAACATCTATCCGACCCACTACCCCAGGTCAATTCAAAATCATGTTTATATACTCCCACACTAAGTTCTTCAGACACCTCGGTAGTGACAGCATTAGCATCAAAACATTCTATTGAAACACCATCCGGATCTGGTGGAACAGCCTCAAAAGCATCCTTTTCTTTTAGACGCCAGTACCGGGCACATTCAATGCCGGCATTAGTAGCATGAAAAGCATTTTCCGAATCCTTAGAATTAGTCGATAGCTTAAGTTGTTTGATAGTTAAATCCAGTATAGTTAAACCAATCGTAATAACTACGCTGACTACTATTAGTGTCATGAGTAGTGCAAAGCCGTTTTTTGGTTTAATTAGAATCATAGATATTGTATAGATAAGTCTCAGTTTCTACTCGCTGACTAGCCACTAAAGTTCCCGTTTGCCAAGTAACACTAGAAACCACTTTCACCGCTTTACCATCGTTAGTATTAGAGAATTTAATCACACGAGTATAAGGCGTAGGAGTATTACTGACAGAATTATCTACAGCACTATAAGTAAATCTAGACCGACCAGTAGCAGACTTTTGATATATTCGACAGTCAGTTACAGGACTACAACTAACTGGTGTAGCCAAAGCCCCGGCTGTAGTATTATGCCATTCCAAACCACAACCATTACCATTAAAACAATTAGCATAGGTACCATCGGTTTTAAAATCACTCCAGGGAGTGCCTGGGGTTACAAAACTACTGAGAAGTCTGTCATCACGAGCTTTTTGCGCCAATTCCAACCCCTCCTGCGCCAAGAAAAAAGCCTGGACTTGTTCCGTAGCATAGGTGGAACTTTTAGCTGTCCGAGCAATAATGGTCATCGGACCAATAATCACCAAAAGTAGGATGGTGATAGAGACCAACATCTCAACTAGTGAAAATCCACTTTGGTTTTTTAAATATTGATACATCATAGATCTAATGTCCGTTGCGTGACGGTCGTTTGTAAGTAGTATACTTTTGGTTCTCCTACCTTCTTTGCTTCTATATAAATTGTAATGGTTGGTTGTTCGGTATTATTACTAGAATCCAACGAAGCACTACCTGTGACAAAAAACTCCGCATTCACAATTTCTATATCGGAAGAAATGATTGATTGTGAAGCATCATTCCCCACCCTTCTCATAATAGTCTGCCGAGTCTTGTCAAAGTAATACGCTATTCGATTGTATCCTCCAGTAATACTATCTCCTCCTTCCACAAAAGACACCCCTTGAAGCGCAAAATTAGACGGGCGTCCGTTAGGACAATCAGTCGTAGCAATGATATCTAAACCACCATCTCCCGCTTCGTGGTCATTATTATCGTTCATAAAATTTAAGTCTGATCCAGCATCATAGTCGGCATACCCTTCACAAAAATAATTATACCCAGTACGAAGTTCACGAGTCATACTGTCTACTGCAAAAGAAAGTGTAGACATAATACCTTGATCTGTTTGTAATCGTTGATTACTGGACAGCAGTACTAGCAAAGCCCCCACAGCCGTGGTGATAATAATAGAGAAGATACCCAAAGAAACTATCATCTCAATTAGAGTGAAGCCGTTTTCCTTTTTGAGATTCTTTAACATAATCATATTATATACTGAGTACCGATATTTGACCGGCTCTAGTTATTTCAATGGTACGCAACTTATTTGCCTCATCACCTACCGTATCCTTAACTCTAATATCAATCTCTACTCCAGAAACATTGGCTGAAGCTGGTGTACCAGGAGCAGTATATATGACCGCATCAAAGTTTGGTCTTTCAAAGACAATGGAAACCTCGTCTGGAGTTGAACCACTTCCAACTAACCTAATTTCATCAATACCAAACCGACCATCTATCTTAGATTGTTTGCCATATTGTTCACCACTATCAAAGAAATTATTGTTATTACCATCCCGAAAAACAATATAGTTATTTGGTGTATCTGTATTGAAGTAGAATCCATACACATTTCTAAAACCAGCATCTGTACGCTCAGCGCTAACAGCTAGTAACTGGATTTCACGGATGGCGAGAGCTAGTACATAAGCCTGGTCACGCAAAAGTGTTGCTCCATTGAAGGCAGATTGCCTAACCATAACTATTCCCATTACTAGAGCAATGATGCCAATACTAACCATCAGCTCAATCAAACCAAAACCTCTATTGGAGTTATTCTGTATACTTTTAGAGAAAATTGTATTAATAACCATACGACAACATACTTATGACACTGAGACCAAAGAGAGCTACCGCTAGGCAACCAAGAATAAGAAAAGGGGCAAACGGTACGGCACTTTTCATTGTAAGTCTTTGTGGCAAGAAACGTAAGTGTGATTGTCCCCTGCGCTTCAGATGTTCGTAAGCCACTAAACCAAGGCCGATAATAGCCCCAATCCAAAACGACAAGACCAACATGGAGAAAACTCCTTGATAACCAACAACCAATCCGAGAGGTACAGCTAATTTACATCACCAAACCCCACCCATCTGCCATCTGAAATTTTCCAAAGAATAAATAAAAACCCAGAACCTATCAGGGCCACTATAAGGTTTAAACATAAATGTCATTGATTGCTCAGATATAAATAGTTGCTGGCCCTGCAGTATTAGTGATAACACTAAAGTAGCTAATACCAACTCGTCTGGGATAATCATGTGATAAAGGTCATACACCGCAATCACTACTAAAACAGAGACTAAAGCAAACATAAGTGTGACCATAAAAATGGTATCGAAGTTCATTAAAACCAACACAAACATCAAACCAGTCAGTAGCTCCACTAAAAAATACCTAACCGGTATATGCGAAGAGCAGGTACGACAACGCCCACGCAAAAATAAAAAAGAATAAAGGGTATTAACTCATAAGGTCGCAAAGTCGTCCCACAAGACAAACAGTGTGATTGTCCTGACAGTGACTTACCAGTATGAAAGCGGTATAAATAAACATTAAGAAAACTCCCGATAATAACGCCGAAAATAAAAGTGAAGCTGAGTAGCCAAACTGGACTTAAACTGGAGAAAATTTCCATGCTGTAAGTATAGCACTAGCTAGCAAATTAAATTGATTACCCTATCTGGATTAAGGACAGGTAAATTCTACTGGAGAGGATGATAGTTGGGTTGAAGTAGCGTGAGACTTACCTGTACTATCAACACACCAATACTCACTAAAAGGTAGGTCGATCGAAACTGCAAAAGCATCAGTACTTGAATTACACACAACTGTAGATGAAGCAAACTTCTCAATAGAACTAATAAGCCTTAAAATCTGCGAAGAAGTAGCAAAACCATTGGTACCGCAAACTACATCATAAGTGAGTTCCTTAGACTCAATCACTGCCGCAGCTTTACGTAAAGCATCCATCTCTGTAGTTATTTTTGCTTCAACACTAAGTTCTCTAGCTCCTCCTAACTGATTAAGGATTACAGAAGCTAAAATACCGATGATAGCGATTACAACGAGGAGTTCGATAAGTGTGAAGCCTTTATTCATACTTATTATAATATTCACACTTTAGACAAAACAAAAAATGCCCACTGGGCATTTTTTTGTTTTGTCATAAATGATATGACTAGTTAGGACACTGGAAGTCACCAGCAGCCACAGCTCCAACAGCGGTAGTTGTAGCACGACCAGCTGAGTCAACACAGAACGAACGTGTCGCATTGGCCTGTCCTGAAACTAAACTTAACGGGGCAATAGCTACCCATCTTGTGGCATCATTCTTACAAGTTACAGTAGAAGCACTACTTACTGAGTTAGCTGCAGTTTGAATAGAAGTAGCAGGACTGTTTTGAGTGATTGCATTAAGTAACTGAGTGATCTTTTGATCAGCACAAAGGTTAGTGTAGGTATAAGGGTTTGCAGCATTAGAATTGTAAAACAGCTCAGCTTGTGAACGAAGTGAAGTCATACTCTGCTTCAATGAAGCATCTTGTCCACCACTACGTGCATCATTTAGAGATGAAAGTACTACAGCTGCCAAAATACCAATAATAGCGATTACAACGAGGAGTTCGATAAGTGTGAAACCTCGTGTCAATAATGATTTATTCATAGGATATATAATTTTATTAATACTCTGATTACTGAGTTTATTTCAGATATCAGCTGTGTACCTGAAATCCATTCAGCAATGTCCACGTTGTACGCGGCTACTATTATTATACGTCGTTAGTTTTGCTACAGAATTGCTACTGTGGACAACTAGAGCTTAAAATGAATTGGTGAGATTATAGATAGGCATCAGCACAGAGGCTAACAGCACGCCTACTCCAAGGCCGAGCATGACAATCATTGCTGGTTCAATCAGACCAATTAAGGTATCAACGGCATTATTTACCTCACGACGATAGAAGTTAGCCAGGGTATTTAAAATTTCAGCCAAACTTCCTGTCTCTTCACCTACTCGAACCATTTGTGACAACACCCCAGGAATCTCTGGATATTCAGAGATTGCATCAGCAAAAGACTTTCCCCCACGTACTTCAAGTAAGGCTGACTCAACAATCTCTCGATAAACGGTGTTATCTACCACGTCTGCCGTCACCTCAAGTGCTTGTACCATCGAAATACCGCTACTAAGCATCGTAGATAGGTTGTCACAAATACGGGTTAATAGAAGTTTTTTGTAAATCACCGATATAAGGGACAGAAATAATAAACTCATCAAAGGCTCTTTGTCCGACATCAGTTTTCTTAAAGCGCCAGAGTGCATATCCGCCGGCCGCGATACCAATCATCAACACACCAGCGTAATTAACCAAAAAATCAGATATAGCAATTACTATTTTAGTATAAATTGGTAACTCTTGACCAGAGTCAGTCAAAATTTTAGCAATCTTAGGAATAACTAACGTAAGCATCAGCGCCATTACGCCAATGAAGATACTTATCACAAAGGCTGGATAAATCAGTGCACTTTTAGCCTTAGAGACAATCTCATACGATCGGTCCAAATAATCTGCCAAATAAGAAAAAGACTTCTCGAGTGAACCAGACTCTTCACCAGCACGCACGAGGTTTACATAAAAAGATGAAAAGGCGTCCGGATGACTAGCTAGTGCTCTGGAGATAGAGCTACCGCCCTGCAGATCTTCCACCACTTCATTCATGATTTTTTGTAGGCGTTCATTCTCAAGTTCAGCTGACAGTAATCTAAAAATACGCAGTGGTGAAACTCTGGCTTGAAACAGAGTAGATATCTGTCTCGATAGAATGACGATGTCTTTATTGGAGATTGAATTAAAAAGTGCAAATTCAATATTTAAAATACCATTAAGACCACCTCCTTCTTCGATTGGGTCAATCGAAACCAGGGTGTAGCCACGTTTCTGTACGGCAGTAATAGCCGAGTCTACTGTCACGGCCTCAACAGTCCCTTCTTTTTGTGCATTCTCTTTGTCTAAAGCAACATATTTAAATAGCATATGATAGGAATTAGATGAGACGTTCTAGACCTTTAGGGTTGGTAGAAAAGGTAAAAGCATTCTCAACGGTAATGTCACCATTTTGAACCAACTTAGCCAAAGAACGATTCATATCAATCATGCCATGTTCAAGACCAGTCTCAATAACCGAAGCAATTTCATGAATACGATTTTCACGAATCAAATTACTGACAGCGGTGTTGTTGATTAGCAGTTCATAAGCTGGTACTAGTCCGCCATTGATATGAGGTACCAAACGCTGTGAAAATATAGCAATGAGAGAACTAGATAACTGAACTCGAATTTGACTCTGTTGATCACCAGGGAAACTATCGATAATACGACTAATGGTTTGGGCTGCGTCATTAGTGTGTAAAGTCGAATAAACTAAGTGTCCCGTCTCAGCAGCTGTGACGGCGGTAGCGATAGTCTCCATATTACGCATCTCACCAACCAAGATTACGTCGACGTCCTGTCTAAAGGCAGCATTAAGTGCTGACTGAAAACTAACAGTATCAAGCCCAACTTCACGCTGGTCGATCAGTGACTTTTCTTCTTTATAAACGTACTCAATCGGATCTTCAATAGTCACAATATGTTCGGATCTCGTTTGGTTAATCTTATTAACCATCGCCGCTAAAGTAGTAGACTTACCTTGACCAACTGGCCCTACACACAGAAAGAAACCTTGCGGTCTTTGGGTAAAAGTTTCTAGAATTGGTGGCAGGTTTAATTCTTCAAAAGTTCTAATCACGTTGGGAATTAATCGAAAAGCAATCGCTTTCTTACCACGCTGAAAAAAGGCGTTACCACGAAAACGTACCTGATCTTCGTTTTCATAAGAGAAGTCTACTTCCTCTCGCTTCTCCAAGCGCTCGAACTGATCTTTACGCATTACTACCTGAGCAAAGCCGGTGATATCGCCATCAGTCAAAATTGGTTTCTTTAAGAGTGGCATCAATTTACCAGAGATTCTAATTAGTGGATGACTACCAACAGAAAAATGAATATCTGACGCCTTTTCAGCAATCAAAATGTCAATTAAAGCTTTTAGTTCTAATTTATAATTAACAGCCATAGTTAACTTTTCTTAACATAGTCATTAACAATCTTCTCGACATTCTGGACTACTTCACTCGGAATGGAGTGGGCTTTGATAATATAACCAATCGCACCAGCCTGTGTTGCTTCTTCAATATCTTCATCTTGACCCTGGTTAGAAAGAAAGATGGAGTATTTCAACTGACTATCGAATCGGTCTTTGATAATTTTTAGTAACTCCACTCCAGAAGTACCGGGCATCACCATGTCTAAAATAAGTAAATCAAAAGTAGAACCATTTTGAAATTTAGAAATAGTTGAGGCACTACTATCTGCCACTTCGACAGTGTGTCCGCAACTAATAAACTTAGACGCGTACATGTCTCGCAAAAAATCGTCGTCATCAACTAAGAGTATCTTCATCAGTTATGATTATATCCTTTTTAGGAACTATATTCTCGGGGTTATCGACAGTATCTGGTTCAGAGAGTTCATTTTCCAAACCTATCTTAGTACCAAAAGCGTTCATTTCTTCATAAGGTATCACGTGCTCGAGTGCCTTGATGATGGCATCTTCCTTCATTGGCATAAAACCATTTCGTCTAGCGACTTGGTAGATCTGATCCTCTGAAGCGTTATGGAGAATAAGATCTTGTATCTCGTCAGTTACTTCAAGTGCCTCCATCACAGCTACGCGACCCTTAAGACCAGTAGCACAACCTGGGGTTGGTTCAGGGTTAACCATGGTTTTATTTTTAGGAATTCTGTTATGAAAACGTTCCGGTAGAGTTTTAAAGTTTTCTTCCATCATCATTTGAGTACTCTTACTCGCCTCATGCACAATACCCGTACCATCATTAATTCTTCTCGCTAGACGCTGGGCAATGGCAAGCTTGAGAGTCGGCGCAATCAAGTAAGGATCGACCCCCATATCAATTAAACGCGGAATCACACCGATGGAATTATTGGTGTGAATAGTAGACAACACCAAGTGACCAGTCAGAGCCGCCTGAATGGCTAGCTGGGCTGTTTCCTTATCGCGGATCTCTCCCACCATAATAATGTCTGGGTCTTGACGAAGAGCAGCTCTAAGACCATGAGCAAACGTGTAACCAATCTCTGGTCTAACTTGGGACTGACTTACTCCTTCAATATTATATTCAACTGGGTCTTCCAAAGAGAGTACATTCTTAGTCAATTTGTCGACCTCCGCCAACATCGCGTATAGCGTAGTAGACTTTCCTGAACCAGTCGGACCAGAAATGAGAATAATCCCGTAAGGTTCCTTAATCGCCTTCCTGACTACCTGAAGTAAGTGTGGGGAAATTCCAGCATCCTCAAGCGAACGAACGCCGTGCTCATTATCTAAAATACGCATTACCACCTTCTCCCCATGATTAGTGGGTAAAACTGACACACGGAAATCAATCTTACGCCCATCAAAAATAGCTGAAAAACGTCCATCTTGTGGTTTACGCTTCTCATCTAAACGCATCGAGGAAAGAATCTTAACTCTCGCCACTACCGCTTGGTGCACATTCTGTGGCAACTCAAGAGAAGTTGCTAGCTCACCATCAACGCGAAAACGCACTACAATCTTGGTCTCACTAGGTTCAATGTGAATATCAGAAGCCCCACCATCTACCGCATAGCGTAGCGTCGTGGCAACAATCTTTGTCACCGGGGCATCTTCCTCAATATGTTCAATTTCTTTTTTTTGTAAAGCCTCACTTTCATCTGAACCAGCTGCTATCTCAGCATCGAGTTCGCTCTTTAGACTCACCAATGCTTCAGTAACATCTCCTTTGAGATTTTCGTAAAAATGCTGGGCTCGCGTGATGTCAGCATCAAGCATAAACACTAGCTTGTAGGTTATGTCTAGTTTACTAGTGATAAAGTTCAACACTTCCCTCACCTGTAAATTCTCTGGATCATTGGCTCCCACATAAAGTAGACCGTCTTCAACCTTTAGTGGCACTATCCGATAATGAATAGCTGACTCTTCTTGAATATACGACAAAACTTCCTCAGGAATATTAAAACCTTCTGGAATAATAAAAGCCGGCACTTCGTAATATTCGGCAAAAAGGTTACGGACCACTTCGCTAGAGATCCCCATTTCTATCAAAACAGCCTCTAGCGATTTTCCTGTCTCTTCTATAGTCTCGTTTACTTTCTGCGCAAAATCTTCAGTGACATGACCATTACTTATCAACTTATCCAATGGATTCATAGATAATTAAAACGTATTAGTAGATCGATTGACTTGCGCTGGATTGATTTTATCAAATGGATTCTCTCGTCCAATCGGTTGCTCAACTATCGGTGTCGTATAGCTGACTAAGCTCCTAAATCGATTATCACTTAAGATACCTAGATCCAGCTTTACCTTATCTAGAACTGTCCGACGTTCAACATACTTTTGCACGTTAGTGAACAACTCCTGACTGACATCAGCTCCACTGATTGATAATTCTGTTTGATCTTTTTGAATAAACAGATAATACCCAATGAAGGCAAAGGTTAGGAGAAGTAATACGATCGCTATGTTTTTGACGGTAGAATCCATAATGATTATTTTACTGAGTACGTATTAATCTTTAACACCACATCCATTTGTCCTGAATCTTCCTGAGCAATGCTTGCTTCGGTAATATCCAATGGATAATTATTCTTTTCTAACAGAGACAAGAATTCCTTGAGTGATTCATAGGGACTAGTAAAGCTAAGATCAAAAGAGTGTACTTTCGGCAACGGGACCGTGGCATTTGTCGTATCGGTTTGACCCGAAGACCTGGATCCGGTCTTTGAATACTTTAGATTAGTCACCAACAGCCTGGCCTGACCACTAATAATAGACAAGTCTCGTAACACCTTAACCTCATCAAGTTCATCAGGGATATAAGTAGCTAGAGCCAAACGGTCGGTTTGTGGAATTTCGTTTACACTACTATAAAGCAAGTTGAGGCGTTGATTGACAGCATTTACTTTAGCTAATTCTTCCTTGGTTTGCGTTATTTCATCTTGACGATTTTTGATTTCAGTAAAAGTAGGTTGGATATAAGTAACAATAATACCAATCGCTAGGCCTGCAATACCAACTTGAGTTAAGAGTGAATTACCGATCATATATTATTCTGATTAGCTTCCGGCTCAGTTACTTCTGTAGACGCTTCCTCACTTGCGACTGGCTCACTGTTTACTGGTGCGACCGGAATTAAAATTTCGTCTGATTCATCTGATTGAGCTGTGGTCAAGGCAGGTACAGAGGTCGGATCCAAATCTACTAACATAGAGAAAGATACTTCTTTCGATCCACTACTCCTAACGATAGCGCCTGGTGTACCGCTGGGTTGACTAGCAATACTTATACTCACATCTTCTAACTCGACAGATTTCAGTGTTTCACTTTGTTCTAATATAGACCTCTGAAATAAAACCGAATCAAAGGAGTCAGTTAGGATTTTTGCCTCTAAGGCCAACTCTAGATCGGATTCTCTAGAGATATCTAAATTTTCAATTCTCGTGGTAGCGATAGTAGATACCTCAATTGCCTTTAAGATTGAAGCTACTGATATACCATTATAAAATCTATCGCTAGCTTGAGCGAGTTTTTTGTCCATTGCCAAAACTGTCTGAAGCTTTTCTTCATCTGCCTCAAAGGATTTGGTAGCGTCTCTAAACGAACCTATCTCTACGGCTAACTCCTGACTTAATTTTCTTTCATAGAAAAAAACTCCAGCTGTAGCAATCATGACGGAAAAGAAAAGTACCCGGACAAGTATGGTACCGAGAAAGAGTTGTCGAGGTATCTTACTCTTTTCAGTTTTACCTGTCGTGTGTTTTGGAATGAACGAAGTATCTCTTGAGCCTGGCATACTTTAATTATACGCGCTTTGTCTAGACAAAGCGCGTATATACTGTGGAATAAACTATTCAAACGAACGGAGTGCGGCACCAAGAGCAACGTGGAAAGTGGGACCAAGTTCAGACATCATATCTTCCATGAAAGCCGGGTAGGCTACTTTATTGAAAGGATTCAAAAACCTCACTTCGTAACGAAGTGTATCTGCTAGATACTGCTTGGTAGTCGGAAAGAGTGATGCACTACCAGCCAAATAAACCGCATCTAATTTTGCGCCCGAAGTTTCTTCATATTCTTTAATGACTTGTCTGAACTCCTGGATTGGCCTTTCGTAACAACTATGATGAGCTCTTTGTACATCACTAAACTGACCGTCCTCCTTTGTTATAGTTCGTTTCAAAACTTCAGCTTCATCGAATGGTATGTCCAGTGTGCTGGCAATACGCTTGGTTGCAATAGCGCCCCCTGCCCTGACTCGATGCATTCTTTGTAGCAAACCTTCTTTAGATAAGTAGAGCTTAGCTGACACAGCTCCAATATCTATCACTGCCACGTGCTTTTCTTCATTATTAAAAGCGCCACGAATCGCACTAAAACACTCAATCTCGGTTGGCGGCTGTTTCAAATTAACAAATTGCATCAAAATTTTAAAACGATTCAATGCCTCATTTTGAATCGCTGCAATCAAGATATCGCGCTGTTTATTTTTTCTATCCGCTTCAGAACCGATCTCAGCCCAATCTAAAGTCACCTCATTAATCGGTACCGGTATATACTTTCGTGCCTCAATTCTCACTCTTGGCGCCAAATCTTCCTTAATCCCTGCCTCTAAGTGAATAGATGTCACAAAACTAGAATTAAGTGGCATAGCAAATACTGCCGATGTTGCCTTCACAGCTGATTCACGCAGTATATCGACCAGCGCTTGTTGCTCTTGTTTAGAGTCGAGGGTAATAGATTGTCCAATCGATTGGTTGCCGTAGGGTCCTAACTGGATCTCTCCATACGTAGTCAAAGTCAAGACTTCATCCTTGCTCTGTAGTTCAACAACCTTAATCGAAGAAGAACCTAGGTCAATACCAACCACGCGACCGGTATCACCACCAGCACCGACTGCACTAAAAAGACTAGAAAAATTAAACATGCTTATGTGTAACTCTATTATATTAGCATGTTGATATCGTATACTAGGCGATATGCTGGATATCTTTTCCAAAGTCGTTGAACTACTAGCACCGACCCAACCGAGTATCAAAACAATTAGACATGAAAAGCCCGAACAATTCGTGCGTTTTTTTACACCTCACAAGGTTACCGACACCACAGCTTTGTCTGACTACTCAAACCAGATAATCAAATCTGCTATCACTGCCAATAAATTCTACAATTACGAGCAAGCGTCGGTATTACTATCGACACTAATCAAGCATTGGCTTGAGACCATTCCAACAAAATCGACAATCTTTGTCCCGGTTCCCCTTTCACCAAAACGTCTACATAGTCGAGGATACAACCAAGTAGCTAGAGTCCTGACTCACATACAAGATCCAAATATAAAAGTCATACCTCTAATAGCTCGCACTAAAGATACGGTACCGCAAACTGAACTACCGAGAGAACAGCGTTTTTCCAATGTCGCCGACGCTTTTACTTACATTCACCATCCTAATATTACAGCTGACGTAAGGATAGTACTTCTAGATGACGTAATCACCACCGGAGCCACGATACATTCTGCTAAACTGGTTCTACAAGAAAATTTACCCAAACAAACCGAAATAATTTCTCTAGCGCTGGCTCATTAAATTTTATTCTATTGCTCGCGAGCATACAAAATGAAGTTAAAACTTTTTTGATACAAAATTAACCGTTTTGACATAGAAAAAGCCGTCCTCCAGAGGCTTTTCCTGGTTGGACGACTTAGGGCTTCATCTTCCGTGACTCAAGCGGTCTGGCATTTATTCAAATGCTTTAACCGGGTCTCCATGGCGGTGCTCTTTAGCTAGGTCAAGCATTGCCGCCACGATTGTCAGACTTGCGAGTTTACGAAGAAGCGTTCGGCCACTCATGAAGTGGTTAGTTACTGTGCCCAGACCAACTTCGGTCAGGGTAGTCCGAGTCGAAGCGCCGTAGCCCCTCTCCTTGCGCTCGATCGTCGCTTCATCGCCACCACGGCCAAGTGATGCGATTAGACCGAGCTTGTCGTCGCCCCATGCCATGAGTTCTCTCTCAACCTCCGCCTGAAATTGACACATGAACCACTGGGCGTTGATCATTTCAGGATTTCTAGATATGGATTGCCACACCTCAAGCACTCCCATCATCTGCCTAACGACGTTGTACAGGTATTCAAGGTTCTTTCGCATAATCATTCTCCTTGAGAGGAGTTTCCGCTACCCAAAATGGACAGTACCTATGCGACAAGGTACTTAAGCGAAGCTAATAAATTAGCTTATATATAGGAGCACATTTTATGCTATCAGTCAATCTGCGGAGGATGTGAGATTCGGTCACTCTCATAGATTTTCTTTCTCCGCCAGCTGGCGGAGAAAGAAAATCTCATTCGCTTCGACCCCCACTCGCGTCGACCCAGAGGGACCCCGACACTCGGTTCGAATCTCACATCCCCGCGCTCGCACAAACAAAAGCAACCCTATTCGGGTTGCTTTTGGTGCTCGCGGAGGATGTGAGATTCGAACTCACGGGACCGGTTAGGGTCCGGCGGTTTAGTAAACCGCTGGTTTAAGCCACTCACCCAATCCTCCATTCTATTTCGTCTTGGTTTCGTTCCACTCCCTTAGTCTTCATTGCTCCGCAATATTGACTATCGTTCGCTTCGCTCCGAACGGATGAAAACTAAAGTAGTTTAGTTTTCATACCCAATCCTCCATTTCATTTCGTCTTGTACTCGTTCCACTACTTCTGTAGCGGTGATTGTAGCTTAAAATCACAAATTATGGAACTCTAACTATATTTACAAACAAACTTTCAGATAAAGTTAAAAAATGCTATCGTACTACCACTTAAGGTTACAAGCCTTAGACATGGGGACGTGGCCATAGATTCTAAACTGCTTTAGAATCTATCCGGTCGAGCTTTGCTCGATCAACCGTTACGAAGTAGGTTGAAGGGAGTGGAACGAAGCAAGTTGTAATAAAATGGAGACGTGGCTGAGTGGCCGAAAGCGCCTCACTGCTAACGAGGTAGGGTCTAAAAGCCCTCGGAGGTTCGAATCCTCTCGTCTCCGCAGTGAATAAAGTGAGTGAAGGAGACAGGAAGGAACAGTCCAGGTGACTGTTCCGAGAGGTTCGAAGCTGTTTTGAGAAAATTTATGAGCGAAGCGAAATAAATTGTCCAAAACGGGTACTGAAACTGTAAGTTTCGAATCCTCTCGTCTCCGCAAATACAAAAACTGCATGGCTGGGTATAGGTTCTTAATTTTAAGGTCTGTACAATATTAGTTCGAATTAATTAAGATAAACTTGTACCGTCACTCCCCTTACTCACAAATTTGGCATATAACCTCTTTGCCATTAGAGACAAAAGGTAAACAAGTACAAAACCAAGGATTAGACTTGTTACTAGGCGATAAGTAGCAAAGGCTTTACTAATAAACTCACTAAAGAGCACAGCAATACTAGTGATGACTAGTACATAAATAAAAGCCCCAATAAAATTGTAGATAAAAAAACGGAAGAAGGAGATTGACTGCTGAGCAAGGTAGACAATAATCGCTAAACGAGTACCGATGAAAAATTTAAGAAAGAGAATGGAAAGAAATGCTTTATCCCTAATGATATGTAAGTAGGGTGTAATAGTCGGCGGAGGCGTTACCTGGCGGAATGCCCTGGGGATCAAACGTTGCGGGAAAAATCGACTAATTAAAAACCAGGAGGTGTCTGCACTAATTGTTGCCAGCAGTGAACTCACGAACACAAACTCTAAGCTAAAAACACCTTGTTGCGCTAGTACCAGTGACACAAAAATAGCTACCTCGCCCAAGAAAAAGACACTGACAAACACCGCTATCAAGGCGTAATCGCTCATGGACGCCAGAAGCAGAATCCCCTGCATGTCTAATTGGCTCAAATTATCAATAATTTCATTCATTAATGATTTATCATCATTACTATTAATAGTAAATTAAAAAGTCTTAGTTTTTAAAGACAACTTCCGGTTCTTTACGGAAGGAACGACGTGGTTCACCTTCTGTTTTACCTACCCGCATTATACACATAATATGTTCATTGTCTTTCACTGCAAAAATTTCCCGATACTCTTCCGTCACATCACAGACCAAATCGATTTCGTCTGCACCAAACAAACTAGGCGCCACATCTAACACTTGCTTGATTAGTATCGAAGAAAAAGCTGGCTGTGCTGAGAGTCCAGCCCTAGTCAAAACCAGCCAAAGTCTCTCAAAAAGTTGTCCCGCTTTAACGTAGTCAGACGGCTGATGATTCTTGGAAACAATAGCGATATATGCCCCCGCCTGCATATAACGACTCTCTTCTAGCTTAGCGGCTAGGTCTGCTATGCCAAATTTATTTAAGAAATTCACTATTGGCCAGACACCGAGAATGTATCTAAACAGAAACTGCTTAGCCAGATTTAATTCGAGTGTGATAGCATCTAGACCATCCTTAGTTCTTATAGCACTACGCTTGTTCCAACGTAACGACCCAAAAAATTCATGATGGAAAGGCTTATTAGAAAAAGTTATCTTTAGTTGGAGCGTAATTAATCTAGCAATGATTCTTATTTTGGCTTTATTATCAAGCACTATAAGTCTCATGTCATTTTCTAAACTTTGAGACAACTCTGAGATTTCATCTAAAACACTAGAGTCCAGGGACAATGTCTGGTACGGGCGTCTATCAGTTACCCGTTTTTCAATATATTCAAAAAGTCTAACTCCTTTGTCCTCAGAATTTTCCACCAAACAAATATCCGCTATACGCCATGGATCTGATTCATCAGGAAAATAGGTCACATTTGCATCATAACCATAATGATCAGACGCAATGACCATGTTTTCAATTAGAGCGCCGTAGGTGACATTAGTAGCTTCTGAGAGCCTATCGATTGGACCACTGAGTATTTCTTCCCTATGAAAAATAGAAATGACATTACCAGAAACCTCAAAACGCCACGGCTGGAGATTGTCTCCGGACGGAGCCTTAGTGCCAGATTTTATGATATTTAAAATATCACTCTTCAAATTCATACCAACTTAATTATAGCAGATGTATTATACCAATTGGTCAAATACAACTCTCTAAAAAGCAAATTGATTAAACCAAGCCTAAACAAGGCAAACTAATTAAAAAAGAAAAGGCGCTTGGGGAAATCCCAAAGCGCCATAGTCGTTGATCTGACCGTAGCTTGCGCCCGTCGGTCAGTTTTTGGTCCAACGACTATATGGGTCAAAGTGACCCACTCCTATAGTAATCATGCAAGCGATTACTGGCACAGAACCAGGTCCCAGACCTCCAATGTACGCACTTTTCACATGTCCAACATGTAATTGATGCGGAAGGTGGACCACCGGCTCTGGCCTTTTCGGTTCTGCTTTTTTTGTCTCTTCTACTCTCATCCTTTTCCTCTTTTGGATTTTGTGTTTTTACCAGTCCCGGCGGGACCAGCCAAATACCATCATTAAGCCTTGGCTTATCATTGCATTTGGCTGGTCCCGCCTCATGGAGAAACTTCTACAGAGAGCGATATTTATACCCTAGCCTAAGAACTTAGTCAATCTCTACTGTTTATTACAATCTGCACAAAAGAATATTTCATGTTACGATTTTAATTGGGATTTGTACAACGCCTTTAAACCTGACGAAAGGAGGTGAACCGTGCCTGATTTAGTAAACACAAACGAGGTTGCTAAGCCAGATGCAGCTTTACCTGTACTTGAAAAATACGGGTTAGGCTTTAAATCAGATGAGGAAATAACCCCCAAAGGCATTTTTCTCAGAATGGAAATTGCCAGAACCAAGGGTCAAGAACACGCGAAGCAAGTGTTGATCCACTTACTTATTGCTTTAGACAAGGAGGTCCTTTGTTTTCACCCCAAACAATAATACTCATCCGGTTGCACACATACTCCGCGCACTCACCATGCGCGGTTCGTTTTATACACAAAGCAAATCCCGGCACTGCAAGCGCAATGCCGGGTATTTTTGAAGTGATGCAGTCTCGAACTACATCAAGCTTGTTGTCGAAACTGGCGCCGATTGAGGAAAATCATCTCCGTACAAGTCTTCATCGTACAGAGTACGCAAGTACAGACGCCAAGCGCGCCGTTCTGCACAGGCCGCTGAACGTGAGCGACGTTGGCGACGAACTTCTTGTTTTGATGCATTCATGACAACACTCCAGTTGGTTGATGAACCTGGACTTTCCTGTCCAATTTAAAATATAACAAAGATGTCAAAATAAATAAACCGGAATAAAAGAAAAACGAGACCCGGGGAAGGTCTCGTCCTCAACTTAAGGGACAACTCAATCATCCAGAGGATCATAGTCGTCGACCCAACCGGCACGAGTGACCCTGGCATGATCTTCAGCATCAACTTGAAGTTGCCTTTCCCACTCCTGCGTTTTAAATCTGAAAACCAGCGAATTCTCATTAGCTACTTTAGCGCCAAGTTTGCCACAACGACTGAGCTTATCGTGATTGTCGCACAAACCTGCTCTGGTCTCATCAACTAACGCTTGAATATGTCCTGGACGAACCCTTTCCTTTACGTTGGTCATAATGTCACCTCCTAACTTTTATTATACCATATTT
This sequence comes from Minisyncoccota bacterium, assembly GCA_041389045.1. Classification (GTDB taxonomy): domain Bacteria; phylum Patescibacteriota; class Minisyncoccia; order Phycocordibacterales; family UBA918; genus OLB19. The sequence goes on from JAWKSQ010000002.1 coordinate 167,241, forward strand.
AATGGTGAATGTACAGCACTACCAACGATTGTGCATTACACCGCTAAAGAATTTTTTCGAGCCGCTTTAAGTTGCTGGTATAGCAAGACTGAGAGGAAGATACTTCCCTGTACGAAGACGATCGTGCCACCCGTAGAGACATTAAAATAGTAGCTAGCATAAGCTCCTGTCAGAGAACTTAGTACACTTAATCCCACTGCAATCTGTAGCATGCTAGAAAACTTTTTCGTAAGAAGAAAAGCCGTAGAGCCAGGAGTAATAAGCATCGCAATCACGAGAATAATACCAACGGTCTGTAGTGACCCCGTAATAGTAATGGCGAGAAGCACCAAGAAAGCATAGTGTATAAACTTAACTGGCATACCAACCGCCTGGGCGTAAAGTTGGTCAAAACAAAACACCATAAAAGTGCGACGAAAAGTTAAGACTATTGCCGTCACCAATGCCAAAGTCCCGACTGTGTACCAAGCAGAATAATCAGAAATACCAAGCACTTCTCCAAACAATACGTGGGTCAGATCCACCGAACTAATCGTCCGAGAAATCAAGATAAGACCGAGAGCAAAAAAGGTGGTGAAAACAATACCCATAATGGCATCTTCCTTTATTTTGGTATTAGTCTTGATAAAGCCAATGAGAAACACTGCCAGCATCGCAAAGATAAATGCCCCGACCCCAAACGGAATCCCAACAATGTACGCCAAAACGACACCTGGCAAGACAGCGTGTGAGATAGCGTCACCTAAAAGTGACCACCCCTTGAGAATTAGGAAGCATGACAAAACCGCGCAGGTAATACCAACCACCACCGACACCACCACAGCCTTAGCCATGAAAGCGTACTGTAGAGGTTCGATTAAAAACTGAATTATTTCCATATTATTAATTATCAAATTTAATGTGATGCATCACCCCATCAAAGGTTTTTGTCACCAACTCTTTAGTAAAGACTTCTTTAGTTGGACCATAGGCAATAACGGTACCTTTCACTAACGCAACATGATCGCAAGTATCAGACAGTGAAGTGAGTTCATGCGTCGCCAAGATAATGGTCTTACCTTCGTTACGAAGTGTTACCAAGAGCGCAGTCAAAGAACGTTCACTGAGAGCATCAAGTCCGGCAAAAGGTTCATCCAGCAGTAGGATGTCTGCTCCTTGCGCTAGCGCGCGCGCTACGAAAACGCGCTTTTTTTGCCCACCCGACAACTCACCGATCTGTCTATCGGTATAGTCTGTCATACTTACCTTTGCCAAAGCATCTTCTACCATTCTTTTATCTTCAGTCGTGGGAGTCTTCAGAAAATTCTGCCGACCAATGCGACCCATCATCACCACTTCATAAACCGAGACCGGAAAATCCCAGTCCACCAGTTCGCTTTGTGGGACATAAGCGACATGTCCGTGCTTTTGAGCCACACTAGTTTCGTCACCACAGACAAAGACCTCACCACATCGAGTGGGGATAAGACCCATAATGACTTTAAATAGCGTTGATTTACCAGCGCCATTCATACCGATTACGCCAGTGAAGGTTTTATAGGGTATTTTTATCGAAGCATCTTTAAGGGCTGACTTGCCGTTATATTCGACATTCACGCCATTCATTTCGATTGCAAACTCATTCATAAATAATCTAATTTCCTAAAAGACCATCAGTAATAGTCTTCGCTGTATATTCTAATAATGCCAGGTAAGTTGGAGCCGGACCATTAGTAGCCGAAAGTGAATCGACATAAAGCACACCGCCAAGCTTAGCGTTTGTGGCCGCTACCACTTCTTGCTGAATCTTAGGCGCAACGGTACTCTCACAGAAAACGGCCGGAATTTTTTCTTTAACTACGTTAATAACCTTAGCAACCTGTTGTGGTGAACCTTGAGCATCAGAGTTGATTGCCCAGAGATAGACTTCAGAGAGTCCGTAGTCTTTAGTCAGATAAGTAAAGGCTCCTTCACAAGTTACTAGATAGCGATTGTCTTCTGGTAACTTGGACAAAGCCTCACTGAGTTCAACATCGACTGCCTGAATCTTAGCTGAATATTCCTTGGCATTCTCAGCAAAATACTCAGCATTCTCTGGATCCAAATCAGACAAAGCCTGGCGAATATTTTCCACATACACCAATCCTTGCTTTGGTGACATCCAAGCGTGTGGGTTCGGTTTTCCAGCATAAGCATCTTCAGAAATAGACACCACTTCCACCCCCTCACTGACGATAACTGATGGCATGTCAGGTAGACCAGCTCTTAGTTTTTCGGTCCAAATCTCTAAGTTCATACCATTTTCAAATAAAACATCAGCCTTTGAAGCTTGGACTAAATCGTCTGGAGTTGGTTGATAGCCGTGGATTTCCGCTCCTGGTTTTGTAAGCGAGATTGATTCGATTCGGTCACCTCCGACCGCGCTTACCATGTCAGCGATAATAGTAAAGGTACTCAAGGCGACCAACTTATCATCACCACTATTTACATCCTCTGCTTCTGGAGCATTGGCGTAGTCAACAATCAGGAGCACAATCACTAAAGTTAGAGCAATTATTAATACTTTTTTCATATCTTATTTTATTTCTAATTAATTTTTAAATTATTTCCAATTTTTAACTTTTGGTAAGGCGGAACCATGTGGATCATTTTTAGGATATTTCAAAAACTCAGCCAGGCGCTGTGTCACCTCATCACTAAAAGCGTGTTCTAGTTTTTCTGCTTCAGCATGAACCAACTCCTTAGGTATCGCTAAGGTTTGATTTAAAAATACTTCAATCAAACGATGCTTGTAGGTCATCTTTTCGCCCACCTCCCCACCTTTCTTGGTGAGCTCCACCTCCGCGTAGGGTAAGGCGATAACTAAACCATCCTTTTCAAGTTCCTTAACTCTTTCAGAGACAGTGGACTTACTCAGACCAAGCTTGTCAGCTATTTGCGTCACTCCAGTACCAGCACCATTTTCACGTAAGATGTAGATGGCTCTAACGTAATCTTCTTTCGTGGCAGACATGGCACCTTGATCAGGAGAATTTGTTCGCATACCCGAACAATACTGTACTCACCGGTTTTTTGCAAGTGAAATAATAAACCGGCGCAAATTCTCAGCCGAGAATTTGCGCCGGTTTATGTCCCCCCTTTTTTTACTTCACTACCCCAGCCACCGCTTTCACTAAGCCTGGTGTCATCACCGGCGGAATCACCATTTCAGCCGTCGGCTTTTTTACTAGACTAGCAATTTTCTTCGCCGCCGCCAGCTTCATATCATCAGTAATATCTCTTACCCCTTTATCGAGCGCCCCGCGGAAGAGTCCGGGAAAGGCTAGTGAGTTATTTACTTGATTAGCAAAGTCTGACCGTCCAGTTGCAATCACGTACGCTCCGGCCATCTTGGCGTCTTCCGGCATAATCTCTGGTATTGGGTTGGCGAGCGCAAACACAATCGCATCTTTCGCCATCGCTTCAACGTGCGCCTTAGCGATCGTTCCTGGTCCCGATACTCCAATCACAACATCAGCCCCAGTCACAGCCGACAAAACATCACCTTGAATTTTTTCCAAGTTAGTTACTTCAGCCAGTTGTCGTTTATAACCTTCCAGACCAGTTCGGCCTTTGTAAATAACTCCCTTACTATCCGTGACAATGACATTCTTTACTCCCGCCTTAAGTAACAGTAGAGTCACCGCTCGTCCCGCTGCCCCAGCTCCGACCACCACCACCTTCAGATCTTCAAATTTTTTCTTCACCACCTTACTAGCATTTATCAGTCCAGCCAAAACCACAATCGCTGTACCATGTTGGTCATCATGCATCACGGGGATTGGCAGCTCAGCCTTCAATCGTTCCTCGATTTCAAAACACTGTGGGGCCGCGATATCTTCAAGATTAATTGCCCCAAAAGTCGGCGCAATTGCTTTCACGGCCGAAATAATTTCTTCCACACTATGCACATCAAGCACAATCGGGATACCATCAATATCCGCCATCTCCTTAAGAATCGCACACTTACCCTCCATGACTGGCATAGCGGCAATGGGACCAATATTTCCAAGACCCAGTACTGCCGAACCATCACTAATCACCGCCACCGTATTTCGCTTCATAGTGTAAAGACGAGCGTCTTCCGAGTGTTTAGCCAAATGACTAGAGACTGCTCCTACTCCTGGTGTATACATCGTACTCCACTCATCTCTGGTTTCGAGCTTCCCTTTAGAAACCATTTCGAGCTTTCCCTTTAATTTTTTATGAAGCACCATCGCCATCTTGGCGTAGTCCTTTTTTGGTACGGCTTTTATAGTGACTTTTTTTACCTCTGGTTTTGAAACTTTCTTCACGACTTTACTTACAACTTTTTTGACGGTTTTTTTCTGTGGCATGTTTTATAAAAATAATTTCTTAGTGCTACTAGCATACGCCACTCTAGAAATTTTAAAAGGCCGTCGGGGAATAAATTCCCCGACAGCCCTTGAAGGATCAGTACCTTGGCTTGTGCTTCGATGTCTTCGACACACCAAAATGGCTTTGCCGCTTGAAGGTCAAGAGATTGACCCAAAAAATCATCGCTCTTGCGGATAATTTGTTGGGAGGCACCCCTGTTTTCAAAGCAGAAAGCGAAACAAAGAATGGCTTTAAGCCATCACATGTTAGTCCACTAACCTGTGATGACATCAAGACGAATTGCAAATCTCCAAACAAACCGCAACGTTGAACCTCGACCATTATCTGACCTTGTCCAACATTGAAGATGTATCGATCTCCGGCTACCACATGCTCCAAAGGCGGTAGTCGATTACTGCAACAAGGTTGCAGATGATGAAAATCTGGCTCAGAAGTAGAAATTTCCCGAGCAGCCTTATCGCAATGTTGATGCATTGCAACCAATTCATCGTGTGAAAAACTCATCTCCTAATTCCCCTTATTTTAGATTGACGAACCAACTGACCAATCTAGTTATACAACATAATATTTGAATCTGTCAAATATTAAAAGCCCGGGTCTTAGCGTAAACGCCAGTGTTCCCGGACCTATTGTTCGACCAATAAGGTCGAATGTGCGTTGGCTTACTGCTTCCGCATCACTTCCGTGACCGGCTCAATCTTGCCGGACGTAAGCTTGAACACAGCGAAGCGTCCTTCATCGCCCGCCTTGGGACACATTGCCAGCGTGCCACCGTTAAGGCCTTGATCACGAAGGGTACGGATACCGTCCATGCTACCAGCCATAACCACAGGTTGCACCTTTCCAGCAACCTTGATCAACTTCACGGAGAGATCATCGTTGCCCTTGTTGATCTTGTTGACGAGTGTCAGGTTCTCCTTGAAGACCCGACTGGGATGCGCCTGTTTCGGATTGCCACCCCCTTTCTTGACGACAATAAAGCATTCCTGAACCTCGCCCACTTCGCCGGTTTCGTCGTCGTAGGACGAGACCGAAACACAGTAGGTGCCATCCATGAGACACATCCATTCATCCCCGACAACTGGCACGCCGTTTCGGGACTCACCATTCTTGGTGAAGACGTACTGCCTCGACCGTTTGAGGATCTTGGCTTGCCTGGCTTCGCGAGCAACACGAGCAGACAGCTTTTTCGCCTTGCTGGTGTCAGAGGTATTCGACTTGGCCTTGGCCGGAGTAGTCACCAACTTCTGCTCCTCCCTGATCTGACTGACCCTCTGACATTGAAGGTCAGACCAAATCGGTTGCAGACCATGTTCTTTGGCCAATTCCAACTTGAGCTGAATGATGTCGTCGAGCTCACGGCCGCCAAGGAACACACCCCCAATCTTAACCATCTTGGGAAGATCACGTACCGGGATCACATCGTACAACTCATGCCAGCAGCAGAGGCCGATGACGTACTCACCCTTATGCTCGAAGAGCTGGGCGAGCCCACGGAACCCCTTGTGGTCACGGGTGTAGCTCCAGAGCAGTTTACCGTCCTGATGAACGGAGGCCGGCAAATGCGGGTCATGATCCGGTCGCTGAAGCGACCGGATCATGTGAAGGACAAAACCCTCCCAGTCGCAAATCTCCACGTCAAATCCACGCTCCACTTTCTGTTCGATCAAATTCAGCATTTGTTTCTCCTACTTAATTCCCCACAGAATTAAGGTACATTGTAAAGAAGGGTGTATGGGCACCACTTTTACTATTATAGCATAATTTGGTGTAAAAGTCAATGTATTTTACGCTTATTTATGGGCTTATTTTTCTCATTATTTGCTATGATTAGCTTATGTCCCCTTCTGACTTACTAACTATTCACTTCCGCTTAGATGAACCTCATAAAAAGGCGCTAAAACGACTTAGTATCTTTACCGTTGAGGATTTACTACTCCACTTACCACAACGCTACGAGGACATTTCATCCATCCAATCAGTTGGTTCACTAACGAAAGACCAAGACGCAGTGGTGTTTGGTAAGCTAGGTGGTCTCAATACCCGCAAGAGCTGGAAGAGTCGCGTCCCTATTTCTGAAGGTTGGGTGGAAGACGGTACCGCCCGTATTAAAATCATGTGGTTCAACCAACCATACATAGCCAAAATGCTGACTGACGGCATGTACGTTAAAGTCGCTGGTAAAGTTACTGGTAGCGAGGACAAGCTTTACCTGGCGAACCCTGAAGTCGAAAAAGCTCGACAGCCTGCCGATTGACCGCCACGATTCCATCTTTAAAAACACCGAACAATTAGATGAAACGATTTACCCCGTCTATCGAGAAACCAAGGGTGTCACCTCTAAGTGGTTCTTTCATAATGTGCAAAAATGCTTCTCGGCCGGGATTTTGGATAAACTTAAAGACCCAATACCGGAGGAAATTCTAAATCGCTACAACCTACCGACTCTAAAGACCGCCTTGCAGTGGATTCATACCCCGAAGAAAGCTGAGCACGCCGAAAGTGCGCGTAAGCGTTTTGCCTTTGAAGAAGTTTTTTATATCCAGACCACCAAAGCTAAAGAGCGAGCGCAAGTGAGTGTCGCTACTAGTTATCAATTCAATACCGATAAAGAACACATCAAGGCTTTCACGGAAAGGTTTCCTTTTGCCATGACCGGAGCGCAAACTAAGGCTCTCACTGACATTCTCAAAGACTTCGGTGGTAAGCATCCGATGTCACGCTTACTTGAAGGTGACGTTGGTAGTGGTAAGACAGCAGTAGCGGCGTCCGCCGCCTACGCGGTTGCTACTTCTCGTCCGCCAGAGGGGACTAAAGGGTCTACAAAAGACTTATTACAAAAAATAAATCCGCCAGTTTTGTGGACAGTTCGAGGCGCGGCCAAAATGACGGAGGAAATGTAGAAGACTACTTTGACGACGACACTTTTGAGTCGCAACAAAGAAATGTCCCAAAACTGGCGGATTTAGAGTTCGGAAACTTGCAGGTAGCCTACATGGCCCCCACCGAAATTCTCGCCAAGCAACACTTCGAATCCTTCATCGAATATTTCAAACACCTCCCCATTCAAATTGGCCTGATTACTGGTAGTGGTTGCATGAAATTCCCTTCTAAGACCAATCCCGAGAAACCGACTCCGATCTCACGCACTCAGCTACTAAAGTGGGTAAAGAATGGTGAGATACCAATTCTGATTGGTACCCACGCCCTCATCTATAAATCGGTTGAGTTTAAACATTTGGCTTTGGTGATTATTGATGAACAACATCGCTTCGGAACCGGACAAAGACGAGCCATCGCTAAGAAAGACACCAGAATGCCACACCTACTTTCGATGACTGCCACTCCTATCCCTCGCACCTTAGCCCTTACTGTCTATGGTGACTTGGACATTTCCCTGCTAGATGAGATGCCTAAAGGTCGCAAGCCTATCATTACTAAAGTAGTCGCCCCAAGTGGTATAGAAAAAGTCTACGACCATTTGACAGAAGAACTAAAAGCTGGTCGCCAGGCTTTTGTCATCTGTCCACGGATCGATGAACCAGATCCGAGTAAAGAAAACGCTCTCCAACTAAAGTCAGTCAAGCAAGAAGCCGAGCGACTCAAGGCTAAAGTTTTTCAGTCAGCGCGCATTGATATTTTGCATAGCAAAATGAAGCCTGCCGAAAAAGAGCAAGTGATGAAAAGATTTCTGGATCACGAGATAGATATTTTAGTTGCTACCTCGGTGGTAGAGGTTGGAGTCAATGTTCCCAACGCCACTAACATCATTATCGAAGGCGCGGAGAGATTTGGTCTGGCCCAACTACACCAACTACGGGGTCGGGTCATCCGTGGCACTCATCAAGCCTACTGCTTTGCCGTCACTTCCAAAGACACCACCGGCAAAAGTGGTAAGACTTTAGAGAGACTCAAGGCCCTCACTACCGCCAAGAACGGTTTCGAACTAGCTGAATACGACCTAACTATCCGTGGCAGTGGCGAACTTTATGGTATGAAGCAGTGGGGTCTAACTGACCTCGGTATGGAAGCGATTAAGAATATCAAAATGGTCGAAGCTGCGCGCAAAGAAGCGAAAGAATTAATCGCGCAAGACTTTGAATTAAAGCAATATCCGCTCATCGCGGGTAAAATAGCTCTCTTGAGCAAAGAACTTCATATGGAGTAATACGCAAATTATAGCGGTTTCTTTACACACCCTATCTTACTTGACGTATGTGTCTCTGGTGCTAATATCATACATGACTGGTGCCGGTGGTCTGCCAAAGCCACATCACAACCGTTGCCCAATGGACAGCGCTCCACCTGGCCCAGTCAAACTTTCACAAAGTGTGAAAAGTTCTTTACCGCTACAGTTTAATTACAGTAGCCCCTCGCGCCGGTGACGCGTCACCATTTTTGAAAGCCTCGACATTTGTCTGGGCTTTTTTGCATTAATTTTCCAACTCTAGTTGCATTAAAATTAACTTTAGGTACGATAAAAAAGTGACGTCCCGGCTTAAAAGACTTTTGACCGGATTGCTCTTTTCACCACATTGGAGATGGACAAATGTTTGATCAATCAAAACTAACCCCTGGCCTCGAAGAGTGCTTGATGTTGGCCTACATTGAGGCAAAGCTTGAGCGAAGGAAGGAATTATCGACTGAGCAAGTTTTACTCATGCTACTTGAAAACACACAAGTAGTAACGATATTGAACAAATTCAACATCAACATCAGGACCTTGCGAGCTGGTCTGACAAACCACATCAATGCAAACGAACCCATACTGGATGGTGACAATGAAGTCAATCCTGAGGCTTCCACTAGTATGACGAGGATCTGTCGACACACTCTTACGTTAAGGTTTTTCAAAAGTGCAGAGAAAGAACCAATTTCTGAGTCAGACTTTATCTTGTCACTCGTAACAGACGACACGACAGTCGCGTCACAATTACTTGCAACTCAAGGAATGGACCTAGACAAGCTACTTTATGAACTAGTTTTAGGATCAGACAACAAACGTTTCTAAATATGGCTCCCAGCCCCGATTTGGCTCCGCCAAATCGGGGCTAAATCATGCCAAATTTGACCACATCCAAAAACGCTTGACAATAGTTAGGTACTGTGCTATTGTAATTATCTTGCACTGCTGAAGCATCCGTTTCAGATCACAGATTGGCAAGTGTGTCCCAACTAGGAGTTGCCCAAATGACAGATCCCCCCAAGCACGGATTCAAGGAGTTCAAATTTTCGTTTTCGGCCATGCGCATTTCCGTTTCCTCGCTGGGCGCCGGCGGCCACTGACCGGTGCTGGTGGCTGGTCTAGGCTCTCGCGGGCTCGAGTTCAAGTTTTTGCCCGCGCCGCCCTGCCGGACCAGCCGTTCTTTGCCACACTATGTGTGGCGTAACCGAGCCGGGTTGGCACCGCCGCCAACCCGCTCAGAATCAAGGAGAACGTCCATGACTTGGCGAAGTTAAAAGTTCATCTTGCGGAGAGTACGACACGGCGCAGTCGTACGAGGTTAGCCCCGAAAAGCCCCACTGCAGCTAACCAAACTGACCATCACAAACCTTCGGGTAAGTGATGGTCTTTTTCTTTTTGTAAATTTAAGTTTCGATAGAGTTTTTATATTTAATTTTTGAGTTTAGTGTAGACAGAGTGTCAATGGCTGGAAAACGCCTCAGCGTTTTCCAGTCATTTGTTTTCAATCCTGGAGTACGTTATAGTTTCCTAGCTATTGATACCCGTCCGTAGCTCAGTTGGTAGAGCCGTCGTCTTATACACGACTGGTCCCAGGTTCGAATCCTGGCGGACGGACCATTGTGATAATAGTAAACTATTTTTACTACGATAAGGCAAAAGACTTCAAATTAAATATCTTTAGCTAACACTTTAAGTGTGGTCAAAACCTTATCAGTAAAATCCCTGTCTCCGACTATGACGTTACAGGTACCATGACCAAAACCTTTCCTGGACAACACTTTTTGTTTAGTTTTTTTGATTTGTGGCTTATTAAATTGATTTATTGGTATGCCTAACTGACTGTGCCAAAAATTTATTTCTTTTTTTATATCCATATCATGGTACAAATGCAAACGAATTTTCACCTTATCAGCTTTTACCCCTAATAGAACTAACCACTTCAGATAGAATCGAATCATCGCCACATCAGTATTTACCAGTGTTGTGGTATAAGGATTTGTCTTACCACCTTCACCCCAATACAGAAAGAGACCACCAATGAAGACATCTCTTTTACTTAAAGTACCGAGTTCTTTTTTTATCTTAACCTCAAGTCTGGCTAAACGCTCCGTTCTTTTTGCTAACATTGTGCTCCTAAATTTTTCGATCCTCCGTGGTGAGTTCGCTCTTAAATCATTTATTTGTTCGATTGTTAATGGCATATCTCTCAACCATAAACTAAGTGTGCTTTTACTAACACCCAGCTTAGACCTTATAGTACTGTAAGGTAACCCTTTAGCTCTTAATTTTAAGGCTTTGATCTTTAATTTATGTAAAGACATGGTTCACTTATTATATCGTATTCCTTGGTTCGCACTACAAGAGTATTAGAAAATTAAGAAGCGGAGCGACTATAATTCACTTATGCGGAGTATACAAAAACAAGGAGTGTAGCAACATGTTTTTAATGCGATAGTTTCCGAATATATAGTCGCTTCGCTTCTTAAAAACTAGGTCCACCACAAGAGTATTTCCGTTTTTATAGTCGCTTCGCTTCTTAAAAACTAGGTCACTCCAAGTTGGCGGACACAGGAATTTTCTATCAACGCCCTCCTTAAAAAAGGTCTTCTCAAGCTGGTATACTATTAGTATATAGATATCATATGAATGTTCTGTTTTCGAAAAACTTTTGGTTATACTTATTATTGATTGCTGTAAGTGTCACTAGCTTTGTTGGTTACCGTATTTACTTACAAAACCAAGTGGAACCAACTGAAACTACTCAAGTAACAAACAATACCGTTGAACAAACTGTTACGGTGTCTGGTAAGATAGAGGCCAAAAAAATCGCCAGACTAGGTTTTGCCTTTTCTGGCACTATTCAAAACATCTACAAAAGTGCTGGTGAAAATGTAAAAGAGGGAGAAGTCATTGCCTCCCTTACTAGTAGTGCCCTGGTGGCTGAGTACTCAGCTGCCTTGTCACGAGTAAAAGCCCTTGATCAATCCAGGCAACAACTAGTGCGTGGAGCTACTGAAGAAGAAAAGAAAGTCGCTAGAACCAATGTCCAAATTGCTACCACTAAACTAGCCAACGCAGAAAAAGATTTTGCTCAGATAGTCAATAACGCAAGACAGTCACTACTCTCAACCGGCCTACAAGCCTACCCAACAAACATTAATAACAATGACGTCCCGCCCACTATTACCGGCAGTTATACTTGTAAGGACGAAGGATCTTACACACTATCGCTCTTTCCATCAAATGCCGGTTCCGGGCTGTCTTATTACTTAAATGGTCTGAGTTCAGGTACATACACAGCCAACTTCGACACTCCAACTCCACTTGGTGACTGTGGTCTCTTTATCCAATTTGCGCTTGGTGAAAATTACCGCACTGATGACTGGGTGGTCAGTATCCCTAATAAACGAAGTAGTAGCTACGTAACCTTAAAAAATAACTACGACCTAGCGGTCGCTGAGGCTGAGTCAGGTATTAAAGCGGCTAAAGAAGCTTTGGAATTAGCAAAGGACAACGAAGAAGTAATACTATCCCCAGTCACTACCGAACTTCTTTCTGAAGCCGATGCCCGCGTCCGAGAAGCTGAGGCGCAACTAATCGCTCAAGATGCTCGGGTGTCTGACTACACTATCCGTGCACCCTTTGATGGAATCATTACTGATGTCAGTATGAAAGTGGGCGAACCAACTGGCCCCAACCATTCCATCACTATAGTTTATGAAGGTGAATACGAATTAAAAGCGCGCATTCCTGAAATCGACATTACTAAAGTAAAAGTTGGTAATAACGTAAAGGTAAAATTCGATGCTGACCCAAATGAAGAATTCACTGCTAACATCGCTTTTATTTCCCCTATTTCATCAGACATTGGTGGTGTTGCTTACTATGACGCCTACATCAATTTAGATAAAGATCCTACTTGGTTGCGGGAAGGACTAAATGCTGACGTAATTATCGAAAGTCAAAAGAAAGTTGGCGTACCAACCCTCCCGAAAAGATTTTTAATTTTTAATCCCGACGGTACTTTCGTACTACAAAGATCCGGTGACTTAATTGTTAAAACACAAATCGCAACCGGTCTTGTAGGCACAGATGGCTTTGCCGAAATAATCGACCTACCTGTTGGCTCAGAAGTACTACTACCATAAACTATGCGTGATTTACGAATTGGTTTATTCCTAGGTCTACGACAAATCCAACGAGCCAATCTTTGGACGACTTTACTTATTATTGTTGTAATTTTATTTACCTTTCTAAACTTAGTGGCTTTAAGTGGAATTTTGATCGGGATTGTTGACGGGGCTATGAAAGGTGTCCGTAGTGAAGCGATCGGTGACTTAACCATCAACCCACTCGATGGCGAAACTAGAATTAAAGAAACCGAACGTTTTATTGAGGAACTCAAAACTTATCCGGAAGTTTACTCCTTTACCCAAAGATATACCGGACTAGCCACTATCGAAGCCAACTACAAAGAAAGACGTAACCTCAGTGCTGAACCAGATGTGATTGCAGTAGCTATCACAGGGATTGACGTGCTCGCTGAAGAAGCAACCACCAACTTGAGTAAATTAGTCAAGGAAGGTAGTTATCTTGACCCTAATGAGAGCGGTTATATTTTGATTGGTAAATATAACATTGATCGATACGCCGCTGAGTTTGGTGATGTTTTTGACTCACTAAAAAACGTCTACCCGGGTGACAGCGTCATGGTCACTGTTGGCGACCAAAGTCGTGAATTTATCGTTAAAGGTATCGTTGAATCCAAAGTAGACTTAGTCTCAGTCAGTGTATTTATCCCCGAACTTGAGTTCAAGCGCATGTTTGATAGAGCTGACTACAACGCCAACCAAATCGCCGTCAAATTAAAAGCCGGTTACGATGAAAAAGTAGTTCGCGACCAATTACAAAAGAGTGACTTAGTAAAACTAGCCGAAATACATTCCTTCACAGAAGATGTACCTAAGTTTATTATCGATGTCCGAAAAACTTTCGACATCCTAGGAGTCTTCACTGGAGCAATTGGTCTTATAGTAGCCTCTATCACTATTTTTATCGTAATCTTCATTAATGCCTTATCGAGAAGACGCCAGATCGGTATTCTTAAGGCGGTGGGCATAACCAGACGAACCATCGAATATGCCTATATTACCCAAGCAGCCTTTTATGCCATCATTGGCTCTATCTTAGGTATATTAATTACCTACTATGTTCTGATACCATATTTCAACCAAAACCCGATAGACTTTCCTTTCTCTAACGCCTCACTCAGTATTAGTCTAGAAGGAATGTACATAAGAGCTGGAGCACTTTTAGTCGTAACTTTGATTGCTGGGTTCGTACCGGCTTGGATGATTACTAGACAAAATACCTTAAACTCTATCTTAGGTAGAAAATAATTAGTTAGCATATGCAAATTATCTCTGGTAAAAACATCACTAAATCTTTTGGTTCAGACCGACTGTTGACACAAGTCCTAAAAGGAATTGATATTGAAATTTTCTCTGGTGAATTTGTGGCGATTATGGGAAAGTCTGGTGCTGGCAAGTCTACCCTCCTCTACCAGCTCTCAGCCTTAGACAAACCAACCTCTGGAGAAATTTACATAGACAACCAAAATATTCTAGATTTTAATGAGACTGAATTGGTAAATTTTAGACTCTATACACTTGGTTATATTTTTCAAGATTACGCTCTGATTCCCGACCTAACAGCTGAAGAAAATGTTGTCGTACCACTCTTGATGCGAGGCGAAGACTGGTACACCGCTAAACAAACTGCTCTTAAGGCACTCGATGATGTTGATCTGCCTGGTAAATATCACCATTTGCCCTCAGAACTCTCTGGTGGAGAACAACAGCGCGTAGCCGTAGCCAGAGCCATTGCTGGTAAACCAAAAATAGTCTTTGCCGACGAGCCAACCGCCAACTTGGATAGTACTTCTGGCCGGGCCATTATCGACCTCTTAGCCACTCTGCACAAGACTGGTCAAACTATAGTTATGGTTACCCACGAAGCCGAATACACAAATCATTGTGACCGAATAATCAATCTGAAAGATGGTCGAATAATTGGCGAAAGTACTACTCAGAACACTACCGAGACCACTCCACTTAATCCTTCCTCTGTTACTGATGAATTTAATAGTAATTTAAGCCAATAACCAATCCTACACCCAAACATTCTTATGCCATCTTTAGCACAAATAAATCAGTTCCTTATAAATTTTGAAGAATGGCTCTTTTTACTGACTTTGCGTGAAATCGTGATTTATATATCTTACGCTGTTATTTTTTATTTTGTTTTCCACGCCTTACGTATGTTGATAATTTTGATAATCAACAAACAACTAGCCTATAAAAGTAAAAGGTGGATTTCTGACAATGTAGGTAGCCAGAGAAACATCTTAGTCTTAGGAGACAGTACCGCGGTCGGTACTGGCGCCAGTAGAGCCGAGGACAGTATTGCTGGTCGGCTGGCGCATGATTTTCCTAATGTCGAAATTGTAAACTTAGGTAAGAATGGCGGACTATTTAGTGACGTGAGAAAGCAAATTGACTTAGTAAAGAAGGAAAAGTTTGACCTCATTATCATTAGCGTCGGTGGCAATGACGTCTGGAGTTTGACCAGTCGAAGCTCCATTGGCAATCATTTAGTCTATATTCTAAGAAACGCTTACCGCATGAGTAATGGGAATGTCTTTTTCTTGCTTTACAATAATATTGGTGACGCACCAATATTCCCTAAGTTTTTAAGAGTCGTACTAAAGTGGCGTTGTAACCGTATTCACAGTATCGTCAAACAGATTGCCTTTCACATGAAAATTCCCGTTATTTCATTGTTTGCGGAAGAAGCTAACAACCCTTTCACCCGATCACCGAAGGAACTGTTTGCTAAAGATGGCGTACACCCTAGTTCTAAAGGTTATGCCTTATGGTACAAGCGTATGTGGAGAGAGATGGTTCTCCGTGGCTTCCATTTTGATAGATAAGACAACCTAGTCTTTTACTAGAAGTTGTGGAAAATGTTTAGCCAGTAATAGCTTCAATCTTTGGATCGGATGAGCATTACCAAACCATAGCCGCTTTGCTATGTACCTCTCCTGCATCACATCAAACTGGTGATAGTAAGGAACGGCTTTAACCGTACCTTTATTCAAAAGTATTTTGAGAGCGTAGAGCACCACTACCCCAGAACAAAGCTGAACAGCACCAATTGATGACGGGCCACGTCTTTCGGAAATATCTGCGTCTTTAAGATAAGGTCTCTGTAAAAGTGACGGGACTAAACCAACCAAAAAACGCATTATCTTTTCATCTTCAGTGTGAGTATCTTTTATTTGAAAATAATCATCAAAATTAGGGCCACCGGGCTTAAAAATAAGGAACGCCGTACCAAACCCAATCGGACCAGCTGTAATAACCGGTATTTTCTTTTGCAAAGATCGATTAAAGTACAGCCGGCGCGCATCGACCGCAAACGCATCTAGGGCATCCACCGACAAATCCACTCCAGCTAGAAAATCATTTATATTTTTATCATTAATGCCCTCTGAGAAAACTTCTATAGTGCAGTTAGGATTTATCTTCAACGCCTCCCCTTTCATAATCTCACCTTTTTTTTGACCAATCGTATCTACCCGAGCACCATACTGTCGATTAAAATTATTGAGAGCATACGCATCAAAATCAGCAATTTTAAATTTTTGAAATCCTTGTCTTACTAAAGCAATTAAATGAGCCCCACCTACTCCACCCATACCAGGAATAGCTATTGTAAAATCCTTGATTTGATCCTGTTCTTCCCTAGTCAGGAGACCGAGATTACGTGAGAAAGCTTCATCATAAGAAAACGTATTATCCATTCCTTAGATAGTAACTTATTATGTTTGTTTTTTAAAGTTAAAAATAGGTAAAAGACCGGCGACAAAGTCGCCGGTCTTTTACCTATCACCCTACTTACTACTCGATCGAATGTTTTATACTCTCAAAAACTTTAGTAGGATCAGCTACCTTTTCATCTTCTTCTCGTTGCTTCTTGTAGACGTCTTGTATTTCTACCCCTTCACGCTTGAGTAAGGCTTCGTATTCTTCTCGTTCCAGCGTCTCGACTTCTACTAAGCGCTTGGAGATAGAGTCCAAGGCCGAACGATACTTAGAAAGAATCTCTCTAGCTTTGTTCTTTCCATCTTCAATGATTTTCGCCACTTCATCATCAATTGCCTTAGCAACTTGTGGTGAATAGCCTCTGTCCTCACTCATTCCACCACCAATCATGCGACCACCAGTACCCTCAAGAGCAATCGGTCCAAGCGAACTCATACCATACTTAGTCACCATATCACGAGCCAGGTTTGCCACTACTTGGAGATCGTTACTTGGACCAGTCGTCAGGTCACCAAAGACCATTTCCTCAGTCACATACCCACCGAGTGTCATCGCAATATCATCAAGGAACTCTTTACGAGTATGCATCTTTCGATCTTCATCTGGGAGCTTGAGCGTGTATCCCGCCGCTCGACCACGAGAGATGATAGATATCTTCTGGACCGGGTCAGCATAAGGTAAGACTGAAGCCACGAGTGCATGTCCCACTTCATGATAAGCGGTCACCAATTTTTCACGATTAGACAATACGTGACTTTTTCGTTCTGGTCCAAGCATCACCTTTTCAATCGAACGAATCAGATCGAACTGCCCCACTTTCTTTCTGAGTTCCCGCGCAGCCAAAATCGCTCCTTCATTCATCAAAGAATACAGATCGGCACCAGAGAAACCTGGAGTGCGCTGAGCAATTATTTCTAAGTTCACATCTTCTTGCAGTGGCTTTTTACGAGCATGAACTTTCAGAATCTCTTCACGATCTTTTCGATCAGGTAGGTCAATCGTCACTCGACGATCAAAACGACCAGGACGTAGTAAAGCCGGATCAAGCACGTCAGGACGGTTGGTGGCCGCCATCACAATAACCTTGGCGTTTGGTTCAAAGCCATCCATCTCTACCAAAATTTGATTTAGAGTCTGCTCCCGTTCATCATTACCACCGCCAATGCCAGTACCACGCACACGACCAACCGCATCAATTTCATCGACGAAGATAATAGCCGGCGCAGTTTTCTTAGCCATCTGGAAAAGATCCCGTACTCGACTAGCTCCGACTCCCACAAACATCTCCACGAATTCTGAACCAGAGATAGAAAAGAATGGCACTCCAGCTTCCCCTGCTACTGCTCGTGCCAGTAGAGTCTTACCGGTACCTGGCGCACCCATCATCATTACTCCCTTAGGAATCTCTGCACCGATGTCGAGAAACTTCTTAGGGTTCTTAAGAAAGTCCACAATTTCTTCTAGTTCTTGCTTAGCCTCTTTAGCACCAGCCACATCTTTGAAAGTTACCTTTTGACTAGAGTCATTAGGATCAATCATTCTTGCCTTACTAGAACCAAAGTTCAAGGCTTGCATCCCAGCCCCCTTCACCGAACGAGTGAAAAACCAAATTATCAAACCAAGAAAAATCAGCGGGAAAATAAACGGCGCAAACTGTCCGAGCCAGTAAGCAAAACCAGTTTCCCTTTGGACATCTATCTTAATTTCATTAAGTTGCTCAGAAGTAACTCCGAAATTAATGAGCGACTCAGACACAGAAGAGTCGGTCTCTCTTTTAGCCTCACCCATGATGCGGGTTTCGTCAGTGTATTTTATTTCGAGCTTACTTCCTCTGACGATGATTTCACTAACTTCACCGGCCTGAACTTGTTTAACTACTTCAGAAATCGACAGTTCTTCTGGAGTGACTTTATTTTCAGTTAAATAACTAAAAACCAAAGTGACAAAAACCAACAACATCACGGTCGACAACATATTGTTCCAAAAATTTCCTGGACCAATTGGCACATGCTGACGTACTTCTTTTAATTTGGAAAAATTATTACCAACTTTCTTTTTTGGCTCAGCCTTTTCTTCAAGCTTATTTTCAGTTTCCTTAGCCGAACTTTGGTTTTCGGTGTCTTTCGTTACTTCAATTTCTGGATTCTTATCGTTTTCTGGTTTTGACATAATACCGTGCATTATACAAAAAAACGGCTAAATTACGAGCTTTTTCTTTTTAAGTAGTTTTAGTTAGCGTTTTCATTATATTGCCCTACCTCCCTTTACCCTCTATAGTATGATGGTGTTTACGTATGAGTGACTATATCAGCAACAAAAAAGCCTATTTCGATTACGAAATCCTCGAAGAATTCGAGGCTGGTGTCGTACTGTCTGGTGCTGAGGTGAAGTCGGTTCGAGCAGGCAAGGCCACCTTAAATGGAGCCTATGTGATTATTCGGGGTGAAGAAGCCTACTTAGTTAACGCCAGCATTAGTCCTTACCAAGTCGCTAACACACCGAAGAACTATGAGCCAGACCGAGCCAGGAAACTACTTCTTAGTCGCAAAGAACTAGAAAAACTAGAACGTGGGAGCGAAAGTAATGGCTTGACAATAGTGGCAATTAAATGGTATAATAAAAAGAGGTACCTTAAGCTACTCATTGGTCTAGCGCGCGGAAAGAAAAAGGCCGACAAGCGCGAAAGTCTGAAGAAGCGAGACACTAAACGTGACATCGACCGTATTTTGAAAAGTCAGTAGCGATGTTAGTAAGGAAAGTTTGTCTCCTTCGTCATCACCATTACACGTAGTTCCCAGAAAGTGCCGGGATATTCTATACTCCGACTGTCCAAAGCTAAGTAATTGGCTTGAGTATAGAACTTTCGAGATTTGGTTGAGTAAGCATTTCACTCAACCAGAAAAAGCCCCCGGCTTTTTCTGGGGATGCTAGGCATCGACGGTTAGCCTACCCATTATGTGCAGTGTCGAAGTTGGAATCAATTCGTTAAAAGGTTCCATTTGTATTTGCAAACAAAGCAATACCAAGTCCATACGCTAACGCGTTTGGATTCGCTCCCGCTCTAGCTTAAATTTAAGCAGACCCGGATCGATGCGAGTAGCGTAAACGTCTCATACGCGTTACTGGTAAAATAGCTACGAGACTGTGACTACCTCTGCCGTTGTCTAAGGTAATCAAGATTGTAACAACTCGAGTCTATGTTGTTTTGTTTCTTCTCAAGACATAGATTTTAAATCAAAGAAGTAACTACACACTGTAGAGTCATGATGTGGTACCTGATTCGGGACGGATTCATTTCACCATCTTCCACTAATACAAACTCCACCCGCCAGGGTGGTTTTTTGTTAGTGGAGATGGTGAGCAAGCAAACTGCTTTGCTTGCGTGAAATGGAATCAAGCGGAAGCATGTTGCCTTAGCAACTGCTGAGCTCGGGGAGAAAGTTCTTAGTAGAATCAGAGCATAGCGAATGATTATACTTAGAAACGACCTCTCAATTCTCGTCATCTCCACAGAATATAGAAACATATAGAACAATTGAAAAAACCACCTCAAGGGCGGTTTTTTAATTTTTACTCCTGTGGAAATTTTGATATATCCATAAAGGCTTGGCTCAAGAATATAACCTTCAGTATCTTCTACTTCAAATGTATACATGAAGTCTCCCGCCATCTCTTGATTAAACTTGTTTTCATATACTCTCCCTCCAGCACTTTTGGCTTTTGCACAAAAATCATCTACAGCTTCCTTGGAACCCAAACTTAAAGCGTAGTACGCACTAACTGACTTTTTTTGATTAGGGACTGTTTTTCCATCACTGAAGTTGTGTGCAAATTCTTCAGTTAGGAGCATAAACACAATCTCTTCACTCCACATCATTGCGCTAGCAACATCGTTACTAAACATTGGATTTTTGGTACAGCCGATTGCTTCGTAAAAAGCAGTTGCTTTATCCAAATCTCTAACAATCAAATTTATGTACACTGATTTTTTTGTTTGCATAATATCTCTTATTTTTCTGATAATATTTTTAAAAATTCAAGCGCTTGTGGCCACATTTCTTCAAAAGAATCTTTATGTTCATTGTTAATGTCCATATCTACAGACACCTCAGTACAACCGTCTTTAGTGGTGAAAGTATAATTTTCAAAAGATGGTGCCCATTTCTTCACTTCGTCACTGGTTGTATCAACTACACCATCCATGATGAGTCCTACATGCTCAATGGATATATATTCGTTTGAGACGATTCTCTTTAATACGACTGTACATACCCATATTTGCATCCTCACCAAGAAACCTGGCTTCAAAACCCTCCTCCCAGTTCCTTCAAAGTGAGATCCCGGACTGAATGGTACAGTCCACTGACGATAAGTATTATCTCCCAGCATGGTATCCCATACTTTCTCACCGTGCATCTATTTGAATTGAAAAATGTATTTTTTGCATATAATTAAATTTACCACAAATCCACAACCTTCAAAAAATTAGGGCACTCCATTTCAATTAAAGAGGTTCTAACTTGGTACAAAGTCTTCCACTTTTATAATATTAGCGCCATTAGGCGCTTTTCTTTGTGTCCATGCGAATATTTATTCTTTAATACAGGTAACCATCAAAAATGACATCTTTTTTCACTTACCCTCCCTGCACTTCCTGTAAGCCATACTCAGTAAATTCATCTATGACAGCATTCTCATCATAAAAATATATCTTTGCACCACCATGTTGCTCGAAACGATTATGCCCGATTTGAGTTCCCTTTCCGTAATTTGGGGCTGTTGTAGAAACTGCCACAAATACCATCGCACCTCCTGGGCTAACTGACCGTAACAATCAGCAATAAGCTTTTTTCTTTCCTGTGTATCAAGCAGATGTATAACTGCATAACAAAACACACCATCACACCTCATTATCAAACGGCATATCAGTCACAGAACCTTGATAAATGATTGTCGACACCCATTTCCTCTTTAGCAATTTTAACTGCTGTTTCAGAGATCTCTATCCCCGTTATTTGCATACCAGCTTCAATGAACGGCACAGCGTTGCGTCCATATCCAATCCCAGGAATAAGCACTTTACGTATCTCTCTTTTCTGAAAATAATCGGAAGCGATAACAGCCGCCGGAGCAGCCTCTTCACCCCACATTTTTTGTTTATTTTTAAAATTCTCTTCCCAAAATTCTGTCATGCTCAGATACTATCACAGATCACCCCTTCCCCCTTCAGGGGACTAACACATTACATTTTAATTATAAAATTTTACTCTACTCAAAGCATTGATGTTTTGATAGTCATTGTGCCACTTTAGAAACAAAGTCAACTTGATGCAAAATGATTTACATCACTCCTTTGTTAAAAGAACGCTTAAGTGGGCTCATTTGTAAGATACCTATTTCGAAGACTTATCAAAATAAATATTGACTTTTTGATAATCTAATGTATTATATTAATTGGTAAGTCCCGTTTAACTTTACATAAATTGTGAAGTTAGTTTTATCAACTACAAACAAAGGATCCCCTATGCGAGGATTTAAAACCTCATGCGGCGGGACTATTGTTATACCCCGCAAGACGGAAAACCACTTGATTGCTCATCCCGAAGAGTGCAAACTTCTACCTGAAGCAATTGGGCACGTGGTATTACCGAAGGATGGCGCATTCCTCTCAGCAGAAGTTGATATGGGTCGCGTCGTCGGTCGGTCAAAATGTTTGCAGACATCTCCGATCAGTCTCCATGACCGCACATTGTTTGCGCACCGGGCAGGTCGTGAATACCCATCGCGGGTTATAACTGACATTGGTCAGGAGACGATGAAAGTCGTCGTACTTGCATTCGCTTCACGAGAAGCAGATACTACATACGTACTTGTAACCTCCTGGTTGGGCTCTTTGGTTCCTAAAGAGCCCTGGGATAGGAGTATCTGTAGCTACTCAGAACACCAGAAGTGCCTGCACTTCTGGTGTTCCCATGCCCTCACATGGGAGCCAACGATAATGTCGGAGCCATTTGAGAGCAGTTGGAATGACATTCTGGATTAACCAGTAAGCCCGACGAGGAAGTCCCTGCAACTTCACACTCGCAGGGCTTTTTTCTTTTTATACTACTAAACATCTTACTTAGAAGCTTGACCCTACAATTTCCATCGCAAAATTAAATACCACAATTAATTATGTAATTAATTGTGGTATTTATTTTTTAGTTTATGTTCCCAAACCATAGAAATCTCCTGCAGAATAAGTTATTCTTAACAGTGAACTTTATTAATTTACATAACTAGTATGGAAATCTTACCTTACATTCTTCATTGGGGTACGCCAATTGGTATCGGATTATTTTTCTTCCTATCAGCTAGTGGCGCCGGTATTTTATTCTGGGGTATCTCTAAAATGAAGAAATAGACTTAGGTCTGCCGGAGGATATTAAAACCGCCCTAGGGCGGTTTTATCTTTATGACAAGTTATCCTTCCCTCCCTTTAAGAGCAACCAAACAGCAAAAGCCATTTCGCCAAATATACTTGGTATGGCGACTAGGGCTAGAAATATTCCAGCGTAGGCATCGTAGTTTTCTAGTAAGAAATGTGCGCCCGTGTCAATCATGTACATGGCACCTGCTACACAAATAAGATACGGTATGAATTTAATCTGCTTCACAATCCGACCAAGAAACAAGAGGTGGACGCCAAAGAAGAACAGCCCAATCAGCCAGATGTTATTAAAGATTGCTACCTGACCAAGTATCGTTTCCTTGCTACCAGCCGTAAAAACATTGAGTAGAGCAAATACCGCTATTGCCATAATGATCGCGTGAACGATGCGGAAGTAGGTGCTCGGTAATGAAAAAGGATGAGACCTATATAGCTCGTAAAGTGCCCAAGCGACAATCACATCAAATACTGCTGTGGCCAGAAAGGCCATGATACCAAAACGCACCAAAGTGAATGGTCCGCTACAGCTTCTAGTGGTGTCTGACGTAATAAATCCAGGACAAAGAAATTGGCAAAATCGCCGAGAAAAAATCACTAAATAACTACCTCCAGCTATTAAAGCCAATTGTCTGCGGGTGATACTCATATAAATAAACTATACACCAAATTAAAGTTCATACTGATAATAAATCCACCCCTAAAACACACTCCTTTCCCATCAACTGTGTAGGTTGTCTATGTCTTGATATAATTTTATTCATGAAAAAAGAATATTTTTATATTGATATAAACCTGAAGACAAAACAGATTATTGGTCACGGAAAAACTCCGCACGCGAATTTGACCGGTGACACAGGGAACAAAGGCGTCCATCACTTACCTTACAAAGGACAATTTAATAAGTTGGTAGCAAAGTTAAATTAAATGCTCGTATAAATGTGACGGCTGACAAGCTTACCTGTACAGTTACCAAACACTTGCTACACTACTCATATGAAAAAGCGACTAGAGAAAGCTTCACCCAGCAAAACCAAAATGAAACTGGTGTAACCACACCGGCTCAGCAAATTTGCGTGACCGACTAAATAAACTTAAAGCCGGCGGGCACGGAGTAAGTGGCGCTAGTACTCGTAGCAACTTCACCACCAATGTACATAACCGCTTTAAAAATACCCCACCAGAAACATCTCCCAAAATCCCGAAAAGGTCTCCGCCCCGGATAAAAATAAATACCACAATTGATTTCGAAATTAATTGTGGTATTTATTTTATCCGGAACAACTCAGCATAGACAAATTAATATTAATATTGTATTGTTCCTGAAACAGTATCACTCCTATTTACGAGGTGCAACCTGCAATAGAACGCATGGAGATTCTTACCACCTCGTTGGAAGGTGTTTTGCTCTTGGAGTTCATTCAAAAAGACGCTTGGCCTTTGTTCGAGCTCATAAAAGCAATAACCGTAACCACTTAGTCATCATGGTGATGAGACTGCTTCCAAGTATCCTGACTTCACGTCAGTTTTACGTAGCATCACTCACCCTGTAGACCCCGACAAACTTCGGTTTGGCATTTGGTCAGACAGTGTACTTGCAGGAACTATCAACATCACTCCAACCGAAGACCTTTCACAAAGGAAATTGGCTGGCCAAGTTGGTGCGGAATTCTGTGGCCGAGTCTCGCAACAATTGCCACACAACGAATCATAAATTTCGGTCGCAACAAAACGCAGCAATTAATCAAATGGTTGCGAACGCAAATATCGAAAACCCGCTAGCCAAAGGGTTCTCTAAAAGCTGGTATGTCACAAACCCGACGTAACGACACAATAGTGTGGTTCGCTGTCGATACGTAACATGAGGAGTAACCTAATGTCCAACGGAAAAGTAATCGCTCTCTACATTGCCCACCACGCTGGAGAACCCATGCAATCATTGCCATCGGTTATTGCTGGCGCTGGACAAGAAAGGTCTATTCGGAGACCGCTATTTCAATGGCGGTGGTAGCTGGAATCGTCATCCGGGCAACCAGGTACACTCATTAACAGCATCTTCTTCCCCGGCAGTGGCTTTGCCTTCGAAGACAGTCGTCGCAATCTCATCGTGGAAGATGTCGAATTGATGGCGCTTATCGGTAAGGAGTTTCAGGTCGGTCAGGCCGTATTCCGCGGACAAAAGTACTGCGACCCTTGTCAGCGTCAAGTAAACTGGCAGGAAAAAGCACAGCTTTCAAGACGCCTTCACGATCGAGGAGGTCTCGTCGCCGAAATTATCCAAAGCGGCCCAATATTCGTGAGCGACGCTTTGTTCCACCCAAAGGAACTACTGACATCCAGTCCGCCATGATGACACTACTTCTGCTTGAGGCGAAAGGTAGTTTTCTTATTTGCTATAGGGACAATTTATGACGAGCTACCCTTCAAGGCATTCCCCACCAAGTAAGCTGATCCAAAGTTCCTTTCAAAGCCTGATCGTAAGGGACTAAAGCATCATTCTTTAGTTGACCGGTGTCATCCAACATAAACCAAGGGGCTTGGATATGCACAGCGCTACGAATCGGTGCCATTTTGTAATTCTACTGCCACCTGACGTAACTGCTCCACCACCCGACCACCACCAACACTTCCGTAAGATATAAAACCAACTGCTTTATTGTTCCATTCTGCGTAAACAGAGTCGAGAACATTTTTCAGTACGGCTGGATAGCCGTGATTATACTCTGGAGAGATAATTATAAAGGCATCAACTTCTGCAATTTTAGTAGCAAACTTCGTCGCTGTTTCATTTGGATACTGTCCATCTTTAACATAAGCAGGACTCATAGCATAATCAAAAAATGGCATTGCCCAGTCACGAAGATCTAGTATTTCATAAGCCACATCTTTGACCTTATCGAGTTCTACAGTTAGCCACGGCAGAACTTTCTCACTAAAGCGCCCTTCTCGGGTACTCCCAACGATTACTTTTATATTCAACATATCAAAATTTAATTTTTAAGTCTGTTCACTCTATGACATTTACTTTACAAAGTAAAGTAAATACATTACCATGATACATATACTTTACATTGTAAAGTACTGATGGATTTGCTATATTTAATCTATGTCAAAACAAGACTGCCTATCTCAAGGTCGCTACCCTACTGTCTGATACCTGGACAATGCTCATTATGCGTTCACTCACCGAAGGACCGAAACGCTTCTGAAATAGAGGTGTGGCTGGATGGTATTTCTACCCGCACCCTCACTCAGAAACTACAAAACTAGCTGAGAAGAGGCGATGAAAAAGCGTAAGACGGCTACTATCAAGTAACCAAAAAAGGCGACGGTCTCAAAATTATCGAACGAGCCATGATTAAATACAGCGAACTGTATCTTTAATCATCTTTAGTTAGATCCAGTTCAAATTTGCCAAAAATTTTATATAAATGTAGTCTTACTTTTGGGATTGAACATCAACAACAACTGGAGGAATTGGTTATGAAATACTCAGACGATCTGTTTATTCCCTGCAAAGGTCAAATCTTGACCCAGGGTCGTTGGTATATCTCACTTGGTCAAATCGGCAAATCAAACCATGGAATCTGGCAACTTATCAATTTCAGCTAGCTTAGCCTGGTACGCTCTTGGCGACGGATTGCCAGTATCACGCAAGCTAACCCGAATCACGTTGAGATCAATCTTAGCGATAAGACCTATCATCGAGACAGGCAAGGTAGGTTGATGATTTACTTACAACACTCAAAGAGATCATCGTACTTTACCCCACAGGCCGTAGTGAGTAAGTCGAACTGCAATTGAAGGGTTGCCCTAAATGCAGTACCATACAAATAAGACCATGTACCCACAACTCGTGGGCTTTTCTTGCTATACTTTATCCATGTCGAATCTGCAAATCAAACACTTAACCTGGGGCTGCTTGAGTTGATCCGATACAAATGGTGGTGGGTTTTGTATAAACTCGATTATTAATTAGAGTTTGAATTTTATTTACAAGTTATTCTAGTATTAACTTATTACTAGAATCATGGTTAAATTGAATGTTAGTTCCTTAACCTCAAAAGGAGTATCACATGAACCTAGACTATCACGTACGTCATGGAATTACTGGGGCAGCAGCCGGATCAGTGATATTTGGCTCCTGGACCGGATTCCTGCTCGTGGCACTTTTGAGCATCGTTTGTGGTATCGCAGAAGTGAGACGCAACCGCTAACCGCAAGAGCACACGAGAAGACTACATCCCCCCCCTGCTAGCACCAGGGGCTTTTCTTTTATTACGTTATTACGTATTATTGACAACATAAGTTAAACAGCGTATTAAATGGATTGTGTTTGTCAGTCCGACAAACACCAACCGAGGAAACATCATGCGAAATAGTCAGTCTGCAAATGCGGTAGATTTGGACAGTCAAATCGAAGGAATCGCTAGCCTAGTTGGCAACATCACTACTTATCTGGCCGAGAAAGAACGCCTACAAGCTGTGATGGAAGGCGTGGAGCAAAAAATTGATGCGGACCTGCCACATTTGAAACAACTCATCGAAGAAGCCGGTGTAAAGAACATTTGTGTCGCAAGCGATAATCAGACCCTTGAACAGGCACGGACTGAATACTTCAGACTTTACGTCAGGTTTGCTCTATCCACCCTCAAGCAAGTTAGTAGAAATCGGGATTACTACATGACCCAAGCTCCTTCAGTACTTAGTGAACTAATTCACAGCTCACTAAGATGGTCAGGTCTTTCACTTGGTCAAATTGAACCCGGACTAACTGAAGCGGCACTAAACTCCTTAGTAGGACCACCCCGTAATACCAAAAAGTCCTGATCCGTTCTTTTCCCACACCCCCGAAGAAAAGCCCCTGTTGGCAACTCGGGGGCTTTTT
The DNA here is from genome assembly GCA_041389045.1 of Minisyncoccota bacterium. Lineage (GTDB taxonomy): Bacteria > Patescibacteriota > Minisyncoccia > Phycocordibacterales > UBA918 > OLB19. The sequence goes on from JAWKSQ010000002.1 coordinate 195,005, forward strand.
ATGATTCATTTCAAATAATTCCAGAAACGACCGGGGCGTTTTTTACTCTTCTCGCCAACCAAATTAAAAATATCACAGCTACTACACCGGCCAAGATTCTTTCTCCTAAAGTATCTGGTAGTGTAAAAGCCAACACTGAAGCAATGATGGCATTTTGTAAATAATTACCAATTCCAAATAAAATAAAACCTCTGGTCGACAGCCAACCATTTCGCCTGAGGATAAAGTAATAGCCCAAAATTATGGTTGTAAAAACACCGAAAAATAGTGCTAGTGGTAGCTTGGTGCCTGCGATAATAATCAAGAGGAGAAAATAAGTGGGAAACAAACTTATGCCTAACCAAAGTGGTTTATAGTTTAATACACTAACGTTAGCAAAATCCGTTGTCTCCTTAAAACGTTTGGCCAATAAAAAGAAGCCGAGCATTAAGACTAGTAACACAAGCAGTTGTGGCCAGGCACCTGCTACCGGCTCCGCGCCGAAGTAAGCACCGACACCCAGTAAAAAAACTACCCCGGCAGTAATGACAGTAGTTTTTTTACTTAGCCAAGGCTGTGCTTTAAAGGTCGGGAAGAAATAGTAGGCCAGAAGAATCGGAATAGTAACCGAAGCGAGGGCGTGCCAAAAACTAATAGTAACCGCGAACGGGAAACTGATACCTAAAAAATAGCCATAATAATCATATTGAACCATCGGCAACTCACTGACCTTAATGAGAGTCTTGGCGATGAAGCCCTCGTTAAAAAGACCATAGGCAATACCTAAAATAAAAATCCCAATTACGGACAAATCGTAGCGGACAGCCACTTCCCTGATAAGTAAAACGGCTAGACCATAACCAAAAAATAAAATTATTAAACGTGGTATATCCAAAAAAGCGGAAAGTGAGGTGCTACCAGTTAGTAATTCCGGCAAGAGCATCGTAACTAATATGAGGAAAATAATCGGCCTTATATTTGTTTTCATATATTAATATTTTACCATCTTTACCCTATAATAAAGCGATGGATTCTTTTAGTCAGCGAGTCTATGAACTAGCCCTAGATATTCCCGCAGGGTTTGTGGTGACTTATGGTGACCTGGCCAAAGCAGCTGGTGGTGGAGCCATGGCTTCGCGCAGTATCTCCAGTATTTTAAGTAAAGCTCCCAATCCAAAAGCCATTCCTTGGCACCGTATAGTCTACGCTGGCGGTAAGGTTTGGTTTTCGCCCGAACACGAAGCCAAACGACGCAAACTATATAAACGAGAAGGTATCATCGTAAACGAAAAAGGTCAGATTGAGGATTTTGAAGAAATTAGGTACCGGTTCGAATAAAACTAAAACCCCGCGCCAGAGGCGCGGGGTTTTAGTTTTATTCAACCACTGTTTGACTAGCGTGAAGTATTTCTTTGGCTTCATCTACCTTAATAACCACCACCTTAACTTTTGCAGAAATGTCACTAATGACACCATCCCGACTAATAGTGAGTTCGTTTTTATCTTTATCAAGTAGGATACCTAAGCTACTCAACTCAGCTGTAATAAGTGCGCGCAAGACTGAACTTCTTTCGCCAGCGGTGGCTGTAAAAACTAAAGTATCTAATCCGTTCAAAACAGCAAAGTAAGCGCCAATGGCTTTTTTTATTTGATAAACAAAGCTAGCTATTGCTTGCGTAGCCAACTTATCACCCTTAGCTCGTCTATCTAAAATGAAACGTAGGTCTGACTCCCCTGACAAACCTTTAAGTCCGCCGATGGTTTGTAGGTACATTTGTGCGTCTTTAGGCTTTAAGTTGCGAGACTGCATTAAAGTAAGTAGTGCCCCAGCGTCCAAATCTCCCGCTCGGCTACCCATAACGAGACCACTACCTGGCGCAAACCCCATGGTAGTGTCAATACTTTGACCATCCTTAGTCGCCGTCACACTAACACCACTACCCAAATGACAGACAATCACTCTTTTAGGATCATGCCCAGTTACAGCATGTAAACGCCCGAGCACTGCTCCTACCGATAAGCCATGGTAACCAAACCGAAACAAATCCAACTCAGTCGCTACTTCTGATGGCAAACTATAGTTACGAGCCGACTCTGGCAAAGAAGCATGGAAAGCACTATCCGAGACAGCTACAAACTTTGCGTGCGGGATGATTTGCCTCAAAGCAGAGATTTCCTTTTGCATATGTGGCACATGTAAAGGGGCCAAATCGACACACTTAGAAAGCTCTTTCATAAATCTGTCATCAATAAGCTGATGCTTTTGAAAAAAAGTACCTGGCGCTACTATACGAACAGCAACTACTTTTATTTCGGTCGTTGACGTGACTACTTGTTCAGTCAGTGCCAGATCAAAAAAGTTCCGCAGACTTGTTTGGTAGTCTTGTCTGGGTAACAACTCACATTTTTGCTGAGTACCACGCACGGCCGTACACATTTCAAAACCATCTTCACTTCTTTCTATATAAGCACTAATAAGCAAGTCCGAATCTTGGTAGATAGCGTACTTCTTAGAAGATGATCCTGGATTAACTACAAGCGTGATTGCCATGTCCAGTTAGTGATATTAATTGGGTCGTCACCATTTTCTATGATGTACTGTCGATGCTCAGTTAAAAGTTTTTGAATCTTGGCTTTAAGTTTTGCTACCTCCTCTACAGTAGCTACTCCGGTCTTTTCCGCAATTGTAAACGCATCAAGAGCTAAATGGTAACGATCAACTTTATTTCGCACCATCATATCGAAAGCAGTAGTCGTAGAACCAGACTCTTCATAACCATGTACAGTTACTCGATCAGAATCACAACCATAATCAAACAATATCTGCTTCATCGTCTGCGGATAACCATGGAAATTAACCACAATGTGCTTATCGGTGGTAAAATAGTCTTCAAAATTATGTGGCAGAATCTGACAAGCAGAATTACCAATTCCTAATACCGAAAGTGAGGTAATGTTCACAAAGCGCATTCGAAAAGACGGTAACTCCTGACGCACAATACTAATAGCTGCCAACACCTCTTGAGTTGGGTAATCCCCCGCTGAAGCAAAAACCATATGCGGATCGTTATCACTAGCAAAATCCCAAATTGACAGTCCGTCTCGGACGTCTTTTTCTGCTTCTGCTTGTGTCCGCCAAATTGGCAGTGGCCGCTTGGAACATGCCAGCACATTTATTTCTCTCTCAGAAGACAGCATGGTTTTAATGGTAGCCAGTGCGATGTTGGCATCAGCTGGTAGATAAACATTGGTGAAACAACCTTGTCGCTGAAGCATGTCATCAATAAAACCCGGGTTTTGGTGTGAAAAGCCGTTATGCTCTTGACGCCAAGCGCCAGAAGTCAAAATGTAATTCAAAGAAGCAATTGGGCCGCGCCAAGAGACATCGCGGGCCACCTTTAGGAACTTAGCGTACTGATCGGCCATACTAGCCACTATTTGAATGAAAGCCTCATAGGAAGCGAAGACACCATGACGACCAGTCAGTACATACCCTTGTATCAGGCCTTGCAAACTATGTTCAGACAACATTTCCATCACGCGACCATCCCAAGCCAAATCCTTGTCCCAATCGCGGTGTGGCCAAACAAAAGCTCTATCAGTGACCTCAAAGACCGCGTGTAATTTATTGGAGTAAGTCTCATCCGGAGAAAACAAACGTAAATTACGCTCACTTTCGTTCTGCTTCATAGTGTCACGCAAGAACTCACCTATCTTTTCCATACTACTGACTTCGCCACAAATCGGGTCATCTAGATTGCAAGTGGCACCGGTGGTGTAGTTAGACAGACTTGGCAGAGCTAAAGCCTTGTAATGTGGTGACCCGCCGAAAGCACGCTTATTGTTCCCCATCCTTCTATGCTCAGGTGGAACCAAGGCGAGAATATCATCAGTAAATTTTTCACCATCAAATAATTCTTCAAACTTATAAGAACGCAGCCACTCTTCTAGTAACCTAAATTCCTCTTCATTTTTTACTGCTCCATCAGCTATGACTTGGTGCGAATAGTGATTATCCTCAATTCGCTTATCGCCTATCTGCTTGATACTGTGCCAGCCTTTAGGTGAGCGGAGGATAATCATCGGGTAGCGTGGGTTTTCACGTAGAGTACCTTCGCGCGCGCAGTGCTGAGTAAAACGAATATCAGCTACCGAACGATCGAGCTGATTGATCATACTCGCATGAACATCTTCGTCAGTGTAAGCATCAACAAAGTGTGGTTCATAACCATAACCCCGGAAGAGTGAGCGAAGTTCTTCGTCATTCATGCGACCATACATAGTCGGACCGGAAATCTTGTAACCGTTGAGATGAAGAATGGGAAGAACTGCCCCGTTCTTACCTGGGTCGATAAGCTTACTTAAATGCCACGCCGTAGCAGTTGGGCCAGTCTCGGCCTCGCCATCACCAATCATACAAGCCACAATCAAATCTGGATTATCTAAAACAGCGCCGTAGGAAGTAGAGAGAGCGTAACCAAGTTCACCACCTTCAAGGATGACTCCCGGAGCTTCTGGATTACTGTGACTAGGAAAACCATAAGGCCAACTGAATTTTTAGCCATTAGACCAAGACCGTCAGCGTTCCTAGGAACGTCTGGGTAGTACTTACTTAAAGTCCCTTCGAGAAAAAGATTGGCTTGCACTGCCGGAAAACCATGTCCCGGTCCCAGCACGAACATCATATCTAGGTCATGTTCAATGATGGCGCGATTGAGATGAGCGTAGGTAAAATTAATACCAGGACATGTACCCCAGTGTCCAAGTAAACGTGGTTTGATGTGTTCCTTTTTTAAAGGTTCGGATAGTAAAAAATTATCACGTAAATAAATTTGAGCGGCGGAAATATAATCGGCGCTCTAACGAACTTGGAAAGACCTGTTTGCATACTCCACCATCATAACAATTTAACTAAAACTATTCCGCTTTTTTATGTTCAAAACACTTCGACGTTTGGCCGGGTGATTTTCGGCGGAAAATCACCCGGTCTAACTCCTAATCATTAATAACCGCCCCTACTTTACTTACTGAAAATTACTGCTACAGTTAGTCGTAGATAAGGAAAAGGTGCACACCGTGCTTTTGGCCTGTCTGTTCGCCACAAGCGAACCAGTTCTTTTCCCAAGTTCAACAACCTGAAGGAAACTGTCATGAAACGATCCATTGCCCTCCACGGGCACCATTCGCTGGTCACCATCGCGGCCATGAGCATGGCCGGCATCGCCATCGCTCGCCAAGAAGATCCCCAAGGACCGCATCTGTTGTCGCTCAAGACGTTCGACGACGGTGCAACGAAGTTCGGTACCACGCAAGGTTCCGGTGGAATCAGTCACGGCAACATCAGGGTCGGCAACGACGAACGGTTCGGTGTCCAGACCAAGATGGTCGGCCATGTCGGAAATACGCTGTCCCTGAAGACCGGCGCCGAAAGTCCGGCCTGGTTGCAGGACGCCAACAGCTTCGCGAAGACGGCACAGTCGGCCACGATGGTCATGATGGGCGCCGGTACTGGTGGCCAGAAGGCGTTCGCAGGCGCACCGGCCTGATCGTCGCTGACTTGTTCATAAATCTTTGGCAGAAGAAAGGCTGTCATGTTCTTGTACGAAGGGGCGCACACACATTCGTTGTGGTGCGCCTTTTTCTCTGTCTGGATTTCTGAGGGTTGTCGGGCCAAATGATTTTCTGCCGAAAATCATTTGGCCTTTATCTACATAATCATTTATTTCTATTCCCTCTACTCCCTGCTATACTCTTGGCGCATGACATCTGCAAATAAAAAATACCGAGTCAAAAAATCTTCCGCTGGGCTAGGGCTTTTTGCGACCGCTGAATTTAAAAAAGGTGAGCTAGTAATTGAGTACACTGGTGAAAGAATCACTGAAGCCGAAGCCAATCGCCGGGGTGGAAAATATTTATTTGAACTAAACGACCATTTCACTATCGATGGCAAAGGCCGAGCCAACATTGCTCGCTATCTTAATCATGCCTGTAAACCAAACTGCTACCCAGAACTAAGTGACGACGAAAAACAAATATTCATTTACGCCAAAAGAAAAATCCTTCCTGGTGAAGAACTAACATATAACTACGGCAAAATGTACTTCAATGATTTGATTGGTAAAAATACCTGCCTGTGTGCTACTTGTGTAGCCAAGAGAAAAGCTAGTTAGCAGGAACCTCCCCTTCTGTTGGTGCTACAGCCTCAGTCTCACCAACTTCTTCATCCGAAACCTCTTCAGTCTCCTCATTTACTTCAGCATCGGTAGTAGTAGCAATATCTTCTTCGGTACTAGAAGCCACCTCCTCCGGAACTGGCTCAGGTGGTGGAGGAGTATCTGACCCGACCAAACCACCATCCAGTAAACCGCTAGTATTATTTTGTACCGGCACAACTGTATTACTAGTGGCACTAGTTTCACCTTCAACAGATTCACCAGCCGAAACTTTTGCGTTACGTTCAGTTATCACACCAGTAATGTCAATTTGACCCTTATCGGAATAACCAATACCAGCAGCCAAGGCAAACCCCAGGAGTAAAACGGAAATTGTGATATACAATTTCTTACGAGGTTTAGTGGCAACCCGCTCAGTTCTTTCAAAGGTAGTTGGGGCCTTACGTCTTGGCATTTCAGGCACCGAGTCACTAGAAGCCACTCTTGGGGCAGATCGAACAGCCCGCTTCCGTGGCGCTTTTTTTTCTACTTCAGAACTACTAGAACTAACTCTAGGCATGTTCACTATTGTATCATTCATAATGAAACATAAACACTCGAGTATATACACCTCAGTGAATTGCGTACCAACCTAAGCAACAGTCCATGATTGCGTTATATACTATATATGGTAGATTTTGGTTACCAATAGTTGCCAAACGTTGGGAATCAGAGCAATCATTTGGCATCACTCAAAATAAATTTATTATATAAGACCACCTTTTTTGCAGAAACCATATTTTTCAGAGAAACAAATCAAGACTAGAATCAACCACGCTATTCGCGCCAAGGAACTTCGTGTGGTTGGGCCAGAGGGTGAAAACCTAGGACTTTTGTCGTTAGAGGATGCTCTTAAAGCGGCCGAGACTCATAATCTAGACCTAATCGAAATTTCACCGAAAGCTAAGCCCCCAGTAGCTAAAATTATGGATTATGGCAAGTTCCGCTATCAAGCAGGACGAAAAGCTAGCGAAATGAAGGCCAAGTCTCATGTCACCGAGACCAAGAGCGTTCAAGTTAAGATCGGTACTGGCGACCATGACCAACAACTAAAAGCTCGCCGAGCGGCCGAATGGCTAGAAGAAGGTCATCGCGTTAAGGTAGATCTCTTTCTGTGGGGACGATATAAGTATATGGAACAAGGTTTTCTTAAGGAAAGACTGGAACGTTTTCTAAAGATCATCCCAGCTGAATATAAAATAGCCGACGAAATCAAGAAAAGTCCAAAAGGTTTTAGTATTACTCTCGAGCGAGTGCCTGGCAGTAAAGCAGCGCCAGCACCGAAAATCATCGACAAAGAAGCCTTAATTCCAGCCAAAAAGGAGGGTGTCCAAGTGGCTAAATCAAAGAAAAAATCCCTTGATGACCTACTAGAAGATGGTATGGTCTAAACTAGTTCAAAAACCTTTGACAGTAAGGCCAGTATACGCTATAGTTGCGACACTTCGGCTACGGCTAGTAAATATATTATGAAGACAAACAAATCATTCACGAAACGCATCAAGGTGACAAAGAACGGTAAATTGGTTGCCCGCAAGCCTGGCCAAAACCACTTTAACGCTCGCCAGACCGGACAACAGCGTCTTCGTCGCAAGCGAACCCAGCTACTAAACTTTAGTAAGCGCATTGCTCGTCGTTTCCTACCTGGAACCGGTGCATAGTCCAATTATCAGTATTTTTCTAAATAATCAATTATGGCAAGAGTAAAAGGAGGCCTCATGGCCCAAAAGCGGCGCCGAAATATCCTCGATGAGGTAAAGGGTTACCGTTTGCAACGGTCAAAGAAAAAGCGAGTAGCGCGGGAAGCAATTTATCACGCTCAATTACATGCTTTCGCTCACCGCAAAGACAAGAAGAACGACTTCCGCCGACTTTGGACAGTACGTATCAATGCCGCTCTAATGGCTTTCGGTCTTAAATACAGTCGCTTTATCAAGCAACTTAAGGACAAGAACATTGAGTTAGACCGTAAAGTTCTAGCTACCCTAGCTAAAGAACGACCAGAGGCTTTCGGACGAGTAGTGGAGAGCCTGAAATAATCATTTTCCTAATTAAACAAGATAGACCGCAGTCCTAGGGAATGCGATCTATCTTGTTTATATTGATCAAACAATAATTTTTCCAGCCATTTCTGCTAGTCTTTCAGTCTAGGGGAACATTGTTTTCATGACATAAAATGTATACTAAACACATCCTGGTTCATTTCACTCAATGACGGTATACCATCCCTGAGGTATCTAAAGACCATAGAGATAAGGGTTTTAGGTGAGTTTTAGTTGATTTGGTCACAACAACTTCAAGCAAAGATGGTAATAAGCGGCCCGGAGTCTAACTCAAGTTCGCTATAAAACGGAGCGGGCTACACCATTGCGTGTAGCCCCATTTTTTATTCAAACATAGCCCAAATTTTACAGCCCCCGCAGCGATAATGACATGAGCGAGGACCGGGCTGTAAAATTTGGGCTAGGTTTTATTATTTCATATAAAAAAGGTCACGCTTACTGCATGACCTTTTTCTTAATCGATCTAAAAATCTATTTCTACTTCCTGATTTTCTTCCGGCGCAACAGCCGTAGCATTTACACCTAAATAGTCCCGTAAACGTTGTGTTAAAAATAATGACGAACGCTCCTCTCCCATGGTGACAAACACCTGTTTAGCTTTCTCTCCCCCATGAGCCACCAACTCAACCAGCTGGTCTCTGTCGGCATGTCCGGAGTAGCCTCGAATCATAGCTATTTGCGCTCTCACCTTTACCTTTTCGCCATCTATCGTGATTGTTTTAGCGCCGTCTTGTAGTAAACGTCCAATACCCCTACCGACTGATAACCTACTAAAAGTAAAGTAGTGGTCGGGTCACCTAAATACTCCTTTTCGTGGCGACGAATACGCCCACCATGACTCATGCCAGAACCAGCAATGATTATCTTTGCCCCTTTCTCTTCGCGGATAGATTTTGAGTCCTTCAAACTAGAAGTAAACTTGAGACCACTGAAATCAAAAATATCATCACCAGACTTGATCTGATTTTGAATCTCAGTCCGTAAATACTTTGTGTGTTGACGATAGATACCAGTCACCGAAATAGCTAGTGGTGAGTCCAGGAAAACCGGTAACGATTCTATCGCTCCAGACTCAACCAGATTATTGATTTCGTAAAGCATCGCTTGGGTCTCTCTAACGAGAAAGCCGGAATAATCAAAGTACCACCCTTTCCCTAGCTTCTTCGATATGGTGTTGTAATAGAGCTGTCCTCTCAGCTACTTGTTCATGCAATCTGTCACCATACACACTTTCCATCACCAGGTAGTCATAATCTTTTGGTATGACTGGGGCACTCAAAAGTGGTTGTGGGACGTTACCGATATCACCGGTAAAGACAATTTTTTTATCTCCCCGAGTCAGATGAACCATACCCGAACCAAGAATATGACCCGCATCGGTATACCAAACAGTGATACCATCCTTTAAGGTAAACTGCTCATCGTAATCAACCGTCTTCCAATGAGCTAAAGCTGTGCTGATATCCTCTTCTTCATACAATGGTTCGTAGCCATAACGACGAGCTTCGTACTCCATCACCTTAAGGGCATCTCTGAGCATTACACTGGAAAGGTCCTTAGTGGCCGTTGTACTGTATATTTCACCTGTAAAACCTTCCTTCACTAGCTTGGGGATACGACCGATATGATCAGCGTGAGCGTGGGTAACTAGCAGATAGTCGATAGCACCTGGCTTATAGACAAAGGGCTCAGCGTTTTTGGCGACTGAAAATTTATCACCTTGCACTAAACCGCAATCCACTAAAATCGCCACCTTGCCCGTATCGAGCATAAAATTTGCTCCCGTCACTGACCCGACTCCGCCATAAAATCCTAGTGTAGTTGTCATAATTAGTTACTACTTATTGTACGCGATTTAAGTAGATAAAAAACGATTATTCCCCCCAAACCACCAGTCAAAAAATCTAACGCCGTATCAAACACGTAGTTGGTGGTATTAGCAATGCCAAAAACATACTCAAAAAATCTCCCAACCAATCATCATCACCGACAATACTAGTAAGGGGTGATTATACCTCAGGGCACATAGTGCGCGGAAAGGTCATGGTTCTATAGATGGTATACCAGGACATCACCACCAAAGCCCCTCCCCAAGTATGTAGAATTATATCGGCCCACCAAAAATACCAAAATAAATCAAAATACAGAAAAATTTGATGGGTAATAATAAATAATAGCCAAACTAATAGCAGTAGAAATATTTCTAAACGCAAGCTCATAGCTAATACGTTACCATGGCAAACATGAAAAAACACCTCCAGGGAGGCGTTTTTTCAAAAGGAACCACTACGTATGCTCCTGGAATCTCCAGGTGGGCACCATTTCCAGATGGGGTCTGAAATCCTAAAAGGTTCTCATATCCGTCTGCGACTACCGGCAGCCCTGCATAGTATTTATTCGGAACATACGTATTGTGGTCCCTTATTTATACTAACACAAAGTTATTTTTGCGTGAAAGGATTACTCAGGAGTACCGTCGTTGTTAATGTCGTACATGATTCTTTCTTGAGCTGTTGAGTAGTTCATTACTTCTTTTTCATCAAACCAAATAGCAATTTCTCGCTCCGCTTCCGCTACAGCGTCAGAACAGTGAATTAGATTTCGGACTGCTCGGTTTTCGTATGAAGCGTGGGCGTAAGAGTCGATAGTGTAATCACCACGAATCGTACCAACATCAGAGGTAGACGGTTCAGTAGTACCGACAATCTTTGTTACTACTGCTACCGCTTGATTACCCTCAAGAATCATCGCTACTACTGGACCAGCCGTCATGTAGTTAACCACCGTGCGGATAATATCACGACCATACTCAATCGGTTCTTTCTCAATTGGTAGGTTTTGGGCCATCAAATCCTCTACAATCTTTGTTCCCTTCTTTAAGAACCATTCGTCTGTCTTGTGGTAATGCTTCAGTAGCGACTCTTCATCCGGTACAAACATCTTCATCGCTGTGCACTTAAGACCAGTTTGTTCGAAGCGTTTGATTACTTCTCCGATCAGACTACGCTGAACGGTGTCTGGTTTAAGGATAACAAAAGTACGTTCTTGGTGTGGGTGTTTTTTCATAACAATTACTTAAAAATATGTCGGCAGTATAGCCGTAAAATACAGTTTGTTCAAGGTACAGTCATATAAAAGATCTGACCGGCTGGGTTATTTTAAACGTCCGCGGATGTGACAATTTTACCCTCAGAAAAAAACCGTCGGAGCGCGTTTAAATAACCCAGCCGGTCAGCGTCAACCTTTTAATTACTTTAGACAGTTGACTACTTAGTCAATATAACCGGACCATTCTCTGTAATAGCCACTGTATGCTCAAAATGGGCCGAAATTGAGCCATCAGTCGTATAAACACTGTATCCGTCACCTTCATCGTCAAAATAGACTTCTTTGCCACCCACATTAACAATTGGCTCAATGGCGTAGACATGCCCTACTTCAATCAGTGGCCCGGTACCGGCCTTACCAAAATTAGGAATGGTTGGTTCTTCATGAACAGCGTAGCCGACTCCATGTCCACACAAAACCTCCACCACCGAAAGTCCCCTGGATTCAATAAATTGCTGAATGGTGGCACTGATGTCACCGATGTGGTTACCTGGCTTAGCGGCCTTAATACCGAGAGCTAAGGCTTCTTGAGTAGCCGCCAAGAGCCCTCGAGCCTCATCCGATATCACACCGACGCCGACCGTGACACCTGAGTCAACAATCATGCCGTTGTAGGCAATCGACATATCGATATTAACGACATCTCCTTCTTTTAAAACCACGTCTGCACTCGGGATACCATGCTGGACACACTCGTTTACTGATACACAGACAGCCGCTGGATAAGGGTAGTCAGCAAAAGTTGGGTGATAGCCAAGTAAGACTGGCTCGGCACCATACTCCTCACAAAGCTCCATAGCGCGATCGTCAATGTCGAGCGTAGTATTACCAGCAATAGCCACCTTTGATAACTCTTTAAGGAATTTAGCCAACATCGCGCCGGCTTCCTTCAGTCGCAGAATCTCTTCTGGAGTTTTTTTAGTAATCATAAATTTATTTAGCCTATCTCTAATGCTTTTAAGATTTGCGTATGCACTTCATCAATATTCTTAGTCCCATCAATATCATGCACCTTAGTATTTTCTCGTTTTCGGTAATACTCAACGACTGGCAAAGTATCCTCTCGATACCACCTAAGCCTCTCTTCAATCGAAGTGTCCGTGTCATCAGCTCTAGCCCGAGCATACATACGGCTACGTACTACTTCTTCTGGTGTCATTAAATTAATAACATCAACTTCACCTCTTTCAAAGAAATGAAAAGCATCTTCAAGATCAGGAATCTGCGCTACAGTACGTGGAAATCCGTCTATAAGCAAATGACTCTTAGGATCCAACTGATCTACCATAGCTTGACCCCAAAGTACGGCCGACAAAAAGTCTGGCTGGAGCGAACCAGCATTTATAGTAGCGGCCACTTTATCTTCAGCAAAAGTTTCCTGCTTGGCAGCGAGTGAACGAAAACGACGTCCAGTCTGGATATCTACCACTCGACGACGTTCGTCATCTGCCTCAAGGACCGTCTTTAATTTTTCAATCTGTGTCCCCTTTCCACTTCCTTGTGGTCCAATAAAAATAACTGTATATAAATGCATATAATTAAATTACTTACTTTCTCTTTAGATAGGTAAATATTTTCTTCACTGTTCTGGTGAAACAGAAATCAATTTCTATTAGAGTAATCATCACCACTGTTATCGAATGAATTCAATCTGAGCGAGACTGTTTAAAGTATGTATTCCTCCAATCTCTTAGCGACTGACTTAGGCGTATCAACCACATCACGTGACCGAGCTAAGCTACGCTCCAAAACTTCATCATCACTGACCTCAAGATTAAATACCACATAAGACGGTCGATCATTTTCATTGGCAAATCTCATGAAAGAGTTCAGCTTCATTTGATTTTAGCCACCGCTTCAAACACCACTCTTTCATTCAAACTGACTTACCAAGTGCAGTGTGTCATCCAGTAGGAAGATTCAATCCATACTCTGGCATTAAATAACTCGCCTTCATACATATGTTTCATCTTTTTTCACAAACACAGTCTTTGGTAACTGAAATAGCCGTCTTTCCATCGTAACCTCTTATTGGACGCATCATTCTGTAGTACAAGAAAGGTGCCACCGTATGAATGACTCAGGCATAGCATTTGCTTGCGTTCCCTTACCAGAGCAATCTTTCCCATCAGCACAATACTATTACATGGTCCAGTTAAGTCTTTATAGTCCATAATTTCAAGAGGTTAACAGTTTTTTAAAGGCTCTGCAATAGCTTGTGGTATGCTAGGACCATGAGTAAAAGACACATTATAACCATCTCCGGCAAACCAGGTAGTGGAAAATCATCGACTGCAGATAAAGTGGCTGAAATGCTTAGTTATACCAGACACTCTTCTGGTGATATGGTGCGCAATATTCTGCAACGAGAGCATATGACTCTCAAAGAATACAATGAACGCGCTCTAGAAGAACACAACCTGGATTCCAGAATAGACGAGTATTTACGTAACTTACGCAACAAAAATGATATCGTCATCGACTCCAGACTAGGCTTCTACTGGATACCAGAATCATTCAAGGTGTACTTGGATCTGGATATTCAAGTAGCTACTGTTCGTATCTACAAGGACGCTGTTAGTAACAACATGCGCCTTAAGAGTGGTGAAACAGTCGACTCACTAGACCTGGTAGCCAAACAAGTAAAAGCCCGTATGGAGACTGAACAAACCAGATTTAAAGACCTCTACAACGTTGACCCTTACAACAAGGTCCACTTCGACTTAGTGATTGATACTTCTAGACACAGTCCAGAAACAGTGGCTTTAACTGTTTTTGATACTTACCGCAAATGGCTGAAGACCGACACCTGGAAACAGGTAGTGAGCACCATTCCACTCGGTTACTCATTCAAAAACGACTACTAAACAACAGAAAAAGCCCCCTGCAGGGGGCTTTTTCTGTGGTTTAGTAACTTTAAAGTGTGATTTAGTTTCTTAAGCTACGAGGCGTGACTGAGTAAATTATTGAGCGGTACTTAGATGTACCGTGAAATCATTTACGATGGAAGCAACAAAGTAGATTAAGAAACTAAACACACGACTAGGAGTTGCGAAGCGATAGTTGCGCATCAACCCGCCTAATCAAATCCAGTACTACTGACACTACGATCAGTACTGCTGTTCCACCAATCGCCAGAGCGGCAATACCGGTTGCTACTTGCATACCAATCGGCAGTACTGCGACCAGTCCAAGGAAGCCAGCGCCCACTAACGTCAGTCTGGTGATAAGGTTACCTAAATACTCTGAGGTGTGTCCACCTGGGCGAATACCTGGAATAAAGGCACCATTTCTCTGTAAATTCTTAGCAATCGCATCTGGGTCAAAAGTAACCGCGGTATAGAAGAAGGTGAACAAGAATACTAGAACGAAGTAAACTCCACCGTAAAGTAGCTGATTAGCCATTAGTTCATTTACCTTCTCAGTTGCACCCGCCACCCACGGCAAGTCAAAGGCCGTCAGGATATTGAGGACCATTTGTGGGAAGAGTAAAATAGACAGAGCGAAGATGATTGGAATAACCCCAGCTTGGTTAAGGCGCAGTGGTAAATATGATGAGCTACCACCATAATTAACCCCTCCTCGACTTTGTTTGGCGTAAGTAATCGGTACTGGTCTTTCTGCTTCAGTCATTACTACTACCGCGTAAATAATCGCTAGAGCCACGAAAGCAAAACCGATGTACAGCGGAAGTTGTGTTTGGTCGAAAGAAAACAAGAGCTGACTGAGAGTTGACGGTAGAGTAGCTACGATACCAGCAAAGATGATAATAGACACACCATTACCAATACCGTATTCAGTCACTAATTCTCCAATCCACATCAAGAGAATCGAACCAGCAACAATCAAGACCACGTTGACCATGAAGTCAAAGGTGGTTAATCCAGAGATGACTCCCTGACTCTTGAGTAGAGACAAGAAACCAAAACCTTGCAGGATAGCTAAAGGTAAAGTAAGGATACGTACCATACTGGGTAAACTTAGCCCGTCCCGCCTCACCTTCTTCGGTGTACATACTTTTGAGCTTTGGTGACATTACTGTCATCAACTGCATAATGATCGACGCCGTAATAAACGGACCAACTCCCAACATCACGAGTGATAGGTTTGATAAACCACCACCAGAAAAGATATTGAGCAAACCAATGAATTGGTTATCGAGTAGAAATTGTTCTAGAACACTTGCATTTACTCCAGGAATTGGAATAGCTGCTAGTAGACGGAAAATAACGAGGGCACCTAAAACAAACAGAACACGATTACGAATGGCTGGTTCAGTGAAGATAAGAGTTATTTTATGGAAGAATGTTTGCATATGTACTTATAGTACCTTATTTAGCAACTGTCCCACCAGCTTTTTCAATCTTTTCTTTAGCGGTGGCAGACACCTGACAACCCTCAATGGTCAATTTTTTAGTAATTTCACCGGTAGCTAGTATCTTCACTAGTGGAGCCTTCTTTCGTACTGTGGTCACTACACCCTTAAGCACCAAGGTCTTTGGTGACACTGTGTCGCCAGCAGTAAACGCAACTTCGAGCTTTGAGAGATTTACTGGTACAGCTAATACTCTCTCGTTGTTAACGGTTCGAGAACGGTTCTTACCGTGACCACGAAGCTTCGGTAACTTCTTGATAAAGTCACGCATTTCCGGGCGAGTACTATTACCTGTTCTGGCAGTCTGACCTTTACCTCCACGTCCTGATGTCTTTCCTCTTTTACCTCCACGACCAATTCTTTTTGCGGTCTTTTTTGGTGCGGTCGGTTTTAGTTCATGTAACTGCATACTAGTTTTTCTTAATTTGCTTTAAGGCTTCAATAGCGGCCCGAGCATTGTTAAGTTTGTTCTTACTGCGTGAGAAAATCTTAGCAGTCACGTCTTTCACACCAGCGTGCTCAAGCACAGTACGAACTGAAGATCCAGCCACGATTCCTCGGCCCGGAGCTGGCATAATCATCACTTCACTAGAAGCATACTTAATGTGTGCATCGTGAAGAATATGACCCTCTTTATTCATTGGTACCACAATCATGTTCCGCTTAGCGTCACGAACAGCTTTTTCAATAGCTAATTGTGTGTCACCAGCCTTACCGATACCAACTCCAACCTTACCTCGCTTGTCTCCAATCACGATAGCAACCGAGAAACTGAAACGGCGACCTCCAGCCATCACACGAGTAACTCTACGGATACTGATGATTTTCTGATCGAATTCTGGGCGAACGCGCTCTGGGCGACCACCACGACGTGGACGTCTTTGATTACGTTTATCGGCACTACCTGATCCACGTCGTCCGCGTCCAGTCGGTGCATCATTCGATGCAGTTTCTACTGGAGTGTCGGTCGCTGGAACAGCTGGTGCATCGGTAGAAACTGGTGTTGCCACCGCTTCTGTTTCTGACGTTACGTCAGTTGTAGCTTCCTGCTGTTTTGTTTCTGACATTGTTATTTGGTTAATTTATTAATTATATTTCTTGGTTGAACTTTCTCCTTCGGAGAAAGTTCAACCAAAGTTCATTAGAACTTAAGTCCTCCACTTCGAGCGCCTTCAGCTAAAGCTAAGACAGCACCCTGGTAACGGAATCCACCTCGGTCAAATACTACGGCGCTGACGCCGGCTTCTTTGGCTTTAGTAGCCATATCTACTCCAACGTTTGTCGCTTTCTCAGTAAGAGTTGTACCCTTTTGCTTTCGTGAGTCGCTAGCAGCCAGAGTCTTACCAGCCACATCGTCGATCAGTTGCGCATACATGTAGCGGTTACTGCGAAAGACACAGAGTCGTGGACGCTCCGCTGTACCAGATACCTTGGCACGAATGCGGTTGTGACGAGAAACTCTATTGTTTGTTTTATTCTGTGATTTTTCCATAGTTCAAGCGGCTTACGCGGCCTTCTTACCCTGCTTGCGAATAATGTACTCACCTTGGTACCTGATACCCTTTCCTTTGTATGGCTCTGGTTCACGCACTTTTCGCACGTTAGCCGCAAACTGCCCTAGAGCATCCTTATTGGCTGCCACCAAAGTAATCACACTCTTCTCAACGGTAGCAGTGATACCTGCTGGAATGTCGAGTGGTACTGGGTGTGAAAATCCTACGTTTAGCACTATTTGATTTCCTTTTACTTCAGCGCGATAACCAACTCCTTCGATTTCAAGAATCTTAGTAAAGCCAGTCGTTACTCCTTCAATCATGTTACGAACATGTGAAGCGTAAGTCCCCCACAAAGCTCGCGCTGATTGGGTCTTACCCGGAGTTAAAGTGATCACACTACCATCAATGGTAATAGTTACATCCTTCTTGATTTCTCTCGTTAAAGTTCCTTTTGGTCCTGTCACAGTCAAAACACCGGCTTCACACGTTACCGTGACGCCACTTGGGATGTTTACTGGTTGTTTTCCTAGTCTACTCATATTACCAAATGATAAAAAGCTGCTCACCACCTACATTCTTTGCCTTAGCCTCATCATTTGTGAGGATACCGGCTGGTGTAGAAAGGATAAGATGCCCTTGACCAAACTTTACTGGGTGGATAGATGCGACCTTTGTGTACATACGGCGTCCTGGCTTTGAAACTCGCTTCACACCAGAAATGCGGTGTCGTCCGTTTTCATATTTTAGACCAACCACCAACTCCTTTTGTACTTTTTTACCTTCTTGTTTTGCGCTCTCAATGTACCCAGCTGCTACTAGCTTGTCAGCTACAGCATGCTTGAGCTTTGAGTATGGTAAAGAAATTTCCTTCTTACCAACTGCGCCAGCATTCTTGAGGCGGATAATGAAATCGCCAATTGTGTCTCCTACCATGATGATTTCGTTATACCTGGTATATGTCCCTCATGCGCCAATTCGCGGAAACAAATACGACAGACATCGAAGTCTCTCATATAGCCTCGCTTTCTAGCACATAGCTTGCAACGTCTAACGACGCGGCTAGCAAACTTTGGTTCGCGCGTTGCGCGAATGATCACTGATTTTCGTGCCATAAATGAAATAACGAGCGTAGCGACTATATTGAATTTACGTCCCAATTTCTTCATTCCTAGAAGAAATTGCTGGACGAACAGCCAAATAGCAGCTACACCAATTCATATCTGCTTTTATTTTTTTGGAACAGTATTATGGAGAATCCATAACTTGCTCCCTAATAATCGCTTAACCTAGATTAAGCAGCTGAAATATAGACATTTTTGAGTTCATCTATATCTCCGCCTTGCCCGCTACAGTACCAAAATGTGGCTTAAAGTCAATAGAAAAGACCACCAACTTGCGTTGGTGGTCACACCCGATCATTTGCGCCATGAACCTATCTAATGAACTAACCATCAAGAACAATGTCACAAAACACGAGCCGGACTGAAATATGAGGCTGTCGCTTCTAAATTGGCACATTTCTGAATAATCTGTGTCCGGCTAAGCCCTGGTATATTTCCATCCACATCCTGAGAGTCTGACAACAACCTTTTCATATTCTCATTCGCCCGACGGCGACATTCTGCGGCCAATAACTGTCCTAGAGCAGTGTAGTCATACAAAGATGCATGGAGCGTTTCCCATTCTTTATTACCAGGTTTATTTGCTAACAAAATTTTCAATATATTATCGACGATCGCCTGCTGAATTGTTCCATCAATTTCAGACGTAACCGCTTTTTCATAAGCTACACAATAGGTCCTAAACACATGTATTTGTGTTTTCAAAACACTATTTTCGTGCCACAGTCCAGCAATCAAACCACGCGGGTCGTATAGAGACAATCCGCACACAGTTATCACAGCACTGACCCAGATTGCTACTTGCAGGTAATGAAACCAACCTTCTATGTAATCCGGCAGCCCTGACGGATGGATGTAAGGAGTGAAAAACACAGCAATAGATAGAATTGCCAACCACCAAAAAGCTTTCTTCCATTTACCAAAGATTTCAACGTTGTCGTACATGGTTTTTCTCCAGTTGTGAAGGAACTATGTCCCTTCGAGGTTGTAGGAACATTTTCTTATACCATGAAAAATGGTTCTTTGCAGTAGTCAATAGAAACGACGCCTAACACAAGGTGTTAGGCGTCGGATTCGATTGAGTTCACCTCAAGGAACTGAGGTTGCACTAGCTTTCGTTACCGGCTCCCCAAGAAGAACGTTGCGAAAAAAAAGCAATCTTTGCTTCTGTGGTATAGTGCCGTGTTCGGACATGACCGACAGCATAATCGGTAGCGTCACCTGATGTTCTACAAATAACGATTGGAGGACCAGTTTAGTTGCGGGGGAAAGTGTTTCAGAAATTCTTTTTTGGTTTCCCCATCGACTAATCACCGCCTTGTCCTTTCCTAGTAAACAGCCAAATTGTTCAGCTGATAAACCTAGCTTACTATTGACAGTCATAATCGGTACATCAACTATTGAAATGATATGCCAATTTTTAATTGATTCGTCAGCCAGTAAGCTGAGGGCAATCCTCCACAAATACGGCATTCGCCCAGTGGCAAAATATCTCTGACGTAAACGGTACAAAGATGATGGGACACAATGCAAAATGCTAGCCAAATCATCGATTACAAAAGTCCCAATTCCAGCAAAAGTAGTGGTTACACTAGTCTGATTGTTTTTGCTCATTTTCCCTCCAGTTTATTTTGGAACAAAGACCAAACGGTATAAAAACATTTATATAAAGATGAGTCAACATAAAGACCCGCGAGCGACGCTCGCGGGTCTTTATGTTTTGAGTTTAAGTATTTTTACTTACCCTTCTCTTCCTCCTTCTTTAAAGGTAGTGTCAAGTTTCTAATTCGCTTACGCTCATAAGAACTTCCTACCCGGACTCAACCGTTTTGGCTTAATGGAAAGTCAAAACATGTCTCCGTCTCTTACCGCTGCCGAAAGAAAAACTGTTTCCTTTCTAAAAAGCTTATTCAGCTTTTTTCAGCGGTAAGCCAATATGACGCAAAAGCGCTTCAGACTCTTTTCGGTCATTAGTAGTAGTAACGATGGTTACAGCTAGTGAAAAGACGTCTTTGATTTCTTCTTCGTTACACTCAAAAAGAATTACTACCTCTCACTCTGCTGACCAGATAAGCTCTTCAACTAGATTTATTCCGTGCCCTAGGTCCTTCCTAGGTAAGTTATATCAAGATCCAGATATGATAAAACCCCGGACAGTCTTTAACTGTACGACGGGGTCTTGACTCCGCATTGCGCGAAGTCTGTGGTCTAGGCTTTGCCGGCGCGGAAGCTGGCAAGGTAGCCTGCTACGTCAGCGGCTGTCACCTTCGGCTTCTCGGCAAGCTTGCGCTCCAGGTCTGCGATGGTTGCAGCGCTCTCTACACAGCGAGTACGCAGCGTCGAAACATCTTCCATCTCGGCACGCAGCGTATTGATCTCTTCGATCAAGCCGGCGATCTGCACCATAAGCGCAGGATCGGGCTCGTCGTTGGCCGTACCACTGGATACCAAGGACTGGACCTCAGCAGAAGAAGCTGTCTCCAGCTCAGTTACGCGCTCTTTCGCGAGACGAAGGTTGTTCACCATCGTCTCCCATTTCATAGCATTGCGTATGGCCTGTTCAAACCAGCGGGCAGTGACGACTTCCTCGAAGAAAGATTCGTCAATGATTTGCCAGTTCACACCCCTGGACCAGCCAGTAAAACGAATGAGACCAAGCTCCTTCATCACCAACTGGATATAGGGTTCATTCGTCACCGCAACCCCTTCGAAGCGGGCAGCGAGCGAACCTGGCAATGTGTGCCAGAGACAACCCAGCTCGATATCTGGCTGTCGACGAAGGTGGTCATAAACCTGCCTGACGTGCTCCTTGGTCAGGTACGACTGCTTGCAGTCGATGACCAAGGGTGGCACATTTGCCTTCCCTTCATCTTTCAGAACTGGCGAGGCATCGGTCGGCCCAGACGACTCGATCAGGGTCAAAGCCGGTGACGTAGCCGGCATATCCATCAACGAAGAGACTGCCGTGGCGACATGGGTCGGCCGGGTGGCAACGCGATTACGCTGATGCCGAGGGGTTTTATTGGACATGGTTTTCCTTCTTTGTTGGCACTTTGGCCATGGTTTACCAGCTTGCGCTGGCGGGGGGGTGAAATCAAAACTTGATACGGCGCGCTTCTAAGGCTCGCCACTTGCCATGCACCAGACGTAGTCGAGAGAGCTGAACTTCTTCGCCAGTTACAGGGTCATCCTCGCCATCCCAGACCTTGCGGTCAAGAGAAAACGTGACAGATCCTTTTTCCAGCACTTCAGTGACAGCAAATCGAACAGATGCCTGGTGTATTCTCTTAACTTCCCCCCGGAAAACTCGCTCTTTCGATTCGAGTGATTCCGGGCTCATGGAGCACCTCCAATCCTAGAAAATGAAAAGAACACTGCTTACGCAGACCTTCGGAAGAATTACCGAAAAGTCTTCATATCATAGCATATTTTAATCCAAAAGTCAACAAAAACACCCCTATATGGGGTGTTTTTGTTGACTTTTATCTTTTTGATTATTTCACTTCTTCCTTCTTTAAAGGTAAGCCGATGTGCCTTAGTAAGGCTTCAGACTCTTTTCGGTCATTAGTAGTAGTAACGATGGTTACAGCTAGTGAAAAGACGTCTTTGATTTCTTCTTCATTACACTCAGGGAAAATAGTGTGTTCCTTGATACCGAGAGTATAGTTACCCATTTCATCAATCGCTGAAACCTTTAGCCCGTGGAAGTCACGAGTTCGTGGTAACGCCAAGTGAATTAGCTTGTCTAAGAAGTGAATCATTCGAGCACCACGCAAAGTGATTTGGTAGCCAATGATGTCACCTTCACGTAGCTTGAAAGAAGCAATTGATTGCTTCGCTGGACGCGGTGAAGCTTTTTGTCCAGTAATTCGAGCTAGTCGGTCTTGGATCAAAGCAATCTTAGCTTTGTCTTGGACGCGACCAGTACCAACTGAGATAACCACCTTCTCAATTTTTGGTGACTGCATTACGTTTGTGTAACCAAAGTCTCCTTTGAGGGCAGTGTAGGCATTACTGATGCGAGATTTTGTTGTTTCCATAATTATATTTTCTTACCACTAGGACGTGCTACGCGAACCTTCTTTCGCTTATCACCTTCGCCCTCAAAAACGTAACCAACCCGCACTGTCTTATCACCCTCCATGAGAGCAACATTTGAAGCTGGCATTGGCATACTTTTTTCAATAATCTGACCTTGTGATCTAGACTGACGATTCTTCTTGTGACGCTTCACTACATTGATTCCTTCGATTAAAACTGAATTAATCTTTGGCATAGCAGTGAGGACTGTACCAGTCTTTCCCTTATCCTTCCCCGCTAGTACCTTAACGGTATCTCCTTTTCTAATTTTCATAGGCATAATTATTATTAGATAGCATTACACTACTTCTGGTGCTAGTGACGCTATTTTCTGATAACCAGCTTCTGTCAACTCTCGAGGGATCGGACCAAACACACGGTTAGCTCGTGGTTCTTTCTTAACCTTATCAACGAGGACAACCGCGTTGTCATCGAAGCTAACATAAGAACCATCCTTGCGACGAAAAGGCTTTCTTTGGCGCACGACTACACCATAGACCACATCCTTTTTCTTCACCATCTTTCTTGGCTCAGCAGTCTGTACCGACAGAACTACCATTTCACCTAGTTCAGCGTAACGCTTCTTAGAACCACCAAGCACTTTGAAGACACGGCCAATCTTGGCTCCAGAGTTGTCAGTGATTTTAACTATTGATTGTGGCTGAATCATACTATTTGGTGTTAGTTACCAGCTCAAAATGCTTTCGCTTTGAGATTGGGCGAGTCTCTCTAATGTCGACCTTTTGTCCTTCCTTTGCGGTATTTCCAGCATCGTGTACTAGAAACTTCTTGGTACGTCGTACGAATTTCTTGTATTTAGGATTCTTCACATAGCGCTCTACAGCTACGGTGATAGTATCTTTCATTTTAGTGGAAACCACTGTGCCACTAAGAGTACGACGATTTGCTACTGTTGTATTTTCGGTAGTCATACTTTTTATTTAACGCTTGTCTTACTTCGCCGCGCAGTGAGTTCGGTTAAGGCACGAGCGATTTCCTTTTTGGCGTTGTTAATAATACTGGCCTTACGGCTAAATTTGTCCTTGAAACGTTCCAGTCGTACTGTCTCACGAGCCTTTTCAACTAGCTCTACGAGTTCAGCATCTGTCTTCTTTACAATGTCTGACATTTTTATCATATAGCTAGAATATTAGGCTTGTGTCTCCTCGCGACGCACGAGCTTACCTTGTAATGGGAGCTTAGCTGTTGCCTTACGAAAAGCTTCGCGGGCAATATCTTCACTAACTCCTTCCACTTCAAAGAGAACACGACCTGGCTTAACTTCAAATACGAAGTGATCTGGATCTCCTTTACCCTTACCCATCGGTAGTTCAGCTGCTTTCTTGGTAATTGGTTTGTCAGGGAAAATACGGATCCAAATTTTACCGGTCTTCCCTAGGGTTCGTGAAATAACTCGACGAGCTGCTTCGATTTGATTGGATTTAACCCGAGATGGTGTAGTAGCCTTCAGACCAAAAGAGCCAAAAGCCACCGTGATACCACGAGTATCAGGAGTTGCTCGTTTAGCTTCACTTTTTCGTCCTGTTTGCCACTTTCGGTGTTTTACTTTTTTAGGAAATAACATACAGAATTTATTAAGCGTTACGATTAGTCTGAGGATTTCGCGCTGCTGTTTCTACTTGACCACTTTTGCGGTCAGCAAAAACTTGTCCACGGTAAATCCAAACCTTAATACCGATTGCCCCATATGGTAGACGAGCCGTTACTCGTGCAAAATCGATATCAGCTCTAAGTGTCTGAAGTGGAATACGACCCTTCTTCAGCTCCTCTCGACGAGCCATATCAGCTCCACCAAGACGACCAGAGAGAGTTAAACGCACTCCCTCTACGTCACGATTAGCCATTACTTTTTCAATGGTTTGCTTCATGACGCGACGGAAAGTCAGACGCTTTTCAAGACCTTCAGCAATCATCTGTCCAACGATGCTAGCACTTGATTCTGGAGAACGAATTTCTTCCACATCAATTTTTACATCAGGCTTGTCTGAAAGTTTTGACTTACGCAAAAGCATATCAATTTCTTGCTTAAGCTTAGTTGCGCCTTCACCACTACGACCAATCACTAGTCCTGGACGAGCAGTTTTGATAATGATTCGAACTTCTTTTTGATTTCGTTCAATCTCGACGGTATCAACTGACATTCCTTTTAACTTCTTCTCAAGGAAACGACGGATAGCAGCGTCAGTGCGCAGATATTCACGAAACTTGTTTGCATCAGTTGTAAACCAACGACTTTTCCAGTCTCGGTTTACGCCGATGCGCTGTACGTATGGATGTGCTACGTGTGTCATAGAAAAAAATTATTTCTCGCCCAGCTCGACCGAGATGTGGCTGTTTCGCTTATTAATGCGTGACGCAGAACCGCGTGCACGAGGAGTAAATCGCTTCAAAACTGTCCCCTTGTCTACAGCAACAGCTTTAATGTATAGCTTATCTACTTGCTTGCCGGCAGCAACCGCGTTAGCGACAGCTGATTCCACCACCTTAGCAAATGGTCCTGAAGCTCGCTTATCTACGAACTTAAGCGCCGCCAAAGCAGAGTTTACCTTCTTCCCACGAATCACATCAGCAATCAGGCGAACCTTACGTGGTGATTGTCGATAGTTTTTTAGAATTGCTTTCATAGACTATTTCTTAGAAGTACTAGCTGATTTTGCTGCCTTAGCTGCGGTAATTTCGGCCTCCTTCTTCTTCTGTTCTAGTTCTTTTTGCATCTTACCGCCGTGTCGATGGAACTTCTTGGTTGGTGAAAATTCACCAAGTCTGTGTCCTACCATTTCTTCAGCGATTAATACTGGAGTGTGCTCTTTACCGTTATGGACACCAAAAGTGTGACCGACCATTTCTGGAGCAATTACACTGGCGCGAGCCCAAGTCTTAATGACACCACTCTCTCCGGGTTTTTTTCCGGCGATCTTTTTCAGCAACTTTTCGTCTACGTATGGTCCTTTATAGAGTGATCTTGACATTGAATGATAAAAGGAGCGTAGCGACTATTTAGAATTCAGTTCCGAGTTTGGCCCTTCCCTAGGCCAAACTCCTGGAACACCAACTCAGTCTAGTCACTACCCTTCTTTATTAAAATTAATAATTAATTTAACCGCACTTACATACAATTAAATGGCGCTCTCGCGCTTTTTCTGAGAACCTCTTGTAAAGAAAGGTAACGGCCGTCCTTAACAGAGGTTCCCAACTCTCATTTTACTTTTACTTTCTTGGTTTTTTGTGAGTGACACATCTCATTTCGGAGATTCTCACATGAGGTTGGAACCCGCCTACAGTACCGAAAAGTCAGGCTATTGTCAAATAAAAAGAGCCCTGGTGTTGTTTCCAACTACCAGGGCTCAGATGTTGTCCAAAACGACTCAAAACTAGGTCATTTTGGCAACGGGACCTTCAAGTACCGAAAGTCAGTGCCGTGCCTTTGGTTATAGGCCAACACCTTTTCGGTGAAATCATGCGTATCACCCATGACGACAACTAGCTGACGGCCAGTTCCTTGCATGGCTAACAGTTTTGCCAGGATTTTATCCTCCCGCGCAGACTGCAGAGCCAACAACTTGGCTTCATCAGCCTGGTAGTTGAGCTGGTCAAAAGTACCCCCTGTTAGCTCATGGCCCACTGCCAGGTAGGTCTCACTGTCTTCACAGGCCACCAATTCATTTGGCTGAACCTTACCCTCTACCACGAGTTGCTTTAGAGCTCCCCCATAATAAAGTAGATCACGGCCATAGCCACCAGCTTGAGCCAGATCCTCCGGCAATTCCTTGCCCAAAGCCAGGTACTCTTCCATCGCGATTGCTATCGCGTAGAGATTCCGCGCCTGCGCATAACCTGGGGTATATGTATCTTCATGATACTTCACCCAAGCAGCTAGGCTAGCCGACGCAGCTACCATGTCGCCATGTCGCAATGAATGTCTGACCTCCTCTTGGAAAGTGGCATTATCCTCCATCTCCACAGCCAGTTCCTTGAGCCATTCATTGACATCTATTACACCCTCTGTACAGACAGATAGCCTTGCACCCTTCGCCTTAAGGGCTAAAATTTGCTCGGCCACTCCCTTTTGGGACAGGAGGGTCAACTTCAGCTCCTCTTCGTCTCTGGGTTCGATTCCAATATGCCTTTGACTGAGGTGAATCAGTGTCGGACCAGCGGACTTCTCCACCTGCACGACTGGCGAAGCCATCGACTGTGAAAGCGGAATATCAGTAGGTTGACCACCCAATATCATCATGAGTAGCAAACCTACGAAAGCTGGCCCACAAATCCAAAGGCCAATGTGAACCCAAGTCAGTGGTTTTTTCACTTAACACCTCTTTCAGAAAGTTAAAGATCAATAAACAAAGTGAAAGTTAGCTGGCGTAAGCCAGCTAACTTTCACAAAGATTAATTTCAACTTATATTATAGCACATTTTACGAAATAATCAATCTATACGGGTAACGTGCTTGCACATTACCCGTAAGTATTGACTTTAAGTTAAAACTATGCATAATAAAAGAAGATATGGTCAAAAAACATATCAGGATGGTTGTAGTCAACTAGAATTGCAACCAAATTTCTCAATGTTTTTAGAGGTAAAATCATGATCAAGACTAAATGGCTAGCTTTGTCGGTTACCCTTGTGATAGTTGCAGGTTGCGGTGGCGGTGGCGGAAACGACTCTTTGACACCGACATTCAAGACTACTTGCCCGAACGGCCAAGTAGCTGAGGCCACCACAGAGGAGGGACTCAAGGTAGCCTGTCCACCCACCTTGTTGGTCAAGTCAACACCCATCCATGACAGTGTCATAGCGGCCGATTCAATATCGGCGATCATTGTCGAAACGGACAGCACTTTGAGTCCGAAGTCGATCCTTCGGACAATATCAAGTTGAAAGCGGGTGAGCGACCTGGGTGGAGTAGTTGAACCGGTTGGGACGATGGGTTTCAAGTTCACTCCGTTCCTTGGTTTTCTATCCAGCCAATCCTATTCCTTGACCGTTAACATCAAGGACAGCATGGACCGGGACTTCATGCTGACACTAAGATTTGCAACCGAAACCGATGCACGATGCGGCACCTGAAGTGTGGCTTTCATCAACAAGGACGCGTCATCTTTTGACTATTTCCAGTAGCCATTCGAGCCTCTTGCATTTTGCATGAGGCTCGTTTAATATATTAATTATTATCATTCAGTGACTTAAACTTTCGACATGATCCTGTATATCTTGAGGTAACTGTTTATATCTCCTGAAATGATGGAATCACTCTATCCGTGACTCAGCCGTATTGGTGATTTCTGGATAAGTAGAGACAGGTAATTCGTACAACACTGGCATTAGTTAAATTATTAGACTTATTGTTGGATAAGTCACATTAGGATAAGTTTGTAGACACTGAAGCAACATGTTAAATGAACCAATTACCACCTCCAAAGATGCAAGTTAGAGTGTGTTTGATTTTATCTTAATAACGAGATCGGCTTTATTACACTACGAATGATATTTGGATTAGTCAAAATCTCTAAACTTGGTAACTTGGCACAGAGTCCAGTTGGACCTAAGCTACTAACCCAAACTGAGCCAGTTTCGCAAGTACCTCCCGCAAACAGTTGCAGTAAAGTGCTTCCGTTATCTCTTAGCACAAAGGTACGATTACCTGGCTCCTCATTAACTGGTCGGTCGACTGGGCTTGTAGCTGGTGGTGAAAAAGTTGTACCACCCTGTTCAACAACAGGCGAACCGACGAAATTAGAATGAGTCCAATTTATAGTACTAGGACAGTTAGAACTGTCAGTTGGGATAGTACAAGGAGTAGCTGATATCATGCCGCTTGGTGGCACCGTCACAGTAAACGACACCCAGCCAGAGGAATTATTA
Source organism: Minisyncoccota bacterium (assembly GCA_041389045.1). Classification (GTDB taxonomy): domain Bacteria; phylum Patescibacteriota; class Minisyncoccia; order Phycocordibacterales; family UBA918; genus OLB19. Next base: position 223,325 of record JAWKSQ010000002.1, read on the forward strand.
GCTTCATTAGATTCGGACACTGCATTATCAACATCAACAATGTACCTCACTCGATAATTACCAGCCTGAGCATCGTCTGGTATATTCCAAACAATGCCGTTTCTCGAATTGCTACCACCAATGCTGTGCTACCTGTGACATTTCCAGACTTGAATGTAGTTTGCAACACCATCATTATCACTATCAATATAGAAACCACCTACGGTATAGGGATCAGCTCAGCATTTCCGCTATTGATAATATCTCCTGTACCGAAAGTGATTGATTCACCGCGAAAACTGAAGTATTTGAGACAAGGACCGAGTTAGCTACAAGGTCAGGTGCCGGGTAGTAGCAACCGAACACTCAGCACCGTTCCATGGAGTAGCTACTGGACACACTGTCAACTCAAGTATAGGAGATCAATCCATCTTCCACTTGAAACATCATAAGCTACTGACCTGAAATTATAGACACCTCTCGCGTCGGAGTAACACTATAAGTAAAGTTTGCACTAGATACTACAGGTGAGAAACTGGATTAGTAGCAGATATACCACCATCTAAAACAACTGCACTAGTTGCACCAGTTCCTGTTCTTCTCCAAGGGCAGAAACTACAAGTCATACCGGTACCTGCCAATCTAAAGTATGTTGCCTTATTATATTTGATGTGCAGTAGCTATGAGTAAAGGTGATTGGTTCGTTAACATTTGTACCAATGGCACTACTAGTGAAATTTATACTTATTTTGCGGGAAGTACTGACACCGATATTGTTTCTTCAACGGAATCTGTGGCATTTGTACAAATAAACCTATACTCCGTTGTTAATTAAATCTTTTAGCCCAACTTGCACTAATGAGTGGATAAGTACCTGATCTATAAGTTGAGCTGACATCTCTCCATAAGAGCTAGAAGCAGGCTCTCTTGTAAAAATACTACAGTCGTCTGCCTCAGTACTGGAAAAGCTATCGTCGAAAATCCGTTGTAAGCAACATTGTTGGGTAAAGCAGACGCGATGATAGTAGGAGGAACTCCTACAACCTTTGGCACAGAGCATACTGGTGAATAGTATTATTGTAACAATACCACCTCCAATGAGTTGTACTAGAGTGCAGGTATTACCATTCCAATATCACAAGTATTTCTAGAGCCTGAACATATAGGCGCTTTAAATTCCGTACAACTAGTAGGATTGCCACCATTGACTCCGGACACTGCCACGCCCATGAGTTAGTGCCTTCGAAGGTATTAAAAGCCACACCTGGAGTCATGCACGAGTAGTGAGTTGCACTACACACACCATTTGATGCTGGAGTATATGGAGGTACGGTTACTGTAGAAATATTTTATGTTCCATGGTATGAAAAAATTCTGACCTAACGCCCAAGAATTATCATAGAGAAAATAAGAAATACCTGGTAGATAGATTATTGGTGTAGATGATATATTGGTAAATGGCGCCAGTAGACTTAGCGTTATAAACTAAAGTCCTTCCATCGCTGACTGATTAGAATTTGTTTCTAAACCATACAACATCATTATAGCAAAACTCATTTCAGAATTCCCATTTAGTGGAAAAGAGAAAAACTGACTACCAGTTCCGTCTAGGGTAAAGTTTGACATTGACTCATCTCAGGGAAGAAGAAATAGCTTTCACAAAGTAGTTTAAGTCAATGTAAAAATCCATCATGAAGTTAGTACCAAACCTTGGTAATACATACCATAGTAGGCTGAAACACACTGCCTGCTGTGCTAGGAATAAGTCCTAGTGGCACTGTAAAATCAGCCGTAAATGACACATTATCACTAGCATCCCGATACATATTTTTTATAGTAATAGTTGCATCATCAATCGTGCCCGCTAACACGGTGGTTGACTTAAATAAAAAAACAATAATAAACACAATAATAAACCCGAATCTTTTATTGTTTTTTGACATAAAATTAAATGAGTATTAAGAACTATTTTTAATATCTTCGTCCGGTAACTGCTTCAGGTAAAACAAAAATTTCTGCGTTGAAGTAGCGTAAATAAACACCTTCAGCTAGTACCTCCAAAGGGCCTTTACTTTGATAGTCTTCCTGAGGGCGCTTTGAGAGTCACCCCGCTTCAGTCGTTATATTTATAATGTCAGAGTTGATATCCACTTCTTCTAAGTTAGGAGTATTATTATGTAACAGAAAAAACAATAACCACAGCTATTAGCATAATAGTTGTGACTATGAGCACTTAGTCCAGAGTTCATTAATATTATTATAGCAACACTTATTAATAATATAAAACAAAAACATTGTAGCTGGGTATAAGGCCTCAATTTGGGAGTGTGATACCAATGAGAATACTAACGGACTACTACGACAGTACTTTCCAAATCAACTTAATCACCCCTAAAGAGTTGGCGGAAGTGGTTATGCCTAAATTATCAACCACGCAAACGGATAAAATTCAAAATTTATGAAGAAGTTAACTGTGCAATTAGATAGGTGCTAATCTAAGACTGGACAGTTTCGTTAGAAACAACTTTATTTCAATGTTATAATCTAGCTACATGAAACAAGTCCGCGGTGGTGATCTACCACCTCACTGAAACAGCGAAGCTTGTGACCGATATATTAAAAAAACTGCCAGAAGTTAATCTGGTGGCGCCTGGAATCATTTCCAAAAACACCAAGCATCGGTAAACGTTATGTCACTGGAGTTTTTACTACCTCTGTATGGAATTGATTATTTCTGGCCAAGGAACTCAGAAAGTGGCGGTTCACTGTAACCAGCAACTGGCTCCACACATCTTTCACACCCTTTCCCTACATAAAAAGCTTAGCGAATTCACCTTCAAAACCAGAGAAAAAAAACCGGGGATTTAAATCACTCAACAATGACCCAAACCGGGTATAGCAAATTAGAGCCTTAGTGCAAACCTTAAAAAACAAGACCGCTGGCGTACCAGCGGACTTAGGTGTACCAGCGGACTTAATTGAATACGGTGAGGAACTGAACTACTTCACTTCTCAACACCGAAACCAGGTTCACTGACCGAACCAGAAGTCCAAGTCGGACCCATTTCCTGAGCTCGAACCGATTGGACACCCACAGAATCATTTTCTCCTTGAGCTACCGGAGGTTCAATACCAGGCAAAGTCATTTGCATACCGACCAATGACTGCTCAGTTGGCGACTGTTTGGCCAAATCAGTAGTCATGTTTTGGACCCTCCCCAATCATCCCCTATATAAGGATCAGGAGCCAAACCAAATGGCATTTCTGACACATCATCCACTACCCGGGCAGATGGTTTGGGGGTAACTTTCGTGGTACCCTCCTCCTCTCCTGTCAGGTACATTCCCCGACAAATTTGGATGCCTCCGTCATTTTCTGGAACATCTGGATCTGGCATGTGTTATTCCTTTGTTCAAATGGAAAAAACTTATAGGCCACCATGACCTAATTCGAATATAGCAGATATCATAACCATTGCAAACCTATACTTGTTTATCTCTTTCGTCACGAGTTACTAAGTATAATAGTTCACTTCGTTCCTATTCTACTAAGTACTCTCGAATCTTACTGATTCTGTCCACTCATTGGGTTATTTATTTCACTTCGTTCATAAATAATCTCAATGAGTCTTGCAAAATGCTCCCAGCATTTTTTCACCCGACTCACCTGTCGCAAAGCGACATGGTTCCGTCTCGGGAAACGGTACACAAAAGCCGCAGGGCTTTTGCTAAAACAAATAAAAACATCTCCCTGAAGTAGATGTTTTTTATTTGTTACTTTTTCGTCACCAGTCACTAACTAAAATTGTTCACTTCGCTCCAATTTATAGTAAGTGCTGTCGATCCCACCTCGCTTGCTCGTAAACTCGCATCGCTCCGGTTCGGAAAAAGATACGTACTGTGCGTAGCACAGTACTAAAACAAAAAACCTACGCTTAACGCGTAGGTTTTTTGTTTTATCTTTTTCCGCCCATCAGCTTGCCGGGCTTGCGCCGTTCGACAATGAAGACGTTTGAGTGTTTCTTTGGTGAGCGAGTCTTCTGGCCCTTGCCAGTTGGACGACCCTGCTTAGTACGAGCTCTACGATGTCCTCGAGGAGCACGTCCCTCACCTCCTCCGTGTGGGTGGTCTACTGCGTTTCTAGCTGAACCACGGTTCTTCGGACGAAGACCACGATACCTAGCCCGTCCCGCTTTACCAAGATCAACTAATCGGTTTTCCTCATTTGACACCGCACCAATTGAAGCCCAGGCCGTAGAAATCACTTTACGAATTTCTGTAGATGGCATCTTGAGTAATGTGTAGCCACTATCATGCGCTACCACCTCAGCGTAATTACCAGCTGAACGAGCGATCTTAGCACCAGCACCTGATTTTAATTCTACGTTGTAGACAAAAGTACCAACTGGAATAGCACTAAGTGGTAAACGATTACCAATTTTTGGTTTAGCTGTCGCAGAAGTAATGATAGAGTCATTCTGTCCAATACCTTGTGGCACTAACACATAACGACGCTCACCATCTGCATAAACAACTAGAGCGATAAAACCAGTTCGATATGGATCATATTCAACAGTCTCTACACGAGCTGGAATATCTTTCTTGTCATACTTGAAGTCCACCATTCGGTAGGTTCTTTTGTTACCACCGCCTCGATAAAGGTTAGTGGTACGACCAAAACTGTTGCGTCCACCAGTACTCTTCTGACCTTTTGTCAGAGACTTAAGGGGGTTACTCGCAGTTGAGGTAAGCTTCTTTTTGTATTCAATCACTGACCCATCACGACGGCCAGGTGAAGTAGGTTTATATTTTTTCATAACTGTTTGGTTAGAAACTAGTGAGGTATTTTCCCCTTATCTTCCTAACGAATAATTTTACTCTCCCAAGTTTAGCTTAATCTAGATGAAGCTGGAGTAAGCTTTCAGATTTTGATGAATGACAAGGAATTTTTGAGCGAAAGCGTGAAGTGTACTTATTTGTACAGTGAGTGCTTAAGCGAAAAAATAACAACGCCATTCGCTAAATCTGGAAGCTGTCTAAACTAAGTTGATAGTGTCACCTTTTTTCAGGTACACGTAAGCCTTCTTGTAGCCAGGCACTTTTACCAAACGGTTTTTAGAGCCAGACATACGGTGGGCAGGTAATTTATTAACGATGTTTATTTTCACCGGCGTCACGCTGTATAGAGTCTTAATCGCATCACGAACTGAAAACTTTGTAGCAGAACGAGCAACAGTAAATGTATATACATTACTTTCACCCATCTTAACTGACTTCTCAGTGATACGTGGTCCCACAATTACTTGTGAAAGATTGCGATCAGTGTTTAGAGCCTTAGTAGTAGCTTTGGCTACTGACTTAGTCTCTTTTGACTCGACACTAGCGTCTTTTTTTCGACTAAAGAGTGCCATGATAATTATTTCTTAGTAACAACAGCAGTTCCGAGCACACGCTTAGACAAAGTCTCTACGGTACTAGCTGGTTCCACCATTACTACATACTTGTAAGTGAGAAGATCAACTGGATTGACGTCCTTAGCTTGCATTACTTCAACATTACCAAAGTTACGGAAACTCTTTTCAGCAACTTCGTCACGCTTTGGTAAGATCACAACGGCCGCGTTCTTTCGCTTGGTAGCAAGAGAAGCAAAACCAGTTGCCTTAGCTAGGGCCTTGATGATTTCTTTTCCTTGAGCGGTTTTTGGTTCAGATAGAGATAGTGAGTCAACTAAGATCAGTTCTCCGTCTGTAGTCTTCTTAGAAATGACGACGGCCAAAGCTTTGGCTCGTACTTTCTTGTTGATTTTGACAGAGTAATCTTTGTCGTTTCGTGGACCATGAGCCACCCCTCCTCCGGCCCAAATCGGTGACCGACTAGAACCATGACGAGCGCGACCGGTTCCCTTTTGCTTCCATGGCTTCTTACCACCACCTCTTACTTCGCTTCGGTCCTTGGTGTGAGCTGAACTAGTACGAGCATTAGCTTGCATACCAATCACTACTTCATGTACCAAGTCAGCATTCCACTCTACACCGAAAACATTAGCTGGAAGTGCAATATCTCCAACCTCTTTTCCTTCGTATGAATATATTTTTGCGTTCATATAGTATTACTTAGATGCCGCGCACCTCTACTAATGTTCCTTTTCGACCTGGTATTGCTCCTCCAACTAGTAGCACATTCTCTGCTACATTAACTTGTAGTACGACCAGATTTTTGATAGTGACAGTATCACTACCCATTCGTCCAGCCATACGTGTACCCTTTGCTACTCGCATCAGACCAGTTTGTCCGATAGAACCTGGTTCTCGCTCAGAGTGCTTCTGACCATGAGTTCGGAATCCCCCAGCGAAACCATGGCGCTTTACCACACCCTGGAATCCCTTTCCTTTTGAAACTGCTGAGACAGCGATCACGTCACCTGGAGCAAAGACAGAAGCATCAAGCTTAGTGTCTTTAGCCACAGTCGCCGTTGTGTCCTCCTCGCCGAAACGTGGTCGGTATTCACGTACCAACTTTGCTCCAGTACCGAAGTGACCTTTCTCGGCCTTCGATACCCGGTGAGCTTTTTGCTCGCCTGATGCAATCTGGAGGGCAGTATAGCCGTCGGTCTCAACAGTTTTTACCTGTGAAACTTTGGCTGGTTCTACTTTAAGAATCGTAGCTGCCTTACAGACACCATTCTCATCGAAAACCTGAGTCATTCCAGCTTTGGTTCCAATAATGAATTTCATTATGTGTATGAACTTATCTTATAAATCGCTCTAAGAGGACCCCCTTAATACAACAAACCGCGCTAAGCGAGAGACACAAGTCCCGAACGCCAAAGCGCGGTTTGTGCCCATTGGTCTAGAAATAGCAAGCTATTTCTGTACGTAGGTCTTTAGAAGCTGTCGCTACTATACCTTATATTGCTTAAAATGCAATTAAGTTTACTAATACTACTATTTTTATTAAAACACAGTAATTCCAATAAATTCTAAACGAAAAACCACACTAAGAAGTGTGGTTTTTCGTTTAATGAACTGATTCGTCAAAACTAGAATTTCTTGCACAGATGGAATAACGTCTACTCTAGTTTCATCAGAACCAACTACCGGGAATCCGTAAACTGAATGTTCACATTGTATAGTTACTACCTGACCTGAAGTGAGGTTATTGGTTACTTGCATATAACTATTGATTGACGGTGGTGGGATGTGGTCAATCCTTGTGCCTAATGGCACACCACCTGACAAAGTACACACCATTTGATAATCAGCGTCGATGTTAATGTTTAATGTAGCCGTGGTTCCACTTCTTATAATTTCAGGGTCTGAATCAATAGAAATAATCGGAAGTCTCACACAAGTTTTAGTTCCCGGTAAACCTGCCCAAACACTACCTGGAGCACAAGTGACACCATAAGTATATGGTCGACTAAACGTACCAATAGTATCTCTTAATATAAAGTTTGCAGTATCTTCATTTATTGTTCTTGGAGCAGAACCTGAAGGGTACCACCATTAAAAGGAGCTCCCCGTTTTGTGTAACTTCCGTTGAACCAAAGAAATCAAAGGAATTCCAACTAACCGTCACTGGGCAACTCGAGCCACCAATAGGTATTTCACAGCTTGGTGGATTAAAGGTTAAACTTCCACTTGGAACCCTAACAGTCTCAGAGTCAGTTCCGGTGCCACCTGGTCGAGTACAAGTTAGAGTATAAGTAGTATTAGAAGTTGGATTTACAGTATAAGGTGATCCTAGTGAACCTAAAATACTTCTACTACCAGGCCAACCAGTACCACCGGTAGCATTACAGCTAGTGACACTTCCAGAAACAGTCCAAGATAAAGATGAAGAGTTTCCAGAATTTACTTTATCTGGCGAAGCTGTCAGAGTAACTACTGGCGGTGGAACAAAATCACACGTTGCAGAAACGGAATTCCAAACATATCCAGCACCTGCATTACAATCATTAACAGTTAAATTAGGCCGCGTCAGTAACACCTGATGAGTGGGTACACCGAAAGTAGTAAGTGCCTACATCGGTTGGCTTTGGTAGTGAGACATTACCTATTCTGGTAGCGCCTGCACCTGTCATCCAAGCATTCCTAACGGCTAAAGGTGAAGCATCAGTAGAGGGCGCGCAATTGGGTGTATGACATATCCACCACTAACATTCCAACCCACAGTTAGTGGTTGATGTCCTGATAACTGTAACACCTCCACCGGCGCTAGATGTGTTAACGTTAATCAAGAAAAAACATGTCAGGAATAAAAATAAAACTAATACTAGTGACACATTCTTAAGTGGGAAAGCATAGTAAACTTTTAACATATTATAAATATATCACTTAAATTTATAATATTTACATCTTAAACACATCATTAATCTAAATAATATAAACTAGAAATTCCCTCTCCGGTGGCATCTAATATCAATTTTGGGTTTTTTATATCTCTATCACTTATATAAAAACTTTATTATATGTATCTATCGCGAAAAATTCCTTATCGCCGTTTAAAAGAAATGTGAATTGGCTATGGGGATTATTTTCAATAAAGTCCTTGATTTCATAGTTATCCGGGTCAAATACAAATAACCCCCCATAACTTGAAACAAATAAATTATTACCCCTTCTCAAAAAGACTCAGAGCATTGTAACCAAGATCTTCCGCTACGGGTAAAGCTTAATTCAGTTTTTTTATTACCGGTTTTTTTATCTAAGACATAAATATCGATATTATCCTCATTTCTAAATAAAGAAAAAACAATATCGTCACCATTTAAAACCATGTCAAAACCAGAATACGAAACAAACTTCTCTGAAAAATCGACCACACCGCTTCTCAACATCAATTCTATCTACTAAAACACTACTTCCATTACCCATACTAATTATCCAAATCTTATTTTCATAGTCATCAAGAATCATTTTTAAAATAAAATAGGGTTGGGTCCGGTCGGAAATAAAAACTTTTTCAGTTACATTATTTTTAACAATTACTACCCCAGCATCAGATAAATTACCCTGTAAGTAGTCACTAGCTGGTCCACCAGAAACATAATACTCTTTACTATCTTTTCCTTTTATTACCTGACTGTGCACAGGAACCCCGACATGTTCATACGGTTTTGGGAGCAAATCTGACTGAGTGACTTCATAATCTTCTAAACTAACGCTTCAAAGGTTATTAGAGCTTTCGTCACCTATACAATAAACCTGTAATATTTTTGATCTCTGAATAAAATAAACTGTTGCAACCAGATACCGGTACCTCTGGTTTTACTTTCTCACCAGAAGACAAGTTGATAATTGTCAGTGGTCCACCGTTTTTACCTGAATCATTGTGAGATACTACAAGTATTCCTTTTGAAGGAATATAGTAAATTGGTAGAAGCCCAAGTAATATAAAAAAAATAAGTACCCTAACAGTAGACCTATTTTTCTCATTGAAATCATAGAACTTTTTATTCTTAACAAAATTTTAATCAGCGTAGTATCATAACCAATATATAAATTTAATTATATTTAAAGAATAATTACAGACATTCTGTAGACTAAATCATTAGAAATGCTTAGCATCAGTCTGAACCGCAATTTTCAATTGCCCAATTACAAGGCATTTGGATCAAATGAACTATATATATTAACACTCTTTTGTCCGGACAAAAAACCCCATCTGTACAGTTAATATAGAAAGTTGATACTACGTAAGAAGGAACAGCCACACCAATTTGACCAGATGGAGGTAAGGCAGTTGATCCTCCACCCAAATAGCATGCTGTAGCTCCCGTTGAAGTATATTGTATTACGCTACACCAGAGGTAGTGTAGTAATAGCTACCCGTAAAGCTAGCTCCGGCAACGCCAGTGATGGTTGCCCCCACACTATTATTACTACTTCGTATACCAACATAAACTAACGGTGGACAATCGCCAGCCGAGTGATTAGTTGGTGGATTGCTACTACAACTGGCAGGAAGAACTGCCCCACCACTCTCCCCTAATAAATTAGAATGCTCTGCAAATGTTAGTTCAAAGATTGAAACCTCTTTATTTAAATATTCGTAAGCAACGGCCAGAATTAACAAACTTAACAAGATTGCTAAAAAAACTGTAGATTGTGTAGATATTTTTCTTTTAAATTTTAGTTTCAAACATATATTATCTACTGCAGGACTTTCAAGCATTAATACTTATTCTTCTATACAACTTTTATTATACATCATTAAATCCACATATTCTTATTTATCATCAGTCTAATTTTGTCTACTTTTTATTTTAGTCAAATTTTCTTTAATGGTTTTTCTCATGGCATCAAGACCCTGTTTGTAAATTTGCGGTGAATTTCCCGGGTAAGCTCTGCCCCAGGATTCTTCAGTCATAATCATCGAAAGTTCTAATGCTCTATTTAACGCATTCTCAGCTTCTGTAAAATGTCCCTGATTCATGAGTAAAACTCCGAAAGTATTTAAAAGCCAAGGATTATCGGGATGGTTTTGTACCGCCGGCAAAATAGTTAGCATGGCTTCATCAATTTCGCCAATCCGAAATTGTAACCAGGCTTTATCATTTCGAGCGGCCCAGCTCTCTGGCTTGTATTCAATAAATTTAGAGAAAGCATCGATAGCTTCGTGTTCCCGGTTCATATAACCCAATGTCAGACCTTTAATGTAGTATGTATGGGTGTTTTGAGGGTAAATGTCTAATTCATTGTAAATTTCTTGCATGGCCACATCTAAATTCCCTTCAATAAAAGCAATCCGCGAAAGTTGATAATGGACATACGGTGGAGGTAGCCCATCTTTCTTATCAAGATAAATTGCTTGCTGATAAAAAAAATGGGCCAATGTAGGATTGTAAGGTGATCTACTCTACCAAAAAAACTTCCCTAAATATGACTTCGGAATTAAAAATACATACGTACAAAATAATAAAGCACAGAGGGCTAATACGCCTAGAAGGACACTTTTTTATTATTGAAAATAGGCATCCGAAACATAAAATATAATATAACATCTCAACTTAGAGTTATTTTCTTAAAAAGACAATAACGCTTCATTATCATCCACCGATACTTGGCAATCAGATCATAAAGAAAATTTCCTATGCCAGTTGGTATGACACCTAATATTTTAGCGTATGTTGGCCAAGGACTTTTCATATAAAGAGCAATCCGTAAACAAGCCAGAAACTTTGTGTACTTAACTCCTTTATCTATTACCACTATTGATTCGTAGCCTTCAACAAAATTATTACTGCCTGAGAAAAAACTGTATTACTCTCCCTAATATCTTTGAAGGTAAAATCTCATTTAGGTCTCTATCCTCAACATAAACTCTACATAAGGCACAGAAAGCGCAGTCAGCTTGATATAAGATTATTATTGAATTTTCCATGGCAACATTAAATTTTATCTAAAAGTGGACAGAAATTGGAATGAAAGTATTATAAACTGAACATAATGCAAGCAACCAGTACAGAAACAAATGGCGGTTTATATCAGCTATATTACACTCAAAGTGGGAGGGCTTAATTGTTCTTGAAGGACTTAGTGCTGGAGACACCATTGAACCACCCTACCTACAGACATTAATACATGAACACTACTCCGAGATATCCATATTTTATTGGCTATTATTATTAATAACCTTAGTCTATCTTACCGGAATGAATATAGTCATACCAATTTTGAAACGTCACAACTTATTTTAAAATATGTACTCGAACGAAATTCAAAATAGCAAAATCCTACAATGGTCACTTGGTTCACTTATTTTTGTTTATTTTATAGTTTTTTATGCTTGGGCAAGTAGTACAGATGTTACTTTAGAAGCAATCCGTCTCTTCAAATATGTTTGCCCTCCCTACTTCCAATCTTGTGAAAGTCTATACTTTCTAAATGCCCTACCCATTAGTTATTCTCAAACTATTTTTTATATGTGTTTGTTTGGGATACTGGTCTGGAGCATTTACCTAATGTCTGAAAAAGCTTGGGCATTAGTACAAACTTCATTAATACCGATTTTCATTTGGCACACCGCAAACACTCTTTTATTATCAGACTTTAGGTCAGGTAACTATGAGTACTATGTGATTGCCTTTGGTCTAATTTTACTATTCTTACCCTATAAAGAATTTTTTTTAAAGTTAACCATAGTCTTCTTTTACGTCCTTTCAACCTTTGCCAAAATTCATCCCAGTTGGATTGAGGGTGGATACTTTACCGCTTTAAAAACTGGCTTACCTTTCTTTCCTTACTGGTCTATTCCCTTGGTGACAAATGCGGTTATTTTAATGGAGATGGTGGCTTCTTGGTTTTTGTTGTCGCGCAACAGAGTTTTACAAATTTCTGCCTTTTCTCTTTTTGTTTTATTCCACTTATATTCTGGGATCTTAGTCGAATACCGCTATCCGGCACAGTATTACCCTTTTTACTTATTTTATTTGGACCCTGGTATCGTTACACTCCGGCACCTTTAACACGAAAATCATTATGGGGGTGGTCATTTATCATCTTACTCTTAACCCTACAACTAACTCCCCAGTTTATTTATGGCGATGAAAAATTAACGATGGAAGGCAATAAATATGGTTTATATATGTTTGATGCTAATCATCAATGTTTTTCAAAGGCCACCATAAATTTATATGAAGGTTCCGACATAGAAATAAAAGACAAGAGTATAAATGCTAGACATAGGTGTTCCGTTTATCAATATTGGTTCCCTCTTAAACAAATGTGCCTTAAAGATAATAATGTTAAATCTATTACATGGGAATTTAATCATTCAATTAATGGTGGACCGTTTTATAAAATTGTTGAAACTAAAAACGTCTGTAACTTAAATTTCAATGCCTTTACGCATAATGATTGGATATTAACTGAAGATACAGCCGAAATAGTAGGTTACCCAGTAAAAAATATTTACCGTTAATTAGTGATGTCTTTATTTTCTTTTACTCTTTCTAGACAGATTATTTCATTAGCATATGTAGGGAGAAAAAATAATCCAGTCTTGTTGTTTTTTACTACCGCGTTTGTAATCCTTTCCAAAGCTTGGAAATATCCTAATTCTTCGCCAGACTCTGAATCAAATTCATGTAATCGTCCTGCGTTAGTACCAACGTATAATTTTCCATCAATCACTGTCGGGCTACTGAAAATGCGAGTGCCATCAACATTTTTGTCAAAAACAATTTCAAAAGTATCGAGATTTAAACATCGTATCCTTTTATCCAGGGAAGTAAAATAAACTTTATCTTTATAAAGAAAAGGAGTAGCCCAAATACCAAATTGACACTTAAAATGGTGAACCAGATTCCCATTTTCACGATTCAAAATATAAAGAAAACCATCCGTAGCACCAAAAATTATATAATCTCGCTCTTCGTCATAGACCATAGACTCTTTTATTTCGCCTGTTCCAAAACCAGCATCAACACTAGTATCATATTCTGCACCACCGAATGTGGTAAATTTCCAAATTAACTTCCCGGTCTTTGCATCATAAAGCCTGACAATTCCATCATTTGAACCAATTACTACTTGTTCATGACGACCTATATATTTAGGTGAAGCATGAGTGAATGCGAAGTGAGTATAATCAGTCCAAACTGTTTCTCCGGTACGAGCATTTAAAGCAACGATTCCTCCCCTTCTTTTGAATAAACCAAATTCTAAACCGATAAAGACTAAACCGAGGTCGGCCGCAACAGCTGGAGATGACCCTACCCAATCAGCTTCAAAAGAAATCCATTCTTTTTTACCAGTATTTTTATTTAGAGCGTAGACATTACCGTCATAAGAACCAAATATTACTAAAT
>JAWKSQ010000003.1:0-179624 GCA_041389045.1 Minisyncoccota bacterium
TGTAGTGTAGAGTGAGCGCTTTGGCGATTTTATAGACCTCTTCGTCAGTGATTTCCTCTGGATACTTACCACGGATATCAAAATCTCGATAAATGGTTTTTTGATGTTCAAAAGACACAGTAGAAAACTTAAGCTATTACCAGCTCATTGTACTATGCAATTTACTTTAAGTTAAACTTGGCTAATAAACACCTTAATATGTGTATTTTGGGTAGGTTTGCTATCATATTGGTATATGACAACATACATTTTAATTAGCATTATTCAGGCGATGGGAATTTCTTTAGGTGTAGGTTCCTCCACGTTAGCTATCCTTAATTTCTTTTACGCTATCAAAGACGGAAAGATTGAACCAGCCGAAAGAGGAATTATGGGTGTAAACTACATTGTCCTTAGGGTAGCCATGGTAATCATCCTACTTACCACCGCTTATTTATTTGTGACCGACATGGTGAACGCAACCACTATTACTGCCTACACTTATGCTCAACTGACTATTATTTTTGTGTTGTTTCTAAATGCTATTTTGATGACAGCCAGAATTATGCCGAGCTCATTTGGTCCAGCTATTCAAGCCTCTAGTTGGTATGCACTAGGCTTTCTGCTAACACTTGTACCACACGACCTCACCGACTTCACTTACGTGACCTTTATCATTTCTTATTTTGGTTTCTTTGTTTTTGTAACTCTACTGATCAAGTTTGTGATGTCAGTTCTAAAGAAGAGAAGTGAGCCAAGTCAAAGCGCTTAGATAGTATTAGGAGCGCACTTCACCCGGCCACTTAACGTAAATTACCGGGATAAGAATCAGGGTGATAATTACTGAGAAGGCTAGACCAAAGATAATAGCGGTAGCAAGTGGTATCCAGATCTCGTCCGTAAACAATAGAGGCATCATACCGGTAATGGTAGTGGCAGATGTTAGAAGAATCGGACGCAAACGACTGACAGCTGACTCGACAACAACGTCGAGAATCGGCTTATTGCTATCTTTCTTACGACTTTGATTCATCATGTCTATGAGTAGAATCGAGTTGTTGACCACAATGCCAGATAGGGCAATGAAGCCCAGGATAGACGGGAAGGAAAGCGAACTACCGGTCAACGCTAGTCCACACAAAATACCAATAAGCGAGAACGGTAGAATTGATAAAACGTAGAAGGTGTGACGGAAAGAATCAAACTGTAGTACCAAGACGGCTACCATTAGCACCATACCCACAATCAAGGCTAAGAACAGTTCACCGAAAGCTTGGTCAGACTCTTCGGTTTCGCCACCTAAACTGTACTTTACTCCCGCTGGTAAAACTTATCTCGTTTTCTAACTTATTCACTAATTCTCGATTAATCTCAATAACATTTCCGGTACTAGTGATGTCGGCAGAGACAGTAATAACTCTTTCTTGCTTTTCGTGTGAGATGACAGCGCTAGATTCACGCAATGAAGTTTTTATTAATGAGGCCAAGAGCACCTGCGCGCCACTGGTGTTACTAGTTCAATATTTTCCAAAGTGTCGATAGTGGCTCCGTTAGCATACTCTGGATCAACGGTTGGCTGATTGGTTAGATTAAGCCTAACCACTACGGCAATGTCGTCAGAGATAGAAGTGATGGCAGTAGCTTCAGTACCATAAACAGCTGCTCTAAGAGTCTGAGAGACTACTTGTGGGTTAAGCCCAAGAGCTGCGGTCTTTTCCTTATCAAGTGTCAGGACAAACTCAGTACTGTTGTTGTTAGCACTAGTAGTGATGTTGGTGGTACCAGGAATGGTCTCGAGAGCCTGAGCGATAGTAACCGCGCCTACCCCAAGCATATCTAAGTCATCGCCAAGTAATTTAACACCAATCGGTGAACCGGTAGGAGGGCCGTCACTAAGTTGTTCGATAGTAACTTTAAAATCTTTAATTTGTTCGAAGTCACGACGCATTCTTTCGGCCGTGACAGTACTAATTTCTTCACGTTCGTCTTTAAGTACAAGATAGAAATTGGCTAATTTGGCGTTTTGTCCGCCATTACTAAACAGACTTCCCGAACCAACAGTGATAGACATCGCTTCAATCACATCATCATAGTTGAGGAGAATTTCTTCCACTCGACACCGATGTCAGTTGATTCTTTGACTGAACCTTCTGGCAATTCTACCTCCACAAATAAGGCTTCTGAGTCAGATTGAGCAAAGAAGACTACTTGCACCAATCCTAGTGGAATTAACGCAATTGAACAGAAAAATCCAACGATAATAGCAGTCAAAAAGACCTTCTTTCGTCTAGCGCTAGCTAGTATCTTGGTCAGGTTAGTTTTGTACCAACTTTCCAGTTTGTGACTATACTTTTCTTGATAGACTTCCATTTTGTTTGTAGCGCGTCTGTGCATTAGTACAGAAGAAATCAGGGGTAGAAAACCAAGCGCTACTAGTAGGGAAGCGAAGAGTACGAAGATAAGTGTAAAAGGAATACTAGCGATGAACTGCCCGGTCACACCTGACACTACCAAAAGACCAACAAACATAGATACCGTGGTGAGGGTTCCGGAGATTAGTGGGGAACTAAACTCTCGCACAGTGAGAAGAGCGGCATCTACTTTATTGATGTTTACATCGTCCTTCATTCGCTTATGAATACCTTCAACGATCACGATACCGGAGTCCACCAACACACCAATCCCTAAGATCAAAGCAAAGAGACTAATGAAGTTGATAGTGTTACCAGACAGGTAAAGACCGATGAAACCGATAGTGAAGGAGAGCGGAATTGCTAAGCCAGCGATCAAACCTTCTCGCCAACCAATGGCCACAATCAAAATCACTACCACCAAGAAGATGGTTAGGAGGCCGGAGTTAGTTAACTGGGTTAAATCCTTCTTAATGAGCTCACCAGCATCCTGAACGGTGAAAACGGTCAAACCAGACAATAACTGTCCGTCGACTTGGAGGTCTTTAAGTTTATTTTGTATCGTGTCGGCTAGTTCAGTAATATCGCCACCGCGTTGTTTATAAATACTGAAGACCACAGAAGATTCGGATGGTTTGTCGCTCACACTTAGCCTAGAGAAAGTCGAAGCTGCTGCTAGACCAACTCGCACATCAGCCACATCTTTGACTAATACTGGTTGACCACCTCGGACAGCAATCGGAATGTCCCCAACCTCTTCGACGGTTTCGATATCACCAGCAAAAACAATATTATATGAAACATTGTCACTGACTATCTGTCCGACCGGGAAGACACTATTGGAAACTCTAATTCCATTTAGCACATCTGGGATAGTAAGGTTGAACCTAAGTAGGGCAGTCGGGTCAACGACTACACTTACTTCGCGATCTCTAGTACCACTCTTTTCAACCTTTGATACACCGGTAATCGCTTCCAGTTCATCAATCAGGTTGTCGGCTAAGATAGAAAATTCTTCTTCAGAACGATCACCTGAAACAGCTAAGGTAATGATAGGTTGATCAACAAAGTTAATTTCGTTAACCACCGGTCTTTCAGCGTCGCCAGGTAGGCGATTAACTAAAGTATCTACCTTATCTTTAAGACTTCTAATCGACTGGTCGATGTCAGCATCAGCCTCAAATTCAACCACAATCGAAGACACACTCTCGCGTGAGGTGGAAGTTATTTTCTTAACCTTTTCTAGTGAACCAGCTAAACCTCGTTCCAGTTCATTTGTGATTAAGCTCTCAATATCAACCGCCGGAGCGCCTGGTAGTAAAGTAGTCACTACACCAACGGGTACCTGGATTTCTGGCGCAGACTCTTTCGGAATAGCAGCAATAGAAAAAATACCAAAGCAAAGTAAAGCACCGATGAGTAAGTAGCTGAAGCTACGATTCTTGATGAAAAACTCCCACATATTATTTAGTGACGGTAGTTACTTTTTCACCAGCATTATGTCCGCGAGCGTCGAGTACAAATTCGGTATTGATATCTAAACCAGCCATTACTTCTACCGTTGAACCAATAACTTCACCAAGTTCGACGCTTCTGGCTACCAACTTTTCATTCTCTACCACAAAGATACTGCCACTAGTTGACGTAAACTTAACAGCGGTTAGAGGAAGACGGATAACATTGTCTGTTGTTACTACTTCTGAAACTTTTTCAACTCGGATAGTTTCGCCACTTTTTAGAATGTCACCTTGTACTGAGATTCGGACTTCTGTTTTTTGCGTCACACTGTCTATCGCTGGAGCAATAGAAACAATCGTTCCGGTAGTTTTACCAGTCGCTAGAACCACTTCATCACCAACTGCTAGTCTTCCTCGTTCCTTATCACTAGCAAAGACTACTACTTCTAGAGCATTGTTATTGGCAATGGTGGCTATATCAGAAAAAGCGTTTAGGTAAGCACCGACTTTGACATCAAAAGAATTAACCGTACCGGAAAGCGGTGTTCTGATTAAAGTTTTTTCGTAGTTAGCTTGTGCGGCCCTGAGAGAACCTAGAGCTTGTTTTATTTGAGCATCAGATAAGGAAGTAGTGCCACCTTTTGCACCGATTGAAGCTCGCTTCAAGCTTTCACTAGCCCCAGCCAAGTTGGCTGACGCACCGTCAATGGCGTTAATGGCTCCGACTAGACGATTGCGTACTGATGTTAAGTCAGCACTCAAAGCTGAAACACTTTCTCCTGGTACACCACTAGCGTTTTCACTTTCTTGCAGTAATAAAACGATAGTATCTACCAAACTGAGCAACCTTTCATTGTTTTGCTTTGAGACATCGAGCGCACTCATTATCTTTGATTGTTCAGAGTTTGGGGCAATGTTTCTTGGCCAAGTAGACACGATTGTTCTCATGGCAGTTCTTTCTTCATTAAGGAAACTGGTTTGACCTTTACCATTTAGTTTAAAGCCGATGATGCCACTAGTTGGGTTTGAGAAAAACTTATCGACAGTGTTGTAGAGAGAGTCAGTAAAGGTGATGTAAGCAGAGTCAATACTGGAGACAGCCCCTTGAGTAGCTGCTGTGTAGCGTGATTCCGCTTCGCGTAAACCACTGTCGGAAGAATCTGAGTTAGCCAAAGCAGCTTCGTACGCACCCTCTGCTTGTAAGAGGGAAGCACGCTCAGAATCGTTTTCCAGAGTTAGGAGAATTTGACCGGCCTTAACTGTACTACCGAGCGCTGTCTGAACTGAAGTAACTTTACCACCACGCTCATTGGTAATCTTAACTTCACTTTGTGGACGAACAGTACCGATGAGTGATACAGCGTTACCATTTTCTAAAGTCGCTGGTGTAGCCACCACCACTTCGGAAACTCTTTCAGAGGACCCTTCATCTAAAACAGCATCTTCGCCAGAATTTAAACCATAAACAACAATCAACACTACAATAACTACAGTAGTGATAACTTTCTTCTTACCGTACATCTCATACAAACGCTTCAGCATAAATAATTAAATTAAAATAACCCAAATAAATTAAGCGCTTAATCTAACACAGAAAACGGCTTTTGTCCATATTTCAGCCATATCACCATAGCTGACTAAATGACCAGTTTAAATGCTATTTAAGCCCTTAGTGCAGGATAAATATGCGCTGTAATTATAATTTAGAAAGTGATTATGATACAATCCATTGCATTATGTTTGGAAAAATTAAGCAATTTGCACTGAAGAAAGTACTTCAGTCACAGATGAAGAATGTCCCGGCAGATCAGCAACAGATGATTATGGAAATGCTGGAAAAAGATCCAGCTTTGTTTGAAAAAATCGCCAAGGAGATACAAGAAGAACTAAAGAAGAATGGTAACAACAACATGGCAGCGGCCATGAAAGTACTACCGAAGTACCAAAAGGAAATAATGACGGTAATGAGTCCAGAGATGAAAGACAAATTAGTTAAAATGCAAATGGGGTCACAAGGGAAATTTAATCCCAACGGTAGCATTAGACAGTAGTCATTTAATCAGAAGTAATCAACAAGCCACCAAGTAAATTGGTGGCTTGTTCGGCTATACTGTAGCTATATGCAAAATCCCAAAAATATACTTGTTCTTTGTGCACATCCAGATAAGGAGTCATTTAGTGGTACGATAGCCGACCACTATCAAGTGGGAGCCGAGGACGCTGGCCACACTGTTACTAGAGTAAATATCGGTGAACTGAACTTTGATCCAATTCTCCATAAGGGCTACAAGGAAATCCAACAACTAGAACCCGACCTAATTGACCTCCAAAATAAATTCCGAGCAGCCGATCACATTGTGATTGTTTATCCTAACTGGTGGTGTACCATGCCAGCTATTTTGAAAGGTCTTTTTGATCGTTTTTGGCTACCAGGGTTTGCCTTTAACTTCAATAAGCAAACTAAGAAAATCGAGAAGCACCTCCAAGGCAAGACTGGACGGGTAATTATTCTCTCTGGCTCTCATAGTCCATTTAAGACTTGGTGGCAATTTGGTGACTACACCAACGAAATTCAGTACGGGATTCTTGAATTTGCTGGCATTAGGACTAACGTTAGTTCCTACGGCCCTTGCGAAAGAGTCAATGACACAGTAAGAGAAAAGTGGATGAAGGAGGTAGAAAGCCTAGGAAAAAAGGGAATATAGCTAGTAAAATAAGGATAGAATGGCCCTGAGTCATTGACTTTAGGGTGATTTTATGCTATTATAATAGATAGTGATGTCTCGGTTGAGACGTCTTCGTTATTTCACAGGAGGTGCAGAAATGTACACACGAATTTTGGCTTACATCGTCACCTTGGTCGCGCTGGTTGCGATGACAGGCTGCTCTGTAACATTTCACCCAGGCAAACTTACCATCGGAGGAGAGCCGGTTTATGCTACAGGGAGAACATCTATTTTGACGGACTCGGAACATGTGACTGGTAGAGATAACAACATTAAATTTTCGAGTGTAGACAATCGATGGTACGAAACATACACCCTCAGTAACGGTGATATTTGTACCCGTTCCTGGAGTGAGGGCTCATCAGTTAGAAACGCACCTGGTAAGAGGTATGATTACTCTTCTAACCGATACACTTCTGATGCAGACTGTAAGATCATAGTGTCAGATAATGCAGAGGAGTTCTGCTTTATACCGTACACATTACGCTGGGATGAGAGACATAGTCGAAGCTTCCGTTCGGAGCGTGATTACGTCAGGAACAAGTTTTCCTTAGGTTCGATAAGGCCTATCTGCCAGCTCAAACCTAAGAAGTGACTGCTGCTACCTCTTCAAGAGGAAAGGCGATGCTTGCATCGCCTTTTTTGTATTTAAATTTTATTTACCTTGACCGAAAACGGCTTTAAGCTTAGCTACATGCTCAGGGTAAGTTTTACTACAATAAAATCCACCGTAAGTGTCATGGAAATAGAACATGCACTCGGTGACTTTGGGATTGAGAGCGGCTACCACTGCTTCTAAGGAAGGGTTCGCAATCGGACTTGGTGGCAAACCAACGTTTTCATAGGTATTAAAGGCAGAATTTATATACTTATCACTAGGAACCACCTTTGGCCACCATTTAGTTTCGTTACTTTGACTACCTTTGGCGTACTGCAAAGTAGCGTCGAGCTGAAGTGGCATACCAACAAACAGTCGATTCCAAATAATACCCGAAATATAACGCATGTCGGCAAAGTCATAAGCCTCTCTTTCGAGTAGTGATGCAATGATAAGAGCCTGTTCTATTGGGACTTGCTTGGCTACTTCTTCGTCGTAGCGAGCCAGGATTTCGGTTACGAACTTTTCTACTACCAAGATAGCCACTTCGCTTGGCTTAGCTTTGCTGGGGACAGTGTAACGTCCAGGAAAAAACTTACCGTCAACCAAGACTGGTTCAATGGTAGTAATGAGAGTCGAAAATTCTTCACGCTCCTTGGTGTTCCATTTTAAAATATCACCAAAGTTTTTGACCACTTCTTCACGTCTTTCACCGGGATAAATAACCAAGATACGCGACATCGGAGAGGCTAGTTGTTGGAAAATAGCTGACTTACTTAGATTGGCAAACAACTTATCAATAAACTTTTTTTCACGACTACGATTGATATCAATTGATAAGTGTTCACCGACATACCATTCCACCACGGGATTTTCGACAATGATTTTCTGCTCGGGATCGACACCGATCGGGAAACGATCGTAGGCTTCATAGTCGGCTACACTACCGGTCCTTACTTTAGTATAAGTATATTCACTATTAAAAAAGCCGGCCGGTAAAACGTAAGCTAGCAATAGCAAAAACGCCAACACGGTCAGTCCAACAACCACAGTAAGCGGAGAACGGGAATACAGAGACATAGATTCCTTATATAATACACGAAAAAGACAGCTAATCTTTAACTATTCCAGTGTGCTAATATTACGTCATGATTTATCAAACCTTTGGGAGAGAGTTGGCTGGAGTGGCTATGCGTGCTGTCGCGGTAGTCGTATCCATTTTTTTAGTCATCGTATTTGTCGACGCTTGGTACAACCTAGAAACCGTGAGCGATGGCAGTTGTAATGTGGCAGTATTGCCGATCGAAGGGGTCATACTGCCTTTTACTGGCTTTGATGACTACTCCTTAGTCACGACTCCAGGTCAGGTGCGCGACTTTGTAACCCAAGCAGAAAATGACTTGTTCATTAAAGCGATTCTTTTGGATATAAATTCTCCGGGTGGAACGCCGGTCTCGTCAGAACAAATCGCGGAATACATTAGTCAGAGTGAGCTACCGAGTGTTGGCCTGATTGGTGACGTAGGAGCTTCTGGCGCTTATCTGATTGCCGCTAGTACTGACAGTATCGTAGCTTCACCAATGTCTGATGTGGGAAGCATCGGCGTCACTATGTCATACGTAGAAAATTCTAAGCAAAATGAAGAAGAGGGACTGACTTTCGTTGAATTATCTTCTGGTAAGTTCAAGGACGCCGGTAGTCCAGAAAAGCCACTCAGTGACGAAGAGAGAGAACTGTTTGAAAAGGACTTGCAAATTGTTCATGATGAATTCGTGAAGAAAATTGCCGAATATCGACATAAATCTGTCGAAGAAATAGAGCAACTAGCCGATGGTTCGGCGATGCCAGGCGTAAAGGCCCTTGAAGCAGGGTTAGTCGACCACCTCGGTAATCGCGAAACGGCGAGAGAAGTGCTTTCTGGTATA
Organism: Minisyncoccota bacterium; assembly: GCA_041389045.1. GTDB lineage: Bacteria > Patescibacteriota > Minisyncoccia > Phycocordibacterales > UBA918 > OLB19. Next base: position 9,097 of record JAWKSQ010000003.1, read on the forward strand.
ATGGATGTAGACGCAAAAGAGGTGATCTTTTGTGAGTACGAAAATAATTCACTGCTAATTTAAAGATCGGAGGATTGTGTGAAGAATAAGAAACTGTCTTTGCGTGAGAGGCGAGTACTCAAAGCCTTTCCTAGTGACGGCTGTCATTCAGTCGATGATTTGGTGAAAATTTACAATAATCTCTACGGCATGCCTAGACTAATTCAAGTTCTTGGCGTGTCTAGACTACTAAAACTACCAATGACCCCAAAAAGACTGCGGAGGATCTTGGCCTGTCTGATGGTCCGTCAACTGGTAAAGGAAGAAGTTGTATTTGAAGAAGGCCTCTACACCCTAACCAGGGACGGTGAGCAGTCAAAATAAATTCACAAGGAAAAGGAAAGGGTCACCACACGGTGATCCTTTTGCTTTTTACACTAATCTTCATCAATACTATCAATCGCTTCCACTAGAAGTAATTTGTGGGTAAATTCACGATGAAGAGAGATTTTTTCATCAGTGATTTTAATCATATCTTTTTGCCAAGCTAGCGCTTCGATGGCTAATTTTTGCATCGCGACATATGACTTTTGATGTTCCTTGGTAGGGCATTCATCTTTTTCATAATTATGTAGAAAGTCCTTAAGCTCTTTTATGAAAATAACCGTAGAAGCAATGTCTGAAGTTAGCTCTTCAAGTAAAAATTCAGCTTGAGTAGTCCATTCTTCCCAATAGTTAGCGTAAGGGCCGTATTGCTGATGCTCATTCAAAACTTCTTTGCGAAGGATGGTTCGGCTATAGCGCAATCTAGACCTTAACCTGTCTAGGTTAGACTGATTTTGCACGATAAGCATAGCCAAGCTTTTCATACCTTAATAATATCATTTATAACACCGGGAACTGCTTAATTAGGAACAGGGCGTGTATAATATTAAATATGAAAAAATACATCTATTACCTGGTATTTTTAGTTTTTTGTTTGGGTTTATCGTTCTTATGTCATATTGGTTTGGAGATATTAACCCTCAAAATCATACTTAATAACCTGGCGCTTTATGAGAATAGTTTTGTTTGGCAAAATTGGCACCTAGTACACAAAGCAGGCAGTATGAGTCTCACCACCCTAGCAGTTATAGCCACGATTATTTTCGCTCCTCGATGTTGGCAAATTTTGTACATCGACCAAAAGTACGGCAAACCTCGCTGGTAATAAAACTTTTATAATTAGCAACTATCTGCTAATGTACGAACCAATAACAACTTTAATTATTTTTTATGTCTCTATCTGTCGGAATCGTGGGTCTACCTAATGTTGGCAAGTCTACACTTTTTACTGCCTTGACCAAGAATGAGGTATTGATTGCTAACTATCCCTTTGCCACCATCGACCCATCGGTTGGTGTAGTGGCTGTTCCTGACGGACGACTAGAAACTCTCGCCAAAATCTCTGGTTCAGAAAAGATCCTCCCGGCCGTAGTGGAATTTGTTGATATTGCCGGACTAGTCGCTGGAGCTGCTTCCGGTGAAGGTCTCGGAAATAAGTTTCTCGCCAATATCCGCGAGACAGATATGATCGCTGAAGTCGTACGTATTTTTGAGGATAGCGAAATTCACCACGTGGCAGGCGGCATTGACCCGATGTCTGACATTGAAGTAATTAACCTAGAACTCATTCTAGCTGATGCTGAAACTGTTAGTAAAAGACTTGGTAACGTCGAACGCGACGCCAAGCGTGGTGATAAAGACGCTATAGTCGAGCGAGATATGCTAGCGAGACTACTTCCACACCTGGAAGCCGGGCAACTAGCCAATTCACTGGAACTAAATGAAAACGAAGTGAAACTAATAAAACATCTACACCTTCTGACCATGAAGCCTTTCTTGTATGTTTGCAACAAGAAGACAGACGCCTTTAATCTAGATGAGCAAAACGACGAACGTTGGCAGAAGTTAGTGGACTTCTTTGAATCGACTGGGGCTGAGTACGTCGTGGTAGACGCGGGAATGGAACATGAACTTAAAGACCTTTCTAATGATGAGAAGAACGATTTTAGACGTGAGTACGGAGCACAGGGAAGTGGGGTCGAGAGTCTCATTCGAGCTTGTTATGACAGACTAGGGCTAATGAGTTACCTAACGACTGGCGAAAAGGAAACCCGGGCTTGGACAGTACCAGTTGGTTCTACTGGACCTAAAGCAGCGGCCGCTATTCATACTGACTTCGAAAAAAAGTATATTCGTGCGCAGGTAGTGACTTTTGACGACCTTGTCGCTACAGGCTCATTTGCTAAGGCTCGCGAGCAAGGCAAGCTCCGCACAGAAGGGAAAGACTATATAGTGAAAGACGGCGACGTGATTGAGTTCATGATTTAAACGTAAAAACAGCTCTTCTTTTCGGTTGGGTTAAAATATACCCATATCCTTTAATTAGTTTGTCTGAAATTCGTACACTACTTTTTTACTTGAAAAAAGCTTTTTTTTGTGTTTTAGTTTTATCCAGGACTGCTACAGGAGAATGAAAAATGCCTATCGTCGAGTGGATAACTGATAATTGGTTGATAATTCTCATCATTTTCAGTTTTTTCGTGTTCTTTTTTGGAGACAAAATCTGGGTGGAAAAAAGTGACAGTAAAGATTCAAAGGAGGAAAGGTAGGATGGCAACTAAGATTTTTGGAAGAACCCTAAGCAAGCTGGGGTTCAAGATTCTTCTCCAAGTGTTCACCTACAAGCGCTTTGTCTCCGTAACAGATCTTTCACACGCGTTTTCAGGTAAACACTCTGACACTACAATTAGGCAGAGCCTAATTTTGCTGAAAGACGCTGGGTTCATGGTGCAGAAGGAAAAGTATCACCAGGCGAGCACGGGCCGAAGAATAAATAAGATTACTTGGCAACTAACCCACATGGCCCGAGCACATCTTGAATCCAGCATTCAAGATATTAGCCCCGAATAGAAACTTCTATTCGGGGGTTTCTAATTAACGTCGAAATTAACTTAACTCACTTGGTGGGTTCATTCGTTGGACTGGACTGATGATATTTGGGTTCCACTCAGTTTTAATCTCACCGTGCTCTTTTTCATATTCAGAAATCTGATGAGAAAGATACTCACGAAGTCTTTTTAGATGTTGTGGGGTCAGTGAGTAAATTCCTGCTTGAGTACCACTACTCAGGGCCATTACAAGTATTCTGGCGTAAAGCCAACACTGATACTTTCACAAAATAATTTCGGGGCTTTTTTGAAGTCTTCTGGTTTCATATGCTATAAATATAACACTATGAAAAGCTTAAGAACAGTCGAGACTGAAGCTGAATATCAAAAAGTTAAGTCCACTCGCAATTCATCTGATGGTTGCTATCTATGCGAGGAAATGGAAACCGTAGTTGAGTTTAAGTACTGGCGCATCATACTTAATGATTTTCCATATGACACGCTAGCAAAAGTTCACCACATGATTATACCTAAAGAGCATATTAAAGAGTCAGAACTAACTCCCGAAGCTAAAGATGAGCTAGTGGAGCTAAAAAGCTCTTATTTGGATGAAAATTATGAGTACCTTTTAGAAGCTTTAACTAGCAAGAAATCCATTCCAGCCCATCACCATTTGCATTTGATTGTCACGCATGATCATTATAGTTACACTTAAATTTTAGATATTGAATTTTTGAAAAAGTGTGTTACTGTCTGGTTTGCTACGTTCTACACATTTTACAAAGGATTTAGTCATGACTGAAATCACCAACGTCTCTAATGTCGTCTTCCTGAATGTGTGGGGACATCGTCATCACAAACTTCTCGAAAGATATATAAAAGAAAAAATGACTGCCGGAGTGGATATATTTTGTTTTACTGAAGTTACCCATACCAAAGTAAGATATAAGACCATTCCGCGTGTATACATGGGCTTAAGCCGTGGGGAACCACCCGCTTCCATAAACGGACTTGAACAACTCATCAACCTCATGAGTAAGGACTACTATCTGGTCTACGACTCTCCAGAAAATAAAAAATGGACTTGTCGGAAGACTGGTACCGAGTTTCCATCCGTTGGCTTTGGTAGCGCCATGATTTATCAACTAGAATTGAAAGTCATTGCTACAAAAAGAGCTTTCATCTGCAAAAAAATCCCCGGCGTTAATCATCGGGTAATGCAGTGGATTGTTTACGAGAAAGGAGGAATTCGCTACTTGGTCGCACATCTTCACGGTGTTTGGATTGCCCACAATACCAAAGGAGACGACCACGCGCGTGACAGGCAATCTCATGAAATCAGAGAAAATCTCCGCCGACTAGCCGACAAGTATTCGGTAGATAAAGTGGTCTTTGGAGGAGACCTCAACTTAGCCATTGACACTGACGCCTTGGCAGCTTTAACTCGAGAAGGAGGTAATCAAGTACTGTCTCGTAATTTGGTTGTTGAAGGTCAGATTGAAAGCACAAGGACCAGGCACTACCGAGAATACGGTAAGCCGAATAAGTCACAGCATGCAGACTATGTACTGACTTCATCAGGCGTTTTGGTCCATGATTTTCAGGTCGAGAATGAAAAATTAGCTTCTGATCACGCACCGCTGGTCATTTCTTTCTCCTGAAGATCAAATCGACCAACCGCCGCAAGCTTTGCTTGCGGCGGATTTTTGTTACTTTTTAGGGTTTGCGAGCGTATAATATAGTATATGGAAAATCACACAGCGAAGCATTTTGCTTTACAACTCGGTTCATTAGCTAGTCTATACTTATCAATTGCGTTTCTATTGGTACTGATTTTTGGTGTCATTAATTTACTTTATCCAGACACAGCAGAAGGCTACTGGGCAATTGAAAGTGCAGCCTCGGGTATCCGGACTGGACTAGCTATGGTTTTGGTCTTTTTTCCTACCTACCTCGTCTTAACTAGATTAGTAAACAAAAGTCGACGCACTGAAAGAGAGGGTACTTATCTAACTTTAACTAAATGGCTCATTTACTTATCACTACTCTTGGGAGGGGCTGTTTTACTTGGTGATCTAGTCGCTATCATTATGGCTTTCCTAGAAGGAGGACTGACTACTAGGTTTTTACTTAAAGCTTTAGCCGTAGTATTTATAGTTGGTCCGGCCTTTTACTACTATGTACGTGACGCTAAGGGGTATTGGGTAGCGAATGAGCAGAAGTCAGTACGTTTTGCTGGCGGAGCAACTTTGCTAGTCTTAACGGCTTTAGCTTTTGGCTTTAACAACATTGAATCTCCAACAGAAGTTCGTGAACGGAAGATTGACGAGAAACAAATCATTGACTTACAAGATCTACAGTATCGAGTGATCAACTATTACGAAATTAACTCAAATCTACCTCAAGACTTAAATTCTCTACCAAAAACTTCTCCTTTACCACAAGCACCAGAGTCGCGTCAGTCCTACGAATATAAGCTAACCGATAATGGTTTCGCTCTCTGTGCAGAGTTTGCTTACACTAGTAATCCAGACCAATATCGTTACTATAGTTATCCTATAGACCTAGGAGCCAGTATTAAGAATACTGAAGACTGGAGTCACGCTGAAGGAAGTGTCTGTTTTGAAAGAGTGCTAAGTAAATAATCGTGCCTAATTTAATTTTTGATTTTGATGGAGTACTAGCGGATACATACGAAGTTACAAAAGGTACTCAAACTAAAATGAATGTTGGTAACTCCGAAGCATTCATTGATTTTGATGAGTATATTATTAAAAAACCAAATCATACCAAGAACCACACCTTAACGACTGAGGAAATGAAAAAACTTGTGAGTCGCGTAAATGAATTTGGTACCTTTGTGCACCAGAGTGGTTTTGTTTTATTTGATGATTTTGTTCAGGAGATTAAAAAACTCAAAGTGACAAACCAGGCCGTTGTTTCTAGTGGGTCACAGATATATATACTACCGGCCTTAGCTAAATCCGGATTAGAGCTCACCCATGTTTTAGCCTTTGAAGACCACCACTCTAAAGAAGAGAAAATTGAGCTTATTTGTCGTGACTGGGGTATAGAAGTATCTGAAACTTATTACTTTACTGACACCTTGGCCGACGTCTATGAATTACAGAATTTTATTCATCCAGACAAGTTGATCGGGGTGGCTTGGGGTTATTGCTCTAAAGAACAGCTACTAACTGAGCTTAAACCAGAGAATATTCTAAACTCACCAGCCGATCTACCAAAACTCTTAGCACGCTAATTTTTTACATTCTCTCGTTTCGTGGCATACTAAAAGAACTTTTACTTGTTTAAGTGGGGTTTGTTATGCATAAGAAATTTGATTCAACGGCCATTGAGAAAAAGTGGCAACAACAGTGGGAAAAGGACGGTCTCTACAACGTTGGTAAGCGGGACGAGAGTAAAGAGAAAGAGTACGTGCTGGTAGAGTGGCCGTACCCATCTGGCAACCTCCACATAGGACACTGGTATGCTTTTGCAGTGCCTGATATTTATGTTCGCTACCGCAGGATGAACGGTAAACAAGTAATCTATCCTATGGGCTTCGACGCTTTCGGTCTACCGGCTGAAAACGCTGCCATTAAGCGTAACATCAACCCTAAGAACTGGACTAACGAAAACATTGCCTTTATGAAAGGGCAGTTGGCTAGTATGGGTAATGCCTTTTCTTGGGACAAAACCACTAACTCCACTGACCCGGAATACTACAAATGGACACAAAGAATGTTTACCAAGTTTTTTGAAAATGACATCGCTTATCGTGGTAAGGGAATCGTAAACTGGTGTCCTGGTTGCAATACTGTTATTGCTAACGAGCAAGTGCTGGCCGACGGTACCTGTGAGCGTTCAGGCGATATCATTGAAAAAAAGGAAATGCCACAGTGGATGCTTCGCATTACCAAGTACGCCGACCGATTGATAGACGACCTAGACGCACTCGACTGGCCAGAACACATTAAAGAAGCTCAAAGACAGTGGATTGGACGAAGTAGGGGAGCTGAGATAGATTTTACTCTTAATCTCGGCGACGCAAGTAGTACGGTTAACCGTACTATAACAGTCTTTACTACTCGTCCTGAAACACTGTATGGAGCGACTTACTTAGTACTAGCGCCAGAGCATACTCTAGTCACAGAGAACAAGGGTGTTATTAAAAATTGGTCGGAAGTGGAGGAATATATAAACGTTAGTAAAAAGAAGGATGAACAAGACAGACTTGATGCCACCAAGGAAAAGACTGGGGTAAAGCTAGAAGGTATAACAGCGATAAACCCGGCCAATAACGAAGAGATTCCAGTCTATATTGCAGACTATGTACTGGCTGGTTATGGTACTGGAGCGATTATGGCAGTACCAGCTCATGATGAAAGAGACTATGAATTTGCAAAGAAATTCAACTTACCAATAAAACAAGTGGTTGCAAAACATTATGAGTTTGAAACAAAGCCAGGAGTTGAAACTATAGACAGAGGAGAAGCTGTTGATCTTATTATAGAACACCCAACAGATGGAACGTTCTTAATACAGCGTGAAAAATCAGAGCAAGGTGACCAGGTTCACTTAGTGGGCGGAGGAACAGATGGTGATGGTCACCACATTGCCATAAAGCGTGAATTACTGGAGGAGACTGGTTTTTCAAATTATAAAATTATCAGTGGTCCACATTTTGTATCTACAGTAATAGGATATAGACACACCAGGGATAAAAATCAAAAAACTAAAGCTTCTTATTATCACATAAAACTTAATGACCTTAAGCAAGTCTCGTCTGAGATCGAAGAAGGAAAACACACGATTGAGTGGGTACAGGAAAGTGATGTCACTAAACTAATTAACTGGCGAGCACATGCCGAAGCATGGGAACATATTCGTACAGAAAAACAGTACACCGGTACGGGAAAATTGATATATTCTGGTGAATTTGATGGTATGGATTCTGAGGAGGCCAAAGAGGCTATCGTAAAGAAAGTCGGAGGACGGATGACTTCTACTTATCGCTTGCGTGATTGGTCTATTGGTCGCCAACGGTATTGGGGTGTGCCAATACCGATTGTCTATGACCCGGAAGGAAAGGCTCATCCAGTACCAGAAAAGCACCTACCTTGGACTCTTCCTGAGGACGTAGACTTCAAGCCCACTGGCGAGGCACCCCTAGCTAAAAGTAAAGTTCTACTAGAAAGGACTGAAGAAATATTTGGTAAGGGTTGGACACCGGAAGTAGAAACTATGGATACTTTCGTCGACTCTTCTTGGTACTTCCTGCGTTATGTAGACAATAAAAATCCAAATTCTTTATCATCCCTTGAAGAACAAAAAAAGTGGATGCCGATAGACATCTACTTTGGTGGAGCAGAACATACTACTATGCACTTGTTATATTCGCGCTTTTGGCAGAAAGCTCTTTTAGACCTAGGTTTGGTCACAGAAAGTGAGCCGTATAAAAGGCGAATTAACCGTGGTCTTATCCTTGGTCCGGACGGCAATAAAATGAGCAAGAGTAAAGGTAACGTCATTGACCCAGACGCACAAGTAAAACTAGTTGGTTCTGACACAGTAAAGATCTATTTGGCTTTTATGGGTCCGTACGAAGGCGCAAATTATCCCTTCGACCTTGGGGGTATTGCTGGTGTGCGGCGATTCTTAGAGAGGGTCTATGGTTTAAGTGACCACTTGGCCCCAAATGAACCTAAAGAAGTAACGGTGCAATTGCATAAAACTATCGCCAAAGTCCGAGAGGATATTGAGGCTTTCAAGTTTAATACTGCCATTTCAGCCATGATGATTTATGTGAATATGGCAGAAAAAACCGGATTAACTAAGAGTTCGTACCAAACCTTTATAAAGTTACTGGCTCCTTTTGCTCCACATTTAACTGAAGAGGTCTGGTCTTTAGACGCCAAAGACTCAATTCACGAGTCAACCTATCCAGTTGCCGAGGCAGAATTGCTAGTGGCAGACACGGTCACTTTAGGTATTCAAGTCAATGGCAAATTACGTGGTGATATAACGATTAAACCAACCGCTACTGAAGAGGAGGCTTTGGCTCAAGCTTTTGCTGAAGAGAACATTATTAAATACGCAAGTAAGGATTCGTTAATCAAAGTAATTTATGTACCAGGAAGAATCCTTAACTTAGTTGTTAAGAGTGAATAAAAGGATTTGACCTTATATGTAACGTATGTTATAAATATAGCCACGCATTGAGGGATTTTCTAGAAATTAACAATTTTATGATTACATTTAAACCAAAACAAATAACAAAGTCTCTACTTGGCGTCTTGCCAGAGCGAGCTCGTGATGTGCTTAGTAAGCGCTACGGCCTTGGTGCGACTGGTGAAACTTCGACTCTAGAAGCGATTGGTCAGTCTTATGGTATTACTCGAGAACGAGTCCGTCAGATTGAAAACTACGGTATTCAATCAATCCAAAAATCTGAAGAATACAAGAAGCATTATGAGCTTTTTATTGAGATTCAGAAGTTGATTGATCAGCTCGGTGGTGGTCTCATCGCAGAACACGTTTTCCTCGACGAGATGACTAACGACCCTGTAGTACGAAATCACCTCTATTTCTTACTAGTAGTGGGCGATCCATTTTATCGTGGCAAGGAAAATCCTCAGTATAACCATCGCTGGTACACTGAACGAAAGCTGGCAGATAGTGTCGAAAAGGCTCTCCAAAGTGTCCATAAGGGACTAGACCGAGACGAACTCATTAGTGAACAAGAAATTCTCACTCGCTTCAAGAATGAGCTTTTAGATCTAGCTAATAAATATGACGACGAAGTACTAAAGCGTTGGTTACTTATCTCTAAGCAAATTGGTAAGAATCCACTAGGCGATTGGGGTCCAGCTGAAAGTCCTAACGTGAAAGTTAAGGGTGTCCGTGACTATGCCTATTTGGCAGTAAAGCGACATGGGTCACCAATGCACTTCAGGGAAGTAGCTGGTGCTATCAACAAGCTATTTGATCATGACGCTCATGTGGCCACTACTCACAATGAACTGATTAAGGATAAACGATTTGTGTTAGTGGGGCGCGGTCTTTACGCCCTGACAGAATGGGGCTATACCGCCGGAGTCGTCAAAGATGTTCTGCGCGAAATTCTAGAAAAGGAAGGTCCTCTAACTCGAGAAGAACTTATCGATAAAGTTCGAAAAGAACGCTACGTAAAAGACAACACCATCATAGTAAATCTCCAAGACACCAATCTCTTTAAGAGACTGACTAACGGGGCTTATACTTTGGCCGAATAAGTTAAATAAGCCAATACCACAAAACCACCCACATCCTAAAACAGATGTGGGTGGTTTTGTGTAGTACAATACATAAGTCATGGGAGACCTGATGAAAGTCATACTTGGCGGAATGGCCGGACCAGTGTTTTTAATACTAGGTTTTTTAATGATGTTTCAGTTACTGCGAATACTTAACATCGACGCTGCCCCGGTTGTTTCAGTGATGGTGGCCCTGAGCCCAATCTGGATACCGCTCACTCTCTTCTATGTGACCTTCGAAAAATGGATGTATCATGTACAACTCAAGTTTGTACATGACAATGGACGTACTACCTTACGTATTCATCTACCGCAAGAAGTCTTTAAGTCACCCGAAGCCATGGAAAGTGTTCTGGCGCAGATACACAACGTAAGCTCTCCAGACAACTTAATGCAGACATATCTTGACGGTAGGCATCCTCTAACTTTTAGTTTTGAACTAGTTTCGATTGGTGGAGAGGTAAGGTTTTATATTAATGTTCCCACCAAGAAATCAAAGAACGCAGTGGAGGCTCAACTCTACGCTCAGTATCCTGGTATCGAAATAGTCGAAGAGCAGTTTGATTACGCGGACGAAATACAATGGAACCCCGACAAATACGAAATAATGTCATTCCATATGACTAAAAAGAAGGACGATGTCTTACCCATAAAAACCTATATTGATTTTGGTATGGACAGATTGCCAAAAGAAGAAGTCGAAAAGTTTGAACCGATGGCGGCTATGATTGAGCAAATGAGTAAACTAAAGCCTTATGAAAGAGTTTGGGTGCAAATCTTAGCCACACCACATGTGGAAAGAAACTTCAAAAATGGCAGCCTTAGAACTATACCGACTTGGACAAAAAAAGGCGAAGAAAAAATCAATGAGATGCTAAAGCGCGACGAAAGACTGTCTAGTGACCCTGAAGAAGATTTTGAAAGAGCACCGATGCTTACAATGGGGGAGAGAGACACAGTGGCAGCTATCGAGCGTAATATTGGTAAGTATGCCTATGATGTCGGTATCCGCTGGATGTATATCACTGAAAAAGGTAAGTTTGACAGCAATTTTATCTCTCCGATGATTAGATCATTTGCTCAATACGACATCATTACTCGAAATTCTCTTGGTATAAAATGGCGTACCGACTTTGACTACAATTTTTTATCTGACAGATCAGGACGTCGTAAAAATGCTTGGAAGAAAAGCGAACTTTATGATTACAAGAATCGTTACTACTACGTACGAGATCGTAAGACTTGGTTAGACAAAGAAAAAACTATGTCAGTAGAAGAACTAGCGACTATGTTCCACATTCCTGGCAGTTCAGTTATCACTCCTTCCATGCCTCGTATTATGTCGACGCGTAAGTCAGCCCCGCCAAATTTACCAACTGGTTTGATTAAATCTATCTAGAAATTGTGCGTTATGGAAATCGAGACCGAACCATATAATTTTAAAGAAGAGAAGATCAAGAAGCCAAGAAAGTATCTTCTTGGCCTTATCCTAATGACCTTAGCCTTACTGACAATAGCAACCTGGCTTACTTTTTCCACCTTAAACCAAGCACCAGATGACTTTCCGCTTAATAGTCCAGTGACTATTCCGGAGGGGTCCAGTGCCAAAAAAGCGACTCAGATACTGGGTGAGGGTGGCTATGTAAAGTCAGAACTGGTTCTATATTTGAGTCTGCTTTTTTTGGCACGACCCCAGCACAGTTAAAGCCAGTACTTATGTTTTCAATACACCTTTAAGTACTAGAGAAATAGCTAACGAAATTACTCAAGGACGATTCTCTGACAACCTAGTAAAATTTACCCATATTGAAGGAGAAGAGTGAGTGTACTAGCTAAGCGAGCTGAACAAGTGCTACCGGAATTTGACGCTGAGGAGTTTATTTTATTAGCGACACCGTCTGAAGGTAGATTATTTCCTGACACCTATCTCTTGCCCGAAGAATACACTGCGGAGGAGCTTTTTGATCTGCTCACCAGTACTTTTACTGAAAAGTTATTACCTTGGCAAGATGAGATCTTAGCCCACAATTTATCTTTAGATCAAATTATAATTTTAGCTTCAATCATAGAAAGGGAAGCTAATTCACCTGAAAGTAAGAAGATGGTTTCAGGGATTTTGCAACAACGTTTGGAGATTGGTATGCCTTTACAAGCTGATGCTTCAGTAGAATATATTCTTGATAAACCATTAAAGGAACTAGCAGCGGATGATTTGAAAGTTGATTCACCCTATAATACCTACCTCAATACTGGCTTACCACCAACCCCAATTGGTAATCCTGGACTAGACGCAATTGTAGCTGTACTGGAACCAACAACTACAGATTATTTATTTTATATAACCGGTAATGACGGGGAATTCTATTACGCTAAAGATTTTGACGGACACAAGCTCAATATTGCCAGATACTTGCGTTAGCGTACGCAACTTGATAGCCTTCACTTTATGACTAAAAATACCGCTCCACGTGTCTTCGTTGGCCTTTCTGGTGGCGTAGATTCTTCTGTTGCTGCTCTACGTCTTAAAAAACGAGGCTTTGACGTGGTCGGGGTATTTATTAAAGTTTGGCACCCGGACTTTCTGGTTTGTAATTGGGAAGCAGAAAGACTAGACGCAATGCGGGTAGCCGCTCATTTGGATATACCATTTTTAACCTGTGACGCCGAAGCAGCTTATCGCGACGAAGTAGCTAAATATTTTATAGACGAATACCTGGCCGGACGAACTCCAAATCCTGATGTTATGTGCAACAAACACGTTAAGTTCGGTGCCTTTATGGACTTTGCCCTAGAGATGGGAGCTGATTTTATTGCGACTGGACATTATGCTCGCCAAGTAATAGGGGACACCGGTCCAGAGTTACATCGCGGTCTAGACCAAAACAAAGACCAATCATACTTTCTTTGGACCTTAACAAATGAGCAACTTAGTAAAACTATGTTGCCAATTGGTGACACGATAAAAGATGTTATTAGAAACGAAGCTAAACTAGCCGGCATCCCTACTGCTAGCAAGAAGGATAGCCAGGGGATTTGTTTTTTGGGTCATATCGATATCAAGGATTTCTTGTCTCACTACACAACTTTAGTACCAGGGAAGGTGCTAGATACTGAAGGTAACGTAGTCGGTACCCATAACGGTGCCCTCATCTATACATCAGGACAAAGACACGGCATTGACATTACTACAGCTGAAAAAAATCGACTACCATACTACGTAGTAAGTAAAGATGTTAATAAAAACATTGTTGTAGTCTCAACTACCAAACCTATATTAGAAAAAACTAGCGATATCTTACTTAACAACTTAGTGCTACGAAGCGAAGTGAAGGTTGGTGACATCTTTCAAACTCAATCACGCTATCGCCAAATTCCTTTTACAACTAAGGTTACTAGTGTAAACGAAGACAGTTTGACTCTAGAACTAATGACTGAAACAGAAACTCCAGCCAGCGGACAGTCTTGTGTATTATATCGAGAGAGTTGTTGCATCGGTGGTGGTATCATAGCTTAATGCACATAACGATCACTAAGGCTGACGGTAGCCAGGAGTTCTTTAAAATCGAAAAATTAAGACGCTCACTCCGTCGAGCTGGTGCTACTCCAGAGGAAATAAATTCTATCGTTTCTACGATTTTGAGTGAGTTATATGATGGAATCAAAACTCAAGAAATTTACCGACGAGCCTTTGCTCTCTTGCGAGAGAATGGTTTACCGGTAGCGGCGCGGTATTCGCTTCGGAGGGCTCTGTTTAGCCTGGGTCCCACTGGTTTTCCTTTTGAACTTTTCTTAGCCAGGCTATTTACAGCTGAAGGTTACAACACCCGTACCGGTATTATGATTGAAGGCCACTGCGCCACCCATGAAATAGATTTTGCTGCTTTTAATGATACAGATAGTTTTGTCGGGGAAGCCAAATTTCATTCTAGACCAGGCGTTAAGACTGATTTACAGGTAGCACTATATTCCTATGCGCGCTTACTAGACCTACGAGACAACCGCATTTGTGCGGAGAGTATTTGTGACATAAAAGAATTTTGGTTAGTCACTAATACGAAGTTCACTTCGGCTGTAGAAAGATATGCTGAGTGCACTGGTCTTAATCTACTAAGTTGGGACTATCCCAAAAAGAATAACTTACACGATAGAATACAAAGAGCCCGGATATACCCAATTACTGTGTTACAAAAGCTTTCGGTTAGTCAGATAAAAATCTTAATTGATCGAAATATAATTGTCTGCCAAGACTTACTAGCAAATCCAAACGTACTGCGCCACCTACACATTTCCACTCGTAAACACGAAGCCTTAATAGCTGAAGCCAATGCTATTATTATGGGTAAAATAACCTAGCAAAATGGCCTTTGTGTCAATATCTTGCAATTTTCTATTTGTGGTATAATAAGGCCATTACAACTTTCAGCAATTCAAAATAAGTATATGGCAGAAGAAAAACAAGAAGGTCAGAAAACAGTTGTCTCATTCGTAGTTGGTTTACTCATAGGAGGTCTACTCGTGTGGGCTTTTTCTGGACCAGCTGATGAGAGCCACGTCAAAGAAACTAAAGACAATGATAACTCAGAGGAAGTGGAAGATATGGAGGACGATAACATGAGTGAGGAAGGAGAAATGGAAGAAAAGGCTGACGATGTCGTAGTTGAGACACCAAAGGCTACGCTACCAGTCGGAGACGGTAAAATTACCGTTGAAGGACAAAACGCTGGTGAATCAGTTTCTCTAGCTGGTGCTACTTATCCAGTGTCCGAAGGTTGGGTAGGAGTACGAGAATACCAAAATGGTCAACTAGGAAGTCTACTTGGAGTTGTGCGTTTTAGTGAAGAACAAGGTTTGGTACCAAGTGAGATCGTTCTACAAAGAGCTACCGTGGCCGGCAATGAGTACGCTGTTGTGATTTACCATGAAAATGGTGACCGTGTATTCAATCTAGCTGAAGACGCTCAGATTGATACAATCTTCTCTACATTTACAGCTAAGTAATTAGCATACTTTTAGATGTTAGTTTAAACACCCTCTAGAGGGTGTTTTAACTTATAAACTTAGCTTGTAGTGGCAATAATGTTACAATCTTTGTATCTATGGCTGAATACATCAAAAAATACAACCCCAACCGAAGTAGTGAATGGAATTATGGTGGAGACAAATGGCGACTATCACGTTCTAAAATTGATTTTTTTATCGAATGTCCTCGCTGTTTCTATGTCGACAACAAGTTAGGTACCAAAAGACCGTCTTTTCCTTCTTTTAATTTAAACATCGCTGTTGACGAGCTCTTTAAAAAAGAGTTCGACATCCATCGCAAAGCTAAAACCCCACATCCCATAATGACCAAGTATAAAGTGGGGGCCGTGCCTTTTGCACACAAAAACATGGATACTTGGCGCGACCCGTTTGTGGGGATTGAATACCTTGAACCTGAAACTGGTTTAACTGTATCTGGAGGAGTGGATGATATTTGGGAAACCAAAAATAACTCCTTGATTATTGTTGACTACAAATCTACCTCGAAGGATGGGTCTATTACCGGCCTGTCTGACAGCCCTTGGGATCAACAATACAAGAGACAATTAGGGGTCTACCGTTGGTTGCTAGAGAATAATGGATTTACTGTTGAAGATACTGGCTACTTAGTCTACGCCAACGCCAGTAAGGATCTAGATGCCTTTGATGATAAACTTATTTTTGAAACCACCCTGGTACCAGTGGAGACAGATACAAGTTGGATTCTGCCTACCTTACACGATATTAAAAAGTGTCTGGACAGTGAGGAAATACCTGAAACAGGGAAGTCGTGTGAATTTTGCCCTTACCGTGAAGCCTGTGGTAAAAAACTTCAAGCCATACATTATGCCAATAAAAAAGCCGTCAAATAAAACTGACTTCGCTAGATCTGTGTATAGTGTTGTCAGAGAAATACCCCGAGGTAGCGCATTATCTTACAAAGAAGTAGCCGAGAAGTCTGGTAGCCCTAGAGCCTACCGGGCGGTTGCTAGCTTGATGAAGGCTAATTTTGACCCCAACATACCTTGCCATAGAGTAATCAGGAGTGACGGCAAAGTCGGCGAATACAACCGGGGCGGTGAAAAAGAAAAGCGAAAATTACTAATGAGTGAAGGCTGGACTAATACCGATAAAAGTTAAAATCAATATTTCCAGCAAGGAAACTAGGTGATACACTATAACCATATGTATTCATATCGTATCGAGCAGGCAATCAGAGCGGCCGCCGTACTTCATAAGAATCAACTCAGGAAAGGTTCAATGCCTTTTCCTTACGTGACCCACTTGGTAGCTACCGCTTTTACCCTCATGGACTATACGGAGGACGAAGATGTTATCATTGCCGCTTTACTCCACGACACTCTTGAAGATACCGATTACACCATTGATGAACTACAGGAAGACTTCGGTGGTAGGGTGAGAGAAATTGTCGAAGCTGTCAGTGAACCAAAAAGCTCTGCTAATGAAAAACTAACTTGGCTGCAAAAAAAGCAGGCGTACATCAAGAGTCTCAAAAAAGGACCCAGGGAAGCCTCTCTAGTAGCTGCGGCTGACAAGATCCATAACTTCCGTACTTTAGTTGAAGATTATCACGACGCTCCAGAAAGATTTATTCAAGACTTTGGAAATAACTTCGACGAAAGACTTGATGCCTATCAAGCCGTCGCCAACGTCATCAACAGTCGCTTGGAAGGACCGATCTTGGCAGAGTTTAACCATGTTTTCGATGAATACAAGCAATTTTTATACAATATCCGCGAAATAGATGAACAAAAATACACAATCTAAAAATTTTAAATTTATAAGAACTGTTGCAAATATTTCCGAGTACCAACTAAGAAGTAATGGACTTATTGTCTTGTATAAGCATATCCCTGATACAGACATCGTCACTACAAACCTTACTTATTTAGTCGGCTCTAGAGATGAGCAAATTGGCGAGTCCGGGGTTGCTCACATGCTAGAACATATGATGTTTAAACCTACGAAGGTTGATTTAAGTAAGAAAAAAGATGCAGAGACTCTAAATTTTGAAAGAGAGGTCGGAACCTTACTTAATGCAAACACGTGGCGTGACCGCACCACGTATTACTTTTCCTATCCGACCGAGCACTTCAACAGAGCAATACGTATTGAAGCAGAAAGAATGCGAGACGTGACTTTGACCGATAGGGAATTCTTACCTGAACGTACAAATGTTTTAAGTGAATATGATATGTACAATGGAGACCCCCATTTTGCCATCAATGAATTAATGACCTGCACCGCTTTCATTTCTCACAACTACGGACACGAAACTATCGGATTTAGAGAAGATATATCTTCTTATACAATAGAAAAACTTGAACGTTTTTATAATCACTTCTATAGACCAAACAACGCTGTTCTAATGGTCATTGGAGACATAGACGAAAATATAGCACTACAAACTATTGCCAATAACTTTAAGCACATTGAGCCTGAACCTAACGTAAATGTGCGAGAAAAGATTACTGAACCATCCCAGGAGGGCATTAGACGAGTAGAAATTGTAAGACCTGGAAAGACCAACATACTTGCTATTGGTTTCAAACATCCTGGTTTTCCAACTAAAGGTTGGTTTGAGACTATGTTAATTCTCAAACTCTTAACCGAAGGCTCTGAGGGTATTCTAAATAAAAGACTCATTGACACTGGACTAGCTTCAAATATTTCAGTGAGCCAATCTCCATCAAAAGATATGGACTTAGGTACAATCTTTATTACTTTATCGTCTAAAACTTCACATACGAAGATGGAAGAATTGGTACGCAAAATCATAGACAGTCTCACTGCTTCAATGATTCAAAAACAACTAAAACCAATCATTAAAAAGGTTATTGCCGAAGAAGTTTTTAAAAGAGACAGTAGTTTAGATATAGCAGCTGAACTAACTGAATATGTAGCATCAGGAGATTGGGTTGAGTATACAAAAACAAAAGACACTTTAAATTCCATCACTGCTAAACAGATTATGGAACGATTAAAAAATTTATTTATAGACAAAAACCTAACAATTGGCAGTTATAAAAGTATTTAGTATGGAAATTAAAACTACCATTAACGACACGATATCTTATGGAGAAGTAATCAAACCAGGATCCGACTTATTGATTGGTAAATTAACTTCAAGATATAATCTAGAAAATACGGCACACTCAGTAGCGCTAGGGTTAGTGTATACAGACCTACTAATTTCCGGTTCTGCCAATCTTTCTCGCGATGAATTTCAATCAAAGCTTAATGAACTTGGTTCTACTATTGAAGTAAGTTTAGATAAGAAGGGTTTATTAATATCAATTAACTCACTTAAAAGTAATTTAAAGCCTACGCTGGCTTTGTTTGTAATGCTAATGTCACAACCCTCCTTTACCCTAAAAGAGTTCAAAAGGGCGAAACAATCACTTAAAAACGTATTGGAACTAAGTAAAGAAGATGCCCGGGAACTTGCGCTCGCCGGATTAAAAAATTCCTTTTTCAATTCAGCTAGTAATCAATACACGCACCCACCTGAATCCCTGATCAAAGCAGTTGACACCGTCGCCCATTCTGACATTAAAAGATTTCATAACCTGATACTTGAATCAAGTTGGATAGCGACAGCCGGGGGCGATAGTTATGCAATTAAATCTTTTAAAGACACGATCAAAAAACTCAAAAAGCAAAAAGTAGAAACCGTCGCTTATGCTAATAATACATTTATCGGTCTCAAAAAATGCCAGGCCGTTTTACAGGAAGTAAAGACTAAACAAAATATTGAGGTCTCCATTGGTGGATACCTACCACTTACCTTGAAAGATGACGAGTTACCAGCATTCGTATTTGGTCTTAATGTTCTTGCTAAATGGGGTGGATTTTCAGGAAGATTGATGAGCACAGTGAGAGAGAAAGAGGGTTTAACTTATATGATTTATGGTCGAACCGAAGGCATAACAGCGACAGAGGCAGGTTGTTGGCGAATTGCGACTTTTTTCTCACCCAAGGATTTTATAAAGGGAATAAACTCTACAATTAATCAAATTGAAAAAATAGCTCGTAACGGAATAACTGAGTCAGAATCTGAGCGTTTCAAAACCATCCTTAAAACAGGTGAAACATTAGTGTTCGACTCACTGACAAACACTACGGAGTTAGTACACATAAAATTAGTGTCAGGAATATCATGGGAAGAACACGTCTCATTTAGAGAAGCCTTGTACTCCTGTACCCGCAACCAGGTCAATAACGCATTAAAAGATTATTTGAACACTTCATCATTAACAGTTAGTGCTGCTGGACCAACATCTGCTGTTAAACAACAACTGAAACAACTTTTAAAAGTTCTGAATTAGAAAATGTTTTGTTATACTAAACGAAGTCATTTATGAATATACTTTTTTGGGGATTAACACTTGGGGTGGCTGGAAAAATACTAGTAGTACTAGCGGTACTTCATATGCATCATTCTATTGTTCGTGAGCACCGGATAGACCGAAATGTCATTCTAACTTACAGGCAAGAACGGGTCTTAACTTTTATTGGCTTAATACTCATCGCTGCCGGATACGCCATGGAGATTTATTTCTATTCACCCACCTCATTCTTTACTTGTCACGGGAAAGAGTGTGCGGCTGCCTTGGGTGGACTCTTAAATTAGCAATAATCTTACTTTTTGTTATAGTGTCCAAACTATAACTATATAAATTTATGAGTGGCAATGAAATTCGCAAAAAGTATCTAGACTTCATGGTAAAGAACGGCCACGCGGTCATACCATCAGCTGCTTTAGTGCCTGAAAATGATCCCACCACTTTGTTTACCGGTAGTGGTATGCAACCACTTATCCCATACTTAATGGGTGAAAAGCATCCTAAGGGTGTTCGGTTGACTGACTCGCAAAAGTGCTTTAGAGCCAATGATATTGAAGAGGTGGGTGATAACCGTCACACTACTTTTTTTGAGATGCTTGGTAACTGGTCCTTAGGAGACTACTTCAAAAAAGAACAACTGCGTTGGTTTTTCTACTTTCTGGTGGACGAAGTTGGTTTAGATCCAAAAAATATTTATGTCACGGTGTTTGCTGGAGATGAGTCACTAGGAATTCCGAAAGACACAGAAGCGGTAACACTCTGGAAGGAATTATTTGCAGAAAAAGGAATTGAGGCTAAAGATGTCTACATTGGAAGCGAAGAAAACGGCTACGAAGTTGGAATGCAGGGTGGTCGTATCTTTTATTACGACTCAGCAAAAAATTGGTGGAGTCGTTCCGGGACACCAGATAAAATGCCTATTGGCGAAATTGGCGGACCAGACAGTGAAGTCTTTTATGATTTTGGCAATGAACATGCCACACACCCTGACTTTAAAGATAAAGAACCACATCCAAATAGTGACTCAGGTCAATTTCTAGAAATCGGCAATTCTGTTTTTATTGAATATATAAAGCAACCAGACGGTAGTTTTACTAAATTGCCACAGAAAAACGTGGACTTTGGTGGGGGACTAGAAAGAATAGCTGCTGCAAAAGTGGGTACACCCGACATGTTCAAAGTTGACCTACTCTGGAAAGTGGTAGAAAAAATTGAACAAATTTCTGGCAAGAAATACGAATCGGACTTAGTCTCATTCAGAGTTATCACTGACCATCTTCGTGGTGCAGTCTTTTTAATTGGTGATGGGGTAAAGCCAGGTAATTCAGATCAAGACTACTTTGTCCGCAGACTACTGAGACGGGCAGTAAGATTTGCTGACAAACTAGAGATACCAGCCGGTAAATTCGCTGAGCTAGCAAAAGGGGTGATCGAGACTTACTCAGACCATTATCCTGTACTAAGTGACTCGGCAGAAACTATTCTTGAGACTATCGCTAAAGAAGAGGAGCAATTCAGAAAAACCCTCGAAGCTGGTCTAAAACAGTTCAATAAGCGTTCAGTGGAAATACACTTAACTAGTAAGACAGTTGACGGTAAGAAAACTATCGACAAATCTATTCCACCAACTACCAAATCCTATATCAGTGGCCAAAACGCTTTTGAGTTATATACAACCTACGGCTTCCCAATAGAACTCACTGAAGAAATTGCAGCTGAAAAGGGAATGAGAGTAGACAGAAAAGTCTTTACCGAACTAATGGAAAAACATAAAGAAGAGTCCCGGTCGGGCGCCGAACAAAAGTTCAAAGGTGGTCTAGCTGATCATTCTGAAAAAGTGGTTCAGTATCATACCGCTACACACCTGTTACTAGCTGGCTTACGCAAGGAGCTCGGAGACACCGTTCACCAAGCTGGCTCCAACATTACTGGTGAGAGACTGCGTTTTGATTTCACCTACAATAGTAAAGTTGAACCGGAAATACTACGAAAAGTAGAAGACTTTGTTAATAATGCCATTAAAGTTGGTGGGCAAGTTAGCATCGACATGATGTCAAAAGATAAAGCACAAGCTGATAAAACTATCGAGGCTAGCTTTTGGGACAGATACCCAGACGAAGTTAAGGTTTATACTATAAAAGGAAACAACGGTACAATTTTCTCACGTGAACTATGTGGTGGTCCTCATGTTAGTGATTTAAGTGAAATCAAAGGTGATTTCAAAATTGAAAAAGAGGAGTCTTCATCAGCTGGAGTAAGGCGCATTAAAGCCACACTAAACTAGCTATCCACGAAGTAAAACCCTGAAAGGGTATTACTCTTGCTATAATAAAATAAATATGGCTTTTTTTAGCGGTAGCAAGAATGACCTAAACTATTCGGCTCTTGTTGATATTGGCTCTGGCAGTGTTTTAGTCACTATCATTGGGTCGGATCCTGGCAAAGCTCATCCTGACATCATCTGGTCAAAACGCGAGTACACAGCACTACAAAATATTGACTCAATTTCTCAAAGCGCCAAAAATGTTATGTCGTCATTGCTGAACGCGATGATGATACTAGACTCAGAAGGAAGGAAGGCTTTAAAAGAAGCGGTTGGTATTTCGAAACTTGATTTTGTTCAAGTTACTATAGCTGCCCCTTGGTCGTACACTGTAACTAAGACTATTTCTTATAAACATGATGAACCCTTTAATGTTTCACCTGACTTAGTAGAAGAATTATTGCGAACTTCACACAAAAAAGTTGAAGAGGAACTCAGTGAGAACGAAAAAGCTAACAATCTTGGCTTATCGGTAGTTACCAGGTCTTGTGTGGGAATTATCGCTAATGGTTACCCGGTAACTCAACCAAGTAATCAGAAAGCTAAGTCACTGAAAATCGTTGAGTCCAGTGCCGTAGCTCAGAATTATCTACTAGACGCTCTAGAAGAAGTGCAACATAAGGTACTTCCAGGTTCAAAGTCCAGCCTTTATTCTTTCATGCTTATTTATTACTATCTAATAAAAAGCCTTTATCCTGACACCCAGGAATATTGTTTAGTTGACATAACTTACGAAGCAACTGAAGTCGGGATAGTCAGAGACGGTATTTTGAATTACTCTACTCATACTCCGTATGGAGCCTATTCTTTAGCCCGTGAAATTAGCAACATTTTGCAGATTCCTTTAACTGAAGCATTTGGCCACCTGCATGATGAAAACTTAAATTTAGACAATCTTACCTTAACGGCTGGACAAAAGAAGGATATAGAAATACTGTTAAATAGCTATACCGATAAGATATCCGCCTTATTTCACGAAACCGGAGATGCATTATCAGTACCTAAAAAAATATTTTTACACGGAAATCTTGAAACGGAGGCTTTTTTCAAAGAACAAATAAGTGTAGCGGCGAAGAAGGCTACCGGCCTTTCACACGCGGTTTACCCAGTTTCTACTGTGCTTCTAACCAGACATTATTCCGAAGCTGATAAGAGTCATTTTATGGAAAATGCTTCAGATACAGCCCTTTTAATTTCGGCTCAGTTTTTCCACAACCGAGAGTTCCATAGCAAATTTGAACAACTTTAGAAAGATATACTATATAATGAAAATATGACACAAAAATGGAACCTTCAGGACATAAGACCAGCCGAACCTCGGCGCCGTAGACCAAGTAATTTTGATGAAGTTAACTCAGTTTCAAATAACCATTCTAATCACACACATACAGCATCTGAATCTGTTGAAAGAGGGAACTATGACGACGGAGCAGACACAATTGTTATTAAAAATGGTAACAAGGAAAGTCGTTTTAATATCGCCCTAATATCTGGTGTTGTAGCCTTAATCGTTATAGGTATTTTTGCTGTTAGTGCCTTACTGTCCAAAACCACCCTGACTGTCTATCCTGAATTTAATGAACCAACAGTTAACGCTGAGTATACTGCCTATCCTGATAGACGTGCTGACGCTCTCTCATATGAAATCATGACCCTATCAGAAGAAGGGGAAAGACAAGTCAAGGCCACTGGCCAAGAAACTGTCAAAACTCAAGCAAAGGGGTATATTGAAATCATCAAATCAACCCCTGGCACTGAGCGCCTAATCAAAAATACCCGTTTCCGGGCTCCGAGCGGTCAAATATTTAGAATCCAAGAGTCAGTAGTAGTTCCTGGCGCAGTAAAAGACGCTTCCGGTAGCCTAATACCTGGTACTATTCGGGCTGAAGTTTTTGCTGATGAAGCTGGGCAAGAATTTAATTTACCTGCTGGAACAAAGTTTGATGTCCCTGGTTTTAAAGAAAGCAATCTAACCGAGCTTTACAACTCTATTTACGCTGAAAATCGCGAAGCTTTCACTGGAGGCTTTAATGGACCAAAGTTTATTATTGATGAAGATGAACTTGCTACTGCTAAACAGACATTACAAATTGAGCTTCGCGACAAACTACTTAAAAGAATCGAAGCTGAAAAACCAGCTGACTTTGCAGCTTTCCCTGGGGCGGTAGCTATTACCTATAATTCGCAACCAACGATCCAGTTTGGAGATAATTTGGTAACTATTCGTGAACAAGCAGTATTACAGCTTCCACTATTTAAGAATGATGACTTTGCTAAATTCTTAGCTTTAGAAACTATTCCTACTTATGAAAGAGAAGAGGTGAGAATCACAAATCTATCTGACTTAACTTTTGCCTATAAAGATCAAAATACTAGTTCTATTAATATAGCCGATCAAACTTCCTTAACTTTCAAAATCCTAGGTAAACCACAAATAGTTTCTAGCTTTGATGCAGTTCAACTTAAAAAGGATTTAGCCGGAAAACCGCTAACAGCTATTTCATTCGTACTAACTGGTCATAAAGGTATTAAAAGTGCCAAAATCTCTGGTAAACCCTTCTGGAAAAGGTCCTTCCCAGACGATCCAGAAGATATTACAGTTATAGAAGTAATAGGGAAGGACGAGTAGTCGACACTTAGCTCTTGACCATTTCCAGTAATTTTGTTAGACTCAGCCACGTTTAATGGATCAAAAAACACAAGACGTTAAAGACGATTTGACATACGGTATTGTTGACGAAGCTTTACCTAATGCTTTTTTTCGTGTCATACTAGATGACACGAAAGAGTCAGTGGTAGCCTACCTAGCTGGCAAAATGCGTAAGTTTCGCATCCGTGTACTTGTTGGAGACAAAGTTGGGATGGTGATAGATCCATATGGAGGTAAGGCACGTATTACTAAAAGACTTTAAGAATCAATATGAAAGTTAGATCGTCAGTTAAAAAGATGAGTCCAGATGACATCATCGTAAAAAGAAGAGGAGTCGTATTTGTTATTAACAAGAAAAAACCAAGACATAAGCAAAGACAAGGATAAGTATGAGAATTTCAGGTATTACAATTCCAGATGAAAAACAAATCGCCTACGGCCTAACTGCTGTGTATGGTGTTGGACTGCCAAGAGCAAAAACTATCTTGGCTGAACTAAAGATTGATCCAACCACTAAACCAACAACACTTACCACGGAGCAAGAAAATGCCATTCGCGAGAAAGTTGAAGGATATCGCATCGAAGGAGACCTTAAGCGAGAAATTTCTAGTAACATCAAGCGACTTAAGGACATTTCTTCATATCGTGGCTCAAGACACGCCAAGCGTCTACCAGCTCGCGGACAACGTACTAAAACTAACGCCCGAACTCTAAAGGGAGCTAAGAAGACTATGGGTAGTGGACGTCGTAAGCTAGAAAAGACTTAAAATAGCTTTTATTAATTTGAATTTACGTAAGACATATGGGTAAGAAACGTATCATAAAGAAAGGAGGAGGTTCAGACGTAGCGGGTACATCTCGTGCGCTTAACCGTATTCCAAAGAAAAAGTTAGCGGCTGGAAGACTTAGTATTCTCGCCACTTTCAATAACACTCTACTAACCCTTTGTGACACTAAGGGTAACGCTGTTATGAGTGCCTCTAGTGGCGCTCTAGGTTTTAAAGGTTCTCGTAAAAGTACACCTTTCGCTGCTGCTAAAGTAGGGGAAATTATCGGTGAAAAGGCTCAGCAAATGGGGATGAAGGACGCTGAGGTTATCATCCGCGGTGTGGGCGCTGGTCGCGAATCAGCTCTACGAGCATTTTCCGGAAAGGGTATTGGTATTACTAGCATCAAAGACATGACTCCAGTTCCATTTAATGGAACTCGTCCTCCTAAGCCTCGTCGTGTTTAATATTTATTTCATATGAAAATTGGTCCAAAATTCAAAATCGCCAAACGCTTAGGCGCACCCATCTTTGAAAAAACGCAGACACAAAAGTTTGCTTTGTCTCAAGCTAGAGGTGGAAGACAGGTTCGCCGCGGTGGTCAGATGAGTGACTACAAACGTCAACTTATCGAAAAACAAAAAATGCGTTTTTCTTATGGTATTACCGAAAAGCAACTTCGCCGTTTTGTTGATGAAGCTATCAAGGCTGGACACCAACCTATCACTTCACTCATGGAGAGACTGGAATCACGTCTAGACAACACAATTTATCGTCTTGGTCTAACAAAAACTAGACAACAAGCACGACAAGTAGTTGCTCATGGACACATTTTAGTTAACGGTAAAAAACTTTCTATCCCTTCACACAAGGTAAAAAGTGGTGATGTTATTTCTGTTAGAGAGGGTAGTAAAACATCTGCCTTATTTAACCTGCTTGCAGATACTCATGAAGGAGCAGCTGTTCCCGCCTGGCTTACACTTGATATTAAGAAATTATCAGCCAACGTGGTAGGAGTGCCGGTCTACAATCCAACCGAGACTCTCTTTGATCCGGAACTTGTAATGGAGTACTACAGTCGATAGTCACGAACTTATTAAGTGTAAATTGTAAAACTATGTTAGAAATAAATGTAACATTACCGTCAAAGCCTAGAGTTGTCTCTGAAGACGAATTTAGAGGTGTATTTGAAATCGATGGCCTATATCCAGGTTATGGTCATACACTTGGTAATTCACTTCGTCGAATTATCCTATCGTCTTTGCCAGGAGCGGCTATCACTCAAGTCAAGATTGAGGGTGTAGCACACGAGTTTAGCGCTATGGATGGTGTGCGCGAAGATGTGATCACGATACTACTAAACTTAAAGCGCGTACGCTTAAATCTACATGGTGATGAACCAGTAAAGGTAACTCTAAAGAAGACGGGTCCTGGTATGGTGACGGCTGCTGACATCACTACTCCATCACAAGTAGAAATTCTAAATCCTGAACAACCAATTGCGGAAATTACGGCCAAGACAACACTCGAAATGGAAATTCTAGTTGAAAAAGGGCTAGGTTATGTACCGCGAGAAATCCACCAGAAAGATAAGGTTGAAATCGGCACAATTGCTATCGATGCTGTCTTTACTCCAATTAGACGAGCCAACTATGAGGTAGAAAATATGCGTGTTGGAGATAGAACTGACTATAACCGACTACGTGTTTCAATTGAGACTGACGGGACATTTACTCCAAGACAAGCACTTGAACAGTCTATTGAGATTATGGTACACCAGCTCAAAGCGGTAATTGGTTTCCAGGAGAATTACTCTAGTCCGGCTCCAGCTGTGGCTGAAGCTCAGGATTCTACTGAATCAGACGAACCAAATCCAGACGTACTGAAGACACGTATTGAAACACTAGACCTTTCAGCTCGCACTTTGCAAGCTTTGGAAACAGCTAGTATTCGTACTGTCGGTGGGCTTGTGCGAAAGAAAAAAGATGATATTCTAGCCCTCGATGGCATTGGTCCAAAGGGACTGGATGAAATTGTCTCTTTACTAGAGAAAATGAACTTAAACCTCACTGATTAATTATTTATGAGACACTCAAACAAAAACAGAACTCTCAGTCGCACGACTGGACAACGGACTGCACTCCTTAGAGGTTTGTCTGTTTCTTTAATCCGTGACGGAAAGATTCGTACAACTTTAGCAAAAGCCAAGGAACTACAACCGCGAATTGAGCGTTTAGTTACTTTTGCAAAAAAAGATACTATTGCTGCCAAGAGAACAGTAGCAAGCAGACTAGGTGAACCTACCTCGACTGTCGTCAATAAACTCTTTAAAGAGATCGCTCCTAAATATGAAGCCAGAAACGGTGGTTACACAAGAGTTATCAAGATGGGTCGCATGCCATCAGGTCGCGAAGAAGCCGTAATTGAATTTGTAGAATAATTTATATGACAACACCAGCAACAACAACTACATACAGTATAGACGCCAAAGGTAAGCGTCTTGGTAAACTAGCTACTGAAGCGGCTTCTGTTCTCATGGGTAAAAATTCAACCAGCTTTGCTAAACACACCATTGAAGACGTTAAGGTAGAAATATCTAACGTCAGTCAGATGGATATCACTGAACGAAAGGGTACTGAAATCTATCAGTCTTATTCAGGCTATCCAGGTGGACGAAAGACTGAGACACTTGACCACCTAGCCACTAGACGTGGTTATGCAGAAGTGGTTAGACGAACGATTGGTGGCATGCTTCCAAACAACAAACTTAAGAAGCACTTATTAAAAAACCTAGTAATCTCTGAATAACTTTATGGCTACTGCAAAGAATCAAGCCTACATTGAAGGCATCGGAAGACGTAAGACTGCTACTGCTCGCGTACGACTAACGCCAGCCAAGGAGACTACTATTGTTATCAATAACAAGCCTCTTGAGGAGTACTTTATTCATGTTGCTCTACAAAAGAATCTCCAATCAGTTTTAGATACTAAAGAAGCTGGGATTGAAAATTACGCTATTACTGTCAAAGTGTTAGGTGGTGGTATCTCTGCACAGTCAGACGCTATTAAACTAGGTATTGCCCGTGCCCTAGTTCTAGAAAAAGCTGACCGACGTATTCCTCTTAAGCGTGAAGGTTACCTCAAACGAGACCAACGATCAGTTGAACGTAAGAAGTTCGGACTTAGAAAGGCTCGCAAGCGACCAGCCTGGTCAAAGCGTTAATCACAAAAAAGCTCCCTTTGGGGAGCTTTTTTGACAAAGTTGTTTTTCAAATTTATAATACAATTATGGTGAATAAAAATAATAACGAAGACATTCAGGACGACATTGAAATCACCACGGAAATACCTGAAACTAAGGACATTGATATTGAAACAATTGAAGAACTGGAGGCAGAGTCAATTTCTGCTGTAAAGAAAAGATTAAAAGTAATTGAGGAGGAAAAGAAGAACTTACAAGACGAATTACAAAGAGCTAAAGCAGACTTCCTAAACGCTCGTAAACGACTCGAGGATGAAAGAAAGAGGGAATACGGTAGGACAGTCGTTGGATTTATTGAAGAACTCTTACCGGTCTGCGACAGCTTCCATATGGCCATGTCTGACAAAGAGACTTGGGCCAAAGCCGACGCCAACTGGCGCAAAGGTGTCGAAGGTATCTATGCGCAATTGCAAAATTTGCTTAGTACTTACCGCGTTTCAATGATTAACCCCAAAGGTGAAGCCTTTGACCCGCAAAGACACGAAGCAATTACTTCAGTACCAGTAGACAGTAAAGAAGCGCACGATACGGTGACAGAAGTTATCCAGCCAGGCTATCAGATAACCCATCACGACAACACGATTGATCTAGTCAGACCGGCTCGAGTAGCAATTGGAAATTTTGAATCAAAATAATAATTAATTTAAACTATGGCAAAAATACTTGGAATTGACCTTGGAACAACAAACTCTGCAATCGCAATTATTGAAGCGGGTGAACCAACCATTATCGAAAACAGTGAAGGTAATCGTACCACTCCGTCAATTGTAGCGATCTCTAAGACTAACGAACGTTTAGTTGGTCAAATTGCAAAGAGACAAGCAGTAACCAATCCTACTAACACTATTTATGGCATTAAGCGCTTCATGGGGCACACCTTTGAAGAAGAGGCTGTGCAAAAGGATAAAAATATAGTGCCTTACGAAGTAAAGAAGGGTAGTGACGGTGGTGCTGTGGTCACTATGGGTGGGAAGGACTACCGACCGGAAGAAGTATCGGCTATGATCCTGTCTAAACTTAAAGCTGACGCTGAGGCTAAATTGGGTGAAAAAATTACTGAAGCAGTAATTACTGTACCAGCCTACTTTAACGACACACAGCGCAAGGCTACCCAAGACGCTGGAAAGATTGCTGGCCTAGATGTTAAAAGAATCATCAACGAACCAACGGCCGCTGCCTTGGCTTATGGCTTCAATAAAAAGAAAGACGAGAAAATTGTCGTCTATGACTTCGGTGGTGGTACTTTTGACGTTACGGTACTTGAAGTAGGGGACGATGTAGTGGAAGTACAATCAACCGACGGTGACGCACATATGGGAGGACGAGATATTGACCAAAGTATTGTTCGCCACCTAATTTCAGAGTTTAAAAAGAGCGAAGGTATTGACCTATCGAAAGACAAGCTAGCTCTGCAAAGACTCGACGAGGCTGCGGAGAAAGCTAAACACGAACTTTCATCGACCACTGAAACCGATGTAAATATTCCCTTTATTTCTTCTGACGCCGAGGGACCTAAACACCTTTTGATAAAGCTCTCACGAGCCAAACTAGAAGAATTGGCACATGAGTTCGTTGACAAATCTATCGAGATTACCAAACGAGCACTCGAAGCCTCAGGCCTACAAAAAGGCGAGATTGATGAAATTATCCTGGTAGGTGGACAAACTCGCATGCCAGCTATCCAGAAGGCCGTTAAAGAGCTCTTTGGTAAGGATCCTAATAAAACTATCAATCCTGACGAAGTAGTAGCCCTTGGTGCCGCTATCCAAGCTGGTATCTTCCAAGGTGACGTCCAAGACATTACCCTAGTCGATGTTATTCCTCTATCACTCGGTATCGAGACTATGGGTGGAGTCAATACAAAGTTGATTGAAAAGAATACTCATATTCCAACTAAGAAACAACAAGTATTTTCTACTGCAGCAGACAATCAAACTTCAACTGAAATCCACATCGTGCAAGGAGAAAGACCAATGGCGAGTGACAATAAGTCATTAGGTAAGTTTGTGTTAGATGGTATTCCACCCGCACCACGTGGAGTACCACAAGTAGAAGTCACCTTCGACGTCGATAGTAACGGTGTCCTTAACGTCACAGCTAAAGACAAAGCAACTGGTAAAGCTCAGTCAATTAAGATAGAAGCTAGCTCGGGACTTACTGAAGAAGACATAGAGAAAATGAAAAAGGAAGCTGAAGATCATGCTAGTGAAGATGAAAAAAAGAAAGAGTTAATTGAAGCACGTAACCAAGCTGAACAACTCTTGTATACAGCTGAGAAATCCGTCAAGGAACATGGCGAGAAAGTTCCCGTCGAAACTAAGGCCGAAATTGAAACAAAAATTTCTGACCTAAAGACGGCTACTGAAAAAGATGACAAGGGTGACATTGTGACAAAAACTGAAGCCCTTTCTACTTCACTACAAAAAATTGGTGAATTGATACAAAAAGCGGCCGAAGCTTCAGCAGAAAAAAAGGAGGAACCGACTACAGAAACTAAAGACGAAACAGTCCGGGACGCAGACGTAACCAATGACGATTCCGACAAGAAGTAGTCTCTCGGCCACACCTTTCCTTTGTAGGCTAAAAATGGCATAATCGAAGAAATTTAGTAGTTTATAGCTTGAATACTCATGAATGATTACTATAAAGTCCTCGGGCTAGAAAAAGGTGCTTCAAAAGAAGAGGTGAAGAAGGCTTTTCGTAAGCTTGCTTCACAGTATCATCCAGACAAAAAGACCGGTGACGAAGCAAAGTACAAGGAAATCACTGAAGCTTATGCTGTCCTCGGTGATGAGAAAAAGAAAGCTGAGTATGATAGTTACGGTCACGCCTTTAATGGTGGTGGAGGAGGAGGTCAAGCTGGATTTAATTGGGCAGACTTTGCTGGACAAGGTGGTTTCAACGGTCAAGGTTTTGAATTTGATATCAACGATATCTTTCAAAACTTTGGCTTCGGGGGCGGTCAAGCTCGTTCCCCACGTGGACGTGATATCTCTATCGAAATAAACCTTAACTTTAAGGAGTCTATTTTTGGTGCTACCAGAGGTCTTGGTAACCAAAAACTCTGCCTGCACAGACTGTAAAGGTACTGGAGCAAAGAATGGCACCAGTATGACTAGTTGTGCTACTTGTGGTGGTAACGGTAAGGTACGTGAGACCAGACAAAGCATTATGGGTAGCTTCACCACCGTACGAGAATGTAATGTTTGCAATGGTCTAGGAGAAATTCCAAAAGAAAAGTGTCCACACTGTGCCGGCGCAGGTATTAAACGATCACAAGAAGAGATTACTATTAAAGTTCCAGCGGGCATAGAAAACGGTGAAGTAATCCGTATGACCGGACGTGGCGAAGCCATCCCTAATGGTCAACCTGGTGATCTTTACATCAAGGTTCATGTCGAAGCTGACAAGTATATTCGTCGAGAAGGGGCAACTCTGATCACCACCTTACCAATTAAGCTAACCGACGCTATCTTGGGTAGTACCTATAAAGTTGCCACCATGGATGGTAGCATCGACGTCAAAATACCAGCCGGCATTAGTCACGGTGAATTACTACGAGTTAAAGACAAAGGTGTGCCAACTGATCGGGGTAGAGGAGACTTTATGATAAAGATATCAATCGAGATTCCTAAAAAACTTTCCCGCACAGCTGAAAAGCTTATCAAAGAGCTACGAGAGGAAGGAGTCTAGTATTTTCACTTATCCAGACATAAGCCAAATAGGCGGTCACAATTAAGTTACAAAAGAATATAATAGATAGACGACATGGATTTTACTGTTATATTTCATTACGTGACTGAATTTGCCTATGTACTGATAATATTTGGTACCCTTTTAATCTGGGCCATTTGGGTTGGTCGGCAATCCTTGATAAACATTGTTTGTAGTGTATACGTGACAACGTTATTGTTTTCTCATTTCAATTTGTTTGAGGCTCTTGTCAGTGATTTAGGTAAACCACTCATCATCTCTGGAGCTAAGATTGGTACCTTTATCGTCATTAGTGTTTTAATTACCAAAATCTTTAAAAAGATAATGCCTCGAGAATATGCTGAGAATAAATTTGAAAGCCTTGGTAAAAAATATTACTTGCTCTCGGCGCCACTGTACTGATTACTTCCATCAGTCTAACCTTATTACCAGTAGCAGACTTCATTACTCCAAACACTTTTATCCTAAACACCTTTTCTAATCCGGAACTATTTTTCTGGTGGTTACTTCTACCGCTTATAGCTTTGGCTATTAATTAACACCTAAACGAAATAAAAAAAATGTATGATGTTAAAATGTAAGCTCAGTTACTCATTAAACTAAAAGCTGCCATTTACAATATTTTGTTCAAATTAATTAAATAATTAAATCTGAACTTTGACTATTCCACTCTTTCCAAATTTTAAGCCTCTCGAATTGTCTGACCGGCCCGCCATTGTAGCTTATACAAATCGTTATAAGCCTTATTCTGATTTTAACTTTACTAACTTGTGGGCTTGGGACACTTTATCGAGCCGTAAAATTTCAATACTAAATAATAATCTAGTCATCTTATTTACTGATTATCGTACCACTGAACCTTTTCTATCTTTTCTTGGTACTAATGAAGTAAATGAAACCGCACTAACCTTAATCGATTACGCAAACAAGTCAGGTTACACAAACACTCTACATTTCATCATTGAAGACATTGCCACACTGCTTCGTGACCATAGACTTAAGGTGGTTGAAGAGATCTCTAATTTTGATTACATATTTTCAACTCACCAACTTGCTGAGTCTTCTGAACCTAAGTTAAAAACAAAAAAGAAAAGTTAGCGACACATTTTATTAAAAAATATCCAGAGCTAAATTAACTATTACAGATTTCACTAAGGCATATATCCATGACCAAATTTTGGACATTTTGTACTGTTGGAAAAGGAATAAGGAAGTGACCAATAAATCATGTGATATCACGCACGAAGAAATTGCCCTCAAAAGGTTGTTTCAAACCGCCCATAATCACAATGTCATCTTGTCGTGCTTGTATGTTGATAATAAAATGATCGGTTTTAGCATTGATGAAATACTTGATGAAGGTTACGCCATATCACACTTTATCAAAGGTGATATAAATTATCGTGGTGTTTATGAATACATGAACGTCGAAGTGGCTCAACAGTTATTGATCTCAGGTGCAAAATTTTGGAATTGGGAACAAGATCTAAACTTAGAGGGACTACGACAACTTAAAATTAGCTATAACCCAATCAACCATCTAAAAAGTATCGTGTTACCAGATCCTCAGCCGGTGGTGCGTAACATGAAAAGCTGTTTAAACATTATTATATACTTAGAATAAATATGACCTGGTTTTTCATCACTCTCATCGCACCCTTTATCTATGCAATGACGAATCACATAGATAAAATTCTTCTTGAAAAATACTTCAAGGAAAGTGGGGTAGGGACCTTGATACTTTTCTCCTCCTTGTTGTCAATCATCGCTTTACCGATTATCTACTTTAGTGACCCCAACGTCTAGGTGTCGGACTTACTAATATCCTAATATTGGCCGCCATTGGTTTCTTGAATGTTTTAGTCTTATGGTTTTATTTGTTAGCTCTTCAGGACGAGGAAGCCTCAATTGCCATAGTTTTTTATCAATTAGTGCCAGTCATTGCCTTGGTACTTGGTTATTACATACTTGATGAAGTGATCACCAAAATTGAGTTAATCGGTATGGCAATTGTCATCCTTGGTACTTCCATTATTGCGTTTGAAATTGACGCCGAAAATAATTTCAAACTAAAAGGGAAGACAGCTATTTATATGACTTTGGCTTCGTTCTTTTGGGCATTAGAATCAGTAATTTTTAAAGCTGTAGCTTTAGAAGAAAATGTCTGGCGCTCATTATTCTGGGAACATGTCATGTTAGTTTTGGTAGGAATAGTAATATTTATCTTTGTTAGATCGTACCGCGAAAATTTCTTACTAGCAATTAAAACAAATTCTAAGGCCATCCTCGGACTTAATGTAGCCAATGAGAGTCTTTACATGTCTGGTAACATTCTCTTTGCCTTCGCTTATTTATGGGCACCAATAGCTCTAATCTTATTACTTAACTCATTTCAACCAATTTTTGTTTTAGCCATTGGTATATTTTTAACTATCTTCTTTCCTAAAATCACTGCCGAAAAAATTCACGCTACGAATTTGTGGCAAAAAATTATTGCTATCATCATAACCGGTATTGGTACCTATCTACTGTTAATGTAGATAGGTATTGTTACTTTTAATTATTAATAATTTTAATATTCAATTTATGAAACATAAATTTTATTGGTTAAATCCAAAACTTAAAGTTACCAAGACAAAGAAATATGGGTACGGTACCTTCGCGAAGCAAGATGTAAATAAGGGCGAAAGATTACTGGTCTTAAGTGGTTATGTTATGAGACTACAAGACGAAGAAAAACTACCAGGCAGCTTAAGTGATAATGGTATACAAATAACAGAAGATCTTTCCATTTGTGTTTCTACTGAGAAGGAATTGGGTGGTATTAACTACTTTAATCATAGTTGCGACCCGAATGCAGGAATTAAAGGACAAATTTTTTTAGTAGCAATGAAAAAAATTCCAGCTGGGCAAGAGGTGACATTTGATTACGCAATGACACTGTGTCAATCCAAAAATGCTAAACCTTACCATTTGGAATGTCTTTGCGGTAAAAGAAACTGTCGAAAGATTATTACTGATAGTGACTGGGAAAATACTGCCTTACAAAAAAAATACGATGGTTACTTCCAATATTATATTCAAGAAAAAATAGATAGGAAAAAGACTCGTAAAAAGTAATTACTTTTTACGAATATAGATGCACAACTAAGCATGTCTCTTTAGCTACTACTTTGATATAATCTTTAGAAGTAATGGCGACATGAAATTTAAAGAACACTTTTTATTGTATACGTTAATACCCTTAAGCATTTTGTTCGTTGCGGCTTCGTACGTAAGATTTATAGTTACTTACGACTATATGGTTACTTATGAAGCTGACTGTAATCCTGATGAACAAAGTTGCTTTATAGGATGTCTTGATGATGAGTGTACCGAAGAATATTATTATTATAATATTACAAAAGAAGCATCAAACCTTAATAAACAATGTGGTAAGGATATTACTGATTGCGAAAATGCGTATATTTGCTTAGAAGATGATCAAGATAGCTGTGTAATAACTTACTGTCAACCAGAATTGGGTGACTTAGAATGCGCTCACTATAAATCTTTAGATACTATATGATCTGCTATCTATTCCATGAACCATCATACCTATTTTTTACACCAGACGTACCGGAGCTTCTTTACTACTCACATATTCCTGTTGCCATCTTGTCCTTATTCGTAGGATTATTTATTTTTTTTAATGCCCGAAAAATATTATTAAACAAGCTTCTATTATTCATTTCATTTCTTTTTTCTTCATGGATTTTTCTCAATTTAATCGCATGGACCAACATACATAGTGACTACCTTTTATTTATATGGCCCTTCTTCGGTGTAATTTCGGCTTTTATATCAATATTTTCAATTTATTTCATTTATGTCTTTTTGGAAGAGAAAGAGCCATCCTTAAAAATTAAAGTCTCATTTTTTATTCTCCTAGCACCTGTACTAATATTTGCACCCACCAATCTTAATTTATCTGGATTCAATTTAACAAATTGTGATGCGTTTGGCTTTGAGGGATTACTGTTCAAGTTCTATTATATTTTAATTGGAATTATAGGGATGGTATGGATAGCATTTTTACTATTCACTCATTACCGTAATGCCAAGACCGATTTTAAAAAGCAAATACTACTGATGGGAGTGGGGATGGAATCATTTTTATTCTTTTTTTTCACTATCACATTTCTTGCTTCCTACTTAGCTGGAATTGGTTTTTTTAAAGACTCTCGTATGGAAATGTACGGCTTGTTCGGCATGGCTGTCTTTATGGTATTCATTGCCATTTTGATGACTAAGTTCAAAACCTTTAGTGTTGGTCTTATCGCCTCAAATGGTTTGGTAATTGCCTTAATTGTACTCATTAGTTCTCAGTATACTTTTATAAGTTCTAAAGTCGGTATTACACTCACCTCAATTACGCTCGTTCTGACCAGCTTAACTGGTATAGTATTAATTAGAAGTGAAAAAAGAAGTCTTCAAAGAAAAGCGAATTGAAAACTTAGCCAAAGATTTAGCTAAAGCTAACGTACGACTAAAGCAAGTAGATAAGCTAAAATCTGAATTTGTCTCGATTGCATCACACCAACTCCGCAGTCCTCTCACTTCTATTTCTGGGTACGCCTCATTACTACGAGAAGGAACTTATGGTGAAATAACCAAAAAAATGAAAGAGCCGATTGAAAGGATTGAACACTCTGCCAGACTTATGGCTGAATCAATCGAAGACTTCCTAAATGTGTCGCGCATTGAGTCAGGCAATATGAAGTATCACCTAGCGGATTTTAACCTTAAAGAAGAAGTTGAGCATCTGTGTGATGACTTGCGTCCAGAAGCACTGCGAAGGGGACTGGTACTTATCTTTAGATCAAAACTGCAAGCCACTGGAATTGTTAATGCCGATATTGGTAAAACCCACCAAATACTGCACAACTTACTTAACAACGCTATTAAGTACACACCCAAAGGAACTATTTCGGTTTTTGTTCATAATGACGATGAAAGTAAAAACATCTTAGTTGATATTACCGACACCGGCGTTGGTATGAGCACTGAAACCTTACAAACTATTTTCCAAAAATTTGAAAGGGGTGAAAAGCTAATGAAGTTAATGTGAAAGGTACGGGCTTGGGATTATTTGTGGCTCAGAGAATGGCCGAGGCGATGGGTGGCAACATCAGTGCATATTCTGAAGGAGAGGGCAAAGGTTCACGTTTCTCACTTACCTTACCGTTAGCCATGTAACTTCATACTAAGTGAGATTTCTGGTAAGATAACTCGATGACAAAGAAAAAACGCCTCTAACAGGCCTGCAGTCCACCGGTGCCTTACATATTGGAAACTATTTTGGTGCCCTTAAACCATTTGTAAATATCTATCAAGATTACGACAGTCATTTAATGGTGGCCGACCTTCACTCAATCACTACTGTTCGCGACGCAAGTTTCCTTCGAGAAAATATTATTAATGTAGTTAAAGACTACATGGCTGTTGGCGTAGACCCAGAAAAGGTAATCCTCTTCAAGCAATCTGACGTTTTGGAACATACCGAATTGGCCTGGATGTTTGAATGTCTAGTTACCGTGCCTTTTCTGATGCAAGCGCACGCTTATAAAGACAAAGTAGCCAAAGGTATCGAAGCTACTGCCGGTCTTTTTAACTATCCGATGCTAATGGCGGCTGACATTTTGCTTTACGATGCTGAAGTGGTACCAGTTGGTGAAGACCAAAGACAACATATTGAGTACGCGAGAGAAGCGGCGACTAAGTTTAATAATGCTTATGGGCAGACATTTACTCCGCCCCAAGAAATGATTCTTAAAGGGGTCGGGGTAGTACCAGGTCTCGATGGACAGAAAATGTCCAAGAGTTACAAGAACACGATTCCGCTATTTGGTACTAAGGATGAAGTAGCTAAAGCTGTTATGAGTATAGTGACAGACTCCAGTGGTGACCGACCAGAAAATGTTTATGCTATCCATCAGTTACTAAAATCGGAGACAGAACTCACACCCTTATATGAAGAAAACAGGGGTAAATACAAGAATCTAAAAGAAGCTCTGGTGGAAGACCTGGAGTCTGTATTAGCGCCAATGCGTGAAAAACGAAACGCCATTACTGAAGATGACGTTAAACAGGTGTTAAAAAGTGGTGCTGAGAAAGCTAAAGAACAAGCTACTAAAAAAATGGAATTAGTACGTAAGCTAGTTGGTGTTTCTATTTAAAAACATGAGACGTTGTAAATGGGCGGAACTTGTATATCAAATACCATGGAAAGATGGGAACTATCATTTTTGACGCTACCATGATACAGAAACGTTGTAAATGGGCGGAAGGGTGAACTTTATTTAAAATACCATGATGAGGAGTGTACCGCGGACCAAAAACTCTTTGAGTTTTTGGTCCTGAAAGTGCTCAAGCCGGATTATCTTGGCAGACCATACTAAATAAGCGAGAAGGTTACCGTAAAGCCTTCAAAAACTTTGATCCTAAGAAAGTAGCCAGACTCACTGAAGTGGAAGTGGAAAAAATTTTATTAAGTCCAGACATCGTCCGAAATAGACTGAAAGTAAATTCTACTATTATTAATGCTAAACTCTTTTTAAATATTCAAAGGGAGTTTGGTAGCTTCTCTAACTACCTATGGAAGTGGGTTGACAATAAGCCAATCAAAAATAAGCCAAAAAGCCACTCCGGATATCCCTGCCACAACACCACTCGCGGAGAAAATTTCAAAGGACCTAAAGAAACGTGGCTTTAAATTCCTTGGTCCAACTATCATGTACGCCTATATGCAGGCGATAGGTATAGTTAATGACCACACCATTGATTGCTTTCGATATCGTTTAATAGAGAATTTTAAATAAGGAAAAGGCCCGCCGAAGCGAGCCTTGAAACAATCCTTTCAATGCCTAGAGTTCAACGTCCGGCAACTTGGTGGCTGTCGACTTGAAGTAACCTTCAATCAAGAAAACCGGCGCATGGCCAAGAAGAAGTGAGGCGACCAAAATCGTCGACCACCCCGCAAGACCCTCAAATGCTTCAGGCCAAATCTGCCAAAACATATAGCAGACCAGCACAGACGCCACAGCAGCGGGCAAACGAGAAAAAATCTACGCATATCGTACTCCTCCTTGTTGATGAGCTTACTCTATTATTATACCATATTTCTACATTTTTTGCAAATTAAATTGACCTTTAACTCAAGCCTTGTATAATCACAGGATACCGTTGATGTGGCTGACACCACGTAGGTGAGGGAAGACAAGTGAATAAAAATGAGTGCAGTGATTATTATGAACTCAGTTATTGATTTCTCTCTTAGAGAATCACTGAAACTTGAACCTCTAATTTCCAACCACAAACATTCATTCACCCAGTAGAACCCTCCGTCTAGGCACGAAACGCCCTATGAGTGCCTACACTCGCATACGAGTTAGGAAGTAGGGTGGTACCGCGAGCTCATGCATCGCCCCTACAGATACTTAATCCTTATAAGATAAGCGTCTGTAGGGGTGATTCGCGCTTCACAGATTTAAATATAAAATTATGGAAAGAACACTAATAAACAAATTAAAAGAACAAGTCGGAAAGGAGGTTTTGATTCAG
This sequence comes from Minisyncoccota bacterium, assembly GCA_041389045.1. Classification (GTDB taxonomy): domain Bacteria; phylum Patescibacteriota; class Minisyncoccia; order Phycocordibacterales; family UBA918; genus OLB19. The sequence continues at coordinate 49,011 of JAWKSQ010000003.1, forward strand.
GGTTGGGTTGACGTAGCCCGCAATCAAGGCAAGATGGCTTTCTTTGATTTTCGTGATCGTACAGGCAAGGTGCAGGGGGTAGTATTTGGTAAACCGGAAGTGTTAGAAGTGGCTACCACCTTAAAAGCAGAATACGTAGTAGCGGTCACTGGGTTAGTAAATGAGCGACCAGAAAAAATGCGGAACGATAAAGTACAAAACGGTGACATCGAACTGGAAATAACCGCTATTGAAATCATATCTCCAGCTGAAGCCTTACCTTTTGATATGGATGGCGAACTAAACCTAGACACTCTACTTGATAATCGACCCTTGACCTTACGTCGCGACCATGAACGAGCTATCTTTAAAGTCCAGAGTGAAATACTAGTGACATACCGAAGCTTTCTAAACAGCCAAGGCTTTACTGAGTTCCAAGCACCAAAACTAGTAGGGGGTGACGCTGAGGGTGGAGCAGAGGTATTTAAAGTTAAGTACTTTAAAGGGGTGGAAGCTAGTCTAGCTACCAGTCCGCAACTCTATAAGCAAATCATGGCCGGAGTCTTTGAGCGTGTTTTTGCGGTTGGTCCCACTTTCCGCGCAGAAAAAAGTGCCACCACTCGTCATTTGAGTGAAATCTCTATGCTCGACCTCGAAATGAGTTTCATCAAGGATCACACTGACGTGATTGAACTAGTAACAGGGCTAATGCGAGCCATTACTGAGCACGTAAACACTAATTGTGCTGAAGAACTAAATCTACTAAATGTCGTCCCAGCCCACGCTCCAGAGAAATTCCCAGTTATGACCTTACGCGAGGCTCAAGAACTCATCAAACAAGAAACTGGAGTAGACAAAACCAAAGAACCAGACCTCGAACCAGAAGACGAACGTTTCCTTTGTGACTATGCTAATCGTAACTTAAATTCTGACTTTGTTTTTGTTACGCATTTTCCAACTAAGAAACGGCCTTTTTACACCCACGTCGACCCAGCACAACCTGAATTTACTAGAAGTTTTGACCTGCTGTTTCGTGGTCTAGAAATGTGTTCTGGCGGTCAGAGAGTTCACAAGTATGAAGAATTGGTGGAAAGAATAAAAGACAAAGGACTTGATCCAGATAAGTTCCAATTTTACCTACAAGCCTTCAAGTATGGCATTCCACCCCATGGTGGAATCGGTATGGGACTAGAAAGACTCACCGCCAAGTTCTGTGGTGTTGCCAACGTTAAAGAAGCCACTCTCTTCCCGCGCGACATCAACCGCATTGACACCTTCACTAGTAAAGAACAGAGTACCGAGGCAGAAATCTAACTAAAGATACCAAAATTCAAATATAGACCACAGTAATGATATACTGTTGTCTATATGCTTAAAATTACACCAACTGCTAAAAGTCTGGCTGATAGCCCGAAGAAATTTACCCGTTTGCTTTTGACTGAAGAACCTTTAGCCAACCACCGTTTCGTTGAGTCAGCTGAGGGAACTACGACTTATAAAATGGGGGTAGGGAAGTGGAGTAAAATTGATGCTCGTAGCTTCCGAACTATTATTCGTTCCATTATTCAAGCGGCCAAAAGTCACAAAGTAGAATCGTTAGCGGTTGATTTTTCTGTTTTGAATTTTTCCTCACTTAAGAATTACGGTGAAAGTTGGGTAGCCTCAACTATCGCGGAAAATTTCCTCTTAGCCAATTACGAATTTACTACCTATAAAACAGGCAAAAAAGCTAAAGATAACTTAAAAGAAATCCTCATCACCAACCTATCGTCTAAAGAAGCTATCTACGGTCTTAAAAGAGGCATAACTTTGGGTGAATATACCAACCAAGTACGTGATATCGCGAACACCCCAGCTTGCGACATGTCACCAACCAACTTAGGTGACGCCGCCAAAAGATTAGCTAGTGGCACCAAAGTACAAGTCAAAGTTCTCAAAGAGGTAGATATTAAGAAACTTAAGATGGGGGCTTTATTGGCAGTGGGGGGGAGCTGAAAGTGAAACTCGCTTTATTATTGCCGAGTACTGGGGAGCAGGTAAACCGACTGGTAAAAAAGTTAACCCTAGTCAGAAGCCCCTCATTCTAGTGGGAAAAGGAATCACTTATGACACGGGCGGACTTAATGTTAAGCCGTCAGGCTACATGCATGATATGCATCTAGATATGTCTGGTGGTTCAGCTGTACTAGGAGCGATTTTTACGGTAGCTAAACTGGGTCTAAAAAAGAATGTCGTCGCTTTAGTACCAACAGCCGAAAATGCCGTATCCGAGACAGCGATGAGAGCTGGCGACATTGTCACGGCGATGAATGGTAAAACTATCGAAGTCTTACACACTGATGCTGAGGGACGCATGGTCCTCGCAGACGCTCTCACTTATAGTGAGCGTTATAATCCAAAAGCCATCTTAGATGTCGCCACCTTAACGGGGCTGCTCTAGTAGCCTTAGGACAACATGCCAGTGCCATTATGACCAAAGATACTGAACTACAAAAACCTTGACTGAACTTGGGGAAGTAAGTGGGGACTTAGTCTGGCCACTACCACTTTGGGATGAATATAAACAACACATCAAAAGTAACCGAGCAGATATTGGTAATATTGCCACTAATTTCTCACGTTTTGGTGGCAGTATTGAAGGCGGGACCTTCTTATCTTACTTTGCACCCAAGAATGTACCCTGGGCACATATCGACATCGCACCACGCATGGACAGTATCCCTAGTGACAAGCTAGCTAAAGGTTCTACTGGCGAACCAGTTAGGCTGTTGGTGAAGTTCCTAGAGACTTACTAATTACATAAAATGAACCCGTCTACACTGACAAAAGAATATATCTTGAACGAAGTAAAGAAAATTCAGTACCTTTACGGACTTAAGTATGAAATTCGCTATGCTCAGAATCGACCCAGCAATATTTTTACTGAGTCAGTGGCAGAACATATCTATGGTATGCATATTTGTGCTCAGTATTTTCTACCGCTTGAGGACCCAAAGGGGACTTGGGACAAAGTCCGTATATACGAACTTATTACCCTACATGACATAGACGAACTAGAGACGGGCGACATGCTTGGTTATCTCAAGACTGACGATATCCGTGATAAGGAACGGGAGTCTAAAATCAAAGTGCTGGAAAAACTTCCTGATCATCTTAAGCCTCATTTTGAAGAACTCATCAATGATTATGAAAACCAGGAAACTTCAGAGTCACATTTTGTTAAGGCTATTGATAGATTTGAACCATTGCTACAGATGTACAGCGAATTCGGACGACATGTAATAAACCACAATAAAACTACCTCGGAACAAGCACAACGTATCAAAAAACCATACCTAGAAAAATATCCTGTAATGCAAAAGTTTAATCAAGTTATTCATCAAACCATGATTGATGAAAGGTTACTTTGATTTATCAAAGTAACCTTGTGCTAGAATTTAATCATGCAGTTAGCTTCTAATTTCTCCATTAAAACTAAAGTCTTTGAAGGACCTTTAGAACTTCTTCTTGATTTGGTAGAAAAGCGCAAGCTTTTAATCAACGACATTTCCTTGGCTGAAGTGACTGATGAATACATGCGCCAAGTGAGTATCATGCAGGAACTATCACTACCAAATACCGCTCAATTCATTACCTTAGCTGCCACACTGCTCCTAGTAAAATCTAAATCTCTACTACCAGTACTAGAACTGACTGAAGAAGAAGAAGCTAGTATCGAAGACCTGGAGGAAAGACTTCGTCAGTATAAGCTAGTTAAAGAGACTGCTGAGAATCTACAAGTAAATTTTGGTAGTTCAGTATTGTACTCTCCGCTTTTTAATCCACCGGCCACTCCAATATTTGTTCCAGATAATTTTTGTACCCCTGATGCACTGCACAAAGCTATCTTAGACACTATTAATGCCTTACCTAAAAAGATTGAACCAAATAAAGCTAGTGTCAAAATAACAATCACACTAGAAGAAATGATGGATAGGCTACAAGCCAGAATTAGACAAAATCTAAAAGCGCGCTTTTCAGAGATGCACGCCGACGAACCAGAACGTAAAGTAGTAATCGTGGGTTTTTTAGCTATTTTAGAATTATTTAAGCAAGGAAATCTTATTGTTACTCAACCTAGTCGCTTTTCTGACATTGAAATAGAGTTGGATAAGGGTCAAACACCCAGTTACTATTGACGTTATCCAGAAATGTGTTTTCTTGTAATTCTGTTTATGCCCGTCAGTATCAAGGATAACCATATGTTACAATCTAATTATGCCAATTGACGTCCTCATCGAAGGATTGTTGTTTTATAAATCCGCTCCCCAGAAAAAGCGGACTATTATTAAGCTGTTCGAAATAACTGAAGCCGAGTTAAGTGAAGCTGTTTCCTTGTTAAAAGAGCGCTTAAGTAAAGGGGCAATACGTCTAGTAGAGACTGCGGACGAAATTCAACTAGTCACTGCGCCCGAGTTAGCTCCGGTGATTGAAGCGATGCGTAAGAACGAATTACGAGCTGATATTGGTAAGGCTGGTGCTGAAACCCTGGCCATTATTTTATATCGTGAACCAGTATCAAGAGCCGAAATAGACAGAATCCGCGGAGTTAACTCTTCTTTTATACTTAGAAATCTACAAGTACGTGGTCTAGTTGAAAGTCGTTCTAGTGGCAAGGGAAGTGGCTATGAGTATGTTATTACCTCTGAACTACTTACGCACCTAGGGGTTACCCATAAACATGAGCTACCTGACTTTGCTCGCATCGCTGATGCACTTGATAACTTTAAAATATCCACCACTGAAGAAAAAACCATATGAATCCAAATGATGAAAACAACTTCATCATTGAAGAAAATATTCCTACTACAACTCAGGAGACAACGTCACCGACTAGTACTTTTCCCATCCTACCTCACCTAATGGTGTTAGGAGTTATTTTGTTTGGCTTATTTGCCACCATTATTATTCCGAAAACATTATCTGTTTTACATACAGAAAAAACAGTAGCGGTGGTTAAGCCCGCGACCGAGAATACCAACTCGGTTTTACCGGCAGCAGTTGGCGCCTTTGACAACATGACCGTTAAGGGAAAGGCGGCTTATGTGTGGGATATAAATAAGCAAAAAGCTCTCTTTGCCAAAAACCCAGATGAAGCCTTGCCTCTGGCTTCCATTACGAAGCTCATGACTGCTTTAGTGGCGTACGAGATACTACCAGACGAAACACCGGTCACTATCACCAAAGAAGCGTCTGCCCAGCAAAGTGGCGGAACCCTAAAATGGGGAGAGGTATTCATTGCCAAAGATCTAGCTAATTTTGCCCTTATCTCATCTTATAACAGCGCAGCCTTTACTCTAGCTGCTTCAGTTGGCGCTCTGCTAGGAGACATAAACCCGACTGAACAGTTCGTCACCGGCATGAATCTCAAAGCACAAGATTTAAATCTACCTAGTCTCAAATTTTATAATCCAACCGGTCTAGACCTCTCGACGACGGAAGCTGGGGCTTACGGAAACGCTAAAGATGTTAGCTTACTAGTAGAGTATATTTTACTGAACTATCCTGAAATCTTAGACCCGACCGTCAAACCAAATACTAGACTCTATAATAACCAAGGAGAATATCATGAGGCCGATAACACCAATGAGATAGTCAGGGACATACCAAATTTACTAGGCTCCAAGACAGGCTACACCGATTTGGCTGGTGGTAATTTAACTGTTGTTTTTGATGCCGGTTTAAACCACCCAATCGTCATTACAGTGCTTGGCTCTACACACTCGGAACGTTTTGCTGATGTTAAAAAATTAATGTCGGCAGCTATCTTAACCGCACGTTCTGAATAATAAATATGGAAACATTAATTATCAAAATTCTTTTGCCGGCCATTTTAACTTTCACGATTGGAATTCTTATTACCCCAATCGTCACTCACTATTTATTCAAATTTAAAGCTTGGAAAAAACAGGGCGGTAAGACTGCCATTGGAGGTCATATAGCGACAGAGTTTAATCGTCTCAAAGCTACTGAGGAAGCTTCCACACCACGCATGGGCGGTATCGTGATCTGGGGAAGTATCATACTGGCTTTATTACTATTATATACACTTAAGGAATTAACCGAGGTACAGTTTTTTTCTGACGTCTTCTTTTTAAGTCGGTCACAAACTTGGTTACCATTTTTTATCTTATGCGCTGGTGCACTGTTTGGTCTACTTAATGACTTCTATGACATACAACATGGCGGGAAGGGAGTTAGACTCTCAGTTAGGTTAATCATAATTAGTATTTTAGCTTCGATGATTGGTTGGTGGTTCTATAGCAAACTCGGCGTCACCTCCATCAGCTTACCTTTTATTGATTCACTAGAGATCGGCGTATTAATTATTCCTTTCTTTGTTATATTAACAAACGCCCTTTATGCTAGTGGGGTCATTGATGGGATTGACGGGCTATCAGGTGGAGTTTTTTCTACTATTTTTACTGCCTATGCTGGTGTCGCTATTATTCAGTCTCAGTTCGATCTAGCAGCTTTTTGCGTTATGGTGTCTGGAGCAATATTAGCTTTTCTTTGGTTTAATATTCCACCAGCTCGGTTCTGGATGACAGAGACTGGTACTATGTCACTCACCCTAACACTGTCTGTAGTAGTACTGATGACCGATCGTTTAGTAGATGGTCATGGTATTGCCTTGCTTCCGATTATTGGTTTCCTGCTGGTTGTCACAGTCCTATCAAACGTCATTCAAATATCCTATCGAAAAATAACCGGAAAGAAATTCTTCAGAATCGCACCACTACATCACCACTTTGAAGCTATTGGCTGGCCTTCTTACAAGGTTACTATGCGATATTGGATTATTGGTATGCTTTGTGCCGTAACTGGAGTAATCATTGCTACCATTCTATGAAAGCTCATGCTCCAAAGTCAGTAGATATGATCTTACTGGTGCTAATAGTTATCTTAGTCGTCATTGGCTTTTTTATATTTTCCTCAGCTTCTTTAGGACTTTTGGCACGGAGTGGAGCCAGCTTTAGTTCAGTTGCTTTCAATCAGTTTTTCTTTGGTATCGTTGGAGGGGGACTGGCTTTACTTATTACCAGTAATATTTACTACCGAAACTGGCGCCAGTACGCTTTATATATTTTTATTGCTGGTATCCTTTTTACACTCGCGGTATTTATACCCGGTCTCGGTATGACTCATGCTGGAGCAACGCGCTGGATAGATATTGGCTTTACCACTATTCAACCTTCGGAGTTTCTAAAAATTGCTTTTGTTATATATACCGCCTCACTACTTTCTGGTACACATCGTCAAATAGATTCCTGGCGCTATGGTGTTTTACCCTTTATTGGTGTCCTGGCCCTGATTGGCGTAGTAATGCTATCTCTACCTGACACAGACACACTGATGATTATGGCTGGAGCAGGCGTTGCTATGTTTATCACAGCTGGAGCCAACTGGAAACATATCATTATGCTGGGAGTCGTCGGTTTTCTCTTGTTGTTAGCAGTAGCCTTTGCTAGACCATACGTAATGGACCGTATCACTACCTTTCTAGACCCAACCAGCGATCCATTAGGGAGCGGTTACCAAATACAACAGTCACTGATTGCTGTCGGCTCAGGTGGGGTAGCTGGCCGAGGCTACGGTCAAAGTATTCAAAAGTTTGAGTACTTACCTGAACCAATCGGTGACTCTATCTTCGCTGTCTACGCCGAAGAGTTTGGGTTTATTGGGTCAGTCTTTTTAATATTCTTATTATCATTTTTCACTTTTCGTGGCTTCAAAATTGCTACTCAAGCTGAGGACTTATTCGGCATGCTCTTAGTCGTAGGATTTATGACTATCATTGTTAGTCAAGCGTTTCTTAACATCGCTGCTATGCTTGGTATCGCACCACTCTCTGGACTGCCATTGCCATTTATTAGTCATGGCGGAACTGCTCTAATTGCTATCATGGCCTCACTAGGAATTGTGCTTAATGTGTCCAAATATCGCATCTACGACAAACGCTCGTGATAAACTATCCTTATATGCGCATCGGCTTTGTTGGTGGTGGTACTGGAGGTCATTTCTATCCGCTTATTGCAGTGGCTGAAGTACTAGCTAAAGACCCAAACCAACCTGACTTTTATTACTTTGGGCCAACTGCTTATGACATTTCACTACTAAATGAACTCGACATAAAGTATGTTTACTGCCCAGCCGGAAAGTTAAGACTCTATCCTTCAATTCAAAATTTCTTTGACCTATTTAGAAATTTTTTTGGAATCTTTGTCGCTATCTGGAAACTCTATGTCATTTATCCTGATGTTATTTTTAGTAAAGGTGGATACACTAGTGTACCCATACTCATCGCTGCCAAACTACTTTGTATACCAGTAGTGATACACGAATCAGATGCTGTCCCTGGTAGAGCAAATCTTTTAGCTAAGAACTTCGCTCGCTATATTGCTATTTCGTACCCAGAAGCCGGTCAATATTTTGCCAAAGAAAAAACGGCCTTAACTGGTATACCAATCAGAAAAGCCATCAGTACCCCTGACCCTGACCCTTTTACCACCTTAGGTATTCCTAATGATTTACCATTAGTTTATGTTACTGGCGGTTCACTTGGTTCAGAACGAATAAATAACCTGCTACTGCGCTGTCTAGATGAGCTACTACCGCAAGTACGGATCTTTCATCAGGCTGGCTTAACTCAAAAAAATGAGATTGCTCTAACCGCCAAATCACTAATAACCGATCCGGTCTTACAAGGACATTATTACTTACGTGACACCATCGATGGAAAAACAGTCAACGCACTTTTGACCGCTGCTTCAGTTGTGATATCTAGAGCTGGTAGTACTTCTTTGTTTGAGATCGCTCTCCATGGCACACCTAGTATCGTTATACCGATTCCAGAAGATATCAGTCGCGACCAACGTTCTAATGCCTATGCTTTTGCCCGCTCAGGAGCAGCTAGTGTTATAGAAGAACGTAATTTAACTGAAGCCTTGCTCATCTCGGAAATCCGGTCTATTATTGGCGACCAAGCTAAGTGGCAGAAAATGAGTCAGTCAGCCAAGCAATTTGCTGAAAATAACGCCGCAGAAAAAATCGCTACTATCTTAATTAAAATTGGTACTGAACATGGATCATAATACTTTAAACAAACCTGTCGTCACTAGATTTGCCCCTTCACCGACTGGTTTTATGCATATTGGCGGAGTGCGAACAGCGCTTTTTGCTTATCTTTTTGCCCGTAAACATAACGGGAAATTCATCTTAAGAATAGAAGATACTGACAAGGATAGGGAAGTGGCTGGTTCCATTGACCATATTCAAGAGTCACTTACCTGGCTTGGCATTAATTGGGATTTTGGCCCCAACAATCCCGGTGAGTTTGGCTCCTGTATTCAATCCGAAAGACTGCCAGTCTACCTAAAATACGCCAAAGAACTGGAAGCAAAGGGTTTAGCTTACGCAGACCCTTACACACCAGAGGAGGTGAGTGCCTTTAGAGAACAAGCGAAAGTAGAAAATAGACCTTTTTTGTTTCGCGATCATAGACCAGAAACTTTCCTCCCTTGGGATGGTACTCGTCCACTTAGATTAAAAGTGCCTGAAATTAAACGTTACACCTGGCAAGATGCTACGCGAGGTGAACTGAGTGCAGGCGAAGAAATGCTGGATGATTTTATATTAATAAAATCAGACGGTTATCCAACCTACAATCTCGCTCACATTATTGATGATCACGAAATGGGCGTTACTCACATTATGCGAGCAGATGAGTTTATTTCTAGTATGCCAAAGTTCCTTAGTCTCTATGACGCTCTCGGCTTTACCTACCCAACCTTTGTCACTCTACCACCCATCCTTCGCGATGATCGCACCAAAAAACTTGGTAAACGAGATGGAGCTAAAGACATACTTGAGTATCGGGCAGAAGGCTTTCTACCTGAAGCCATGGTCAATTTCCTAGCTCTCATCGGTTGGAATCCTGGTACGGACCAGGAAATCTTTAGCATGTCAGAATTAATAGAAGCATTCGACATCAGTAAAATACAACGAGCTGGAGGAGCCTTTAATGAAGAAAAAGCTTTTGTGGATGAATAAACAATACCTAATTAAGTTAGATACTGAATCACAATTTGCATACGTGGAAAAGTCAATTCCGCCCACCCTAAAAAATATGCCTGGCTACAGCACTGAAAGGCTTGAAAAGCTGGTTCCAATACTACTTGAAAGAATTCATGTCGGAGTAGATATTGAAGAGGCATCAGAGACAGGGGAGTACGATTTTGCTTTTTCCACTCCAAACTACGAAACCGAATTACTCAAATGGAAAAATGACCCCGACGTAGCTCTAGTTAAGCCTCGATTAATTCAAGTAATCTCCATACTAAATGACGCTAACTGGGAGAGCCCAGAAACGCTTAAATCTGCCTTAATGCCTTATGCAGAAGAAATTGGCAAAGGGGAGGTCTTTTGGCCACTTCGAGTAGCCCTTTCTGGTAAAGCACAATCCCCAGACCCCTTTACTATTGCTTATATTATTGGAAAAGAGGAAACTTTACTTAGAATAAAGCTTGCTTGTGATAAAATAAATGGGTGAAATTCACCAATAAGCCACTCATAGCCTTTTTTGTTGGGCTTTTACTTGTGCCAATGTTAACCGGTAATCTGTTACCGGTTTTTGCGCAGACCTCAGAAATAGAAAAGTTGCAGAAAGATATTCAAGACCGGGGTTCGAGACTGGCTGAAATTGAAAAGGAGATCGCTAAGTTTGAAGCTGAACTTAAAGTGGTTGGTTCCGAAAAGAAGACCCTGCAAAGCGCTATCAATCAGCTCGAAGTAGAGCGTAAAAAAGTCCAAGCAGAGATAGCGAAAACTGAGAACCAGATTAGCTACACCGACCTGGAAATAAACAAACTAATTTTAGAAATTTCTCGCACAGAAAAGGAGATTAATGAGACCCAATCGGCGGTAGCACAAATCATTAGGTCACAATACCAGTCTGGCGAAGAGACCATGATCGAACTACTCCTGCAAAAAGAAAAACTGTCAGAATTCTGGAGTACTCTAGAAGCCCAAGAAACCATCCGTAATAGCATGGCTCTAAAAGTGTCTGAGCTTAGTGCCTTGCAAGAGACCCTGGAAGAAAAGCGCGAAGAAACTACTTCTAAGCGATCTGACTTACTGTCTCTAAAGTCGCAGTACTCGGACCAGAATTCCATTCTAGTAAATAATAAAACCGAAAGAACTAAACTTCTCGAAGTTACCAAAAACGAAGAAAAGACATACCAACAGCTACTGTCTAAACAACAGCAAGAGAAAGAGCAAATTATCAAAGAACTACGTGACTTTGAATCAAAACTACAGTTCATCCTTGACCCCAACACCATTCCCGCTCCCGGCACAAAAGTATTTGACTGGCCTTTACAGAAAGTCATCGTGACGCAGTACTTTGGTGGTACCGAATTTGCTAAGCGCAATGCTAGCGTCTATGCTGGTAGAGCCTACCATCCTGGCATCGACCTTGGCACACCACGTGGTACGGCTATTCACGCACCACTGACTGGTACTGTTAGGGCGACAGGGAACACTGACTTAGTACCGGGTTGTTACTCATGGGGTAAATGGACTCTGATTGATCATCCAAATGGACTTTCAACTCTCTATGCTCACCAAGATGTCATTAGTGTGTCACCTGGTCAAAAAGTTTCAACGGGAGAGGTAATTGGTTATTCCGGAAATACAGGCTATTCCACTGGACCACACTTACATTTCACTGTTTACGTGAAAGCCGGAGTGACTGTCAGACAATTTAATGAAATTAAGACTGTGACTAGTTGCGGTCCTGCCTCTACACCAGTAGCCGCGACTGACGCTTACGTAGACCCAATGCTCTATTTACCACCAGTTTAGTTGATATGGGAGACATTGATATTTTGTAAAATGACCCGTATTTTATCGCAGTTAAAATCTTTCTTGAAAAGGGTGATCAGTTCTTGATTCTTAAAGATAAATTTGGTGATTGGGATTTGCGTGGTGGTTGAATTAAAAGTCTGAGTTTGAATCATTGCTACATGATATCCTGGCTCGTAAAATCACTGAAGAACTAGGGACAGAAATAATTTATGAAGCAGATATAGTGAGTGCCAAGCATACTCATGAGACACGAAAGGATTGAAGCGTCACCAGGAAATCCAGTAGTACATATATTTGGACTTGGTTACATTGCAAAACTTCGGAGTAGGGAGCCACAACTAAGCGAAGCTCACACAGAAATGATTTGGGTGAATAAAAAATAATTTTAAACCTGAAAAGTATTTTACTGATGGATGGCTCAAGTGAGTTCAAGAGTATCTTAAAATAAAGTAGGGTCTAAATTAATTTGTACTAATATTTTAATGTCGCACAATATTTTGATATAGGGAAGTGAGAGAGAGGGTGGGCGAGACAGCTAAATGATTAAGGAGACCCTAAAGACCGCCAGCGAAGCTGGCGGTCTTTAGGGTCTGACTGGTTTTAAAGAAGCTACAAAACTAAAAAATGCACTAGTAGAAATTCTGTAAGAAATTTAGAAATTTTTTTTAGAAATATTCTTAATGAACTTCTGAAAAGATTTTGTGCAAACTTTGAGCTTTCTTAGGTAAAACTTTTACACACAGATCAAGAAATACGCATGGAAGTTCTAAAAACATTGAAATTATCACCTTCGTCAACACGCCTAGTTTGTCTAGTACCTCTTTTAGTAGCAAAGGGCCTTAAAATCGATTTTTGAGCCTCAAAATAGCTATATAAATGACATAAGTCATAAAGGGCAAAAAAGTCGGTCCGAGAAGCTGATTTAGACGATGGAAGTATCAATTGGCTAAAAAATCTGCAGAAATGGTTTGAGTTAAATTTAGTCAGAAAATCAAAGTTGGTGATTAAAGTTAACTAATTAGTACACAGTAATCAACCTGTAAGGCAAAAGCTGAATTTAGCTAAGGGAAGTGGTTGTAAGCTCAAACTTAATATAACCTTATTTAGATTAGAGACTATGTCGCAAAAGATATATTGTGCGACATCTCAGTAAATAACTTTTAGTATCTCAATAAGTCCCCCCTTCATTCTTAGGTTAGAAAAAAGCTATGGTACTGTTAAAACTTTATTTAGCCATAAGTACCCCACCGAGTAGATTTGAAATAATCTCGTCATAGTTTGCACTTGCCTTAGTTAAGAAAATATTTCTCAAACCAGTATTACTTAATGCATTCTTGATTTCCGGATGTCGTTCGAGATAATTTTGCAATTTACTTGGAATTATTTCATCTTGCGAAATCACCCTCACTCTCTCCCCTACATAGTCCCGGATAGGTTGTTTAAGTAAACAATAGTGAGTACATCCAAGTACCATGACATTAATGTTATTTTGAATAATTTCCTCTAGAAAATCTTTAGTGAGATCGAACGCCTCCACTTCCTTTCCTGCTTCAATGAGTGGCACTAATGCTGAAATAACGTGAGACTTAAGTTGTAAGTTCGATCCGACTTTCATTAATTCAAGATCATACTTTTTGGAATTAACGGTTCGGCTAGTAGCTAGTAAGGCTACCGACTTCTGACCTGTCTCTGCTACTACCTCAACTGTAGGAATAATGACGCCAAGAATTCTTCTCTCTGCATACTGACCTACCAATACCGTGTCCTGGAGTTTTCTTAAGGTTTCAGCAGAAGCTGTGTTACAAGCTATTATCACCAGGCCACAATCTTTATTGAATAGTGCTTCTACACCCTTTTTTGTAAACGCAAAAATTTCCTCTTCACTTCTATCTCCGTATGGCAAATTTGCCGTGTCTCCATAATATTCATAATCAAAATTTGGCAGTTCTTTGACCACGCTTTTTAATATCAAAAGACCACCCAACCCCGAGTCAAAAAAACCAATTTTCATAAGAATGTAAAACTATATATTATGTAGAGAACAGTTTGCGAAGTAGCATATGAGTTAACTCCCCCTTTTTAGCTTGTTCTTGTAACGCTTTAATATCAAGTATATAAGCTAGAGCTGGCGCATTATTAACTGAAGGATAAACTTTTTCTTCTCCCACCTGCAGGGCACCTAATGATTCGTAGAATATTCGATGCTTGGGATTTATGGTAAAGACAAACAAGTCTAAATCCACTTCTAAACCATACATGATTACATGCTTCAGCAGACCTAGAGTTATATTAGACTCAATAACACTTAAATCTGCTTTATCTATGTTGTCTTTCAAAAAATCCTTATCAACTACAAATTGGCAGACTTCAGCAATACTCTTTCCGGCCTGACGTACCGGATTTAGTTCTTCTCTAAAAATTACATCCATCGGTAAACCATCACTGGAATCGACAGCTAATGAGACTGTGCCGACAATTTTATCATCCAGGGTAGCTACAAAAGTTTTAGTGTCTGGATTACCCAAAAATTCTGTGATTTTTGAACCACTGTCTGAATCACTAGATATATAACCCTCTCCTTGGTAGACCTGGGTTATTAGTTTGGAAACAATCTTAAGTTCCTCAGGGTCAGAATTTAGTTTAAAGTTTAAATTATTTTGCATGATTAAGCTGGTACGCTTTGTAACTTTGCAGCATAATTAATAATATCTCCAACTGTATTTAGACGAACAACTTCATCGTAAGCCAAAGCTGATCCGTAATGTTTTTCAAACGCTATCAATAACTCAAAAAGCTGAATTGAGTCGGCGGTTAAATCAGCGATGTTAGTGTCGTTAGTAATTTTTTCTTTAGCTAATTTTAGCGTATCACTAATAACATCAACAACTTCAGCGGTTAGTTTATCTAGGTTACTCATATAAAACTGTGGTCCCAAAAGATTACTAATACTCTACACGTACCAGGATATATAAGCCCGGAAGCATTGTCCAGGTAACTTGTGCACCAGCATCTAAGTCATTTTCAAAGATTTTGACTGGTCCTAAAAACGGATTACCCTGAATGCAAATACGACCAGGGTGCATAGTGAGCCCAAAACCACGTGCCTTTAAATACGCTTCCTTAATACACCAGATAAGCGTAGCCAACTTATCTGCATCACGACTATCATCAAAAACATTGAATTCTTCCCTTTCCTGCTTATGAAGGAAAGAAAGCAATGTACCAAAATCAAACTTCCTTACTTTCTCTATATCCAAACCAACACCTCGTACCTTAGCTACTTCATAAACATCTGCTACCGCCACCCCACTAGAGTGGGTTAAAGCAGTTTTTATCTCTTTTAGCATTTTCATCTCACCATTTGGTAAGATTAATCTCAGTGATGGTGACCCACCTCTTTCAGACACCACTTCAATTCCAGATTCGGTCACCTCAAGTGACAATTTACTTATTGCCACCCGTTTTAGAGCCACCCTTCCCAATAGCCAGTCTTCCCTTTTACTAATTTTTAGTTTGTCATATTGTAACAACTCCCCTTCTGTCATAAAGGTATGAATGTCGTCTTCAGAAAATTGGCCTCTAGTAATGATTTGCATGCTACTCTTGCTAAATCTGTAAATGATTGTACTGTTAGTGATTATGAGTTAGTATAAGGCTTAATGATGAAATTAGCGAAAAAAAGCTGGTTCACTCTTATACAGTTTGCCACCATACCCGTAAACTACATTCTATCAAAGCTCCTCAAGCTTAAGGTGGTGCGCCCTAGTAATTTCCACTTGGAACACGGAACTCTTATTATTGCCAATCATCAGAGTAAAGTTGATCCATTTCTTATTTCTACCCATGTAGGAAAAAAGAACATATTAAACATAGTTCCTATCAGATACCCAGTCACCCCAGAGTATATGAATAAAAAAATACTTGGTTTTTTTATTCGCCTGCTTGGTGGTTATAGTGTTGGTGAAAATTCACTGGAAAGGCTTAAAAAATTAATGTTTACAAGGGAGCTACTACGTGATAAGTATACTGTAGTAATTTTCCCTGAAGGTAAAATTGTACGCGACGCTGATGCAGTAGCAGAGTTTGAGAAAGGGGCTCAAACCCTATTTTCTGAGAATTATCCCGTAGTATTTGTCCGCCTAAATGGTCTCAACAATAAGCATAAGTTCAAATTTTGGCAGAACCATTCAGCTCGTTTTGAATACAGTGAATACCTTGGCCCTGAAGTTCCCAAAGAGAAAAAAGTTGAGGCAATGGTTAAGTTCTTTAATGTTACTGCCCCTGTAATTGATTAACGAAATTAACTATCATGACCAGCTACCTAATAACCTCAATTGCTATCATTGCGGCCTTTTATATGTGTCGAATGGCCTACTATGGTTACAAATCTAAAGTACTAGGAAAGACAGTTACTCCTTTTACTAAGTATGACAAGAAGTTGAAAAAAAGATTATTATTGATTGGTGATAGTACTGTCTACGGCGTCGGCACGACTAGTTCGGACTGTTCGTACGGTGGCCAGATTGCCCATGATTTTCCCAATTACGAAATACACAACCGTGCTAAAAATGCCGCCAAAGTCAGTGATTTGATGAATCAAATCGACCACTTTCCACCCCACTTCTTTGATCACACAATTATTTTTATTGGTGGCATGGACACGCTACATTTTACAACCAAAAGAAAACTGATGAAAACTTTTAAGTCCCTTTCAACTAAACTTCATATTTTAACTAAAGGATCAGTCGTTATCGTCTCGGTTAACAATGTCGGAACTGTACCCTTTATGTTGTCACCACTAAAGCAACTTTATACTTGGCGCAGTCGTAAAGTATCAAGTTACTTTAGTGAGATTGCTAATGAAAATGGTTTTACTCACGTACCACTATTCCGTGAAAAGGCTGAAGATGAGTTTACCAAAGACACTAAGCAAACCTTAGCCCTTGATTGTATTCACCCTAATGACAATGGTTATCGACTATTGTATCGCTCATTTCTTTACCCCACTCTCAAAAACTCTTTATAATTTATCCGCCAAGACGTTTAATGGACGCATACTGCTCAGCACTAATCTGACAAACTGACAATCGATTTCCTTTTTTAACAAATGGAATTTCAGAGAATTCTTCTCTTTCTTTCAGAGTCTTAAGGGTGACAACTTTATTAAATTTTTTAATAAACTTAACTTTTGGTGAAAGCCAACGCGGGTCGGTTTTGGCTGATTTTGCATCAAAATATTTACTTTTACGGTCGAACTGTGAAGGGTCAATCACTGGCACTTCTATCACCTCCATCTCCCCCACTACTCCAAGCGGGTCGGCATTAGAATGATAGAAAAGGGCTACATCACCCTTCCTCATTACGTCACGAAACATATTCCTGACCTGATAATTTCTTACTCCATCCCAAATAGCCGTACCTTGTTTTTCCAGATCATCAATACCAAATTCTTCAGGCTCACCTTTCATTAACCAATATTGTTTAGCCATAACTCACTACATTATAACGTAAAAACGCCCGAAGGCGTTTTTACGTTAATCTTTTAGATATTCATTGCGAGTGATCTATTCCAACAAGGAGCAGATGCATTCCAAGGTCTTGTACCCTGTGTCTCATAGAGATGTCGGGCATAAGCCATGTTTTCATGAATATCCTCTAAATTCAGATTCATCGCTGTAGCTGCCTTTAAGTGATAACGTTTGTTAATTTGCATAACACCGGTATCATCTGGATCAACTACTCCTCTAAGGACACTTCCGTCCGCTAGAGTGTGTCTAAAGGTAGACTCACAGCGTGCAATCTGCACCATTACTGGTATGTCACTAAAGTAAGATTTTACAAGGTTCTCAGTACTCTGACTTTCATTTTGTTCAGACTTTCCTGCTACACTTGCTGTTTCTATATGCCCATACTCAGCACTGGTCGGGATAGTGGTTGAGATTGAAGTAACCGCTAGAACCGCCAGAATGACAGTGGATATAATAAGCCAATGGTCTTATCTAACAAATACCAACTTCAACGTCGGTAACCGCAGAATCATATCATACGTAGCGGATTTATATTATATTAGCACACTTTACAGTTTTTGTCAATGTTTAAGACTCTTTTGCTCTAAATAAGCCATAGCACCGTATAGTCCAGATTCATCCTTAAATTCAGCCATAGTAATGAAAGGACAGGTCACAAAACCATCCAAAGCCTCCACTGTATATTTACGAATAGCTTCGATCTCTATCCTCGGATCTCCGTGTATCATGGAGCCACCAAGCACAATTACATCAGGTGACCAGTACAAAATAGTATTTCGCAAGCCTTGAGCCAGATACTCTGCCAACTCATCCCAAATCATGTCAGACTGTGGTATTTCGTATGGTTTAACACCCATCCTAGTCTCGAGTCCAGTACCTGAGACCAAATTCTCTAGCGTAGGCGTAATCTCTTCACCCAGGATGGTTCGGTCAATATCTAACACCTGGTGTCCTGGTTCGAAGCCTTCACTTGCTTCATCGATAACACCGTGCTCAATTTTGACTCCACCTACCCCAGTACTGATAGTGTGATAAACCACGATATCCATACCTTTCCCAGCTCCAAAATTTGCCTCACCCAGACCAGCCATCGCTGTATCATTTTCTACATAGACATCGGTCTTAAAATGCTTACCTAAAGCCTCGACAATAGACCGGTTTGCCCAGTTACTTAAAGTAGCATCATTGTGAATACCAGATTTATCTTCACTAATTCGGCCTCTAATACCAACAGCAATTCCCTTTACCTTATTTTTTCCCATGAGAACATCAGCCTGCTTGACGATTTCTGACATAGCATCATCAAAACCCTTCTTGGTCTTGAAAGAAGATTTGTCCTTAATAACACTAAGATCATCACTAACAGCTAGTCTGGTCTTAGTCCCGCCAATATCAAGCATTAAGTAGGTCATATTTCTAGTATCTCCTTGGTCTTCTTTTTATAGAGTTCAACATTAGGCTGATTGAAGGCATTTACTTCCAGTAAATTAGCGGTATACATAATCTCCCGCACACGCATACCCATAAATTGTCCAACTGAATAAGCCAAGTTCTCCTCAAAGACCGTCGCTCGGTAAGGTAGCTGGCTTTCTTGATAAGCGCCAATCACACCACCATAAAGAGCGGTAGCGACCTCTTGCAGTGAAAAACCATTAAGACTTGGGGCTAACTTATTTTTCTTAGGCAAGAAAACATCTAGTTCTTCATCATCGAAGGTAACAAAATCTGTATAAACATCAGGTACCCCACTCATGTACAGTTGTCCGACCGAATGGAGTTCCACCGGAGTCGAGATGGTCGGTAACATGGCGTGAGAAACGGCTTTGCCCGACAAAGTCTCTGTCTTACCTAGACTCTCAGCAAATAACTGTCGATACCACCTCCCTAGTTGCTCGAGCCTGGTTTCAAAAGCAAAGAAATTATAGTGTGGGAACTTAAGTTTGTGATAGATAGCTAACCGCGCCGAACTATCTGCCACCACCGATTCCAAAGTCTCGCTACTAACATCCAAATAACCCATAATAAACTCGTCCACATCGTGTCCGAGCAAGGTTAAGGGTACTAACCCTACTGCTGTAGCGACTGAATAGCGACCCCCAATTACTTCCGGCATAGCGATGCAGTCTACTTTAAGTTTTTTTCCGTATTTGAAAAAATCAGTTCCCGGGTTACCAATGAAAATCGTTTGATTGTAGATCGCGTCACCAAACTTGGTCTTAAGGTCTCCTAGTAACACGGTGGCGTTCGCTAGCGTTTCTGTCGTTTGACCAGACTTACTAATCACACATACCGCAATCTGGGTGACTTTTTTAACTGCACTAAGCTCTTGGCGAATTTCGGCTAGCCGGCTGACTGAAACAGTGTCTAGGACCAGTAGCTTAGTTTTACCATTACTTAAGACAGCATGGACTGCTTCCGTACCTAGGTTGGAGCCACCGATGCCGACTAAGACTACATACTTAACTCCCTTATATTTTCTTTTTACCTCAGCTAGCTGAGTATGAAGTTCTGGATCCTTAGCATGATATAGGGAATACTCAGGGATAGACTTATTATTGTCTCGTTCGGCCTGCACAACATATTCGCGATACTCGCGCAGTTGTTTACTTAGTTTAGCGAGTTGAGTGTCAGTTACTCGTGAATCGTCAAAATAAGATATATTCATGTTTATACTTGTCTAATATTGCTACAGTCAACGTGCTTTAACGCATATTTATAAGCATCTTCTACCGAATCCACTACATGGAATAGTTCCATGTCTTCTTTGCTAATTGTCTTGAATTTTTTAATTAAATCCTTTTCAAACCATTTAAGTAGAGGTTCCCAGAACTCCTTACCGTAAAGAATGATCGGCACCGGCTCAATTTTCTTAGTCTGAATTAGAGTTACAATCTCAAAAAATTCATCTAGTGTGCCAAAACCGCCAGGGAAATAAATATACACCTCCGACGCAAAAGTAAGCATCACTTTTCGTGAAAAGAAATATTTGAAACTTAATGAATCAGTGGTGTAAGGGTTTAACTTTTGTTCAAATGGCAGTTCAATATTGAGCCCAATTGACTTCCCTCCTACCTTAAAAGCCCCGACGTTAGAAGCCTCCATAATGCCAGGACCGCCTCCAGAAATAATGGCAAAGCCTTTCTTAGCTAACTTGGCTGCCAACTCTTCAGCTGCTTTGTAGTACGGGTCCTTAGGTGTCAGTCTAGCACTACCCCAGAAAGTTGCTGACAAACCATAATTACGAAGCATCTCAAACCCTTGCACAAACTCAGACATAATGCGAAAAACTCGCCATGACTGAACTGCTCCATCATTTCCCTCTGGATCCAATAATTGATTAACTACTCGGCAGTGTGGTGCCACTTCTTTCTTTTTACTTTTACCCATTCCAAATATTTTCTTAACCATAGATAATTTATTGTAACACTCTAGTTGGACCAAGGTATCGGAAAGTCCGCAAATTCGGGGAGAAGCATTCGATCGTGAAGTAACCTGGCCACCACTTCAGCGTGGCACATAGCGCCAGTTAGTGCATTATGTGGTTCTGGTTCAGCCGGGATACCACAGTAATTTAAAACAGCATCTAAGTTAAGGGCACTACGACGATGCTGTGGATCAATCGGCGGTACCAGACCCCGCTTCACCATATGCATAAAGCATAAGGTATGAGTATCAATCGTGCGGTGGGCCATATCCCAAGGTAGACCGGCTCTACCACAAGCAGCCTTAAGCATGTCGCGATCAAAGGATACATTCTGGCCAGTCAGAGTTCGGTCGGTTAAATGTTGTGACCATTCCATAAAAGCTCGTACTAGTTCAGCTTCACTAACTTTACTTTTGTCAGTTAGTTCAGCTTCACCAAGACCATGGATAGCAGTGGCTTCTTCCATAATATGGGCCCCTTCCCAGATGCGACATTCGCCATAAAATCTATTGTTTGGATTGTCATAGTCCAACGCACCAATCGAAATAATTGAGTGTTTGTCATAGACTACTCCGGAAGCTTCAACATCTACAATTAACATAAGGAAATTTATCTAACGGTTATAACATTCATCCTATCATAAACATGCGCCACGGCTGCCCCAAAATATATGATGGCCGCCAAGACATAGACCCACACCAGAAGAACTAGAGTTAGTCCTGTCGCTCCAAAAATACTTAAGACGGGATTAGCGGCTAAGTAGAGTGCAACCAGACCCTTAGCAAACATAAAAAGTACCCCTGAAACCATACTACCCACTATTGCCCCTTGCAGACTTAAAACATTCTTTACCAAAAACCGAAACAATAAGAAAAAGATTAGCGGGATACTTAAGAAAAGAATTATTTCTGATATCAAGTTACCAAAAGGAAAGCTGAAGTAAGTAACCAATCCATTCAGTCCGATAATTACAAAAAAGTAAATTTGTAAAATAAAGATAAAAGTTATCGATCGCCAGGTACGAGAAATAAAAGACACCAGGCCAGAGGATTCAATTTTCCATAAGCGAGAAAAGCCCACACCAGGTACATTTAAAGCGAACAGACTCATACTGGAGAAAAATACAATGGCCAGAATTGGAATACTGTAAGTTTGTGATTCTAAATCGAGATTTTGCACAGCAACATTGATAAGTGCGAGCAGATCATCACCCAAGATAGTACCCCAACTTAAAAAAATACTTTTCACAAAAAGTGACCCGTAGAAAAAACCTGAGACAGCGATTGAAAGTAAGACTAAAGGAATGAGTGCTAGTGGCGCATAATACGAGAAAGCCGCCGAATAATAACCCATATCATTGCGAATCCACTCTTCAATCGCCTGGTAAAACATCTGAATGTATTTCATGTTTATATTCTAACCCACTACAGTCCTGGACAGTTAGCTGCCTTGGTATAACCAGCCGCCTCAGCCTCTACCTGAGTTTCGAAATAAATCACGTTGTCGGGCTTTATTTGTTTTGCGCCTGGACAAGTAGCTAAATGGTACTTAGTACCGGCTTTAGAGGCAACTAAGGGAAAGGTGGTATTTCCAGTTTCGACCGTAGGAGTAATGACATTAGCGGTCTGGTTTGAAGCAGTTTTGGGACGTGACACTATCTCAATCCGATTAAAATCCTTATTTTCAGGGATATTATTAGCAACTGACTGCTGACCAAGCAAAAAAGAACCAATCCCGACCAGGATAACCAATAAACCGTAAAATATTTGATCATTGCGCAGTAAAGACTTGAGTTTTTCCATTATATACAGTATAGTACCCGCTATTACGTTTCATTAATTATTATATACTATGGCAACCAAGAAAGCCGCGGGTACCGCTAAGAACCTGCGCGATTCACAACCAAAATACTTAGGAATCAAGAAAACTGCAGGTGAAAAAGTAAATACTGGCGAAATTATCGTACGACAAAGAGGTACAAAAATTGAAGCTGGAAAAGGAGTAAGAATTGGTAAAGACCATACTCTTTACGCTGGTACTCCAGGGACTGTTTCTTTCCGCAATATGCGCAAACGAAAGTTTGACGGTAATATCGTAGTAAAGAAAGCGGTTGATGTAGTTGCCTAATCTACTCGTATATAAAACAAAAGGCTGGCCCGTACGGGCCAGCCTATTGTTTTACTTTCACCAGATAGCGTTAGTCCTTGATCACCACAGACTCCACAATCACCGCTTCAAGTGGCATGTCATTACCATTCACTTCTACCTTAGCAATCTTATCTACTACTTCCATTCCGCTTAATACTCGTCCAAAAACTGGATGTTTAGAGGAGAAAGGCGGCTTATCAAAATCCAAGTTTGTATTGTCAGCTACGTTTATAAAAAACTGACTACCACCTGATTCCGGACCTGAATTAGCCATAGAAATGGTACCTCGTACGTTTGTGAGATATTCACCAGCTATATGCTCATCTGGTATTGCATACCCAGGACCACCAGTACCATATCGTAAGAACTCTTCTGTTTTAGTAATTGGGTCACCAGACTGAATCATGAAGCCATCAATTACCCGATGAAACTTGACTCCATTATAGAAACCATCCTTGGCCAAAGTAATAAAGTTACCAGCGGTAATTGGCATAGTATCTTCAAACAACTCCAACTCGAACTTACCTTGG
Source organism: Minisyncoccota bacterium (assembly GCA_041389045.1). Taxonomy (GTDB): domain Bacteria; phylum Patescibacteriota; class Minisyncoccia; order Phycocordibacterales; family UBA918; genus OLB19. The sequence continues at coordinate 72,527 of JAWKSQ010000003.1, forward strand.
TTAGTATTAAACTCTGCCACTGGGTTATTTTCGTTTGTCATATTTACGTTATAGGCTTTTAGGTTTTCTGCGGTTAATGGTGCTTGAAGCTTTTCTTGGGCGTCATTATTACTTAGCTGTGCCTGAGTAGAACTATTACTTGGACCAAGCCAAAAAGCCAAACCCCAGGTCATAGCCAAACTTAGAACAACAACGACAGAAACGGTGATGATATTACTTTTTGACATAATTTATGATAAATAATTTATTTTGCTACCACAGAAATAGATACGTTGGTTTTGTAATCATTGGCTACCAATGTCACTTCAGCCAGACCAACCGCTTTAATCACTGTATCCATTTTTACAAACTGTTCAGGTAGATTAATGTCTCTCGCTTTCGCCGCAGACACTACATCACTAACGTGTACACTTTGGAACAAATGACCCTGGTCATTTGCTTCCATTTTTACCACCAGCGGATCTTTAGTGAGCAAGTCGGCAATCTCCTTCACTGTAGTAACTTCACCCGCCTTACTAAGGTTCATTAGCTTAGCTTTTTCCTCTACTCTTTTTACATTGGCTGGAGTAGCTGGTTCAGCATCTTTCTGCGGAATTAGTTTATTCTGAGCATAACCATCGGGTACGCTTACGATCTCAAAGCGCCTGCCGATTTTTGCTACATCACGAAGTAAAATAACCTTCATACATTAACTCATCTTAACTGACTAAACTCTTAACCCTTGCATCATAACAAGATTTTTGGTTGGCACCAACTATAAAGTAGCGACTACTGTACCTCACTAACCACCTCTTCACCTTGCAAAAACTTTAGCCCGGCTTCGAGTTGTGGATCAATTCCTTCTAGTCTTTGTTCTGGGGTACGTTTAATTACGATATCAGGAGTTAGTCCACCATCGGAAATCGATAGACCATTAGGGGTAAACCATCTGGCGATAGTAACTTTCAGACTTGAACCATCATCTATCGGGATCAATTCTTGCACCGAACCTTTTCCAAAGGTATTGGTGCCGATGAGAGTGGCATAGCCATGCTCTTGCAGAGCCCCAGCTAAAATCTCAGATGCAGAAGCCGAACCAGCGTCGGTCAAAACCACAATTTTTTTCGGTTCTCTACCGGTGAGAGTTTTTCCTTGACTACGGTATAACTTTTCTTGTCCTTCTTCACTCTCCCTCTCTCTGACTACTACCTTACCAGTTGGTAAGAAATAGCTGGCAATCGCTACCGCGCTTTGCAAGTACCCACCTGGGTTACCACGTAGATCTAGCAAGATATTATCAGCATCACTTTTTACGTACTCCCGTAAGGCTTCTTGCATTTTCGCCTCAGCCAACGCATTAAAGCTGTATAAGCTAATGATAAAAGTCTTATCCTTTTGTTCAGTCTTCACGGTTGGAATGGAGATGGTGTCTCTCGTAACCTCAATATCCATCAACTCAAACTTACCTTCTCGATAAATAGACAACTTAACCACTGTTCCCTTTTCACCTCTTATCTGTCGCACTGCATCATCAATCGACATACCTTCAGTAGAATTATCATCAATCTTTACAATCACGTCCCCTGCCATCAGTCCGGCTCTATCAGCCGGAGTATCCTTCAGTGGGGCAATGATAGAAATAGCCCCATCTCTAGTCCCGACTTCCATACCAATCCCGCTAAAATTACCAGAAATATCTTCAGAAAAAGCTTCACTGTCAGCCGGCGGAAGGAAGACAGTGTAGGGATCACCATAAGCTCCCACCAGACCTCTGATGGCGCCATACATTTTTTCTTCTGCAGTTACTACCTTAGTAGAACTAGCTGCAATAAACCGTTCATCCAAAAGCCCCCACACATGCCAAAATTCTGTTAGATCGACACCAGCTTCCTTAGCTTTTGCTTCTGGCCGAGCAAAAATAGAAAAAATACTAGCCGTTTGTTCGTTAGCCATCAGCACCCTTTCGGTTTGCAAACCAGAAAAAAACGCCGCAATTGCTAGAAGCAAAGCCAGAGTAACTCCTAAGACGCTATTTTTCTTGGTGCCTGACATATTATCTTCCTGTATTGTATTATTATCGTCATTCATATAACTCTAGGCATTATCGCATGAAGTGTCGATATGGCAAAAATTTCCCTGGGTACTATGTGTTTTGATGCACTTTTGATACACTACACACATGTTTGCCAATCTATTTAAGAAAGAAACTAAGATCGTTGACACACCTCCCATCTACTTTTTTAACACCGCCTCAAACAAACTAGAACAATTTAAGCCCCTAAACCCAGCCAAAGTTCTCATTTATAGTTGCGGTCCTACTGTCTACGACTATATTCATATCGGCAACCTGAGATCGTACGTGTTTTTGGATATTCTTAAGCGCACTCTTATTTTCCATGGTTACGAAGTCGAAAATACTATTAATCTAACCGACTTTGGTCACCTCACTGACGACGGTGACGCCGGTGAAGATAAGATGATGAAAGGACTAAAACGTGAAGGGTTACCAGTCACTCTCGAGGCCATGCGCGATTTATCAGACCAATACATCCAGGCTTTCTATGACGACTGTGACGCTATGCGGATAATGGCTCCTACTCACTTTGCTAGAGCCAGTGAGTACGTTGAGGCGCAAATCCGTCTCATTGAAACTCTGGATGGCAAAGGTTACACCTACGAAACCAGCGATGGAGTCTATTTTGATATTCAAAAATATCCAGAGTATGGAAAGCTTGGTCATATTGATCTTGAACAAATAAAAAGTGGTGCCCGCGTTGAAGTGAATCCCGAGAAACGTCACCCAGCTGATTTTGCCGTCTGGAAAAAGGGTCTACTTGGTTGGAACAGCCGCTGGGGCAAAGGTTTTCCTGGTTGGCACATTGAATGTTCAGCTATGGCCATGGCCACCCTTGGTAAATCTATTGACATTCACACCGGCGGTATCGACCACATACCAGTTCACCATAATGCTGAAATAGCTCAATCAGAATGCGCCACTGGCAAAACTTTTGTTAACTATTGGCTCCACAACGCTTTCATCACCATTGATAACACCAAAATCAGTAAGTCTCTTGGTAATAGCATAAATTTACGACATTTAATTGACCGTGGCTTTACCGGTGAAGACTATCGCTACTGGCTTTTGACCGCCCACTATCGCTCGCCTGTTAATTTTTCTTGGGACGCACTGAAGTCTGCCAAGCAAGCACTCTTTAGACTTAGACGTTTTGTGTATGAAGACTACAAGCAAAAAGCTTCCTATCCTGAAGAAAATTATATTAATGAATTTCGAGCATATTGCCAACGACTTAGATACTCCAGCTGCCTTGGCCTTACTTTGGCAAGTCACCAAAGATGACGAACTAGATAACGCCACTAAATGCGCCACTATTCATGTTATGGATAGTATTCTCGATCTTGGTCTGAGGGACAATGTCACTGAAGGTGTCAAAAAGCTTGGTATCCTGATGGCCGATGAAATACCTGAGGAAATCTTAAAATTAGTGGAACAGCGCGAAGCAGCTCGGATTGCCAGAAATTGGCCAGAAGCCGACACTTATCGTGAAGCCCTCAATCTAAAAGGTTATAGCGTAGAAGACCTCCTCACGGCCCTAAAGTCAGTAAATTTGACCCTAAATTTGACTAATTTTCTTATACACAGAGTCCACAGCACTGTGTAAAAACAGTCAATAGCGACATCGTGGTACAATGCCCTCACCATGTCAGACACCAGAACCACCAACCGTTCACTACGCACCCCTCCCCGTAACGTCGACGCTGAAAAAGCTCTACTCGGAGCCGTTATTCTAAAACCAGACGCCCTACACGATATCTCGGTGACAGTTTATCCAGAAAGTTTTTATGCTGACAAACACCGTCTCATCTACGAAGCCGTTCTGCAAATATTTTCTAAAGGCGACCCGATTGACGTCATTACCTTGGTCTCAAAACTTCGTGACAGTGGTAACCTCGACAAGATTGGTGGCGCTAGCTATATCACCGAACTAATCGAAAACGTCCCTGCGGCCGGCAACTCCCACTACTACGCTGAACTTGTTCAAGGTAAATCTGCCCTGCGTAACCTTATTTATGCAGCTGAAGAAGTGGCAGAGATTGGCTACTCTGATCCAGAAAGTGTTGATGAAGCTCTCGACCAGGCCGAAAAAAAGATCTTTCATGCCACTCAGTCGCCAAGCGCACAAAAATTTAAAACCATCGGCAACTCGCTCACTGAAGCCTGGGAAAGATTTGAGTATCTTAGTGCCAACCAAGATGAAAGACGCGGTGTCCAGTCTGGCTTCACTGCCCTCGACAACCTTTTGGCTGGTTTTCAAAAGTCTGACCTAATCATTCTCGCCGCTAGACCTTCCATGGGTAAAACCACTTTTGCACTTGATGTCGCTAGAAATGCCGCCCTTAAGTTTAAAGCTTCCGTGGGTATCTTCTCACTAGAAATGTCAGACCAACAGCTGGTGGATCGTATGCTCGCCGCCGAAGCCGGTGTTGACTCATGGAAACTTCGTACGGGACGACTATCGAACGACCATGAATTTGAAGCGGTTCAAGAAGCGATGGCTAGACTCTCTGAAGCCCAAATCCACATTGATGACCAAGCTGGTAACAACATTCTCAAAATGCGCTCAGCGGCCCGGAGACTAAAAAACGAACATGGTCTTGACCTACTGATTGTTGACTACCTTCAGCTGATGTCCCCGACCGCTACTAAGGCTAGTGACTCGATGGTGCAACAAGTAACCGAAATCTCTCGTTCCCTTAAGATTTTGGCTCGTGACTTAGAGGTACCAGTCATTGCTCTCTCACAGCTTTCTCGTGCCGTAGAGCAACGTGGTGGCAAACCTCGTCTGTCAGACCTACGTGACTCTGGTTCAATTGAACAAGACGCGGACGTGGTGATGTTTATCCACCGTGAAGACAAAATAAATAAAGAGTCCGACCGACCAAATATCGCTGAGATATTAGTAGAAAAACACCGTAACGGACCAGTTGGTTCCGCTGAACTTTACTTCGACGGCAAGCATGTTCGCTTCCTCAATCTTGACACACATCATCAGGCTGGTCCTAGTGCCCAGGATGACTTCTAATCTCTATATGACCCCACTCGACAAACTCATCACCTATTTTGAAAAATTTCCCGGCACCGGCTTACGCCAAGCCAAGCGCTTTGCTTTTCATGTCCTTACTCTTAAACCAGAGCAAATAAAAGAGTTATCCGACCTCATCACTTCCCTACCTAAATCAGTGACCGAATGTCAAAGTTGTCGTCGATTCTTTTCCGAAACAGCCAACCTCAATCACACCTGTGTCATTTGTCGCAACCAAAACCGTGATCGCTCCAAGCTACTGGTAGTCGCTCGTGATAACGACATTGAAGCCATCGAGCGTAGTGGCGTCTATGATGGACTTTACTTTATCCTTGGTGGCACTGTCTCGCTCCTTACCCAACCAAATGACCAACAAAGAGTTCGTAGTGGCGCTCTCAAAGCCTGTATCGAAGACCGGATCAAGCATGATAAGTTGGAAGAAATTATTCTCGGCTTTGCCATTAATCCCGACGGAGAAAATACTAGTCGGTTTGTCGAGTCACTTATTAATGAGGTTGCCGATGAAACTAAGGTAAAAATCTCTTACTTAGGTCGCGGTCTTTCTACCGGCAGTGAGCTTGAATACGCCGACGCGGAAACCATTAAAAGTGCTCTATCAAATCGGAGCACTCACACATAGAAATACCCCCAGCGCTAGACTTAGGGGTATTCTCAAAGCCAAACAAGCAGTCACCGTAGCCACTGCCGGTAGCCAAGGTATGTTGCGCCGCTTGTTAAGAACAACACGGATATTACCGGCCACCCGGTTGCAAAATTTACTGCCAAGCCAATGACAGAAAACAAGGTCAACGCCTGACCGAACCTTATCCAAGCGTCAGGGTTTCTTCTGACAAATTTCCACATCATCCGCCCCGGCCAGTAGGTCAAAGACCACAAAAATAAACCAAGGAGCAGAAGTGCGAACAGGACCAAGGTGAGTGGTTCAGCCAAAGGCCAATTGCCAAAAAAGTACATTTCTATTTCTCCCTGTGTAAGCCCAACAAATACCAAACACTGGTTCGATAAATAGTGCTACGATTTAGATTCGTACTAGAAATTAGTAGATACCAAGACAGCGTAAGTGCACATAACACTGAGAACCACCATGGGATCTCAAATAGATTGATGACCATAGCCGGACTACCCAAAACAATGAACATGATCATGGTTATCTGAAAAGGCCTGAAGACATCACTAAATATTTCATAACTCCATTTCACCAAGTAGAGGGTAATGAGTCCAAAACAACCGACCAAAAACAACTGCCCGAGCGGATATGTCATGATGCCTCCGATTTGAACTTACTGAAGAAAAACCACCTTTACTTTAAAGGTCATTTGCTAGCATACAAGGACCAAAACCAATGTCAACTAAAAACCCCGTGACGTAGCCACGGGGTTTTGTCTTCTTTATTCAAATTTAAGCAATCGCTTCAATCTTGATTTCAGCGTAGTGCTGACGATGACCTAGACGTCGGTCACGGTTACTCTTGGCCTTGTAGCGAACGATAGTAAGCTTAGGACCCTTCTTCTCACCGACATAAGTAGCTTTTACTTTACTGCCAGTATAAGGAGTACCAACCTTAGCTGATTTACCATCATCGGTCATGAGTACTGTATCGAACTCAATCTTGTCTCCTTCCTTGTGATCACCTAAAAGCTCTACTGCGAGAGTATCGCCTACTGAAACGACATATTGCTTACCGCCGGTAGCGATTACTGCAAAAGATTCTTTATTAGCTTTATTTGTTGCCATAGTGCCGGCTATAGTACTAGATAACCTTTAAAATTGCAATGTCTGCTACTCTTCCCCTTTTTGAGGCTTATCCAAGGTCATAATTTCATGCCCAGTACTTTCACCGGAAATCTTAACCACATCCCTGTCCACTTTAGCTAATTCTTTACTAGCAGCATTATAGTGATTAACGGTTGTACCAAGACTATTACCCACCTTTTCAAAGAATTGATTATAGGCGGCTAGATGTCGACTGAGCTTTTCGACATTAGCTTGGATTTCCTTAGCGCTCTCCTCTACCTTAAATGCCCTAAAGCCGTAGAGAACTGACTGTAAGTAGGCAGCAAACGTCGTCGGTGAAACAATAATTACATTCTTGTCCCGATAAGCATAGTCAATGAGTGAGCGGGTATTTACTTTGACTGAACCAACTTCATTTACCAAGAGGTCGTAGTAAATAGCCTCAGCTGGGATATACATAAAGGCAAACGGCAATGTACCGTCCTTCGGACGAATATACTTAGCAGTCTCGTCGATACGTTTTTTGAGGTCATTCTTAAAGTCCTTTTCCAGCTCCTCACGCTTCACATCATCTGTCTCATCTACCAGACGGCGATAATTATCAAGCGAAAATTTAGCATCAACTGGTATCATCCCGTCTTTAGTCAAAACCACAGCATCAACCGTCTCACCCCCTTCAAAGAGATACTGGAGCTTATAAGCACCTGCTGGCAGAATATTTTCGAGCGCGAGTTGCAAACTCGCCTCACCTAAGTTCCCTCTTTGCTTTTGGTGCTTAAGGACCTTCTCGAGATTCTGAAGTTGCTCAGCAATAGTAAAGACTTGCTTCGAACTCTCACTCACTTCCGAAACATGTTTTTGCACCCCAAGTAGTTTTTCACTAATACTTTCCTGAATCGCCCGGATTTGTTCGTTCACATCCTTACTAATTCCCTGCATTAGCTCCTTACTGTCACGAAACTGCATTCGACTTCCCTCCTGAGCCATCTTGGTACTTTCATTCATTTGTTCGCGCATCGCTCGAGACAGGTCTTGGAGTTGTTGTTGCATCAGTAACATCGCCTGATCATCTTCCTTTTTTCTGGCGGTCGAATAAAAAATACGTAAATCAGTAAAGCAAAAATAGCCACTAACAGCACCACCAGTATGATAGATATAGGTTCCATGGCAGTAAGTGTAGCATATTAATATTTTCAATAAAAAATCAGCACAAGAAACATCCAGACACAAAAACAGCCCGCAAACGAGTCCGAGGACCGTAATTGCGAGCTGTTACTCAGTTATGTCAATGACTGATGACTGACATATCACCGGAAATTCCAGTGATACATACCCTGATTCCCCAGGGTACGAACACCGTTATCTGTGCCACCTCCTTCTTGTGTGATATAGAAGGTGATTTCACCCCACTTGAACCAATCGATATGTTCAAGTCTTTAATTTCGGACCCGATACCGACGAAGGACACTCTGCCTTTACGGTCGACACTAACGAAGCTTTTGCATTCTTCACCAGGGACAGTCCCCGAACTCTTGACAATGAGAGTATCGGAACCAGGAGTAAAACTGAGTCGTCTCTTAACTTCGTCTACTCCCATGACAGAATGTGTCACAGTACTGACAGTCGATGAAGTGGAAATGGTTATGTCTGCACGAACTTCGTTGTTGGCAAAAGCACCAACTGACAAAGAGGTTAGTACGAAAGACAGAATAACCTGTACAATATTTTTCATGGAACTTCCTCCAATAGTTCATTGACCAAGTCGGAATAACTTGGTTTTCTATTTTTAATTATATCATATTTTGACCACAAAGTCAATTTAAATTGTTACTTTAAAACTCCTTTCAACCCTTATAATATGCTAAAATGTCAGCATTAATCTATTGATAAAATATGTCTATACACACTGAACTCAGAACTACTTTAAAAGAGGCTATGAAGGCCAAGGACGAGGTGCGTTTACGTACTGTACGAGGGATTATGACCGCCTGTACTAATGAACTGGTAGCCACTGGCAAAACTCCTCAAGACGAACTTGATGATGCTGGCACCCTAAGCGTAATCAAGCGACTAGCTAAACAAAGAAAGGAATCAATCGTGCAGTACGAAGCCGCTGGTAGACCAGAACTAGCCTTACCAGAGAAAGAAGAACTAGCGGTGCTAGAAGCCTACCTCCCTACCCTCATGAGCCAAGATGAGATTCGACCGATCGCCGAAGCTGTAAAAGCGGAGCTTGGAATCACCGACAAGGCCAAGATGGGAATATTAGTTGGAGCTGTCATGAAAAAACTGCAAGGTAAAGCTGATGGTGCAGATGTAAAAGCCGTAGTTGAAGAGTTACTTAAGTAAGCAAGCTATAAGAATAAAACCCGGCACAAGCTTTGCTTGTGCCGGGTTTTATTCTTTAAAATTTTTTATTAAAACATCATTTGACTTATCCATATTTTTGTTTAATAATCAAAGTCTGGTGATCTGACCAGGTGCATAAACAGGAGAAAGAAATGCAAGTGGCAACATTGGTGTGTACGTACGTTGCAGGTGAACCTATCCATAACGGTTTTATTCGAGCAAGTGTCCGTGTGAATACTTCGAAAACTAGCCGGGGCGCTTTGCAACAGTTTAGTACAAGCCTACACTCAAATCCCTTATCAAAAATTGGCCGGAACGATTTCGAATGCATCAGGCTATACGAGGACGTTCCTCCGGGGACCAGTGATATATCCATTTACTTTTCTCCACTCATGAGCCACAAAGCACAAGTTGATCAGCTTGAAGCCTTTGTCGCCGCCCTGTACCCGGTCATTCGCATCAATGAATGTGACTGCACTGGTCTGGCGAAGCATTAGTGAGCCATACCCGACATATCCACCACGGCGTCTCTCAGGAGACGCCGTATTTTTATCAAAATCCTCCACCCTCTTGGCATCCTCGATTTTAAAATCACCAATCTTGGTTCGTCTTAAGTTCGCCAGAGTTGCCGGGTAACCAAGTCTTCGTCCCAACTCTTCAGCTAGCGACCTGATGTAAGTCCCACTACTAACTTTAAATCTCACTTTACACAAAAGTCTGTTCGGAATATCTGTCATTATATTAAATTCAATCAACTCTGCTTCATAAACTTTCATCACCCGCACCGGAAGTTCTGTCACTACTTCACCTTTCTTTTCGGCTTGACGTGCCCTTTTATACATCGGCACACCGTCTTTCTTGATTGCACTATAGGCAGAAACCTGTAGGGTCAAATCCCCAAGCATTGAATTCAAGACTGATTGCACTTTCTCAGTATCTAAATCATTTTGATAGGCTCTCTCTTCGAGCACCTCCCCTTCCATATCGCCAGTTGACCTCCTTTCGCCGATCAGTACTTCCGCCACATACTCCTTATCCAAGCCAACCAACTCTGTTAACTTCTTAGTCCCCTTCTCTACTCCAATCAGCATTAGTCCAGTAGCTAGTGGGTCGAGCGTACCCGCGTGACCAAACTTACGAATACCAGTCAGTTTTCTGAGCTTACGAATAACCGTAAAGGAGCTAATACCTTTTTCCTTATCTATTAGCAATAACTCAGGAAGCTTGATCTCATCCATTTTTTAAAGTAGCTGGGTTAACTTGAGTAAGAAAAAGCCGAAGAAAATTAACATCATTACCCCTTCCCAACGCATCACTCGACGCGCCAAAGCAGTCACAAAGAGTATGGCTGAAGCTGCCGCAAAAATAGCCAATCCTAGTTGCATAACTACCATGTCGGCCGGTAGCGGTGCTGACGCTAGCAAAGCCGGTAACCCGGTTACCATCAGAGCGTTAAAAGCATTAGAACCAAAAATATTACCGACGGCCATAGCTGTTTCGCCAGTCTTGATGGCTTTAAGTGACACGATAAGTTCAGGTAAAGAGGTACCAACCGCAATCGCCACAATCGACACAAAACCAATCGGCACCATGAAGGCTGTAGCCAAATTAACTGCCATTTCCACCGTGTAGTTAGCACCGATTAGTAGCGCGGTTAGACCTAGAGCAAAGTACACAAATTGCTTAGTTTCTAGCTTAGCGTTTCTATCAACCTCATCCATATCGTCTTCATTTTTACCTTCACTGGCGACGTACCACATATAAACCGCAAAAGTACTGAGGAGAAGTAGTGCTTCTAGCTTGTCTATCACCCCATCGTAAACGGCTAAAACAAAGTGAATAGTAGCAATTAAGAAAATCGGTAATTCACTTTTTAGTAAGTCCTTTTTAATAATCACTGTCCCACCGATCGCAGCCATGAGTCCGACAATCAAAAGAATATTGGTGATGTTAGAGCCAACTACGTTTGCTATTACTATCTCAGGTGCACCTTGAAGTACACCCGCTATCGATGAAGCCAACTCCGGTAAAGAGGTACCAAAACCAACTATCATTACTCCTATGACGTATGGACTAAGACCGAACCCGACACCGATTTTCTTCGATGAATCAATGACCACATCAACCCCCTTCAGTAGAATATATAACGACCCTATCAATAATAGTGACCACAGTCCAATTTGTGTAACATCCATATAATTCTTATAAAACTAATAACTCCGGATTAAGGATAAGTAACCCTCCCAAAAGCAACATCAGAACACCGCCGATTAGTAGCGACCATTGGGCATACTTGCCACCATGAGCCTCCAGTCTTGAGAAGCCCCAAATAGCTAAACCAAATACAATCAAATCATCAAACATGTAGCCCAAGGTGTAAATCAATATATACCACTGACGCTCTAAGAAAACCAGGCCGTTGAGTTCAAGGATTTTGGTGTAGGCCTGAGGAATACCTATTGAACAAGCGAACTCAATTATATTGACTGAAAAAGCAATCACCAAAATGGCAAAGATAGAAGCTACTGTCACTGGTGCCTCAATGATTTGTCTAAACTTATTAATAGTTTTGGACTGCGTCTCAATATCAGTAATATCACAGACCAGCTTGGCGTCTTTATTTTTACGCCATCGCCAGAGGAAAAATGTTCCTCCCCCAAGCGCTAAGAAACCAACGAGCGGAGTCACTATTTGATCGAGGGCCACAAAATCCCAAGTCTTGTACCAAACATTAAGAATCAGATTGTACATGACCGCTTCCGCCACCATAAAGATACCGGCCAAAAGAATCATTTTCTTCTTACTACCCGCTTGAGAAAGTAGTACTAGAAAAGTTACCAAGACCCACATCGCACAAGGATTAAAACCATCGATCACTCCCAAGATAACTGAAAGTGAAAAAAGTGAAAAAGAACGTAAGTCTACTACTCCAAAAAATGGTAGGTCAAAAAGTATTCCGGTCTCCCCTGCATCACACTCAATATCACTACAGCCGGCCCCAGCTTCGACTGACTGAACTGGTGCATTTTCAATATGGCCTTCCAGTGACATCGGAGGATTCTCTATCACTCGCACAATGGCGGTTTTTATTTTCTCACCAGTGGTCCTTGGACCATTAAAACCAACAATCACTTCTTCACCAATAACAATAACCGGAGTAATTTTGGCAATACTGTGCTTCGCTGTTACTAAGTCATACAACCGCCTAGCCTCCGTGTCAGTGACAATATTCAAGTAAGAAAAAGGTATCTCCTCTGACTTTAGATAAGCGAAAGTCTCCTTACACACACCGCAGTCATCTCGCCCAAAAACATATACAGATGAAACTTCATTTGGACTAATGACTCGATCAGCACTTGTCTCATTTACCTCAGGAAATAGCGTGAAAGTAAATAAAAAAACACCGAAAGCTAGCCAACTAAACCAGAATGCCTTTTTCATAAGATGGCGACATTATAGCAGAGTGAGTCACGGCTGACGAAACAACACTTGGTACTGATTTACAATAGCTACAAGTGTGTTCAATAGTATATTTAGGAATTTGCGTTGGTAACATCCTGGTTACCACCTCTAATTTACGAAGTTCAATAACCCTATCTTTGTAGTCAGGTATTTGAGTTTCGACTAATTGCCAAAATCTTGAACCATGATTTAGTTCCTTTAAATGACAGAGCTCATGTACCACTATATAGTCACGCAAACAGGCAGGTAGAAATAACAACTTGTAGCTAAAATTCAGATTACCGTGAGCCGAGCAACTCCCCCAGCGACTTTTTTGATCTCTAATAGCCACCCGCTTAGGCTCAACCTCACAAAACTTAGCCCAGTATGCTACCGAAGAAATGATAACCGCTCTAGCCTGTTCTTTATGTTTCAAGTAAATTGAATTTTTCGTTTTAGGTTTGGCTTTACGTTGCAAACGCCTTAGGTAGCCTCTTAACATTGGAATGAAGGCTTAGAATGAATGGTTCTTGTTTAAACAAGTCGGTACATAGTAGCGATCTTCATCTACTTCCTGTGGAGTAACAAATGAAGTCATACTTTCAGCCGTCCCTTCATACTGAACATCCAAGCCATCAGAAAGATATTTTATGAAGTCTAGCACCACGACCTTATCAGAAGCATAATAACAATCTGGCAAGCTACCCGAATAAGAATAATTCAATCTACTAACCCCTAGTAAGGTACGATTATTGGTCAAGAATTTTAATAACTTATCTTGAAATTGTGGCACCCTAGAAGTGAACGGTACTTGCTTAAAGAGATCAGTAATCGCTTTAACTATTTCTTCTTTTTTAACACCCGAAGCTGTGTTAGAAATCTTTGGTGTCTTTACAAACACTCTTCTACCATCACCATCATCCTCCAAATCAACATACTTATCCATGTCTGTACTCACATAAAATTCATACCTGTATAAGTAGGTATCTAATTCATAAGTACCTGATTCCCTATGCTCACCAAACTCTTTGGCTAAAGACAACTTCAACGACTCGTCTTGATCAGAAAAAAATTCGATCGAACCTGACTTAAGTCCCGGTGACACCACCACTTTATTTACGATAGAATTTTCACCGAAAGCCTCAAAAGCGGCGTTCGCAGTAACGGAATTATGATGTATATAATTTATCCGGTTTGGATTTCGTGAAGTCAAAAACATCAAGTCTTCAATATCTTTACTCACTACATTGGTAGTACTAGACACCTCAGTGACTACCTCTTCTTTAACCAATCTAATCTTCCCTTCATAGGTAGCTTTTTCTGCTACTGAAGCAAACTTATATACATTTTCAATGGTAGTGGTAGACGTAATTATTTCCACCTCCGCTGTATTAGTTGGAGCATCAAACTTCACAATCACTCTATTTATTTTTGCTTCCTTAGCTGACACTCGCCCGGACTCATCTACTTCTTCTTCCTCTACCACCGTTCCTCTCATAGACTTCCTTAATGTCAAAATAGCATTACTCACCGCAATTAACTGACTCATTAAAACCAACCGTTCATCAGCAGTAATAGTCTCTGAACTCATAATGAAGTCACCAGCAATAATCAGATCCTTAGACAATTGCTCCAACTGTTCTTCTGCCTCGGTTTTAGCATAAGACGTTCCCGGATACAGGGTGGCTGTAAATATAAACATCAAAATCAGTACCCCCACCACACTTCGTCTAAAAAATTGTTTCAGCATGAAATTGCCATTAAGTATTGTTTGTTAATGACTATATTTTAGCACAAAGTAATTACCCCCAGAGTTGTGAGCGAGATATTACTTTTTCTGTTTAGCTAAGTAATACGCCCGCATCAACCTAATTACATGGTAGTCGTACTTACCTTCAGTATCTTCAAATAGTGGTTTAAGCTTCTCCGTACCGTTTTTCTCTATGACTGGCAGTAACTCAGCATAAATCTTTTTCCAACCCTTGATTCCACCCATTAAAGTCCGTAGTTGATTTTCATCCACCTCACCGTCAGCGACCAAAGTCTCAATATGAGTAATGACCGTCGACTCAGTAATCTCACGCGCGCGAGCAATTTCCTCAAGCAACATACCCTGCAAGATAAGCGCCCTGGTCTCAGCGTAAGTACTGGTCTTTTTAATTTTAGTGGTCAGGTCGACCTTAGTGGCCGTTTCCACTTCTTCAGCACTAGGAATCTTTCCCCCACCAGCTTTCACAAAGCGAAAGTGCATCTCCTCTAACTCCGCTTTATCCAAATTTAAAAAAGTCTCTTCAGCCAAACCAGACTCTTCCTCGAAACGTCCATTTTGTTTAATAATCTTTGGATCAACCATCAAAGCATTCGCATTAATACCGAGAACCTTAAGCCCCGCCAGTGAGCGTACTCGAGACAAAGCCACATACCCCTGTCCATAAACAAACGACTTGGACAAGTCCACCTCGACGGCATCGAGTGACATTCCCTGACTCTTGTGCACCGTAATCGCCCAAGCCAGGCGCAGTGGTACCTGCTCGATAGTAGCCAAAACTTTTCCATCTTCCACCATATCCCAATTCACTGGCTCTATCGTGATGCGTCTTTTATCAGCTGTTTCGATGATCGGAAAACCCCCATCAGAAAATCCGACCACTCGCGCTAAAGTGCCGTTGACATACCCGGCTTCAAAGTTGTTTTGGTACACATCACCATGGCATCTTCCTTCAAAATTAAGTTAGCCGGCGAAAGACAGTTACGTGTCAATGCCTCGAGGAGTGGCTTACTACCTTTTCCTTTCATACTAAAAGTCTTGCCGAAGCCCGCTATCTCACTAAGCTTGCCGGAGTTAACCACATCAACATCAGCATTGTGCGTATAAAGCCTGGTCGGCTCTACATCTGGATAAGCAATGTCCACCTGTTCCGAAAGTAGTGTGTAGTGGTCTTCTTCGATTTCACCGCTACGAATAGATTTAAGGAGACTAAGAAGTAGTTCATCTTCCTGCCTGAACTGCTCGGTCAAATAACAAATGAGTGGTCGCAAATGTTCCCAAGCCCGTGAGTCAAAAGTGTAGCGCATCATGTCCCCCTGCCTAGTCACTGGTGGTAACTGAAAGAAGTCACCCACACACACCACCTGCATACCACCAAATGGTTCAGCTGACTGCCGGATAGTGCGACAGATGATATCTACCATATCGAACAACTTTCCATCCAGCATCGAGATTTCATCAATCACCAGTACGTGGGTTCGTTTGATTCTCTTTATCAATCTCTTTAGTAGTTATCTGCTCCAGCTCAAATTTACTGAGAGTATCTCTAGCCCCGACTCCACTCCAAGAATGAATCGTCATCCCGCCAATATGTGTCGCTGCAATTCCGGTCGAAGCAGTTACCGCCACATTGAGACCAGCCGCTTCGAGCCAGTTGATGTACTTATTGATGACATAAGTTTTTCCCGAACCAGGTTCACCAGTCAGAAATACATTCGCACCAGTTTTTAAAATTGCTAAAGCAGTTTCTTGTGTCATGTGGGAATAAGGGTAGCATATTTTTTCAAAGATAAGGTAAAATTAAATTATGCCAACCAGTTCTTCAATTTCTATTCCGATTAAAAACGCTACTACTAAAAAATTAGCCAAATCGCCAACCGTGAAAAAGGTCGCTCCAACGAAGGTTAAAAGTAGCCACTAAAAAAGCCCCTCTAAAGAAGGCTTCTGCCAAAGCAACCAGCAAGAAACCTGCGCATGTTCACACTCCTACCCCAATCCAAAGCATCGCCAAAGCCAAAGAACTCGGTAAAATCATCAAACGCAATCCGCTTGGTCACTTACTAATAGAAAAGATGTTCCGCGAGGCTGGCTTCCGTGGTGGTATTTCCTCTGACAAAAAGTGCTCGAAAAGTACAGTACTGACGAGAGTATTTTCAGTATCCGTCCCCAAGTAGTTATCCAACCTAAAAGCCGGACTGACATCGAGATCGCTACCAAAGTAATTGCTCGTGAGACCAAGCGCTTCGACTCACTATCTCTGACTCCTCGCGCCGCTGGTACTGGCCTTAGTGGCGGTTCACTGACCGATTCAATTGTCCTTGATGTCTGCACTCACATGCACAAGATTGGTGAAATAGTAGAAAAGAAAGACAAAATTACTTTCACTTGTGAACCTGGTGCCATGTGGCGTGACGTTGAAAAGAAACTCAAGCACCACGGTGCCTACCTACCACCCTACACTTCTTCTAAAGACATCTGTAGTATTGGTGGCTCAATCGGCAACAACGCTGCTGGCCCAGACTCACTACGCTATGGCCACTGTGCCGACTGGGTAGAGTCTTTAGACGTTACCCTCTGCGACGGCAACACCTACACCATAAAGCCTTTGTCATACAAAGAATTCAAAGCCCTCATCAAGCAGAAGAATGAGTACGCTCGTATCGCCAGCGACATTTTCAACTTAATCGAAAAGAACGAAAAGGAAATCCTCAAAGCCAAACCACAAACCCAAAAGAACACAGCTGGTTATTCGCTCTGGCACGTGGTAAAAGACGGCGTAGCAAACTTTAAAAAAGGCAAAGGTACCTTTGATCTCACTCGCCTGATCTGCGGAAGCCAAGGTAGTATCGGTATCATCACCAGTATCACTATGCGCGCGCTCCCTATCCAGCAAGACACTACTCTTTTAGTAGTTCCTATCTTTGACCTCCAAGAGGCAGCCAAGGTAGTTATAAACGCTCTTAAGTTCAACCCTATCAATATCGAAGTCTTCGATGGTCTTTCATTTGACTTAGCGCTCAAAAACCCTGACTTCTTCAAAAAGCGACTAGACGGTATCGATTATTACCGCACCATGCTCAATATGTATGCCACTTACCACATTCGCTATGGACGCAAAACACCAGAGTTCACTATTCTAATTACTCTTGATCACGAAACAACCGAAGCTACGCCCAAGCATGAAATAGTCACAGACATCAGTACCCCAAAAACTAGAGCACGTATCGTAACCAACAAAATCGAAGCGGAGATGCTGTGGCAAATTCGTCGCGCCAGCTTTACCCTTTCTAAATTCCAAGACCCTAAAAAGCGCCCAGCCGCTTTCCTCGAAGACATGACCGTTCCACCAGAAAATCTGTCGAAATTCTTTATGGAAGTAAAGAAGTTACTAAAGGAATTTAACGTCACAGCCGCTGTTCATGGTCATGGTGGTAACGGTCACTTCCACTTCTATCCTCTTTTGGACTTTACCGAAAAGACGACTCCCCTCTTAGTCGAAAAAATGGCCGAGAAGTTCTACAGCACCGCTATCAAGTACAAAGGTAATTTCTGTGGCGAGCATAACGACGGTATTATTCGTACTCCGTTTTTGAACAAAATGTTCTCCAAGCACATGCTTGAACTCTTTAAACAAACTGAGCATATCTGCGACCCTGACGATATCTTCAATCCCGGCAAAAAGGTCAATCCTCGCTTCGATATCCGCACCTCAATCCGCACGACCAACTAACTACCTGTATGAGAAAAATATCCCTATACATATTTTTCTTCTTCATCTCAATATTACTGAACACTCTGTTAGCATTATTTATTTTACCGATATGGGCAGCGTGTGATTGTGTCTACAATGACGTTAAAAATGTCATCCTTTATATCGGTCCGATTATCTCCACGGGAGCGATACTTTATTTGACATATAGACGAATAGTAAGTGGTGTAACCGAGTTTAAGGCCTTTACCAAGAGCCTAGTTCAAGTTTCTTTAGTATTTCTACTTTTTAACATTATAAAAGAAATTATTTTAATCAATTTTTTCTAATTTACAGAAATAACCACTATCCAGAATAAGGGATTTAACCCACTTCACTTATCTACCTTTTTCTGTTATAAATATGCCACTTGTTTTGGCGGTTAATCTGCTGGGTAAGTGAGTATAGAACGGGAGTGATTTTTGGTACGAGTATGGCACGGAGCCGAGAATATCTCCCAGACATTAGTCTGCAAACAAATCAAGAATGGTTCGAGTAAGTATTTCACTCAACCAATACTGTGTCCCACACAGTATTGGTTACTGGAATGAAAATCGTGTAGATTTTCATCTGGTCAGAGCGAAGCGATGAATTGCCGATGCTTTGCGAGGCAATAAGAGGTTTTCATCAATGAAAACCGTAATAAAATCTGATGTACCACAAAGTTAAATTGATGAAAGTGAGTAGATGAGCAGGATGTTATTGGCACTGAGTATTGCACTCAACCAAAAATGTCTCCCAGACATTTTTGGCCCTATCGTCTAGTGGTTAGGACGCAAGGTTTTCATCCTTGAAGCCGGAGTTCGATTCTCCGTAGGGTCACAAATCGCTACTTCCTCGAAAGATAGCACCGAAGCAGGGCGCGCCGCAGGCGCGCCTACCGAAGCAAAACCGCCCCGCGCCATGCAGGCGCTCACGAAAACGGAGGGTGGGCAAAATGAGATCGAAATAGTTTTGTCCCGTAGCGCGGGGTTCGTTCCGAATTCTTTCATAAAGTTCCGAATTTCTCCGTACTCGGTACTCTCCACCAAGAAACCCGCGCGTTTTGAATCTAAAATCCACTTCCGCAGGGGTTCGACCCATTCTTTTCGCTCGGAACGAGCGGATGAAGCTTTGGACTGAAGCGATACCTTTTCGCGCATGAGAGCGTCTTTCTTTTTCAGATACAACTCACGCTCAATATCGCCCGAAAGGTGCAAATCAATTAAGGTATCAAGCTTGGTCTCAAGCGACTTCATGTCCTGCTTCATCCGCTCGAGACGATTGCCCGAGGCGTGCTTTTCTTCATGCTCCCATGTCTCGGTCTTCTTGAGCATGTACTCTGTCCACGTCTCGGGCAACGACACACTTTGAAGCTGTGCTTTCACTTGCGTAGCGAGCAGGTCTTCACGCAAATATCCTTGTGAACAGTAACCGGACTTTTTCGTGCATCTATAATATCTATATCGTCCTCCACACTTTCCCGTAGCCCACTGCGCGGTAATCATGGAATGACACTCTCCGCAACGAAAAAGTCCGGTAAACGGAAAATCATGTGCTTGCTTGGACTTTCTCGGTGTCGCTCGCGTCGCAAGTTGCTTCTGCACAGTTTCAAAGAGTGTTGGCGAAAGAATGGGTGCAAAGCTTCCGTCAAAATACTCGTCTCTGTGTTTTGTAAATCCAAGATAGGCACGATTGGTTAAGATTCTTTTGACGGAAGCTTTGGCAAGGGGCATTCCGGCCTTGGTGGTCAAACCATGTTCTGCCAAAAATGCGCCGAGTGAGATGAGCGTGTGCGTGCCTTTGGCGTACTCCTCAAACGCTCGCACAATAATACGCGATTTCACAGGGTCAGGTTCGATATTCCTCGTGCGCGGATTATTGGTGTAGCCAAAGGGAGCACGCGTCAGCCACTCGCCTCGGCGCAATTTTTGGCGCATACCACGCTCCACGTTTTGTTTTAGGTTGTCAGAGTAGTATTTCGACTGGCCGAATGCCACTTGCAACATAAAGAGCCCCTGCGGTGTAGGTTCAAACCAAAACGTCGGAAAGCGCAAAGAGACAATCTTCGTAGTATCGACAGCATAGATGATGCGCCCACCATCTATACTATTGCGGGCTAAACGATCTGGATGCCACGCCAAAATTCCCACACCCTCCATTTTCTCAATGCGCATCATCATTTCGCCAAATACCTCGCGCCCGGGACTCTTGGCGCTTTTCGACTCTTGAAACTCCGCGAGGATTTCAAGATTTTCTCTCGCCGCAAACTCACGCAACTCAAAGAGCTGTGCTTCGATAGACATGACCTGTTTGTCATCGTCTTCGGTGCTTTTGCGAGCGTAGAGAAAATATTTTGGTTTGGACATACGATTTTAGATTCAAAAGAGACAAAACTATTGAAGACTCATTTAGCGTAGCGCCCACCCTCCGTTTTCGTGAGCGCCTGCATGGCGCGGGGCGGTTTTGCTTCGGTAGGCGCGCCTGCGGCGCGCCCTGCTTCGGTGCTATCTTTCGAGGAAGTAGCGATTTGTGATGAAATACTTACCTTTGCGCGAACCCACTTCACTTCGCGAAGCGAGTGACCCTGTGCTTCGCACGCGCCGAGCGCGTGGTGGCTTTGTGTTTCTCCGTACGCTCGATGCGGGTGGTGATGCGCCTCGGGGCGCGCTTGATACCTCGCGCGCAGCAACCCTAAAAATTTCCTTTCATTTTTTTGCGGCTCCTCCCCAGACCCCTCCGCCGCTAGGCGAAATAAATTGCAAGGAAATTTTTGGGTGTTGCGAGTCACACCACGCGTTTGAATTGTCACGTGAATTCGTTATAATTTAAGTATAAGGAATCCACTTTTTATATTATAATATAAATATCAAAGTATACTGTACCCTGTTATGAACATCTCAGATAATCTAAAAAGAATACGCGCTGAAAAAGGTTACTCGCTCGAAAAGGTTGCCCGACTGTCCGAGTTATCACTGAACACGGTTGTGAAAATCGAAAACGGCACGAACAAAAATCCAACCATCGACACCCTCTCAAAGATTGCCATTGCGCTCGAAATTGGTGTGGACGATTTGATACAAAAATAACTATTTAATTATGAAAGCATTTATCTTTGATCCACTATGGAATGAGTTAGTAACTGACGAACTATCAAGTCAATTGAATGAAGCTGGCGTAGAGGTTGTGCTTACTTCTGTAATCGCACCACTATCTGATTGTAAAGCTTTGTTTGAAGGAGAGGAAGAACGTATTTTGTGCATTAATCCTGATTATGTAGGTTGGAAATTGACGTCTGAAGACTACAAGAATATTCCAAACCTCAAAGGCATATTTGGAGCCGCAACGTCATTTTCTTGGATTGATACATCCTATGCAGACGAGAAAGGTATCCCAGTTTGCAATATTCGAAACTTCTCTACTCAAGCAGTGGCGGAATGGGCAATTACAATGATGCTTAATCTAGCGAGACAAGTATCTCGGCTTGTTAAAGATAATTTCCCACTCGACTACGACAAAGATTTTATGAAATATCGTGGAGTTGAACTCAAGGGAAAGACTGCGGGGATTGTAGGTCTTGGACATATCGGCTCTGCTATCGCTGAACGAGCAAAAGGTTTGGGTATGAATGTAGTGTACTGGTCACAATCCCCGAAAGAGTCATCATACTCACGCAAAGAACTATCAGAACTATTTGCATCATGTGACGTTATTTTCCCTACAATGGCAACCAACGAAGAAACCAAACTACTCATCACACCCGAATTAATCAAATCAATGAAACCATCTGCAATACTAGTCACGATTGCTCACGGTTTGTTTGATGAGCAAGTAGCGCTCGATATGGTACAGGAAGGAAAATTGTTTGGTTTCGGATTTGAAGCAAAGGCTGGCGAATTCAATAAATACCAAGGGAATGTCTGGGCTGCACCTGAATACGCTTGGACAACAGAAGGTTCAATGAATAACGCAATGACTAAATGGGTTGAAAATATGGTTAATGCTGCAAGTTATAAATTCCCTAATAAAATCAACTAATATGAAACTAGGACATATCGGATTACCTGTTACAGATATCGCCAAGGCAAAAACTTTCTACGACGCAATTGCTTCATCTGTAGGACTAAAGAAGCTCGCTGACCATGATGATTTTGTTGGCTATGGTTCAAGTGATTCATATGAGTTTTATATCCATACTGGGAAAGCAGGGATAAGTGGTCTACATATCTGTTTTGAAGTTGGTTCAAAGGATATTGTAAATACATTCTATGAGACAGGTCTAGCAAACGGTGGCAAGGATAACGGAGCACCTGGAATTCGTGAGGACTACAGTCCAACCTACTACGCAGCATTTGTCATTGATCCTGACGGAAATAATATCGAAGCGGTGTGTAGAGGATAATCTTTCTGATAATTATGAACGATCAACAATCAAAACAATTTACACACCCGCTACTTGCCCAAGCATATGACTCAATCAATGCCTTAGGTGACGACGCTTCATTTTGGTTGAACGAGACGAACAAACTCGCCCCCAAAACCATAATCGATTTTGGTTGCGGAACAGGATTACTTACATGCGAATTAGCTAAACTTGGGTATGAAGTTACTGGCATTGATCCAGCAGGACAAATGCTCGAAATCGCCAAAACAAAAGCCTTCTCAGAGAAAATTCGATGGATTGAGGGAAACTATACTAAGCTTGAAGGTCTTAGTGCTGATTTGATATTGATGACTAGCCATGTCGTTCAATTTTTGCTTACAGACCCAGAATTCTTGGGCACCCTACACAATTGTTTTAATGCGCTTAACCAAAACGGTCATTTGTTATTTGACAGTCGCCGATCGCTGAAAGATTCTTTTAAAAATTGGCCAACAAAAGACAATCCTCGCCATGAAACAAACCCTGAACTTGGAGAGATTGAATACTATTGTAATCTTCTTGAAACAACGGATGTTCTTGCTAAGTATGAGCTGCACTATCATTTTATAAAGTCTGGGGAGCATATCGTGTCGACCGACCAAATCATTTTCCGACCAAAGAGTGTGATTGAAAAATCCTTGCAAGATGTTGGTTTTACAATAGAACATATTTACGGAGACTGGGACGGTAGCGACTATAACGAAGCAAGTCCTGAAATGCTGTTTCTAGTAAGAAAATAGTGCATGAAAATAATTGAAGTAAAACTAGAAAATTTCAGAAGTTACAACAATGAGACTGAAGTGGCAGTTAATGACATGACTGTTTTTGTGGGTAAAAATGATATTGGGAAGTCAACGATTTTAGAAGCTTTGGACATATTTTTTAACGAGAACAACGGAACAATAAAGCTCGATAAAGACGATATTTGTAAACATTCAGAAAGTGATGAAATAAAAATTACTGTAGTTTTTAGCGATTTTCCAGAAGAAATAACTATTGATGCTACAAACCCGACACGACTGAGTGACGAATATCTATTGAACCGAGATGGATACCTAGAAATTATCAAAAAGTATCCTAAGGGTGGGAAAGAAAAGGTTTACATAAAAGCACATCACCCTACAAATCCAATTTGCTCAGATCTACTGCTTAAAAAAATTACCGAGCTGAGACAAGTATTGAGTGATCAGAATATTAATTGTGAGGACAGGACACGCAGTGCTACCATTAGAAGATCAATCTGGCAGCACTATTCAGATGATTTACAACTAAGCGAGGTAGAAATCGACGTCACAAAAGAAGATGCAAAGAATATCTGGGAACAGTTGCATAAGTACATGCCCGTGTATGCTCTTTTTCAATCTGATAGAGGAAATAGTGACAATGATAGCGAGGTGCAAGACCCAATGAAATTCGCAGTTAAGGAAATACTGAAAGATGCTAATCTTGCAAGTCGCTTAGATTCAATTGCACAGGAAATAAAGCAAAAGTTAGACGAAGTTGCTTCAAATACTCTAGCAAAACTAAACGAAATGAATCCAGATATAGCAGAAAGCTTAACGCCAGTAATACCCGATACTGATAAACTAAAGTGGGCTGACGTTTTTAAAGCTGTATCAATTTCTGGGGATAATGATATTCCGGTCAACAAAAGGGGTAGTGGGGTAAAAAGATTGATACTGCTTAATTTCTTCCGCGCTGAAGTTGAAAGACGACGTCAAGAAAATAATGCAACGTCAATCATATATGCGATTGAAGAACCTGAAACTTCACAACATCAAGATCATCAGAGAAAACTTATAAGTGCGCTAAAAACACTATCAAGCACTGATAGAACACAAATTTTACTAACGACACACAGTCCAGCTCTAGTGAAAATGCTAGACTTCGATAATCTAAAGTTAGTTACGGGTATTCAAACAAAGCAAATCATAAATGTGGAACGACACACTCTTTGTTACCCTTCTTTGAATGAAGTAAATTATCTTGCATTTGGAGAATCAGACGAGGAATACCACAATGAACTATTTGGTTATATTGAAAGCGAGAACCTTTTGAATGAATATAAAAACGGAAAAAGTACAGTTGAATATATACGATTAAACAAAGATGGCAGTACGACACCTGAGCAAAAAATCTTAAGCGAATATATTAGGCATCAGATCCATCATCCCGAAAATCATCACAACACAAGATTCACACACAACGAACTACAGACGTCTATTGCTCTAATGCGTCAGTTCATCGAAGATAATGCGGAGGAAGATTAAACTACCATGAGCGAACACCCACCAGCACCGAGCAGGCGGCGCGAGCGGATGCGAGCGTGCCTATGCGAGGTGCAGGTGGGTTTGTGAGCGTAGGTTGATATAAACCCACCCCACTCGAACGCGCGGAGCGCCTCGGGCGCCACAAGACCGTAAAAAAGCGACATGAAAAGCTATCAAGTAGATGGGGATTTGAATGAAGCTTTTTGAAAGGTCTAGTGGCGAGCAAACCAAAAATTTCCTTGCAATTTATTTCGCCTAGCGGCGGAGGGGTCTGGGGAGGAGCCGCAAAAAAATGAAAGGAAATTTTTAGGGTTGCTGCGCGCGAGGTATCAAGCGCGCCCCGAGGCGCATCACCACCCGCATCGAGCGTACGGAGAAACACAAAGCCACCACGCGCTCGGCGCGTGCGAAGCACAGGGTCACTCGCTTCGCGAAGTGAAGTGGGTTCGCGCAAAGGTAAGTATTTCATCACATAGAGAGCGCTAGTGTGAGCGCTCGAGAACCATAAAAAGCTTTCTTGAATGAGGGTTTTTGATATGCTTCAGATTGTTACCTGTGTGAGTCAACCAAAAGTAACAATGTCGCATACCGAAAGGGTCTGGAGGTAGTTTTATGCTCTGGAAGTGGTCTGAAAAGGACGTAGTCTGAAAATTATACTTTTGTGGGCGATTGTACCACAAAGTGTGGACATAACTTTCGTACGCAATTTTCTCCAAAAAGTACGGCAGTTGTGACGGACGGAGCACATGTTTTCGCTAGAAAACAGTTTGATTATCCTTCGAAACTTTAATCAAGGGTTAACTAACAAAGTTCTGAAATAAAAAAGCTTAGTAACTCGTGACCATCTATAGAATAAATGGTGGCAACTGACCCCATTTTCTTCAAGTGCTTGATACAAGACTGAACCTCCTATCAAATCGAGAAATGAGAATTCTATAGCTACTGAAGCTTTTTATGTTTTATTAAGTTTATTTTCCAGATTTTGACTTAAAAAATACTATTAAAAAACCGAGTGCGGATAATATTGCTAAAACAACAGTAAAGCAAACGAAATATTGACTCCCGACAAATGGAGCAAGCTTGACCAGTCATTAATATAACCTTGATAATGGAGGAGGGTTATTATTGGTATTAATAAAGATATAGCAAGTGCTGTTTGGGGATACCTCCAGTTATTGAAACCATGGCACTGTTGGATTGTTGTTAGAAATAAAGCTCTGGAGGTAGCTTGCCACACATTCTGTTTACTACACGAGTGTCAAATTATAGGAATTACATATAATCTGGTTCAAATTCCTACTACTTAGGGTTACAGATTTCTTGGCTTATTTTGACAACAATAATAGAACAATTTGGAGTCACTACATCAGGTCTTCACTACACAAGTCTTTCCTGTGTATATACAACTTAAAAGAGTTAGAATGTCCATTATTTTAATTATATTTTCTGTGCTATTTCCACTTTCTTCCATAAAAGCGACATTAAAAAATTCCCTGTATGTGACGTCGAGGGCGATCGGTGTCAAAACCATTGAAATTGAGCAAAATCAGCTTAATGCACAATCATTTTACTCGTAAAGAAGCTCTGGCCGACATTCGCATCGTTACAGCTAATCTTAATGCCGAAACAAGCTGGACCATTTTCTTGAGGAAGTTCTTATGAGCGTCAGCGATTTGGCCCCAAACTCAATACCATGACAGATGGAATTTTTCTTGGATTGTTTTGTCTGCTCATACTTATTACGTACCTCTAGGCTTCCGAGGTATTTTTGCCTATTTGGCCAAGGTAGCCATAGCCTGTCCTGTACCTTGCTGCGTTGTTTTTTGGGACCAGAACGATATCGGTTAATTATATTTCATCAGTATCAAAACTAATGGTCAACGAATGTAATTGATAAATCATGCAACAATTGCTAACGCTGTTTTTTGCTCCATACCTATAGTGCATACTCGTGGTTGGTCGCTGAAGTTCAATTTTGAAGCTGAAAAAGATGAGACAAACTTTTAATACAAGACATTGCAAATTGTCTTACAAATTTTTCGAAAAGCAACTTCAGACTGTCCTTTTCTTAGTTAAAATATCATCAATCTTCAAATCGGTAAAGTGACCTGCAACAAGATTGACTGGAAAGAAAATTCTTCATCTATTTCGTTGTCAGCAATTTGTATGAACTCGTCAAATACAGGGTCGTCTTCAATTTCTACTTCAGATGCACTATCAGATAGAACAAAACACTCTTGTCTAAAGGATCAATAAGAACAGTTATAATTTGTCGAATCCTTTCACGACTAACACAAACTCTTCTCTATTGTTCAAGTGTATGTGTTTTATAATCCTGAAGTCCAAATCTCATTGCAATAATTTTCTTATATTTATCAGAACTTGAGCTTTGTTCTGATGATTGTTCTAAAAATTCATTAGAAAGTAAGATTACGTTTAGATGTACTTAAGACCGATTATCGTTTTTCAATTTGATTAGGTGAAAACTTTGACTTTGCATCAATCACCTGACCAAATTCACCTGATGAAAAAACCGGAGACTTGAATAGACCAATAAATTGAAAGGTGTCTCACCTGTAATACCGTTGAATTCACCCTCCTGTTAACATCTTCGGAAAAAAGACTATCATAATTTAGAATGACCATAGTTTATAAGCTTTGTTTCCCAAAACCTATGCCTGTCTGTTATTACCGATGGAATCTTTTGGTGGACCCAAGAATAGCCACTTTTCTCAATTTCATATTAATTTTTTGAAGAAATATTAGTCCGTGAAGTATTGAGCACTTTTCTTTTATTGACTTGTTGCCAGCTTTTGAATTATATTCCTTGTGAACAAGAACTAAATTACCTAAAAGATTTACATACTTCTTAATGTCTTTTTTAAGAAATCCCAATCTTCACTAGGGTTCTGAGGCAGAATGTGTTCAATATTAACCACATCAATTACCATTATCATTTCAGGTGTCATGATGTTCTAAAACTAACAAGATATATGAAATAAATTTTCATGTTTCTTGATGAATTCTTATACTGAATTTCCAGAAAACTAGAATAAATTCTTTTCCGGGAGTTAAACTTTTGATCAGTAATCAATAAGTCAACTGTCCTTTGAATATTCTTAGTTTTATTCTTTGTATCAGAGGACATCGACTCATTTTCTAGTTTTACAGCAAATTTTGAGTAGATTTTTCTATTTTATTTGCCTGGAGTTTTGAAACACCAGAATACAAAAATGTAAATGCCTCAACAGCGTGAAATATTCTCTTAATATTACCAGACAAAAACTTGGGAGTTCCTCAGTACAGATAAAAACAAAACATTAACTGTGACGCTCCCATAATTTCTATTGCAGAAATTGTTTTTTTAATTGAGCGTGAATGTTCAAAATCTGACCAAAAATCTGGGTTGTTATTTATTATTTTTAGATAAATTTCAGAGGCAAAAACTCAGTTCATCCACTAACACAGTGGCTTTAATTTTGATTTCTTAATTACTTTATATAACGAGGCTCTTTCAGTTACAAAACCGTACTTAGAAAGCCAAAATGTCTCAGGAATTTTGTAAGTCATTAACGAATCGAGAATATTAGAACTTAATTTATCCCACTGATCTTTAACCCATACTTTAGATTTCCATCAACTTCTAACTGTTTGAATATATAGTTCTTAAGGAGATCCGAACAGACAAGTCCACTCCTCTTGCGTTCACTGTCTCAAATATTGCATATGCATCTTCATCATTATTTATGCGGATTATTACACAGTTTATTGCAGACAACTTCTCCAGAATTTGTTGTAGTGTCGCCTCAGCATTTTTATACCAAGTGATACTACATACTCATGTACTTTTCAGATAATACGGTAATTATCAAAAACATTTTTTCTTCCTTTGTAATAAATTTAGTACAGGTGATGATTCTACTGATTCTTGGATAAACGCTGAATATACTTAATTAAGCTTTTCTGACCTGCAATCACTCTTTTTACAATATTACCCTTAAAGTCTTCCATTACTATTGTTTTTTTGTGAATCCTTTCAGATAATTTTTGCGATATCCTAACGCTTTAGCAACGTCACGTAGAACGGCTAGAAAGATAGTCATTGTCAAAACTCTTTGCTGTCCATCAATTATTTCAAGACTTTTACTTTCCTCTAAATTTTCAGAATTAAGAATAAACGTCCCAATAAAAAAGAGTCATTTATTACATCGTCCCAAAAGTCATCAATCTCATCTTTTGACCAGGAATAAGGTCGCTGATACTTAGGTACACTAAGAGTTTGGTCGTCAACAAAAAGAAGATTTTTTACTTGCTTAACTGAGAAGCTTTAAACATATGTAATTTTTGTGGCTTTATAGATAGATAGTAACACCAAAAACAAAAAATAGAAGTAATGATGAAATGATTACTTCCTTCACTACCAATTCAACCATTTTCCCGTAAAAATAGAGCTTCATATAAACGTTTCCAATCCTACTACTTAGTTTTTGTCATTGACATTTAGCACCAAATGTGCTATTATTAATTATGGGTCGTTTGTTCCAAAGGAGACCAAAATGAAAAAATTCTAGTTCTGTTAGTGGTAGCGTTGCTCAAAATCACCACTTATCGTTCGTTACCACATTTTCGGCAGTAAGCCAGTCTACGTGACCCCTGACCGATTCGTCGCGAAGTGTGGTTACAAAATGCCACAAAACGGCGACTTGATAATTGTCATCCTGTCGACACCAAGTTGTTGAAGCTCGAATGGGTGCCACCAATTTTGGTGTTCACCGTATACGAAAAGAGTTAGTCTGGGGTTGGTTTACATGAAAGTTGATCAATCCAATCTTCATGCTCTACTCCTAAAATCTGAAGTGCCAAAACACCAAGGCATACTAATTGGTGACATTTCGGCACCCAACAGCCCACAAATCACCCCATTTCTTCTGCGGGTCTTTTTGTATTTATTTACCAAAACCAAAATTTAATACCACAATTAATTACGTAATTAATTGTGGTATTCGGTTTTTAAAAGCATCAAACTGTTCACGTAGTAACAAGTCAATTCGACCTAAATCCCCTTTTAACCTCCACATTTACTGTATAATTACTATATGCAAACCAAGCGTAATATTTTCTTGTGGGCCCTCTATGATTTTGCCAACTCGCTGGTTTCAATTGTTTTCTTTCTCTATTTTGCGCAGTGGATTGTAGTCGGACGAGGTACGCCAGACATCTATTTCAACCTTACCTTTACCGCTTCGGCTTTCCTACTTTTACTAACAGCACCGATCGCCGGACTACTGCTCGACAAACACTATCGACGGATCGCGGGATTGCGGGTCACTACTCCTCACCTCTCTACTTTATACTTTGTGTGCTGTCTCGACGATTTTAAATAATGACCTGTCGGCCTTAGTGTTTTTCGCTCTGGGTCTGTACATGTACTTACTAACTTTTACTTTTATACTCCGCTCATCAACGACATCTCTCCCGGGGACAGCGAGGTAAAATCTCCGGCCTTGGTATCGGAGCCAACTTCCTTGGACAATTTGCCGGACTACTTTTAGTACTACCCTTTTCAAACGGTAGCATCAACTTCTTTGGTAGTGCTCCCCAAGTGGAAACTCTCATTCCCGCTATCGTTGGTTTTACTCTTCTTTCACTACCCATGCTCATATTCTTTATTGAGCCCAAGAAAGAAAAGCAACCTTTCAACCTCAACTTAGAATGCAAACGTTTACTGTCTGAAACTAAAAGAATCTTTCTACTACCCGGCATGGCGTATTTTTTACTAGCTTACTTTTTGTTCACTGACGCCATTTTGACAGCCACCAATAATTTTCCTATTTTCCTTGAACAAGTGTGGGGTGTGTCGGACACAGTGAAAACTTATATCTTACTAGGTATCTTGGTGACTTCCGGTATTGGCGCCGTTATCTCTGGTATGTTGGCAGATCGTTTTGGTCACAAGCGTACTTTGATGTACATCATTGTTGGCTGGATATTTATCTTGCCCTTGATGGGCTTAGTAACAAATTTCTATGTTTTTATCGTCGCTACTATCCTCATGGGCTTTTGGTTTGGTTCCAACTTAGCCGTATCTCGTTCGGTGATGGGCTATCTAGCTCCCGACAGTCGACACAACCTCGCCTTCGCCTATTTTGGCCTGGTCGAAAGAGCTTCCTCCTTCGTGGGACCGATTATTTGGGGGGTAGTGGTCACCAGCCTGGTTTCTATTGGTAGCGACCGGTATCGTATTGCCACCCTAGCTATTTCTGTCTTTACTGTTCTCGGTCTGATGGCGCTCGCCAGAGTAAGGAGTGATCGAGACCAAAACACAAATCCTACTATGGTAAAATAGTAGTACAGTCGTAGAAGATGACAGTTACTGCATATGAATAACACAACTAATACCGAGGCAGATCCAACTCCTAACGATAGTGAGTCGTCATTATCTATTAATAAAGTTATCGACGAATCGGTAGCTGGTCTAAGAAAATTTTCCCTTCACTCAGCGGACGCTTACTGGTCTGCTGCCTTCATTAGAAATCGTGGTTACTTTACTAAAACTGAACAAGAGAAGCTTAGGCATACTACTGTGGCTATTGCTGGATTAGGAGCCGTCGGTGGCAATGTTTTTCTGGGGCTCGTGCGTGGTGGTATTGGATCATTTGTCATCACTGATTACGATCACTTTGAACCAAGCAATATCAATCGCCAGCATGGAGCGCGCCCAAACACTCTCGGACGTTCGAAGGTGTCTGTACTCGTAGAAGAAGCCTTGGCCATCAACCCTTACCTAAAAATAAAAACAATTAACGAGGGTCTCAGTCCAAACAATACTAGTGAATTTCTAAAGGGAGTAGATATCGTGGTAGATGCGATGGATTTTTTTGCCTATCGAGCTAGACTGTCACTTCTAACTGAATGTCGTCGTCGAAATTTGTTTGTTGTTAGTTCGGGAAATGTTGGCTTTGGTGCTTCGCTACTGATCTTTGACCCTAAGGGTATGCCTCTCGATGATTTTCTCGGTGTATCTGCGCAAAGTAATGACCAAGACGTCATGGCGGCCTTTGCTCTTGCCTGGATACCACG
The DNA here is from genome assembly GCA_041389045.1 of Minisyncoccota bacterium. Taxonomy (GTDB): domain Bacteria; phylum Patescibacteriota; class Minisyncoccia; order Phycocordibacterales; family UBA918; genus OLB19. Next base: position 104,421 of record JAWKSQ010000003.1, read on the forward strand.
ACACTTTAGTGCGACTTACACCGACCCTTCATACATTAGTCTGGAAGCTAAAGTTGGCCCAGCCACTGGAGTAGCGGCTCTACTGGCTGGATCAATGATCATTACAGAAATATTACGAATTTCACTAAAAAATCCTGGTATTAAACCAGTCCCCCATTTTTTGCAGTTTGATTTTCGCGAAGGTAAATTTGTGTCCGGAGTCCTCAGACGTGGTAACAAAGGTTTGTGGCAAAGAATCCGTCGCTATGTACTCATCAATAAATACTGGGGTAAAAAAGAAGGCTACAAACCAGTACCCCCTCCTGGTATCTTCCAGCCCCGGGTATTGTCATTACCAGTTCCTGAAGCAGTTGTAAATGCCATCCTTACGGCCGGTATCCAAGCACCTTCTGGTGACAATAATCAGCCTTGGACCATTAAGATTGACGGTGACAAAGTGCACTTAGGAATTGAGATCGGTGAGAAAATTTCCTACTTTGACTACAAACACATTCCTTCTCTCCTTTCAGTTGGTACCATGTTGGAAAACATAAGTATCGCTTCAACTTTTTATGGTTTGGAAACAATAGTGGAGTCTATTAGTGAAGACCTAAGTGGACCAGTTGCCACTATCTCCTTTAAACTTTCCGACGAGCCACAAAATAAACTTTTTAATTCAATCTGGGAAAGAAACACTAATAGACGTTGCTATACCAAGCAAAGAATCCCTCAAGACTTAACAGCCAAACTTAGACAAATAGCCCTATCCTTCCCTGGTGTACAGTGGCACGAAATCCGTGACAAAAAAGCTCTGCGTAAATTAGCTAAAGCAACTTTACTGGTCGACATTTTACGCTCCGAAAGAGAAGACTTGCACTTGCACTTCCAAGACATGCTTCGTTTTGAAGAAAAGCATGTCTACAAAACCAAAGATGGCTTCCCACTACGTAACTTAAACGCTGGTCCGGAGGGAGAATTATTTTTGAAACTGAGTCATAAATGGAAAGTGATGCGGGTTCTTAATTACTTTGGATTTTCCTACTTGGTGGCATATTTTGCCTACAAAGAAATATTAGCCTCCCAGTCAGTAGTACTGCTGACTATTCCGAGCATTTCCCATAAAGACTGCCTAACCGCCGGCCGAGCCTTGGAGCGTGTCTGGCTAGAGGCTACTAATCACGACTTATCTTTCCAACCAATGGCAGCCCTGCCCATCTTCCTCCTCAGATCAAAACTCAAAGACGATACTGACCTTTCCCCTAGACATAAAAAGCTATTAGCTGAGGCTGAGGCAATAGAGCAACAAGTATTTCATCACTTTAATCGAGATAAAGAAAACCAACTGATTATGTTCAGGTTGGGATATGCCAAACCGATTAAAGTTGGCACCCTAAGAAGACCTTTAAGTTCATTTATTAAGGATAATAATAATTAAGTAACAAAACCATGGAAAAGAACGAACTTCAAAAAGACATTTCGAAAATTATCTATGACGGCATTCAAGCCCCTTCTGGAGAAAATTCCCAACCATGGCAATTTATTGTCGACAAAAATGTTATTCATGTCCTCAATATCGAAAATCGTGATTCAACTTTGTACAATAGTGGTCAACACGGTTCATTTGTTGCCCATGGTGCCCTGATAGAAAACATGGTGATTAGTGCCAGTCATTATGGCTACAGGGTAGAAATAACCACCTTTCCCAGCGGTGACTCTGGCGTAATCGCCAAACTGGTACTCCACGAAGAGCCGATAGCGGAGGACCCACTCTACGCTAGTATCCACCATCGCCAAACCAACCGACATAAATACAATAAGATACCTATCTCCAAAGCCAACCAAGCGTTGCTAGTGGACGCTTGTGCCGAGTTTGAAGGAAATGTTTTTAAGATTGTGGACGATCCAGACAAGTTAGACATCTTAGCCAACGCTAGCGCTACCGTGGAAAGACTGATGTTTAGAAATAAGGCTTTTCATCGCTTCTTTTTCAAGCACTTCTTTGAAAAGCAGTACGATGAGCACGAACCATCTGGCCTGTATATAGACACACTAGGCATGAGTGCGTTTGAAAAATTTGGTATTAAGTTAATTAAAAATTGGCCGATTGCTTATCTGTTTAATTTGCTTGGCATCGCCCGCATCAATTCTAGAATGCGCGCTCAGCATTACCGACAAAGTGCGGCTTTTGGTGTGGTGGTGACCTATGGTGACCAACCTCACGATTACTTAGAAGCGGGTCGAGCAATGGAAAGAGTCTGGCTTAAGAGTACTGAGCTGGGTATTAGTCTACAACCATGCGTTGGTGTCCTTTATCTTTGGGAAGGGCTAATGAAAAATGCGGAATCAGTTTTTTCTGAATCAGACAAAAATCTAGTCGAGACCGCCCGTAACCAAATCCTTGAAGTCTTTGAAGTACAAGGTAAGACTATTCCGATGTTTTTCCGAATGGGGTACAACAACGAAAAAAGCCGCCGGGCCTTCCGCTACGAACCACGTATTGATTACATCTCTTAGTAAATCTTCTTAATTATAAAGTGGTAATAATTACAATTTATAGAAACTGACCATGAAATATTACCTCCCTACTTTTACTTTCGTATTATTGTTATCATTTTTTGGTTTTTTTAACTACGCATCCGCACTCCCTGCACCGTCTGAACGCTTTGAAAATTTTGATTGCATCAAAAAACCTCAAGTGGAGTCAAGTGAACCAGCCTTTGTTTATGATGAGTTTTGTAACGAAAGTGAATATTTTGACTTAGGACCTAGTCGAAGAGAGAGATTCTTGACCTATTATAAAACATTAGAAATTAACGATACCCAACTTAATCAATGCGCTGAACTCATGAGTCAAGCAAACCTGCAATACTACACACTGGATTGTGACACAACCCTAAAAACTTACATCGAAGATTGGCGCAACTCAGAAATGACTACACGTCAAAAGTTTGAAAAGTATGCTGTTTATGTTCTCATCCCCTTAAATGCTTATATTCTTCCATTCTTACTTTTGGTTTCAATAATTATTACACCGACCGGTTTAATACTAAGTCTATTTAAAAAGAGAAGACCTCTAGGTAAAAAGTTAGCTCTGTACGGGACAGTAATCTTAGCTTCAATCTTAATCTTTTGGATGATTTTGAATATTTATTATTAGCCACTAATAATGCACACAACGATATAAAAAATGTAGAAAAATATAGAGAATAGGAGAAGTTAAAAGATATGAACAATTGTTGTCACCACATCAATCAAAAGTCCTAACTTACTTACCTATCAACTTTATTATCACCTCCTCTACTACCGGCATTAGATACTGGTCGACGACTTTGCCATAACCAACCTGGTTGAGATGAATACCGTCGGATAATTTGTTGGCATTATCTAAGAAAATTTCGGCAGTTAAAAACGGTACTAAAAGGATGTTGTGTTTTTCGGCCAACTCTTCGTAAATACTATCAAACTCATTTTTGTAGCCTAAACCAGCATTGAGTGGCGCTTGCATCTGGAGCAAAATTACGACTGGTGGATTGACACCACCTTTTAAAATACCAATTGTTTCGTCAATATTCTTTCGTGTTTCCGATATCGGAAGTAAACGTAATGCATCATTACCTCCAATACCCAAGAGGACAATATCCGGGTTTTGTGAGCGAATAAAGCTGGCTCGCTCCAAGTTACCCTTGGTTGTCTCGCCACTAACACCAGAATTAATGACGGTCACCGCTAATTGTTTAGCTGTGAGCGCTGTCTCGAGTTGTGCCGGATAACTATCACTGATTGGTAAACCGAGTCCGGCCGTTAAACTATCGCCAAAGGCAACTATCTTAACCTTATCTTCCATGCTAGCTTTTGGCTTGATATCAGAGATAACTTTATCGTTACTTAGCCCAGACAGTAGATAGAAGGCTCCGGCCAAGAGTATAACAACTAAAATTATGATTTTATTGATTGGTTTCATATGACATTAGTTCTCTTAAAGGCATTGTATCAGTTTTGAACAAGTAAAGACCAATCAGACCCACAAAGACGCCGATGATTGATAGTCCGAATATTAATTGCGAGTTAAATAAAATTACCTGGTCGAGCTTCAAGAAATACTCACTAACTAACCAAGTAACCACAATACTCAGTAGATAGGCACTGACAGCTGCCAGCAAAGTTAGAGAAACTGTTTCGGCTAAATACAGCTTCAGCACTGAAACCTTAGTGCCTCCGATAGCCCTTATCCTCGCCCCCTCTCTCCGTCTCGAAGCATAAGAAGACACTACCAAGGTAGCGATAAGTAACGTCGCAATTAACAAAGGTGGGAAAGTCACCACCAGAATCATCACCAGTAAGGTACTGACGATTTGCACCACCAGTGAGCCGATGTTTTGCGTTTCAATCACTGAAACATTTGGCATGTTAGTGGCTAAAAACTTCCCTAGTTCCTTTTGTCTTGTAGGCTCATAATCAGCGTAACCAAAATAGACTCCAGGAAAATTAGCTAAGTCTTCCGGTGAAAAAATGAAATAGAAATACGGTAAACCAGAGCGGGTGTCTGTACTACGCAAACTAGTGACTGTACCACTTACTTCAAAGCCTTGGACGGTAAAAACTAGAGTGGAGCCGATATCAATGTTAGCCCTTTCAGCAAAACTTTCTTCCACCGAAATCTCCCCCGCTCTGCCTCTACCCCACACCCCCTTGGTCACTTGATCACTGTTAGGGATTTCGGTGTCAGAAGTAATATTGAACTCCCGACCAAGCTCTCTGTCGACTTCAGGATTACGGACAGCTAACTCAGCCTGTACTTGTAAGTCATCAATACTGACAATCCGAGCGGGAATATTGGCAAACAGATTTAGGTCTGGGAAAGCTTCCGTGACCGCATCCTTTTGTGATGGCTGTATATCTAAAACGTAAGTCGTGGGGATGGTACTAGATAAGTCATTTTCTAAATAGCTTTGTAAAGAAATTTGTAGCAAAGATAATGTAGACAAAGCCGTCAGAGCCACAAAGAGTGAGGTGAAAGACACCACGCCAAACAGCCCATCCGCTTTCTTTTGACTAATGATACTTCGTAGCGGTGAGGAAAATAGCTGTCTCTTCTTATAGACATAAGATAACAACCAAGCAAATACACCTGAGACCAGTACATACACCAAAATAATCGCTACCATCACTAGTAGACCATCGATCAGACTACCTAGTAGAAAAGTTGCCAGAGCCACTAACGGCAACAAAGTAAAGAAGGTAATAGTGAGCACTGTCCGCAGTGGAATTTTTTGTTTAACATCTCCCCCGCCAATAAGTATCTGCCTTGGATTTAAGGCTAGACTTTGTCTGGTAGCCGGTACAAAAGAAGCCACCGCAATAGCGATAATTAGACCACTACAGATCAGTGCGTACAAAACATAATCTGGAGTTGGTAGATCAATTAAGTAAGCTTGTCCAATATAATTAGCTAATTCAGAAAAGACCAGAGCGCCCAATAGTATCCCGATCAGACAAGCAAAAATAACCACATAGAGTAAGGCTGAGCCGAGAATACCCACCAAAGTGCGTTTGTTTATACCGAGGGCTAGTAAAACCGCCAGACTTTTTCTCTCCACTGTCACCAAGTACAAAGTACTAGAATAAATATTTACCGCTGCCAAAACAGAAGTAATCAAAACTGCAACCACCAGAAAGTCCGTCACCGTCTGCAGGCCGAACCGCAAACCACGACCTTCTTGTCCAGCTATATCGACATCAATTTTCGGCACATAACTTTTCTCTACTTCTCTTATTACTTCCTTTTCTCGCAGTGATAAGGGGTCGAACTTACCAGCCACACTGTATTCGGCTCGCAGTAACTGTGGATCTACATTGGCTGAAATAAATCCCTCAGTACTGATAAAGGCTTTTGGTAAAAATCTAAAGCCACCAAAAAGTGAGGTGGGTTCAGATACCACGATCCCCGACACAGTGAAAGTCTGTTCACCAAAGGTAACTGCGTCTCCAACGGTCACAGACAGACGCTCAACACCAGTCTGATCCAATAAAATCTGTTGATCATTAACACCAACATACTCACCTTCTGCCAACACAAACTCCCCGTAAAGCGGGTAAGCGCTATCAATTACTTCTAGTGAAAAAGGGGATGTTTCGGATAAGCTTTGTAGAGTACCAGAAAAAGAAATCTTACTAGTCACCTCCTTTGGACTGATACCGGTTGCCTGCCAAAAAGCGTCAGCCTCTATAGGACTAGTACTCTCTAAGACGACATCCCCTCCCTGTAGGTCCTTAGCCTGTTCTTCAAGCAGTAAGGCACTGGAGCTTGTCAAAAGCAAGACCAAGCTCATAACAATAGCTGTAATGACGAGCGACAAAAACGGCAAAACAAACCTGCGCCACTCACGTTTGACTAGCCGGTAACTGTAACTAGCAGTCAAACTAAGCACGTTCATGAAGATTTTTATCTCTTAACTCAAATACTCTATCCATTTTACCAGCCACCCCTTCATCATGAGTAATTATAATCAAAGTCGTATCCTGACTATCTACCGCCTCAAGGAGCATCGACAAGACTTTTTCACCAGTCACTCTATCCAGACTACCAGTAGGTTCATCAGCTAGTATCAACGCTGGTTTCCTGACTAAAGCCCGAGCAATAGCTACTCGTTGCTTTTCACCACCAGAGAGAGTGTGAGGCATTGCTTCACTACGCTCACTAAGACCGATAGAGGTGATCAGGTTCTGCGCCTCACTGACATCAGTCGCCAAAAGTGACCCACCAATCTCTAGTGGAGCCATGACGTTTTCGGTTACATTAAATGGTGAAATTAGCTCGAATGACTGAAAGATGAAGCCAATTTTTTCGTTACGAAACTTTGCCTGCCTTGCCTCACTTAGTTCATTTACTATTTCTCCGTCTACAGTAATGGTGCCAGTCGTTGGAGTATCTAAGAGACCGATGAGTGAAAGCAGGGTTGACTTACCAGAGCCAGACGGACCTACTATAGCCACCTTTTCTCCTTTATTAACTACAAAGTTAACCTGATCAAGAATAGTAATATCTCCCTGGCTGGTGGAAAAAGTTTTACTGACATTCGCTACTTCTAAAATAGGTTTGGTTTTTGTATCCATGATCATGAGTATAACATGATCATATTTTATCGCTTAATTGAGCTTCTTTAAATGCTTTTTGCCGTCCAAGTACGGTCTTGACGCACTAGTAGCTCACCGGCTCTTTCTGGTTCCTGCATAACTTCTTCGACTACCCTCTCTGCCCTGACACCTTGTGACCCTTTAACCAAAACCACATCACCTGGCTTCAAGAAATTTTGTAGTTCCTTACCCGCTCTCTCAACTTCATCGTATTGAAATATTTGTGCTTCGTCTAAACCATGACTCAGAGCCGACTGTGCGGTACGCTGAGAGCGAATACCTAGTGTAAATAGGACGTCAACGCACTGAGAAGCTAACTCACCTACCCTTTCGTGTTCTCGAGCGGAAAACCGACCAAGTTCAAGCATGTCACCTAAAATGGCAATCTTGCGCTTCGCGTAACGGATTTCCTTCATAGTCATCAGAGCTTGCTCAACCGCTATTGGTGAAGAATTGTAAGTATCGTCAATGATGGTAGTACCCTTTAAACCTTTAATGATTCTCATTCTCCCTGGTGGCGGCAAATGTTCCTCTAGGGCGGTAGCGGCATCCTGCATGGAAATACCGCACTGCATCGCTACCGCAATGGCTCCAGTATAAGTGTAGACTAGTTGTGTACCAATGGCCCCGCTCGCTTTTACTGCTTGAGATTGACCTAAATGACTCACAGTAAAACTCACCCCGACCGGTGCGTCATCATGATAATAAATTTCATCCTTACTCGCAGTGAACTGCGTTGCTAAGTAACGACTATAACCGATAGTTTGTTGGCGAATGTTAGCTAGCTGTGACTGAATGATTTGGTCGTCATGATTATAAATCACCACCCCCTCTGGCTTCAGCGCTTCTACCAAAACCATCTTTTCCTCTATCACCGCCTCTGGTCCACTAAAGAATTCGACATGTACCGGCACATCAGGAAACCGCGTCAACACCACCATGTCTGGCTTAATCCAGCTAGCTAGCTTCTTCATATCACCCGGTCTATCGACACCAGTTTCTAATATCAAGTAAGCTGGGTACTCTTTAGATAAAAATGCTAAGTAAAAACCATCGAAGATGTTTTTAAGCCAAATAAATGGATTACTCCAACCATTAGGTAAACCGAGAACGGTCAGCGGTACACCGATATCGGAGTTAAAACTTTTTTCACTTTTACGAGCAGAGACATGGCGCTTGAGTACGCTATAAATAGCATCTTTCATTGAAGTTTTACCGACATTACCAGTGACCGCAATAATAATTGGCTTGTGACGTTTTAGTAGAACCTGGGCTTCAAAAGTTATTATAGAAACTACGATTTTTTTGAATAAGTCTTTCATAATATTTATCTATCTGGTGGTATGTCGTAATAATTAATCAAAACTTGGCAATATTCATAAAGGGCTCAGTCAGAGTTTCTGAGGCATATTGTACCCCCTTTGGCTCTACAGTATACATGAATACTAAGAATTCTGGGTCAAAAGCTGGAAAATAGCCAATAAATGAGTGCAAAAACTTGTCTTCATAATAACCACCATTTTTGGTGTCTGCTATCTGTGCCGTACCAGTCTTGGCACCAATAGTATGGTTCGGCATCGAGAAAACTCCTCCGCGGAGGGCATTATCTACCACTGTCACCATCATGCTGGAAATTTCCTCACTAGTTGCCTCAGTCAAGACTTGCTGTCCCTTAGGAAAGAGGATCTCTCTTTCTGTACCATCTTCGTAAACAATTTTTGAAACCAAATGCGGTGTTACTAAGTAGCCACCGTTACCCAAAGTAGCAAAAGCTCTCGCCGCTGCAATCGGTGTCATAGCAATCCCTTGACCGAATGAAGCCGTAGCATACTCCACATCACGTGGTGATCTTAAGTTATCGACTAGTCCGAAAGCTTCGTTAGGTAGATCAATACCAGTTTCACTTCCCAATTTATAATTCATGAAATACTCCCGGAATTTTTCTTTACCCATTTTTTGCACTATGTGCGATACACCGGTATTTAAAGATTGATTGAGTATTTCCTGCATCGCTACAGTTCCTCTTCCTTTACCGTCATAATTTTTAATAGTAAAGCCATCCAACTTAACAAAGCCAGCGTCATAATAGGTTGAATTACGAACAATCGCTCCACTATCCAAACCAGCCGCCACTGTAAGAGCCTTAATCGTAGACCCAAACTCATAAACCGTCTCTACCAGCGGATTTCTAAATACATCAATCGATGAACTACCGCGATTATTCAAATCAAAGTTCGGTACAGCACTTAAAGCATAAATAGCGCCAGTTTTTGGATTCATGATGATGGCACCAGTCAGAGTACTATTATATTTTTGCTGTGTTTCATCTAAAACCGTTTCTAGCATTCTCGCGACGGTCGGTTCGATAGTGGTTACTATATCCCCTCTGAGTGACTCATCCTTTTTATAGACCACGTCCCCAAGGTTACTAAAGATTTCAGCGAAAATATTTACTGAACGTACATCCTGCGTCTTTAAGAGAACGTTATCGTACTGTCGTTCCAAACCATATTTTCCAAACAACTCTGTATCTGACTTATCGGTATAACCAACAAAACCAATACTTCTTGCTACCAGAGAACCGCCGGGATAGTAACGCCACTGATTTTTATATAGCTGAACACCTGACAGATCTAAGGTGCGAATTTTATCAGCATCTTCTCTAGACACTTCTCTAAGTATCTCTACATAGGTACGATTAGGTAAAGTTGCCTGCTCAACACACTTTTCTTTATCTAAATCTACTAGCTGAGTCAACTTCTCACACGAAGCTTCCGCCTCCTTTATTAGTTGCGGATTAAAAGCCAACAGATAACCAGACCGAACGGACGCTGCGGCCACATACTTACCATCTCTAGCTGTGAAATAGATAGTACCCCGTGAATAGAGATCCTGCTTTGTTTGTACGTACTGCTTATCTGCCTTTTCGGTGTAAATAGCACCATGAGCAATTTGAATATAATATAATCGCGCCACTAATATTAAAGACAGGAGTAAAATACACCCAGTAATGATACGAATTCTGAGTATCATGTTCCTTCTCATAGTGAACTATTCGTTAGCGTTACGTAATACCAAGCCTTTGTCCCCGGTCGTTATATCTATAAAAATTTTATTCTCTACAGTATTAAAACCCTGTAAAGTAGCTACTTTAGAACTAATAGTATGATTGGCTTCAATATAGGCTGTTTCCAAATAGGCAATCTCAGACCGTAATTGCCCCATAGATTGGAGCACTTCGTTACGCATGACGACATGCACTACAGATAAACTTAAAAAATACATATACGCTACTACCCCAGCTAGCAGTAAAGTGAGGCAACCAGCAGTGATTAAACGATTTGAATTGTACTTTTTCGCGACTTTCATGGTATTTAAAATAAGTTTTTTTGTATTACCCTAAGTTTTGCACTACGTGCTCGTCCATTTGATAAAATTTCTTCTCGACTGGGAACTATTGGCTTCTTGGTTAAAAGAGTGTAGTCATCAGTTTTTGCTAACTCTCGAAAAGCGAGCTTCACTACCCTGTCTTCTAAACTGTGAAAAGTTATAATCGCTAGGATCCCGTTTGGAGATAGAACTTGTACTGCTTCAGCAATAAAATTCTCAACAACTTTCAGTTCATCATTAACGGCGATTCTAAGCGCTTGGAAGGTCTTGGTGGCTGGATTGGTTTTACCGTTGCGATATGAGGCCGGTACGGCACTACTTATCACTTCAGCTAAAGCTTTAGCGGTTTTGATTTTATCCGCCTTGCGCGCCGTGACTATGGCTTTAGCAATCCGTCTAGAGTATCTCTCCTCACCGTACCCGTAGATGACATTGGCAATATCTTCTTCCGCCCATGAGTTGACTATGTCATCGGCGACAAAAAGATAATCTCCTGCTTCACCGTAAGTCATGTAGAGTGGATCCTCACTGGAGAAGGAAAAACCTTTTCCACCGTCAGTAAACTGATCGGAGCGCCAACCTAGGTCAGCTAGAATTCCGTCTACTCTGTTTATATGTAAAGAACTAACTATTTCTTTTATGTTGACGAAATTATCGTTAACTAGATGATGCTTTGGACCGCCTTGTAAATCGTTTAGGAACGAATCTACAAACGCAGTTTTATCTGCATCAATGCCAACGTATATCCCATCTTCCCCTAGCTGTGAGCAGATTGCTCTGCCATGACCTCCAGCTCCGTAAGTAGCATCTATAACGACGCTATCTTTCTTGAGCGAAAGCATTTTCACTGCTTCATCCTTTAAGACTGTGATGTGATTCATGGTAGAAGAGTTATAGGACGCCAATCTCACCAAGCTTTTCTGCTAGCGCATCAGCTTGAGTTTCGATCTTACGTTTATACTCAGACCACTTTCCCTCATCCCAAATTTCGATACGATTGTGAATGCCAGCTAGAACTACATTAGTTGCTAACACTGCAAAATCTTTCAAAAAGTCTGGAACGAGAATACGTCCAACTGAATCTACCTCCACTTCAACAGCCCCTGATAAGAAGAATCGATTGAAACTTCTTGTATCCGCCTGACCGAGCGGGAGTTGACCAATTTTTTCAGTGATCTTCTCCCACTCTCGGAGCGGATATACAAAGAGACAGTTATCAAGACCCCTGGTGATTACAAGCTTTCTCCCAAGTTCCTTGCGCCACTTGGACGGCAAGGACAGCCGTTTCTTAGGATCCAACGTATGTTTGTATTCACCAATTAACATGTCTTGACTAGTCTATACGACTTTCGCCGTATGTTCCACTATCTCCCACCACTCCTACATTGTATACCACTTCACCCCACCAGCAACCACAGTTATACACAACTAACCCCACCAAGAAAAGTTTGAATTACGTACAACAAAAAGTAAAAGACTATTCTTATAATCCTCGCTCATGTAATTTTCGCTGCGGAGGTAACAAATAGTCTTTAACTTTCTTTTAAATAATAAATACTTACAAAAAAATTACTTGTAGGTATTTCACAAGATTAAAAAACTTCTCACGATAAAAATCGTATCTCGGAATTACAAAAAAACTGCGGGATTAATTTTGTGAACCGCAGTGAAAATTCTCTGAACGAGGACGGGTAGAAAATAAATACCAGTGTTTTTGTTTTAAAATTATTATATAATTCTAAATATAGAATATGGAGTTAGAAATAAAACACGTCCCAAAGAAAGATTTCCAAAACAAAATTTTACAGAAAAATAATAGGACTCCAGCATCTGTATCCTTTTTATATCTATCCTTAGCTGCATTATTAACCATTATTGGCAGTATTATGATAGCCTTAAGTTTTTTCTTGGGGAAGTATACCCTTTATGCCTTACCTTTTTCTTTTATTGGAACATTTTTTTCAATACAAAGTTATTCATCTATGCGCATAAATTGGACACAACCATTGAAGTCTATGGCAGTTCTCTTATTAACTATTTCTATCACCTTATTCAGCATAATGACTAGCATAGCAAGCTTTTCATCAATTTTTGTTTCTTATTGACTTACGCAAGACTAGAAAAGTAAACCAAATTTTAATAGTTTAGTCTCTTGGCTTCACCAGTGGAAATAGCTGAGTATCTCTGATTGGTTTATCTTCGAGAATGGCAAATAGTCTTTCACCAAAACCAAAACCACAAGCTGGTGGCATGCCGTGTTCTAACATTTCGACAAATTCAAAATCAGGCATCATGGCCTCTGCATCACCTCTGTCGATAAGCTGTTGTTGGAGATCAAAGCGTGCTTGCTGTTCTAGTGGATCATTGAGTTCAGAGTAACCGTTCCCTACTTCAGTACCAGCGATAATTGGCTGAAAACGCTGAGTTACATCTTCCCTACCATCCACTGCTTTAGCTAGTGGTGAAACTAACTTTGGGTGGTTAATAAGGAAAGCTGGACCAGCAATATTCTTGCGACAGTACTTCCAGAGCGTGTCGGTTAGTCTTTCCTTGTTATCACCTTCATACTTAACACTAAGCTCACTTAACTTGGCTTTCATTTCATCTTCCGTAGCTGAATTTACATCAATACCAGTTTGGTTTGTTATCTCTTCTACGTAATCAACTCGTCGCCACTGCCCTGCTAAATCAAAAGTATGTTCACCGCGGGTGAAAGTGGTGGTGCCATAAACTTCTTTGGCAATTGTCTGATATAAACGTTCAACCAAAGCCATACCATCTTCATAGTTGGCAAACGCCTGATAGAATTCCATGTTAGTAAACTCCTGTAAGTGATTTGGACTAGTGCCCTCGTTACGATAAGCTCGACCGATTTCAAAAGTCTTCTCAAAACCAGATGCCATCAGTCGCTTCTGCCAAAGTTCGCCAATAGAGATACGCAAGAACACGTCAATATCAAAATCGTTGTGATGGGTTGAGAAAGGTCTCGCTTCTGCTCCACCAGTCGTCAGCTCTAGAGTCGGCGTCTCGACCTCGAGGAAACCTTCTGCTTTCATGAAGTTACGGGTGGCGTCCCAAAACTTTTCTTTACGCTTAAACATCTCTCTAAGGTCGTCATGTCCAAGCAAGTCCAGATAGCGCTTACGTAGTCGCTCCTCTTCATCTTTTAGGCCATGATATTTATCTGGTAGTGGCAAAAGACTTTTTGAGACCATTTTCCACCCCTTCACTAAAAGTGACTTTTCTCCCCTTTGGGTCGTAAATAAACTACCGTTGACTGAAATAAAATCTCCCGCATCAATCGTGTCTTTAAACAGAGTAAAAAATTCTCCGTCAATTTCATCTTCCTTAAAGACAGCCTGAATAGTGCCAGTACCATCTTTCAGTACCAAAAACATGATAGCTCCCTGCCCTCGCACCACCATCACGCGACCCAGTAGCGAAAGTTCCTCTTCTCTGGAAGCCAGGGCATCGAAAGACTCCAGGGCCTCTGCGACAGTATGAGTCCGCTCCACTTTAGCTGGATAAGGATTGATTCCTCTGTCTTTCAGTATTTGTAATTTCTTTAGGCGCTCAGCGCGCACTTCTTCTAGTCCTGACATAGCTTGTATAGTAGCGTTTATCGCAGATAAACGCAAAAAAACATTCTGCACAGGCACTGAAACCCGCTAGTGAAGATTTTTAATATCCGCAACGACAATACCTGGAGTGAGGACCTATTCAAAATCTTCACTAGCGGGTTTACCAATTAGACTTACATACAGACACAGAAGACCGGCACCTATAGGTGCCGGTCTTTATTTTCCCTACTACTCTACTTTAAGTACCTTATACTTCTGCTTCCCAGTCGGTGTTTCGAAAATAAACTCATCCCCCTTTGACTTGCCAATGATAGCTTCTCCGAGCGGAGAAAGATATGACAACTTTCTTTCGTGAATGTTTGCCTCATCTGAACCAACAATAGTGTAAGTCCGACTATCCTTTTCTTTTTCCTTTTGGATAGTAACGACTGAGCCCAAACTGATCACTCCACCCTTCTTTTCATGAGCCACAATCTTGGCTTCCTTGATAACTTTCTCTAAGTAACCAATACGTTCCTCGATAGCTGACTGCATGTCACGTGCCTCCTGGTACTCGGCATTTTCTGATAAGTCTCCCAAACTACGAGCATACTCCAGTGACTCGGCCACCTCCTTACGCCTGACAGTTTTTAAATGGTCTAGTTCCTTTTTTAGTTCTTCAAACTTTTCAGCGGTCAAAAATGCTTGTGTATCATTCATATCGAAATTAAGATTTACCCAATTATACGCACATAACTCACCTGGTCAACTTTTTCTATTTCTTATGATTTATTCTGTGGTAATACCTAAATATTCTGGACGGTGTTTTGACATCCATTCAACGACATCACCCATTATTTTGGTAGCACCTAGAGCATTACTTCTTGGTGCCTTATCCATCATCAAAATGAAAGCAAATTCAGGCTCTTCATAAGGAAAAAATCCCGCTGCCCAAGAATTGACGTAGGCATTACCGACCCCAACCTCAGCCGTTCCAGATTTGGCCGCGATAGCCACATCGTTCCGTTCCAACGCCCTTGCCGTACCACCCGGGAAGTTCACCGTCTTACGCATCCCTTCATGGACGACCTTGAGGTGTTTAGGATCCAAATTAATCGACTGCTTCTCACCTTGCTCACCTTTGATGACATGCGGAGTTACTAGTGTACCGCCATTAGCTAAAGCACCATACGCCCGAAGCATCTGGATAGGAGTAGACAAAAAACCAAACTGACCAATGGCGGTAAAGTAAGTGTCCCCTAAGCGCCAATCGTCGTGAAAGACTTCTTGCTTCCAGGCTGGATCCGGTACCACCCCAGCCTGCTCTTGAGCAATGATGATACCAGTAGTAGAACCAAGTCCGAATAAGCGAAAATATTCAGCCATCTTGGTAATACCTAAACCTTTCTGATCACCATAGCCACCTCCGATGGTATAGAAGTAAACGTTTGAAGAAAAAGCGATCGCTTCCCTCATAGACATAACTCCCTGGGCTCGCCAGTCTCTAAAGTAAGATGGGTTTGCTGGGTTGTAAGGATTGGGAATAACTATTTCTTTGGTACCAACGATAGTTTTGTTTGGATCAATAATGTCCTCAGCCAGCGCTCCATAAGCCACGAAGGGCTTGACGATTGAGCCGGGTGTATATACACCACTGACCACCTTATTTAGAAATGGCAATCGATCATCATTATTATACTTTTCTATAGTGTCGATATCGTAACCATCTGACATCACTTCTGGGTCATAACTAGGAAAACTAGTAAGAGCAATAATCTCACCAGTGTGAACATTCATAATAGCACCGGCACCACTACGAAAGCCGGCCTGCGCACTAGAAGTGGATATGATTTGGTACATAGCTTCAGACAATTCAGCATCTAATGATAGATGGAGGGCTTGACCAGAGCGTCCAGAAGCAATAGCGTGTTCCCCTACCACCTTACCCAGAGCATCCGCTACCACAATCTTTGATCCATTTTCACCCTTCAAGACATCATCATAAGCTGCTTCCACTCCATTGCGACCAATGTATTCAGTGCGATAGTAAAAACCTCGACTATCTTTTCGCGGATAACTCACATACCCAAGCACCTGACCTAAACCAAGTCTGTCAGTATAGGCACGAATAGGAAAATCATAAACGCTACGTTCGTCAAATTCATTCCAAGCCACCAACTCATCATTACGGTCATACACTACACCTCTTTCAGCAATAATGACTGCCTCGTCGACACTGTTATTGTCAGCAATGGACTTATAGCTAGCGCCTTCCGTCACTTGTAGGTGAAATATCTTGCCAAAAAAAACTACGGCGACTAAAAGAAAAACCACCCCCACAGACCTAATACTACTTACCGAAATTGGTAACTCACGCTTCCCCTCCATGCGAGCTTGGTTAAAAGACGGAATGTTGGTTGCATCAAGTAAAACCTCGTCCAATTCAACGAGTTTGCGGTTTTTCTTACGAAAAAGTTTCATTAGTATTAGTATACAACAAAAGCAATCTCTTGATTGAATTAGCCAAAATCCAGCACACAAAACTAACTATAGTAAACAGTGGTAACGTCACAAATGCACCATAATAACCATCAATCAAAATACCAGCCACGACTATTTCATAACCACTATACAAAACCAAATAAAATAAAAAGCTCAATCCAGCTAAGACAAAGAAGTGATTGATGAAGAAAAAAAGTATACTCAAAAATAACAATGCTCGTAACATAGGAATTACTCAGGACTACTACTTGAGGCGGTACTGGTCGGAGTACTGGTAGATAACAGTGACTCGATATCAAAGACGGGCACATTATCTAACTTAAAATAGTTACGGCTAACCTCCCTCACTTCATTATTTATTTCCTCCACGGTACGAGGCGCAATATCATCCAAAGCCACCGACACGTATAAAATACCTTGCAAAGAAACCGGTGGTGTCACATAACCATACTGCACCGGCTGAGTTGGCGGATTTTCGACACTAATTATTTCACCGTAAACACCACTATCAATACTAGGAAGCAAAACTAAGTTACCTTCTTTGAGCGGTATACCTTGTGGCACCCTGACTCTTGCCACACCACCACCCACTCCTTCCAAAGTAGCAAAAACGTTAGGGCCAACGACATAAGAAGTTGATTCAAAACCGGGAGTAGTAATTAATTCCACAAAAGAATAATTTGCTGTCGCGTGCACTACCACCCCAATGACTGTATCAAAACCAATAAACACTGGTGAACCGACTGTAATACCATCCACCAACCCTTTATCGATTTGGAGTAAATCATAAGCCAGACGACTGGGCTGAGCCATCACACGCGCTGTCAGACGATTGGTAGTCGTACCAAAATTAGTAGCCGCTCGTAGTTGCATATTCTCCTCTAGCAAACGCCTAATCGACAGCTGTGTACCGTTTTCGTTGGCGATTTGTTTCTTTAGAGACTCAATCTCCTTTACCAAATCTGACTTTACTCTCAAGTATTTAGGCACACTAGACTCTGAGGTTTGATACCACACAGACACGGCATGCACTGGATAAAGCACAACAAAAGATATCCCAGAAATAATCTTCGGAAAAAAGAAACCCACTAATAAAACCACTACTGTAAAGACAATACCGAAACGCAGACGTTTACGTGATGTATGGCGAGAGTTCCCCCTCATTATCGATGAGTACTTCTTCATATTGTTCAAGATTTTCTATGACAATGCCTGCTCCCCTCACCACCGCCCGAAGAGGATCCGGCACTACTACCACCGGAACCAGCAATGTCTCCTCCAAAAAAGCCGACAATCCTGGTATAAGCGCTCCACCACCGCAAAGATTGATACCTCTCTGCATTATATCAGCCAACACTTCTGGTGGGGTTTTTTCCAGCACTGCCTTGGTAGCTTCAACTATTGTTTCGACCTGAGTAGAGACAGCGTCTCGTACATCACTAGCAGTAATGATTACTTCTCTTGGCAACCCCGTCATCACATCCCTACCTCTGATAACCATTTCGTTCCCGGCATTATCACTTTGCACTGAAGCTAACGCTATCTTGGCTTCTTCAGCCGTTTTTTCACCGACATAAACTTTAAATTGATCACGTACATAGGCAGCAATTGCTACATTGAGATGATCACCGGCTACGCGTAAATTCTTAGCCACCACAATGCCACTAAGTGAAATCACGGCAATATCGGTAGTGCCACCACCGATATCGATTATCATACTACCAATAGCTTTGCCGACCGGCAGTTTTGAGCCAATGGCCGCAGCCATTGGCTCTTCAATCAAAAACACTTCACGAGCACCAGCGTTCTTAGCAGCGTCTCGCGCCGCTCGCATCTCAACGTTCGTAATACCTGACGGCACACCAATGAGTACCCTAGGCGCAACGAGTGAACGCATTTCGCCATGAACTTTGTTTATCAAATAGCCCAACATCTCTTCAGTTACTTCAAAGTCAGAAATTACTCCATCCACCAAAGGCCTGACCACTTCGATATGTTGTGGTGTCCGCCCCTGCATAGTCTTAGCTTCATTACCAACGGCCACCAACTGACCAGTTTTTTTATTAATGGCTACAATGGTCGGCTCATTGAGTACAATCCCCTTACCTTTTACATACACCAAAGTATTGGCTGTACCCAGGTCAATAGCCATATCGGTCGATACGGTAGACAGGATTCTATTAATTTGTCGGGAGAAAAAACTCATCGGAGCTGAATTGTACTATGTATCAGGATTAGCATCAAAGTCGTTGTACAATTCCTCCTCGGTCAACTGCCTAACTTCCCCGGTTGCCCTAGTTACCACTTCAAACACCCCAGCTTCTTTGGCTTTTTTACTCGCTACCACGCGGTATGGTAAGCCAATTAGATCACTATCGGCAAACTTTTCTCCAGCCCGAGCGTCACGGTCATCGTAAAGTACACTCACACCACGTTCTTTTAGTGAGTTGTAGATACCATCCACCCAATCACGCATCGCTGTATCTTCAGTGTTTAACCCCACCAAATGTACCTGGTACGGGGCCACACTAGCTGGCCAAACTATTCCTTTGTCATCGGCAAACTTTCCACCAGTACTCCCATCATTCGAGTAATACCAATACCATAGGAACCCATCCAAACTGGAATCCTAGCCCCGGCTTCATCGGTGAAATATAGACCGACCTCTTCCGCTTTTTGTCGACCAAAATTGAAGATATTGCTCACCTCAGCGGTCTTAGTCGCAATCAGTTCCGCGCGGGTCACCCCTAGCTCCTTTAAGTCCGTTTTTTCAAGCACCTCCTCGTTGATAGCAATTCCCTTTTCTTTACAGATATACGTAACGTCTTCACCCGCTTCGCAAACCGTTTGAAACTCGTGTGAAAACTCAGTAAAGGCACCACCAGCCGCATAATATAAAGTATCGGCACCAACCCCTAATCTTTCAAACACTTTCGTATAGGCTACCTTACAAGCTTCATAAAATTCATTATGTTGTTCCTCGGTAGCTGAAAATGAATAAGCGTCTTTCATAATAAACTCACGACCGCGCATCATGCCACTTTTGGCCCGCACTTCATTACGTAGTTTATTTTGAAATTGATAAATTGCTACTGGCAAATCCTTATGACTAGCGATATGATTTTTCATCATGTCAGCTAGAGGCTCTTCATGACTCCACGCCAAACCAATCTCTCCACCAGCCTTAAGTTCAGTCTTAAACCAAATGTCTACTGTCTCATCGTCCCAACGATGAGTTCGTTCCCATAATTTCTTGCGTTGTAGGTTGGTAGCGATAAGCTCATTAGTACCAAGTTCTTTCATCTCTTCACGTACAATTTGCTTGATCTTTGCACCACCATTAGCCCGAGCGGAAGTAACTGATAGGCACCAGCCATCTCTTTATGAATATAACCAGCTCGAATGAGTAGCTGTGCGTTCTTGGCCACTTCGTCAGCTGGCGCTTCTTTTTGGGTCTTAGTAAACAGTTTTGATTGGCGCATAAAATTACCTCAAATTACCTCCAGTAATAACTTCATTCTAACGGTAAACCTAGAAAGGGTCAAAGAAAACAGCCCCACAAACAGGGGCTGTACTTGTGACCTGGTATATCTCACAGCAGATTGAAATCCTTGATTCGTACACCAAATTCTTCTCCTAACGGGGTATGCCACACAAATGAAATAGGTCTTTTGGGGTCAAAGACAATAACGCCAAAACCCTTATCGAAAGTAATGATCCCGGACGTCGCCACGGTTACCAAACCTTCTACATTGATTAGTTTACCGAACCTTAGTGGACCATGTACTTCCTCAGAGTTTTCACCTTGACCAAACATTACCAAGTGATCTTCACCAGGTTTTCTGTTGACATAGCAGGTTACGACAATTATGGATTCAGTCTCATTTGTCACCAACATAAGATTTCCTCCGTTTTAAAAACAGACTTCGCGCCAACCGCAAAGCTACTATTGGCATAGTAATGCAAACTTGATTTTTGTCCAGAATAATAGCGCCCAAGGCGCTATTATTCTGGACATTCATTTACTGGAAGAGACTACAAAAGCCTAGCGATATCGTTCCAAGTCACAATCACCATTAAGGTCATCAATAGTACGAAGCCGATTAGATTTACTCTACCTGTCCAAACCGGATCAATTGGCTTTCGGGTAATAGCTTCAATGGCCACGAAGACGAGTCTTCCCCCGTCGAGGGCTGGTATCGGGAGCATGTTAATAATGGCTAAGTTTAGTGAAATTATCGCAGTGAAAGTTAATAGCGACGTAATACCATAACTAGCCGCGTCTCCCACCAAACCAACGATTCCAATCGGTCCAGCTACTTGTGAGAAGTCAGCTGTACCCGTGACTGCGTCTGCTAGTAGGCTATAAAGGCCAACTGTAATACCGACCAGTCCGGACCAAGTGGCCTTAGACGCTGAAACCAAAGCTGGGAAAAATGATTGCTTAGTGACTTCTACCAAAGCTAGAGAGACCCCAACTGCCACCTTATCGCTATCATCCTTAATCAACCCTGACTCAGGAACAGCTGAAGTAGTTTTTTCTTCCCCATCTTTAGTGTAGGTAATGATCAATTCCTCTCCTGGGTAGCTTTGTACAACTGAACTAAAGGTGGTGGGAGTAGGGTTTTCTAATACATCATTAGTACTGGCGATAGACACTATCTCTGAGCCAAGTGGCAGTGTTTCCGCTAGCGGACTCTCTGGCAGAACTCGGCCACATACAAAGCAGCGTTAGGACCAGCTGAAGCTTCCTCGACAGCGGTCGGTACCCCGATCATGTAGGTAGTGGCAAATAATAACCAAGCAAAAATAACATTCATCGTCACACCAGCTACTAGCACTAAAGCCTGTGCCCAATACGGCCTAGCCGAAAATGACCTAGGCTCATCTTCAGTTGCTTCTACCGTGGCTGGATTTTCGCCAAAAATACGCACAAAACCACCGATTGGCAGTAAGTTTATAGTGTATTCGGTTTCACCTTTTTTAATTCCAAACAGTTTTGGCGGAAAACCAATAGCGAATTCGTCTACCCGCATACCGGTTTTTTGGCTACTATAAAATGCCCCCACTCATGTACCAAGATCAGTACAAACAAAACCCCTAGAAATAAAATAATCGACATAAGCTACTGTTGTAGTTCCTTTTCTTTTTTAATAAACAAAACTTCTAATTTAGAGTTGGCTTCTTCCACACATTTTTGAATTTTGTCTTTCTGCGAAAACTTATCATCTTCACTGATTTCATTAGCCTTGAATTTCGCTTCCAAATCTTTCATAGCTTCATCGCGAACTGAACGAACCGACACTCTAGATTCTTCTAATTTTGTTTTTGCTAACTTAAGTAGTTGTACTCGTCTTTCACTAGTGAGCTCAGGAAAAATAACTCTCAAGCCCGTTGAATCACTTACTACTGACACCCCTAAGTCTGCTTCACGAATAGCCTTTTCAACCGTTGCAACCTGACTTGCATCCCAAAGCGAAACACGCAAAGTTCTGGCGTCTTCGATACTAACTGAACCAACTTGTTGTAGGGCTACTCTAGTACCATATGATTCTACCCGCACACTATCCAGTAACCCGGGATTGGCTTGACCAGTTCTAATACCTGAATACTCCTTTTGTAACCACTCTGATATGTCACTTAATTTTTTTGATATGTCAAAACTCATGCTTAAACTTTAAATTGATTGATAGATTAAGTGTACCATTTATGTGTTTTTCGCACTAATAGGTAGTGATAAAGCTAATTCTTCTAGCAGTAGCTTGTTGGAGGCACCACGCGTACCTAAACTTTCCAACACAAAATGACAAGCCTTCTTACGTTCTAAATTCAGTGATTCTTCAGCGTCCAAATAAGAAGCTAAACCGGTCTTAATACCCATAATCCATGCATTATCCTTACTACTGACATGGGTGGAAATATCTTTCAATCTGTCAGCGTATGACTGGTGATAAAAAATATTAAATATTTCCAATGTTTCATTACTCACCACTTCTCGCTCAGAGAGATCAAGAAACCGTGACATCAAAGTCGGAATCAGATTTACATCAGTTGGTACCACAAAAAGAAAACGCGTGGTAGCGGGTGGCTCCTCAAGTATCTTAAGCAGGGCTTGTTGGGCCTCATAGGTGATATTGGAAGCGGTGACCACTACTAAAGTACAGTCCCCGGTCACTGGCTTTAAACTGGCTTGATAGATAATGTCTCTGACCTCATCTATGCCGATAGTCGAAAAAGTAAGTCGGCTAACTTCCCCTTCACCACCAACGCCGTCATACATTAACAAAGCTTTATCTGTAGATAAAACCACCTGCCGAACCAAACAAGCGTGGTGATCGATTTTCATTACTCTATTATGCTACTTTCTACTCTTTTGTAAATCTAAAATATGCTTGATCACTCGCCTGAGGTACTTTTCAAAAGTTTCACCTGGTGAGTAAATGATTCCCTGTTCATAGCGCCAACCATTCATATAGTCCGTCACACTCTGTCTAATCTCTTGGGTGGAACCTTCAAAACGGCCAGCTAACAAAAGCGGTACTTGCAAATCAGCAATCTTCTTAAAGAGTGGATGTTCTCTACCTTTTGGTCCAGTACCAAAAAGACCGCTCTTTTTAAATAGTGACCAATCAGCCAAAAGCTGTTCCAGACCATCATCAACTTCCTTAGTAAACAATGGATCACCATCTTCACTAGTCGCAAGCGAGGCTGGGTCAGGTAAATCCTGTGGGGTTAAAACCTTTTGTCCGGTACTGGCCAAAGAAGAATCCTCGAAACCACTTTTTTCTTCTACAAAAGTTTCGCGCGTCGCTTCTGTTGCAGCTTGCAGAGTCTCAGCTGGGTCAGGTTCACTGACATCATTAATTGGAATCGGTTGAGCTGGGAAAGTATGTAGTCGACTGTGGCTCTCTGGAACCGGCTCAGGGCTGGAGCTGACGTAGGCTGCAACTGGTCTTGTTGGTAGTGGTTCGGGTGTCGTCGGCGTTACTGGGGTGACGGGCGCAGTAACATTATAGTTGTTAGCTGGCACTACAGGGACAGGCTGTACTGGGACGGTGTAGGTGCTGGTGTAGTTACTGGCATTGATTGGAGCAATGGTGATCGGGGCTGGATTAGTGACTAAGGAGCTGTAGTTACCAGAAGCTTGGTGTGCTTGTATAGCCACTTCAACTTGAGCAAAAGAATTTTCCAAACGGGCCATCGCTGGTTCCATTTCACTGACTGCACCACTACTTAACTTCTTCATCGCTTCGAGTAGTGCGTTCATATACTCGCCCAACCTCATTATTAATATCAACTAAGTTAACCGGGTTACCAACCTTACTGTTAACGGCTGTTTTAATTTGTCGAATTCTGTCGAGATAAGCATCTTCAGGTCTTGAAGCTACCGGCGCTGCGCTACTACTGGTTCAGGTGACTGAATTGGTGCAGCAGGAGCAGGTGTAGGTGACACAGGAGCTGGTGCTGGCGGAGTAACTGATTGAGGAGCTGGAGTCGGCTGTGACTGAGGTTGTACTGGCGGTTGTGGCGGGACAACGGGTGTCGGGGTAACTGCTGGCGGTACAGCTTGCGGAACTGGGTTTGTAACTGGAGCAGGTGCTGGCTGGGGAGCTGGAGCTGTGACTACAGGTGCAGTGGTCGGAGTCGGAGTTTAAAAGTTGGAGTTGGCCTGATAACTACCAAAAGCCAAAGCTGGGCCAGACTGTGCAGTAGACTGTTTGACTGAGACCGGTATGATTTGGTGAGCAGACAACTTTTGTTCTAAATCAACTTGACGGAAGTGTCACCACCATTAGTGTAGAAATACCAAGTCGCGGAGTTCATTTTTGTCGGAGGCAGAAATATTGCTGGCTCTGATCGAAGCCAGAACAGACATCACTCCACTTTGAGAGTTTAAATCAAACGCACCAACTAAAGAACTGGTTTGAGACATAACAACTTACATAATAACACCAAAGCGAAACTTAGTAAGAGGTACACCGAGACTTCCCTGTGTATTAACCTACTCTTCATCCTCATCTTCATCCTCATCATCAGGAATAATTTCTTTTATTTCCGATTGCAAAAGACCAATTTCATCTTTAAGAATTTTTTCAAAGTCCGAGTAAGTCGCGCAGAGGTCATCAATAAAAGACTCTTTAGCCACATTTTGTTCAACGTAATTTTCAAACTCGGTAGCGGTCGATTCATCTGCCTCAGCTAAATACTGCATGAGAGCACTTTGAAAAACTAAAGTACCCATCTCTTCGGCAAAACTTTGTGTCTCATCATCCGTCACGCCATGAGTGTTAGCAGTATCGTTAGAATTAGTTGTTGTAGTTGTCATAATGATTATCTTCTATTTTTGTAACACGCCATCAACCCGGACTGAATTTCTCACGAAATTCTTTTGGCACCTTCATCTAAATTTGCTTTAAAGAAATCAGAGCAAAGATTTCTTGCCACTCATATCCAATTGAGTAGTACCTGTTTTAAATTTATGCTCAACAATAGTCTGAGACATATGTCTCGAACACATCAGCGAAAGTAGTCGTTTCTCCGAAAGGCACCTTATTATTTGTCACTATACCATCTACCACTTTAACCCAAACTTTTAGTGTCTCCGGCTTGAAATTAGCGTTAGAAACTTTATCTTGTAGCATCCCCATGAGCTCTTGCTCATTTCCATCTGCTTTCATATGCATTAATAAAAGCTCTTTCATCGGTATACTAGACAATTCATCATAAGGACTCTTATAAGCGCCAGTTATTATTTCCCATTTCGTATAAGTACTTGCTTCAAAATCTGATACAGTTTTTTCAACCACCTTCTCCATCATTTCCGTCGTCAGGCCATTGGCTTTTAGATAGCTACTAAACTCTGGACTCCAAAAGTATTGACCATCAACTGGACTCATAACTCGAGGAGCTTGCGATCCGTTGTAGGCAGCTCCGGCTGATAAGTAACTTTGGTATCAGTAAAGCTACCGTGTACACCTTACTCGAATAGGCATCTGATTCTACTGTCAGAGGTACTTCATGACGTTCTGTACTTGATACGACACTTTCATTGGTTGAGCCTCAGGAGTGACTTGGTGGATACTGTGGCTCCGTGACTGGCGGTACTTCAGCTTTAGGTAACTCTTCTCCGTCATAGCCAATATCAGAAGTGTCATAGTAAGGAGTCTGAGGCGGAATATCATTTACGTTTGGAATACCAAATTCATCAGGACGAACCGGGGTATAATTAATCGGAACTACCCGCTCACCACTATCGGCAGTAATCGGTAACGCTCCCGTGCGTGGACGTACTGGAATGTCTGTACTTATTTTCACACCAGACTGTCCTGGCTTTACCTCAGGGTCGGCAAATTTCTCTAAGAGTTTTGCTACATCTATATTTTCTCCTGGTCTAATCAAAGCTGGGTTACCACTCCCTACCCCTAGATCCTTCCACTCTTGTGGTGATAGTGTCCAATTAGGATTTTTTGCATCCGTCAATTCTGGGAACTTGCTATACATCATCTTACTCAACTCACCTCGAGTCACTCCTTCTGGTAGTTTCAAATTCTTCAGATCAAACTGATCTACGAGATTTTTGTGGAAGATAGTCGAAACATTGTCACCCGGTTTCACTATATGCTCTATTTTAGTAACCTGCTCTACAGCACTGACCGATGGTCCTCCAGCAGGCTTTGATATGCTTTCAGTCGCAGTCCCACTACCACTCTCAACTTCTGTCTTTACAACGCCAGGTACTGCTTCTGGATTAGGTATTTCACCCCCATTTCCTTTTATAGCATCACCCCAATAACCAGTAACCGAATCATGATCGTAAGCACCTGTAGAAAAACCACCGGCCATTGCAGCGGCAACTGTTAGCCTCTTTTGTATCTTAATTCTATCTTGTTTCTCTGACTCAGCGGTAAGTAACGCCTCTTCTAATGAATCAAGGTCATTAACGTCAAATTTATCTTGTATATCATCTTGTTTTTGTTCAATCTTCCGCTCCGCCGCGTTTACACCAATTTGTGTCAACTCATGCACAGACCGAGCAGCATATGTACCCACCACCATTCCTGCGAGCATTCTACCAATCTTAAGCCCACCAAACGCAAGTGCTGTAACGGCGCCACCTGTAGCGAAACCAAGAATACTAGAGGCAGCAACAGATCCAGCCCTAATTAAGTGCTTGTTTCTCGCTAAGGCTGGCATTATTTTTCGCATTAAAGACTTTTGTTCTTCAGACAAAACATAATCTTCATGTAACTTAAGTTGTTCAGCATGCGGTCGTAAAACAAACTTTTGCCCAAAAGCCATTTTTGCTTTTGCACTACCTGGCTTGTACCATGGCTCATTACCACCATCTTCAGTCCCACCCCGAACCCTAGCTCGAGCAGTAAGTGCTTGGTCTAACTTAACAGCGTATTCCTTACGTTTTTCTTTATAATCCTTTTCTAGTGCCACCAGCTCTGGCGGAAACTCTGATCTAATACCAAGCTTCTTGAATAGACCATCTACCGCTGACCCAAATTTAGTTCTTTCTCCCAACTCTTTATAATGATTCTTTAGCGCTTCATCGTATGTTTTCTTTGCATTTCTGTACTCAGACTTAAAGAGCATACCTTCTGTCCCATCTTCATTTTTCTTGCGTAAACTAGATTTGGCTTCACTGTACTCAGACTCAAGATTACGATTCTCGACAGATGAGGTACTTTCATCAGGCGCCACTGCCTCAGAGTTAAAGTTTTTAAATTCAGAAATCAATACTGAATTATTAAACGTCTGATCGCCAACTTGTTTAAAGAGTAAAACCTTATCACCTTGAACACGCACGATTATCCAATCGTCTTCAATTTCTCCAGATTCACCCTTTGATTTAACTTTAGCCGCTTCTAGTAAGGCGTTTTGGAAAGCTCGTATTTTTTCTTGTTTTTCTTCAACAGATGAAGCTTGTTCTACATCAAAGTAAATAGATTCAGCCAATTGTCTTGCCTGTGCAAATGCAGATCCATGATTCAATCCCAGCAATGACAGAGCTGACACTAAATCTGTATAGTACCTTGCCAATGAATCTACCTTTTTTTTAATTATTTCAAATTCATCATTTTTCTCTTTAGACTCCTGTTTATCAAAATCTTCTTTTCTAGCTTCTTCCGTATTTACTTTTGGCTTGTCTACTGTTGCATCAGGAGTTTTTTTCACTGAATTAACCACCTTCCTCAACTCCTCCATCTTTACATTCAAATTTTTTAAATACTTTCTTTTTTTATTTAAGACAATATTAGGATCTGTTTCAGTAATATCATCAATAAGCTTCAAAGTCTTACCCACTTCAACCAAAGCCGAATTGGAACCTTCGCCATGTTCTGTTAAGTATGTAACAGCGTCCTCGTACTCATGTTTAATTTCTTCAATGTTCGATAAAATTTCCTCGGATGTTTGTTCTTCCGACTTGATCTCTACTTTATCTAGAAGCACTGGATCAATTTCACGACCATGCAAAAGCTCTGACATTATTTTCAGTAATGCTTTTCTTTCCTCAAGTATAGACTCTAATTTTTTTGGGTCTTTTGTATCTCTATACTCTTTTCGTTTATCAGAGATCGAACGAAAGACAGGATTTATACGAGTCATATAATGACTTCTTCTTTCATCTTCGTTATAACCCGCTAAATACAAAATTGTACCCACATCCTTTCTTATATCCCCCAAAGCAAGCCATCTCTCTTCAAACATTGTTTCATCAGCATTTTTCCAACGCTCAAAATATTCCGCTAATCTAAGCTTTTCATTTTCATATTCGGTATTAGCTCCCTCACCTTCACTTTCATTAGCAAAATCACCTAACTGCTCATAAAAACTTGGACCATTTAAGATATCTGAATCTAAAATCTCAACCCCACCAGCCCCATCAAAAACCTCATCCCCACCAACCGCCGGAACTGAGTAATTTTCAAAAGAATGTGGTTTAACAAAAACTTTATTATCAATATTTACTTTACCTATTGTAGGTATAGTTGTTGTATTCGGTAAGTCCTGGGAATTATCTCTCTGCAAAGAATTTTGTACAAGATTAAACAGCTTATTTAATTCTTCCTGGACTCCCGCAGACAATTTTTCTCTTTTATTTTCATCATCTTCTAATACTGACTCACTAGTCAGTCTCTTAACTTCGTTAACTATATCTCCAACTTTTCTTAGAATCTCCTCCTTCTCTACACGGTCGATATCTTGCTCTTCCACAACCAGTTTGACCTCATCAAATATTCTATCAATACCCTTATAGACAGGAGTCCCGTCAGAGTTAATAGTTTCAAAAACGGACCACTGGCCACCCCTATAAAGCTCAGTCAATTCTGAAACAGACAGAGTACCAGACTCCTGTTGTTCTTTAGGCTCCACCATAGCTTTATCCTCCGTTGAGGTGTGAGTACCCTCAACACTTTTAGCCACTAAAAAATTTGCCACTTCTGCCAACAACCTCTCATAGTAGGCACTTCTTTCATTCTTTAAATCTAGTTTATCTCCCCTATTATCATGAAAAGCCTTATTTACAGAGGAAATATCTGTACGAATGTCTCGCGCGATACTATTATTTAAAAATTCATTAATTTGTTCTTGTGTAAATCCTTCATGTCTAAGTATAAACCCGAGTTCATCCCAAACCTCGTCAATCTTTTTAAAAGGAGAACCATCATGACCAGGTGGTACTTTGAAAACTCTATTGTCTCTTTTCTTATACATTTCAGTCAATTGGACCACGTAGTTTCTATCTAATTCTTGTCTAGAGTCAAGATCATTTTCAGGTAAGGCAGAATTATCATCTGCACCAGACTCTAATACTGAAACTTTAGTGACTTTATCCGGTGCAGGACTCGCCACGTCCACAGGCAACACAACTTTACTTACACCATCTTTTTTGATTTCATCAAGAAGCGTTTGACAAGAATTTATAAAATTAATATAGACCTCACTGAGTTTCTCTAAGGACTTCTCTAAGTTATCTTCATTAGAGATGTTCGATGTCTTTAGAATATCATTATATATAGATATTATTTTATCATATGCCACAGACTGTCTTTTCTGAGTTTTTTTAGACAATTCTTTATAGACTCGATTAAAATCATCAAATCTTTTTGTAGCCTCTTCTCTAAATTCAACAATTTTATTTTTTAATGAATCAAAATTTTCACTATTTGACTCCAAGATAGTTGAACCCGTTACCGCTTCATGATTTTGTTTTTCTGACATTTTATTACGATCAATTATATCATCTGGAGTGTGGTATTTGATATCTATTCCGCTATCTGGAGATTGTGATACCTTAGCAGAAAAATGCGCATTCAATATTCTAGCCGCCTCTTCAGGATCATCGATTCCAAAACCTGAATCAGAAACAGCATTTTTAGTTAAAGTAAGAATAATTTCTTGTCTTTTACTCTCTAAATTACTTTTAGACTTCTTAAGTAACTCTAGTTTCTTCTTAAACTCAACATTATCAGAATCACCATTTAAAATAATGGTATTAATTTCTTCAATAACTTTATTTACTTCCTCCCATGAAATTGTAGCTTCAGTGAGTAAGTCCGCTACCATTAATAATTCATCGTTATTAATTTCATTAGCTATAGACTGAATTGTCTTGTACTCTTGTTCTGCCAAATCTTTGACTCTCTGTACTTCTGTAACATCTTCGTTCGATGGAGCATATTCATTTACACTAATATCCCCTTCTAAACTTTCTGAAGCATCGTGCAAAAAACGTTTATTTCTTTTAGAACCGGAGCCTCTGCTATTTTTAGTCAAATAGCCATCGCCTTCTATGTCCATAGTTACCCTTCATAAGTTACACTATACCACCTCCGACTGGGGCTGGGGCCGGTTTTTTCTCATAGCGAGCGGATATCTCCGCTTCGACTTCAGCCCGTGGGCGACCATAGGCGCGCGCGCTCATTTCTATCATTGCCTTAACCCTACTTGGATCAGACGTAATCGGTGGACGCATCGCCACACTAAAAGGCTTGGTCGGTACACCGTTGGCCAAAATACGTACTAGCGCATTGTAGTTTGGGGTATTCATAATATCTTTAGCCGTAAAGACGGGGGCAAACTGCTGTTCCAAGAACTGAGCGTCTTCAGAACCCACTCGGAAAGCTACTAGTGAACCAACGTTACCAAAGACAGCATCTCTGATGTCTTGATCCAGTTGCGCAATAAACTGATGGACCACAGTTAGACTAAGCTTGTACTTTCTCGCCTCAGAGAGAATAGAAGCGATAGCCGGAGTTGAAACGTTCTGGAACTCGTCTATGTGTAGGTAGAAAGGTGGGAAGCTACGAGTCGGATCGTCCACGCGAGACAAAGCGGCCATTAAGATCTTGCCGACAAAAATCATACCGATCAGATTGGCGTTGATTTCACCCAAGCGACCTTTAGATAGATTGACCAAAAGAATTTTTTTCTCATCCATCACTTGGCGGAAGTTAAAGGCAGACTTTTGTTGACCGATAATTGGTCGCATGTAGTCGTTAGCGGTAAAGACATCGAACTTAGACACGATATACGGCACGATATTTTCAAGTGACGCTTCGCCGCCGGCTTTGGTCGCAATCTCCGTCCAGAACTGAACCACTACCGGATTTTTGGCCTTGGACAGTTTGTAGCGACGATACTGTGCATCGACCATCACTCTCGAAATATCCATCAAAGTATTGCCACTTTCTGGATCTTCCATTACAAGCATGGTGGCATTACGGAAATACTGTTCAAACATTGGTCCCATACTTTCGGGATTTGCGCCGTACAGTTTTTGGAAAATAGAGAAGAGTTCATTAACCACGAAGGTTTTTTGCTCAGGCTTGTTGATATCGTACTCCAGCATATTAAGTCCAACCACATTATCCATCCGTGACGGGTCAAAATAAATCACATCTTTGGCTCGTTCCGGTGGCATAGCACCAAGCACCTCCTCAATGTCGGTACCATGAGGATCGATCATACAAACACCATTACCCATTTGGATATCCTGAATAATAGTATTAGTCATAAACTTGGACTTTCCAGTTCCTGTTTGACCAATAATGTAGAGATGCCTCATGCGATCGAGCTCGGTCATGTAGATAGTCTTTTCTGAACCACGGTGACGATTTTCACCCAGAATAGTTCCTTCTGTCGGCATATCGGTTGGGGCGGCCGCGGTAGCCGACTGAGACTGCTTAAATTGTGGTGAACTGAGGATGCCGTTAGCTGGAAAATGAATGACCGTCGACAGTTCTTTTAGTGACATTGGGATAGTGGCGTTACTCAAAAACTCGCGAAAGGCAAAAGCTTTCTGCAGACGCAGGAGTGAACCCTTAGCACGCTTAAAAGTAATCGCGTTTCCTTCCACCAAATCAAACTGATTGAAGGTCGACTCTATCTCAGTCATGATTTGTTCAGCGCGATTGGGACTTGAGGCCGACACGGCTAGACGAATATTCGTCTCCACAATGTCAGTTTCAATCTTGCGATTAAAAACTTCTATTTTGTCACTATCTGGTGAAGTCGTGTCTTTAACTTCGTCTTTTTTGTTCTTGCTAGCAAAAAACAAATCTGTCACCGCTCCCATCAACTCTCCCCCAACCGTACTGCGAGAAATAGCATCACTAGCACTTTTACCTTTTTGAATTTCCTTAATTATATCTTCGTAGGTTTTGCGGTACTTTTTCTGGGGATGTCTAATCACAAACTGCACCGCCGCGCCACCACCTTCACGTTCAATCTTAGAAAAAGCATTAAGAATAACCGCTAGTGGGTCGGAAGAAAAACCGTCGGCAGTGCGTAGTGGGTAGATAGGGTGCTTTTTTAGTGACGCTTCAGCCACAATATTAGTGCCACCTTCTACGAAGATGTTGTAGTCATGGGCCTTGATAGTCAGTTCTGCATGAGGAAAGAGTGACAGTGTCTGCTTTTCAAACAGAGTCACAAAGGCATTTGGTACCGCTACATAAAAAACAATGTCGTCACTATTATCAGCCACCGCTATCTCAATAACAAAATGATTTTCCGACTGCTTAGAACCGATTGTTCTCAGTCCGGCAAAAAGTTGTTCCATCATGCCAACCAATTCGGTTATTTGGTATTCCCTACCATCCGCCTCTTTGATTTCTGGCAAAGTGACTTCAAACAAAGTCATACTAAGCATTTGCCACGGCGGAACGTCTTCCTTCAGATCCTGCACCTTGGCACCAGAGCGAATTCGCTCCACCATCTGCCGATGCACCTCGTCCACTAAGTAAGCATTATCCATTTTCTCAAGGACTGACAGAGCATTGCGAATCCCCTTCTCTTCAGCCATTGCCATAATCTCTGCTACCGGGTCATGAGCTTGCGTCGCCAACTCCACAGAAGCCGCTAACTCATGATCATTTAAACCATGTTCCTTATCTAAGATGAGTTTCGGTGTAAACTGCGCATATTCTTTTATTTCTTGCTTACCAACAGTCTCGATGTCAGTACGGTCAATTTCTGGCGAACGTGAAAGTAACTCTCGTTCACGGAGAGCCACTTTTTCACGCAAGTACTTAAGCTCTTCCTCCGGTGAGGAAAATTGTTGTGGGACACCTTCTGGCATACCAATATTGTACAGTAACTGTTTACATTTTTACTCGACCATATCCCCTCCCGTCTGGAGCGATATTAGAACTTATTATTCACAAAATCACTTAATTAAAACTTGAAGATACATGAATTTCTCAATCTCCTTATATGAATCATCAGCAAGATTGTATGCATTGAATCGATTTCCTTTCCTACTGTATCCACCATGTAGTGAAGGACCACCACCTCCGACTTGCGCATCTCTACTGACAAAATATGTTTCTGAATGAAGTCGCGACCTAGAATTTTCAAAATGTTTAAGGTTGGTGACAAAGTCTGAAACGATCTGTCTTTCTATCCTTTCTTTTTATCAAATAAATCTTCGATGGCTTGATCTTTATTGATATTTTTATCCAGTCTTTAAGATTATATAATTGAAAAGAAAACATAGATATAATCTCTTGCTCTCTATAGAAATTCCGTTTCTCTGAAATACGTTATTCTCAACCTCTTTTACTTTTTTATACCATCGTTTTCCGCTCCCATTGCTCAAGATAATCATCCCCTCGATATTTTGGTGTAAAACTTTCATTTTATTACTTTAGCGAATAGTCGTCCGGGACAAGCTTAGAACTTTTTTAACAGAAATTCTGAAAATCTTTAGGGGACGAAACGATAGAGATTGCTCGGACTAACTTTTATAGCACCTTCTATTCGTGGTCTTTCGCCTCGAGTGGAAACAATCCATAGAAGCTGAAGCTAAATTTCTCAATGCTTCTGGCGCCAATTCAGGCCTACTTTCATTACGATGTGTACCACCTTTTTTAAAAGCTGGAACGCGCATCGCACACTGAGTAATCAAGATAAATTACCAAGTCTGCGCTCCGTAAACGTTCTGCCATTTTTTCATCTATGTATCCTTCAATTACCCATTTCTCTCCTCGATCAGTGCTTCATGTTTTTTAGATACTCCTCTTCAGGTACCTCTTCCCAATTTCCTTCCAGAATAATTGGTCCATATGAAAAAGGAAGTTGTGTTTTTGATGCAACAACTCTTGAAGTAAAACTTTTTCAGATGCACTTATTCCGAGAAGTGCAATTCTTTGTATTCTTCTCATAGAATACCATCTTGCTGGCCGTCTGGTACAAAGTTGGAACTTTCTACAAAACCAATCTCTATACCCAATTCATGTACAGAGCCAGCTCTAGAGCTAGTTCTGTACTACCAACATCTTCTTAAGAACATGCAAAGAGGTACATAATTAACCACATTTATTTAAGCCACCCTGGCAAAACTTCCTTAATCTTAATAGCTTCGTCAAATTCATGATAGTTATTTGTCAGTTCTTTGCCCACACCTATATCTCTATTGGCAACAAAAAATGGTTCCGGTGAGATATCTAAATCAACCCCTACTGACAGATTATAAGTTTCTCTGCATCATGATTTGTATATAGGGCAGGATCGTTTTCCGGTGGAAGACATATTGATTAGTAGTAGACGATAAGTAGGCCACTTATCCAAATAGAGTCTTTTTCTTCCTGGCTTAAGTCTTGATAATCTGTGACTGATAGAGTTTTATCGTGACCTTCTATAAACTTCCAAACAATTTCCCCTTTAGTATTACTTGATCGGCAAAGACTCCTTTACCTTGGATATTTGACTCAGCGACCTTATTTTAACTAAATACATAATGAGACTTTAGTATACCAAGATATTGACCTTTTAGACCCTAAACACCCCAAATGTACTGGTTTGGGGTGTTTAGGGTTGTTATTATTAGAGTTTTAAACTGGCCGATTATACCCGTACAGAACTAGCTCTAGAGCTGGCTTGTACTACATCACATCTTCCTTAATTTGATAGTGTTCGGTTAGCAAGATGCATCCGCCCGATAAATTGACAAAAGATATATCTGTGATAAAATACTAATATTATTAACCTAGGCCACTAGATTAGGCCAATGTGGCTAATGATAGTGCTCTTTGAATAAAAGGAGAAAGAACATGACACAGTTGTCACAAAAGGTCATACTCAATTACAGCATGTCGCTTGCTGACATGCTCACTGCATGTAACATGTCGGCGGTCGACCCTATCGCCTCTGAAGTGGTGACAGATGAATACTTCCCATCAAAGGCACGGGAGTGGTTGCAATGCCGTTCCTGGAAAGACTTGGGTGAAAAATGGCTCTATCGGGCAGATCGCGCTCGAAGTATTCTCATGGAAAAGGGTTTGCGTCCGGCAACTTTGCCGGAAATGCTCATGTTCATGGTGAACAACCCGGAAGAAGCCACTAACCATGCCATTGTCGCATTGAGTCCCGCGACCATCAGTCCCGTTGGGAGATTCAAGAACTGGTACATGGAATACCGACGTTCATTCGTCCCAACAATCATCAACCATACACGCTTCCACAACGGAGCACGGTTGGAGCGTGTTGGCAAACCGGAAATCTGGCTTGCACCCGAAATGATAGCTGGTTTCGCGGTAATACCAGTATGAACTGGTGCTTTGCAGTGCTTCCGGAATGAAGTATTACAGCCAGATAGTAATATCTGGCTCACAAAAACACCTCGGGTGGCTTTTATATAATTAAATAGTAAACTAATTAAACAAAGGATTAACCGTACTTTTTCTATATTCTTTTACTCTAGAAACAAATTCTAATTCTTCTCCATGGATTCATAAATTGTGGTAATCCATAACTATCACCTTCAAATCTTAACCCTTCTCCTAAATTAGGATAACCTTCATTTTTCCATCAATATAGCGACTTGCGTACTGGGATTGCTGATTCATTAAAACTCCTGGCTACATCAGAAAATGACACAACCCTTTCTCATCTACTTCGAATTTTTACCAGGTCTCTACTTTCAAAATTAATCATTCCAGAAATTATATCAATAATTTGTTATACATTTAAACAGTAACCAAAAGTTGCCTCTATCCGTTATACAAGTATATGAAATGGCATCCTTTTTAAATGCAACTTTGGCAGTCACATACATCAGCGCCCTTGTGCTGTTTATGCATTGTTAATCAATCCGTCACGATACAAGACACCCTACTCGATGGTATCGGGGTCATATCTTTTGTCTTTTCAGCAGCGGTGATGGCTTTTCTATTTTCTACCAACCAGTACTCAAGCTTATCGAAAACAAAAAGCCGAAGCTTTAGCGTATTTTTAAAAACCTTAGGTATATTCGGAGCCATCACGATAACCGTATTAACACTAGTCAGTCTGCGTAAGAAGCTAATGAAACTAGATAGGTACCTACCGCTTCGCGAGTACAGCTTGTTTGTAGGCGTCGAGGTGTTCGAGGGCGATACCAGTTCCGGTCGCAACACAGAAGAGGGCTTCGGCTAATTGTGCCTTGACGCCGGTGTGACGCTTAACCAATTCCTGGAAATTACGGAGTAAAGAAAACTGCTCAATTTGATCGATTGATCTCTATGAATTAAGCAGCTGTCATCAAGACGACATCTAAACCAGTAAAGAACATCTACCCCATGTATCCTCGACGAACTCTTATACGCCCTGATACTGAACCAAGCTCAGTTACAAGGTAACGGTCTGCGACTATAGGGAACCGGAAGTGACTCAATCGCTTAAGCTTGCGTCGAGCCAGTCTAAACGACGGTTAGCATCATCTAATTCACCTCCAGTGCTCGAAATCGTGCCTCTCTACGGCTGTCAGCAGTCGCAAACCGTTCATCAAGCATCCGCACTACCTCCTCATTGTTAATTCAACATAATTCACCTCTCATTTGAGTAGAGCGCCGTGGCACTATTTTACGTGTGCTGTCAACTCGCGACAGCACGCGACCCCTATGGAAGATGATAACTTCCACTCCTCATGCTGACCAATCGCTTTGCAATACAGCAAAAAAACTAGTAAACACTAGTAACAATAATGCCTCACACTATCTAAACGTCAAACTTTTTTATTAAAATTACCTACCGTTTTGCCAATACAGCTTGTTTGTAGGCGTCGAGGTGTTCGAGGGCGATACCAGTTCCGGTCGCAACACAGAAGAGGGCTTCGTTGGCTAATTGTGCCTTGACGCCGGTGCGACGCTTCACCAGCTCGGGAAAATTACGCAGTTGTGAAGTTCCACCAGTCATAATCACACCACCATCAATAATGTCAGCCAACTCCGGTGGTGTATTTTGAAAAACGTCTTTAATAGCTTTAACCATCTCTCTAAGCTCCTTACTAATTGCTCGCACCACTTCATTGGTGCGAATCTCCGTCGTCCGTGGCAAACCAGACAGTACATCGCGTCCCTTGATGTCCATAGTCAACTCTTCTTCAGTGGTAAGGCTGAACCAACCGTAATTTTGATTTCCTCAGCGGTCTTATCGCCAATTGAAAGATTCCTGGTCTTTTTGACATAATCCACAATCGCGGTCAATTCTATTGCCGGCACACTTTACGGAGTTGGCCGCTACAATGCCACCGAGAGAAATGACTGCGACGTCTATAGTACCTCCACCCACATCGACAATCATGTCCTTGTGGTTCATAGATTGGTATACCA
The DNA here is from genome assembly GCA_041389045.1 of Minisyncoccota bacterium. Lineage (GTDB taxonomy): Bacteria > Patescibacteriota > Minisyncoccia > Phycocordibacterales > UBA918 > OLB19. The sequence goes on from JAWKSQ010000003.1 coordinate 142,090, forward strand.
GCGCCGATCGCTGCCAAAATCGGCTCCTTAACTACGTAAGCATTACGAGCACCGGCTTTAATCGTCGCCTCTACCACCGCCCGTCTTTCGGTCGAAGTTACTCCCGCTGGCACTGACACCATCACGTCTGGCTTAAAAATATTGAAACGTGGCAAGGCCTTACGTAAGAAATAGCGAAGCATCGTCTCAGTGACACGATAGTCAGCAATGACTCCATCTTTCATCGGCCGGTAGGCTCTAATACTGTCTGGTGTTCGTCCAATCATCCGCTTTGCTTCGGCGCCGACTGCCAACACCTGATTATCTTCAGATATGGCCACCACTGAGGGTTCATTCAGCACTATCCCTTGTCCAGGTACAAATACAAGAATACTAGTGGTACCAAGATCGATACCAATCTTCGGAGTAAATTTATTAAACATTTCTTATATAGTAGCTCTTTTCCCCAAATGTACCAAGTGGAAATTCATAGCATATATGCTATTATCGAAACGTATGAAAAATATTGGACAATCAATCTCTGACTTACGCGAAACCAAAGGCCTGACCCAAAGTGACCTAGCTAAGGCGCTCAAGACCACTCAGAGCGCCGTAGCCCGCATGGAGAGCGGTAAACAAAACATCAGCGCTGACATGCTTAGAAAAATCAGTAAAGCCCTGGGTAAAAACCTCATCACCCTCTCCCCTGGCACCGTCAATATTCAAATAGAGGGTAATAAAAAACTGACTGGCACTATCGAAACTAACACTTCTAAAAATGGTGCGGTTGGTCTACTCTGTGCCAGTTTACTCAACCGTGGCACCACTACCCTGCATCACATGCCTCGCATCGAAGAAGTCCACCGGATTATTGAAGTGCTGGAAAGTATTGGTGTTCGCGTGGAATGGAGTGGTAGTACCATCAAAATCACTCCCCCCAAGAAGTTCGACCTAAAGAAAATCGACGTTGAAGCGGCTCACCGCACTCGCAGTATCGTCATGTTTATCGGACCCTTGATTCACCTGATGGAGAAATTCAAACTTCCCCAATCTGGCGGTTGCAAACTCGGTAGTCGTACCGTGAAGCCTCATTTCTACGCCCTAGAACACTTTGGTGTCACTATCAATACTACTAGCGACGCCTATGAGGTAAGTAAAGTCCCGGCCTCCCCTTCAGAAATTATTCTCTATGAGTCTGGTGACACCGTCACCGAAAACGCTCTTTTTGCGGCCGCTAAGACGCCTGGTACCACAACTATCAAATACACTACGTCCAACTACATGGTGCAAGAAGTTTGTACGTTTCTAACTCTACTAGGTGTGAAAATTGAAGGTTTTGGCACTACTACTCTCAAAGTAACTGGAATCGAAGAAATTAACCAAAATATTGAATATACCCTGTCTGAAGATCCAACTGACTCAATGTTCTTTATTGCCGCCGCTATCGTCACCAACTCCACTATCACTATCACCCGCTGTCCGATTGAATTCTTGGAGCTAGAACTCCTTAAGCTTGAGAAAATGGGCTTCGAATACAAGAAATCCAAACCCTATCTTAGTCACAATGGAGTCACAAAACTAGTTGATATTACTACCAAAGCGTCAAAGCTCACCGCGTTACATGAAAAAGTTTACGGTCGCCCTTACCCTGGCCTCAACATCGATAACCTCCCTTTCTTTGCCGTCATAGCCACTCAAGCTGAAGGACAGACTCTTATCCATGACTGGGTTTATGAAAAGCGAGCCATCTACTTTACCGAACTAGACAAACTCGGCGCCGAGACGGTTCTAGCCGACCCACATCGTATCTACATCACCGGACCAACGCCACTGCGCGCTGCCGAACTCATTTGTCCACCAGCCCTTCGTCCGGCTACTATCCTGCTGATTGCCATGCTCGGTGCCAAAGGTACTTCAATCCTACGTAACATCTACAGCATCAACCGTGGCTACGAAAAGTTGATCGAAAGACTTGGGTCCCTCGGCGCCCACGTCTCATACCTAGACGAGTTTTAAAAAGGCCCTGGTTTCCCAAGACCCTTATGCGGCATGCCGCTCACTCTTCTTTTCCTCTACAGAACGCTGCCTCTCCATATCATCTTGTATCCTTCGATACTCATCCTCAGTTGGACCGTAACACTGAGGAAGATGATAACGTTCGTAGCGAAAATAAGACTTTTCTCCATCCTCCGTTTGATAACTACGGACAAAACGTTCACGTCTGTATTCATCACCCGGCACAATTGGATTTATACACCGACAACATTTATACGTGTACATGGCAAAATGAACATTCTTACCACCTAGATATCGAGGCTGAGCACGATTATATTGTTGGCGACGCTGTTTCTTCTCTTTATCTCGAACTTCTCTAAAGGAAGCCAAGTCGGTAACACTCATGGTAGCTCCTTACAAAGTTGAACGGGATTTCTATTTTTAGTCTACTACAAAATTGGAAAGAATAAAATCTGACCAAAACGGGCGCTTCTGTTACAATACCGCCACATGTTCGTGATTGAAGTCATTCCGCTCATCCGCGGCACCAAAATCAATACTCTGTCATACTTTAGTGGCACTAGTTATGCTGTGGGAACATTCCTCACGGTGCGTATTCGTGGTAAAGAGCAAAAGGCCATTGTCACCGAAGTCCACACTGTCACAGACGAAAAAAGTAACCTCCGCAGTGCCGCTTTTACCCTCCAAAAGCTACCGATACAAAAAAGTTTTTTTTCAGTGCCCGAGAATGTGCGAAAAACTGCTGAGACCTTAACCAAAATCTATCCTAGTTCGGTCGGAGCTATCTTGTTTCAACTACTGCCACCCGAAGTCAGAAATGGCAAGTACGAATACCCTACTGTCTCCACCTTTGTACATGCTGAAGAAACTACCCCACGCATCATTACCGCCCCTGCCAAGGACCGCTTTGTTTCATACCGCAGTCACATCAGAAGCGTCTTAGCTAGACGAGGATCAGTGATGTTTGTTGCTCCCACTAGTACCGAAGTGGACTTCGCCTACGAGGCCTTGTCACCCGGTATCGAAGACCGAATGGTGGTTTTTTCACCTAGTCAAAGTGAACGTGAGCGAAGTAGTGCTTATGAAGCCTTTGAAGATACTAGTATAGCTAAAGTTATTCTCACTACTCCTAGTCACGCCTACCTTGATCGGGTCGATCTTTTATCGATTGTGATCGAGGGTGAAGCTAGCGACTACTTTGCTTCGCGCACCAGACCTTATCTCGACCACCGTACTGCGCTTATTAATCACGCCAAAACTACTGGTCGGAGTATTATGCTGGGCGACATCCTACCGCGCTCTGAGATGGAGGCCAAAAGACGTGAGGAAATATACACTACCGAGGGTGAAGAAATAAAGCGAATTGCTTTTTCATCTCCCTTGTCCATTGTTGTTCAACATGACAAACCAAAGCCCGACGTACCGTTCTCTTTATTTTCCACTGACTTAAAACATCGGATTGAAGAAACTGTCTCTGGACGTGGTCGTGTCTTCTTGTTTGGTGCTAGGCGTGGTATTTCTCCCGTCGTGACCTGTATTGATTGTGGACACATTTTCCGTTGCCCAGACTCTGGTACTCCTTATTCCCTGATGCGCACCACTACCAAAAGCGGTAAAGAGGAGAGGTGGTTTGTTTCTACCACCTCAGGTAAAAGAATCCGAGCTGCGGACACTTGCCCAGACTGCGGTTCATGGCGTTTGCGTGAGCGTGGGATTGGCATCCAGTCTGTTTACGATGAATGTGTCGACTTATTTCCTGATAAAAAAATAATCCTGTTTGATCACCTAACCGCCTCCACCAAAAAGCGCGCCACTGCTCTAATCAAGTCATATTATGACGATAGAGGAACGATTCTTATCGGTACACAAATGGCTCTACCCTATTTATTTAAAAACGGTGTCGATTTTAGTGCTGTGATTTCGCTAGACGCTACCAGGGCTAATCCCACCTGGAAAACTGATGAGAATGTACTCAGGCTCCTACTTCAGTTACGTGAGTTCTCACAAAAGGAAGTCTTGGTGCAAACCCGAATACCAGCTGACCACGTTTTAAGTTGTGCTACTTCCGGCACTATTGAGAGCTTCTATGACGAAGAATTATCGCTCAGACAAGCCCTCAACTACCCTCCGTTCGCGACATTTATTTTACTCAGTTGGCAAGGCAGTCCAGTCGCTGTCGAAAAGGTTGAAACAGAAGTAAAAAGTCGGCTAAAAGATTTTGCTGGCACTTACTACAGTAATCCATTGTCGACGGAGTCAAAAATCCTCCGTCATGTGCTCTTTAGACTACCAGCCAAAGACCCAAAAACGCTAGAAATAATTAATATTATCCGCACTTTCCCACCGTACCTAAAAGTTGAAATAGACCCAAATCGAATTGTATAATTAGCTCAGCTGTGTTAATTTTCAATTAACAAACACAACAAATATGGCTAAATTAGTACCAGAAAACCACCCAGTTTTACACGCTATCGCCGAGGAGGTAACTCCGGAGGAATTTGCTGACGGTACGGTAAAAAAGATTGTCAAAGACCTACGCTCGGCTATCAAAACCTACAAAGTCGACGGTTTTACAGCAGTAGCGATTGCGGCTCCACAGATTGGCGTTGGTAAACGAGTTTTTATCATTGAAGATCAAAGTGCCGACGCTGACCGACTCCCAACAGTCATCGCCGTTAACCCGCGCTTTACCAAAATGTCCAAGAAAACACACGTGGTCGGCGAAGGCTGTTTGTCTATACCAGAGCAATACGGATTAGTTCGCCGTTCGACTAACGTCACTATCGAAGCCAAAGACGAGAACGGTGTCCCATTCACCCGTGGAGCTGGCGGTCTCCTGGCCCAAATCATGCAACACGAATACAATCATCTCGACGGAATTCTCTTTACCGACATTGCCGAAAAAGTCTGGAGTAAAGATGACTTAGACCGAGGCAAAGTTACCGAAGCACCTCTGACATGAAAATAGCTTTTTTTGGTACCCCAGAATTAGCCGTTAATGCTCTGAGCGAAATGGAGAGTTTTGGTGTGGTGCCAAATCTAATTGTCACCACCCCAGACGTTCCGGTCGGCAGAAAGCAACTCATTACTCCACCACCCACCAAAGTCTGGGCCACCGAGCGATCTATACCCGTGTTTCAACCCACGACTTTAAAGAACCCCGAAGACCTGAAAGTTTTGACTGAAGAGACTTGGGATTTTTTTGTGGTCTTTGCCTACGGGAAAATTATGCCGACCTGGCTAATAGACCTACCAAAGTACGGCACCATCAATGCTCACCCTTCACTACTACCAAAGTTGCGTGGTGCCAGCCCGATTCGTAGCACCTTACTACACGACTTAAGTGCCTCTGGAGTCACCATTATTAAAATGGATAATGAAGTAGACCACGGACCGATTTTATACCAACTACCTGTACCACTCGAAAAGCCTATACCGGGCCGAGAGCTAGACAAAACCCTCAGTCTGATCTGTGGCGACTTACTAGTACAAGTGATTAAAGACATGACAGAAGGTACTATCGCTCCCCAAGCGCAAAAACATGACGAAGCCACTTTTTGCACCAAGATCACCAAAGAAATGTCCGAGCTAAGCCTTGATCCCTATCACCCTTTATCTGGACAAGAAGCTTATGATACTTACCGGAAGATCTGCGCTTTTGATGGCTGGCCGGAGACATTTTTTATCTACCAGGGTAAAAGAATTAAAATAAAGTCTGCCACGCTAGATAATGATGGTAATCTCCAAATTCTCCGCATCGTACCCGAAGGCAAAAACGAAACTGACTTCGATAGGTATTTCCCCACATAACATCCAAAGCATGAAAAGCTGGGCCGACCTCCGGTCGCCCCGCTTTTCTAATTACTTACTGGCAATACATACCTACCGGCGGCTGTTCTAGGTACTTAGATCTCCCAGTACCATCTATACACCAATATCCATTAGAGGGTAGATAGCTATACACTACATACTCCTTATCATTGTCTCGACAGCTAACTTCTTTATTATTTATTTCCTTTTCTGCACACAATAAACCTTGATTTAAAGGTATCATATCACCCTGACGAACCGCACTTAATAAATCTAAAACTTTATCCGTACTACAAACACCACCATAAGAAAAATCATTTGTAATATAATGCAACTCCGCCTGTGATCGAATAGAATTTAACGATTGCCTAATCGAAGCATCTGGACTAGAATTTCTTGCATTATTTGGTAGAACAAGTGCCGAGACAATAACATACAGCCAGACAAAGACTATTGAGAACACCAACCCCTCAACCAATAACCGCACTCCACCAATACCAGATGACTTTCGATCTAAAACATAGTAAGTAACAACGCAAACCAGTCCGACTGAAGTTAAAATGAGAAAACTAAACCCTGCTAAATTAGCCAACCATTTTATCATTCCATCAAAAAAACCTAATATTGCTGGCCAAAATTTATAACCATTCGTGCATGAGAACAGTATTGAATTTAAAGAAAAAAGAGCGTGCGGAAGAATCAGGAAAAGTAACCCAATTAGTAGCAAACTCTTTTTTCTATCTTTAAGCATAATCAAGCTCTCCTTCTACTTCCCAAACCTCATCATGTCCTTAATCATTCTGCCTCCTTTGCGAATGAGGCTGTGCTTCTTCTTGTGGGCTTTCTTCATTTCTTGGTCAAGCTCAGACTTAACCACATCTACCGCGGCCTCATAACTTTCTTCAGTGGTACTCGCTCGATACAGTGTTCCAGCTACCCAGAGATTGACTTCCACTCGACAAATTGGTCCAGACTTGTGAGACGCTTCTTTCTCAAACTCTACCTCAACCCTCACTTCCTCGTCAGGCGAAACGTACTTTTCTAGAGTAGCCAACTTCTGACTAACTAAATCATGGATGCGACTATCAGTTTCGGTATTTGTGTGCTTGAAAGTAATATTTTGAAATATCATATTTGTTTATCTTAGCTGATATTAATCACTATCGACAGAAATTATTTTTCTTGGTGAATGGTGCCCGGAAATCAACCTGGTCTTTGCTACTGGCACGCGGTAATGTTCAGCTATCACCTCCCTAATTCGCTGATTGGCTAAATTTCTTTCTGCTGGCTCTTTGACGTAAATTTCAAACCGATTCTTACCAACCAAACTGATTTTCTCTTTCTTTGCTTTTGCGTAGACCTCAACCCTAACGTACATGACTACCCTTCACAGGACACACAGGCATTATCACTGATATGCATCCGTACCCGAGGAACAGTACTGACCACTCCGTAGTTTTTTTGTAAGTGAGAGACAATGTCATCAGACTCAAACATTGAAACGCCAAGCTTTTCATCCACCAAAAATGGTACTTGATGCTTACCGGCTATCGCTTCTAATTCTGCTCGCACTTCCGCTTCAGTTGTGTCTTGCAAATTTACCTCTAAATGTAATCTATCAATAACGGCTCATACTCTCCGGCAAAAAGCACAACTAGGCTGCTAGTACAATGTAAGCATAAGAAACATTTAACTTTGTCATGCTTTCATTATACTACGATTCTTGGAACAACGTATCCACACCCCTAAGACAGTTGAATATTCATGGTTTTTCTGTACAATACACAGCACTTACTAGGAAATTGTTGAAATAGTGAGTAAATACTACCTTCCGCGGTAGCTCAGTGGTAGAGCAGGTCGCTGTTAACGACTTGGTCGTAGGTTCGAATCCTACCCGCGGAGCAATATAAAAGTCCCCTTTTGGGGATTTTTATATTGCTCCGCGGAACAAGCAAACAATTTTGCTTGTGTGTAGGATTCGAAAAGATGGAGTATATCGCACGAGCGAAGCGAAGTACGATACGACATCTGTACAGCCCATGTAATGGGAGAAACTCCTACCCGCGGAGCCAACATTGACATAGCACACTTTGTGTGCTATTGTCTTTTTAGTAAAACGTCGATCCTTTCCATAACTCTACGAGGCACCTCATGACCAAAATCATTTGTGCCTTCGCAGGCACAGGTAAGACAACAGCTTCCCAGAGCACTCTGTGGCACGTACGAGATAGCGACAGTGATGAATTTCGGTTCATTAACGCACGTCTCAATCGAAAACCAGAAGGTCAAAACCCGCTCTGGCCACAAAACTACATCGACCACGCCGTCACGGAATATGCCAAGGGTGACTTTGATGCAATCCTGATGTCCGCGTACGTCGAACTTCTGCCCAGGATTGCAGAGCGTATTCCACTCACCTACGTCTATCCATCACTGGATATGAAAGATGAGTTCGAGATGCTTTATCGCAATCGTGGCAATCCCAACTGGCTGGTAAGTCTGCTCATTAACCACTACGATGAATGGATCACGGCACTGATGGCAATGGATGGGCATCACGTCGTTTTGAAACCTGACCAGTACCTGACTGATGTTCTGCCTGAAATATTGGCAGGAACCTAGCTCGCCGATGGAAAGCTTTCCATCTTGGCGAGCTTTTCATTTTGTTAGAGCTAGAAGATGATTAGCACCTATTGATTCTTTATTACTTGTACCATATAGTTACAAATGCCAAGTAACGTGCTTGGTTGTACCCTTAACTTTTGGAGATATCCATGAAAACTGCCTTGTCTTTGCCGATGGGTACCACCAAGGTCGCGCACCTCCCACTTTCGACATGCACCGTGTGGAAGCGTCACTGTTGACCAACCACAAGTTGTTCGACGGCATTGCTCTCTCCGAGCAAGCGGTTAAGGAAGCGTCACTCAGATCGCGCCTTTCTCCAGCGACACAAAGAAGCTGGTATGCCGACTGATTTCGGAACTTCTCAAGATCGTCGATCGTGTGTGGCACACGCACATGTGCGAAACTCGCCAATGCCGCAGACTGGAGGTTCGTACTTCGGCCAGATGTTCCATCACTCGAACGACACCTGTGACATGAAGCTGCTCCGCAGGAGTAAGGTAGGGCAGAACCTTCGCCCCTGAACTAGCCCGCACGAAACACCCGCCAACCTTTGGCAAGTTTCGTCCGGGTTTTTCTTTTACCTCAATCCCAAACCGTAGCGTTCGAACATCATTCACCCAGCGGAGCAATATAAAAGTCCCTTTGGGATTTTTTTATATTGCTCCTGGAACAAGCAAACAATTTTGCTTGTGTGTAGGGTCAAAAGATGGAGTATATCGCACGAGCGAAGCGAAGTACGATACGACATCTGTAAGCCCATGTAATGGGAGAAATTCCTACCCACGAAGAAATATTGACAAGGCCATTATACATTGTATAATGGCCTTGTCTGTTCAAGATTAACGTTCTTTGGAGGAAGAGAATGATTGATACACCGGAAAAGATCAGGAATACCTCTTTGTTACCGAACCGGCCAAACCCGAAGAACCGAAAGAGGTTCGCATCCACCCTCTGTCTGTAGTTGCTACAAGCACGAGAAGTTGATTTTGGTCTTTGAGAGGGCTAGAAAGGAGCTTCCCTGCTTGGAAGCACAGTGGAGCAACTCGAATGCTGTGCTGTTACTGCAATGCTCACTCATCGTCCTGAAGTTGTAGCTTGCTACAAACAGCAGGACATGGCCGAGCAGAAGCTGGCCCAGATCAAGGCTCATACCCCGTTCATTGCAAAGGCTTGCCACTACATTCGCGCTTTCGAGTGATGAATGACCTATCTACAACTGAAAGAGTAACCTATGGACAAAACACCTGGGTCGTACCTGGACAGTATCCGACCAAACCTTCTTGGAGGCCATAAAGCTGGAAAGGAGGGACCGAGGAAGCCCATGCTTCACTCTAAAGAAAGGTTACTTTACTCCACCCCGCTCGACCATGGAACCTAGGTTTTCAAAGACAGAGGTATGGGAAGGGTGATTTACGCCATTCTCGATAAGTTCGGTGATTTGATCGTAGAGGCACGTCGAGAAGTTGCCGCATATCGTTTGCGGTAAACGACTATAAGGGGCTTTAGCTTCAAGAGCAAGCTAACACAGACCGTCACACCAAGTGGAAGAAAGGACCGTCGTCCCCACTTCCCCCACTTCGGTGCGGCGGTTTTCTTTTTATATACTCACACAAGTTCGAACATCCTTAACCTATCGGAGTAAATATTGACAAAGCCAGTATGTATGACAAACTGTCTTTGTTCTGTTCACACCTAAAGGGAGATTATCTTGAGTACCTTAGAAAAAACTTTGAAGTGCACTTCATATGCGGATGGGAGGGTCGACGAGTCATCGAGACCCTGAAGCCAAAATCCGATAAAAAGCATTCTTACACTTGGTAGGAACCCGGCCTGCAGGGATCAAAATGCCCCAATGCCAATCTGATACGACACCCAGCACCAAGCAATTGGTGTCGTGACAACCACCGCCACACTACTAGTGAGACGAGAAAGCTAACGCTTCGTCTCACGGGGTGGCGGCTTTTTCATTTACATAAAAAGTTCGAACATCATCAAAAGTCCAGAGCATCCAACATAAAAAGCACCCTTTAGGGTGTTTTTCTATGTTGATGCTTTGCAGGAGAAAGAAACGGCATTGCTTTCGTTAGGATTAGACTCATCTGATATCCTCTCAGAGGATATTTTCTTAAGCGGATTTATAATTTATCCATCTCGGTACGCTACCGATTTAGTTAAAATTTTAAATATGAATAATACTTTAAACAAGTTTAGGAAACATGCAATTCTAACGGGTATTTTTTTTCTCATTACTGACGTAATAGCCATTGTCGGACTACTTTTATATCAACCATTGCTAAACAACCCAAAATTCATTACTACTTTAGATGTTAATGCCACTCAAATCCTGATTGGTACTTTTGTCTGGAGATAATTCTAGCAATTGGTATTGTCGGTACGGCACTTGCTCTATATCCAATTTTGAAAAAACAAAATCAATCACTAGCACTTGGGTACGTGATATTTAGGGCTATGGAAGCCACAATAATTCTAATCGGGGTAGTGTGTATTCTCTCGACACTTTCACTTTCGTCTAGACTTAGCAATAGGTGGTGATGCCTCTGTTTATGAAACAATCGGTACAGCACTAATAGCGCTCCAGAAATGGACATTCTTGTTCGGACCAAATATTATCTTGCCAATAAACGCAACGATTCTAGGATACATACTATATAAATCAAGATTAGTCCCTCGACTAATTTCTGCTCTTTATTTATTTGATGTCCCAATCCTGCTTATCTCTAGTGTATTTATACTATTTGGATTTTATGAACAGACTGCGCCATTTGCAATAATCATTGCCATGCCAGCACTAGCTTTTGAGGTTTCATTTTCTCTTTGGCTCATAATTAAAGGCTTTGACACGCAAGCTCTGACATCACTAGAAAATAAACGTGGTTTGTATTAGTTATTACTAATATCTCTCATAAGGCTAAAGAACCAGAGAATCTGACTAATAACAAAAATTCCGATTCCGATGTCTGTTAGATATGGTAGTGCAGAGATAGTTCCTCCAATAAAAACTAATGCGCCTAGTATGTTTGTGACCATTGAGCTAAATCGTGCTTTATACATCGCCAGACTCAAGAGTCCAGTAAAGACACCTCCCATCAGCTCATTGCCGCCACCAAGAGCATTGCTAATGATATCAATGGCTTGCCAAGCAAAGACTAGCTCACTAGCAGCAGTTCCGTTCATGAGAAGAGTAGTAAGTCCCATAGATATGAATCCACTAGCAATCAAAATAGTTGCCCAGATAACGCCAGTAATCAGACTTAGCAATCCAAGAATTGGTTGTTTTTCCTTTAGTCTCAGATACAAGTATGTTGCAAGCAGAATAATTCCAAATGAAAATATAATGTATATGTGTAAAGTAGTAATGTGGACCAGGACTGGGTTATTACCAATAATATCTATTTGTTCGCTAGCTGAAGTCGCGCTGTCGTACTGTAATAATTGTAGGTATACAAATATTCCAGCGATGTAAGAAAAACCACCATATGCAGCACTTATAGTGGCTATTTTTTTGAAAAACAACATACAAAAAGCATACCACATTGATTATTGATCAATCTAGTTCGTATTGAATATTTTTCTAGTTAACATTTCTTAACTAATCTGGCATAGAGTTATTTGTTATACTGTTTTAATGAATTTTTTAAAAAGATTTTACACCTGGGAAAAGAAACAAATGAAAAATCCAGAAACTGTACTCAGTGTTTGGATCACTTTCGGTGTTTTACTAGGTATAGGAATTGATAATGTTGGTGCGGGTATAGCTATAGGTGTTGCTATCGGAATTGCCCTGTATACAAATGTTAAAAACAATAATAAGTAATAAATCATGAAAGCAGTTATTGCCAACGGTTATGGTGCCCCAGAAGTTTTAAGTGTCAAAGAAGTTGACAGACCAAAACCTAAAAGTAACGAAATATTAATTAAAGTGACGGCGTCTTCACTCAACTCCGGTGATGTCCGCATGCGCGCACTAGATGGAGGTGACGGTATTAAAGGTTTTATAGCCAAGATTGTCATCCGCTTGTTAGTAGGTATAACAAAACCAAAACGTATTCCCGGGAGTGTTTTAGCAGGAGATTGTCGAGGTTGGTGAGAGTGTAACTCGCTTTAAAGTTGGTGATGAAGTCTATGCCATGGCCGGCTTTAAGTTTGGTGCTTTTGCAGAATACTGCGTGTTACCCGAGACTGGCACAATTGCCCTAAAACCTAAGACCGCAAGCTTTGAGGAAGCGAGCACTCTGCCGTTTGGTGGCACCACCGCACTTTATTTTTTACGGAAAGCTGGCACGAAACCTGGTAAGAAGGTGCTTATCTATGGATCGACTGGTGCCGTTGGTACTTCAGCCGTACAAGTTGCCAAGTATCTTGGTGCAGAAGTAATCGCTGTCAGTGGTCCAGATGGCATCAAACTAACAACCAGATTGGGCGCTTCAAAAGTCTACAACTACAAAGAAACTACTCTGGAAAATATTACAGAAACATTTGATGTTATCTTTGATGCGGTGGGTAAAATATCTAAGAACGAAGCAATCCACTTACTAGCTGACAATGGTCAATATGTGACAGTGGCCGGCTTAGATGTAGCCAAGGAAGGATCAGAGGGTCTGGAAGAACTGGCTCGTATGTATGATGAAGGCAAGTTAGTGGCCGTCATTGATAAAACTTTCCCCTTGGACCAAATTGTTGAAGCAAATCACTATGTCGATTCGGGTCGAAAAAAGGTAGCGTAGTCATCAGCATTTAGTTTTAATAGTTTAATATTTGATATCGACTATTTCCTTGTCTTAACATTGAGTCGAGGCCATTCTTTTCAAGATTTATATAGAGAAATGAATGTTTTAATTTAGGTAACTATCAAAATAAATAGCGTGACAGGTATAGCCACCAGGGTGTTTTTCTAGATAATCCTGATGATAATCTTCTGCTGGCCAAAACCTTTCAAAAGGCTCCAGTGTCGTTACCACCCTATCTTCCCATCGTCCTGACTCGTCAACGATCTCAATCATTTCTTCAGCCACAGCTTTTTCCTGCTTCATCTTGGAAAAATATTGCCGAACGATAAGAAGTACCCTTATCATTACCTGCTGATTTAAAGTGGTGGGGTTATGAATTTGAAAGAAGAAATCGAGAATATGCTTATAGTCAATTACGTCCGTCTCATACCAATCTCAGTGCCTCGGCGTGACCCGAATGATTTTCGTAAGTAGGATTATCATTCTTTCCTCCGGTATACCCAGCCTCAGTCGTAACTAATCGGGCAAATTTCTAAACAAATCTTCCAAACCCCAAAACATCCACCGGCTAAATAAGCTTTCTTTGTCATATGGTATTACTATAGCAAATGTTTAAATCTGGTTGAAAATAATCTTTTCTCCATAAGAATTAATCACTATTGAGAAATCTTTATAGTATGATTTGATTCTCTGGCCTCAAAGACGCAGGTTTGTTCCCCACAACTACCCAGGAAAATCATGTCCCAACAGAAAAAGGCCCGCGGGGCCGACTGACTTTCAGCTTCGTAACCAGATCCGTATATGACGCCCTTTTGGTCATGCAGACTCACGGCCACCACCGCACTGGCTTTGGCGGTCGACAGCGACGTTACATTCACTTTTCCAAGACTGGCGATGGCGAGATCAGTATTTGCCGTTCCGACGGACCACACATTTGGAACTACGATCGGAACGCCTTTATCAACAAGGCCGTCAGGTGCTACCTGGAATTGATCGCACGGTCACGGTGGAACCTGGCGCCGGACTCGACTACATCCCTGCTTACGAGCAGATGATGACGAAACTGAACAATCCCAGATTTGCCCTCAAGACGTTGGAAAACCTGGGTCATTTCCTGCGCCGACAAAGGTTTATCAGTTGAACGCGCTGGCCGAAATGGCCAAGGACGATCGACCGGAAACGCCGGCGACAATCATCGAGCTGTGCGCTCCTGAGCAGAATCTGCTATTGGGCAAAACGGATGAGTCTCCTGGTGAACTTCATTCAGAAGATGTCTCAAAGCGACCGCTACTCCAAACCATCGACACTGTCAGGTCTTCTGGAGGCGCTGTTCATGAGCGGCTAGCGATTCCGATGAAGACGGCTTCGACGCATTCGGAAGCTTTGCAGACATGCTTCGTCAACAGACTAAGCGATCGGATCGGCCCTGGCCACATGACCAACGGCGTCGTGAAGGCGCACGTCTTCTGATAAACCCTTTGACGGCGTTAGATAACGCCGCAAACCCACCGCAAATGTGTGTGAGAATTACTCGACTAGCATAGTGGTAGGTTTTTCTTTATATATTAAAACTCTAAAGACAATGAATTTGAGTGTTTATCCATATTTTCAATTTGATGGATAAAAGTCGGAGCATATAGGGCACCGAAGGCTCCGGCTAGACTGAGAGCAGTTACCCAAATAATTGTTAAGGTTAAGGCTTTAGCCAGAGTGAAGAGATTTTTACGAACCAAAAGACTAGCTCCAGCCATAACCATAGCCACTAATGGGATAAAGATACTTACTAATAGAGCCAGAATAAATACGTACCCAGTCGTGTCCGACAAAGCAGTATCAACTACGTTTTGAAATCGTTGGTCAATTAGGTCGCTGTCCGCCACCCATAAAACACTTGAAGCGGTAACTAATCCAGCTATTCCGATTGAGGCTACTGCAATGAACACCACACCGAAAATGACTCTAAAAACTTTTAGTACCCAATTGGTCAAAAGCCCGATGAAAGAAAAGAATTTGGAAAGAAATGACCTAACTTTACCCCAGCTACTTTTGGCATTATCGGTTAATTCTGCGGTATCAACTTCATTTAACTTTTTTTTTACTCGATCAGTTATTTGTGAGAGCGTTACTTTTTCACCACGCATGGCGAATTTTTGATCGGTTGTTTCTGCTACCGGTACCACTAGCCAAAGAATTAAGTACGCCAGAAGACCAAGACCGTTAAAGAAAAAGGCAATAACAAATATAAGTCGTATAACTACTGGATCCATTTCAAAATACTGTGCCAAGCCAGAAGCTACACCAGCTAGAATAGAAGCGTCTTTATCACGATACAAACGCTTTTTAGAGACACTCGCATCATCAGTAGAGGTTGCTTGGGTTGTTTCTGTAGCTGAAGCAGTAGACGCAGTTTCACTCACGTCACCGAAATCAGCTGGATTACCCATATCCTTAATAACTGTTTCCACATCACTAACCGTCACCGCCTTTTTTAGACCGCGATTACGAGCAGTAAATTTTTCGGCAATGGCTCTCTCAATATCTTCCATCACCTCTATATAATCTTCTGTCTCAGTCAAGTGAGCCTTGATGGATTCTAGGTATAGATGCAATGCGGTATAAGCATCTTCTTCTATCCCAAACACCACATCGCCGAGAGTGACACTAATTACTTTTTTCATAATGTTTTATTAACGTAGTAACAGATAAATCGAGAGCTTGCCATGACTTATAGAGCGCTGACAAGACCGTCTGTCCTTCTTTGGTGATTTTATAATATTTACGGGGCGGGCCGGATTTACTCTCCTTCCAATCGTACTCAACCAGTCCATACCTTTTGAGACGAGAGAGTAGTGGATAAAGAGTCCCTTCTACTACCAGCAGGTTTACTTTTTTTAATTGTTTCAAGATATCCGACGCATAGGCCGGTTCTGCCCCTATAATAAGTAAGACCGGAAACTCAAGAAAACCTTTTCGCATTTGCGATTCAGTGTTTTCGATATTAAACTTTCCTCTCTGTTTATCCTGCATATCTATAATTTAGCATAGAGTACTATGTTATGCAAGGTACCTTATCTAAATTACTTTAAATATTCGTTGGTTAAATTTGTTATACTCAAAGAATGCAAACATATAATTGGTATCAAACATTAATCAAGCCTGAGTGGGCCCCACCAGCTTGGTTGTTTGGACCTGTCTGGAGCGTCCTTTACACCATAATCGCAGTTTCTTTTGGCTATGTATTTTACCAGTACTATAAAGGTAACCTTCCATTCTTAGTGACACTACCTTTTATTCTTAACTTGGTATTTAATTTCGCCTTCACTCCCCTACAGTTTGGTTTACAAAATAATCTACTGGCTGCGATAGACATTATCCTGGTCCTGGGAACTTTAGTTTGGGCGATGTACGCTATCTACAATTTTTTCCCTTGGGTGGTTTTTGTTAATATTCCTTACCTACTCTGGGTGTCTTTTGCCACAATTCTACAACTAACTATCACTTACTTAAATTTTTAATATGACACTCATACAATATGTATATCTCTACCTACTAACCATACCAATCTTTGCTTTATTTGATATCGCATGGCTTGGTTTCATTGCCAGGGACTTTTACCAGGACCGCTTAGCGCATTTACTAGGTCCAGTGCATTGGCCAGCAGCGATTATCTTTTATCTTATATTTATTGCCGGTATTTTGATTTTTGCCGTGGCACCAGCTTTAGACTCCAACTCACTTAGTAAAGCAATTGTCCTGGGAGTACTATTTGGCTTCTTTACTTACGCTACTTATGATTTGACTAACTTAGCCACCTTAAAAGATTGGCCGGTTTTAGTTGTAATTGTCGATATTATGTGGGGTGCGTTTATTTCTGGTAGTGTAGCTACTATCAGTTACTTAATCGGTAAAGCACTTTTTCTCTAACCTTCTACCTGCAATCATATGAAAAAGATTGTTGTAGAAAATAAAATGCAATCTGGTTACTCTTATGTTAGAACTGAAAAAGTCGGCCAAAACTTTGATCCTGAATTCAAACCCCATCTTACTCCCAAGGAGATGCTCGAACTTGGCGTCTTTGGCGGACTTTACTTTAGCGATAAACCCAAAGAGTATCCAGCGAACTGGTTTAAACGGGCCAAGTTATCGACAGACGGCAAAAGACATAAGGAATTAAACTTCTACGGCGTAAACGCTAGTCAACCGCTGTCAGTCTGGCAGACTAAAGGTTGGATACACCAGGATGACCCGCGCGGCTGGTTTGAATGGTATTGCCGTTATTATCTTGGCCGTAGACATGAAGACGACGCTAGACAAATCAAACGTTGGAAAGCCATCACTCGTCATGCCTCCCAAATAAAACACAACTGCCGAGCCGGTGACCAGAATTGTCGCCCGAGGCAAAGACAGGCTGTCTTGCACTGGGCCTATGACCCTAGAAACCTTTAAACTATTTTCTTACCTTAAGATGCTGACTAATAATGACTTCGCCACTGCCGGTAGCCTGCATTGAGGTATAAAGATCGTTATTCTCGCCTTGAATGATTTGATAACCAGCTACATTTTTATCACTTTTAATTGACCAACCACCACCGCTAAGTGCTTCACGATACCAGTCGTTAATTTCCTTCACACTATCTGTAGACGCCAGTGTAATCGATACATCACGACTATCTTCCCCATCAGTGTCTCGTACACTACGGACTTCACTGTTTGGGTAAGTTGGAAAATCTGGTAAGTCCGTAGGTATACTAAGAACAACCGCCTCCTCCCCATTTTTAGCAATACTATTATCTTCCTTTGATCCTCCGAGCAAGGCCACGGTTAGTAACAAACCTCCAAATGCCACTGCTCCGATTAAAACAGATTTTTTCATATGAATTTATTATATAACGATAGTTTTTATCGGTCTAACTTTCTTCCTCTAAGAATAATCAGGGACGTACAATCTCGGTAATTTTATCTTCAAGCGCATAGAAAGTTTTAGTGCGATGTTTGCGCGGACGAGCAAGTTTGTTTTCAATAATTTTCTCAATAGTGGCCGGACGTGGTGTAACGATAGCAATCCTATCTGCCATCTCAACCGCCTCAGAAACTAGATGGGTCACCAGGATAATGGTAATACCCTTCTCCTCCCAGATACGTAACAACTCCTTACGTAGTTCACTCGCAATGAACGAATCAAGGCCAGAAAAAGGTTCATCCATAAAGATGACTTTCGGGTCAGTCACTAAAGCTCTGGCAATACCCACTCTTTGTTTCATTCCTCCAGAAAGTTCCTTGGGATAGGAATCTAAAAATTTATCTAAGCCCAGTTCCTTTGCCTCTTTAAGGACTTTCTTTTTTATCACTGCCTCTGATTCGTTACGTGACAAAAGACCTAGAGCGATATTGTCGTAAACCGTTAGCCACGGGAAGAGAGCAAATTGCTGAAAGACAAAGCTCATATCGTCGGTCGTCAGTTCACTGTGCGTTTCCATGCTACCGGTATAACCTTTTTCAATCCCACTCATCACGCGTAAAAGTGTAGATTTACCCGAACCAGACGGTCCAAGGAAGACAAAAAATTCACCCTGCTTGATATCAACAGTGACTTGGTTGAGTACTTTTAGAGTTTGCCGACGAAAGTTTAGCTTGAACTCAAGACTGCATTTAGTTAATTTTATATAGGAAGTTTTCTTCGTCATATTTATATTTATTCTTGCATCCGGTCATAAACTCTGGCCAAGACCGGTGTCCAAATAAGCCTGTTAATACTAAAGATCATTAACATTAAGAGGATGATTCCCAAAGCTGTATAGAGCCCCTCAGTAGAATTACGTTCAAAGAAACTACCAAGACCAACTTCTGTCTTCATGATGATTTCGGTGGCCACTAGTGCTTCCCATCCTTCCCCTAAGCCAATAATAGACCCAGTGACAATACCTGGAATACTAGCTGGAAGTAGAAAATACCTCAGTCTCTTCCAACCTTTTAGTCCATATATTTCGGCCACTTCCCAATACTCCTTTTTAACTAGCTTTAAAGCATTAACTGTCGAAAATAGCAGTGGCCAAATAACTGTAATAACCAAAAAGAAAATCACTGTGGTATTACTAGCCCCAAAGGTCAGTACGGCCAGTGGTACCAAAGCAAAGGTGGGAAAGCTTTGCATCACATCAAAGAGTGGTAAAGCGACGTTCGATCGTCGACCAGTTGAAAAAGCCAGGGCCAGCACCCAAGCGAGAATGACTGCAATACCATAGGCTGTCAAAAGCCTCATGATGGAATAGGAGAAGTCGACAAGTAGGGTCTCAACCGTTAGTGAAGTTAGACCAGCAAATAAAAAGAGACACAGCACCGGTGCAACAATGAACGAAAAAGTTATCAGGAGTTGTAATCTAGAGTGATAAATATGCGAGTGTCTCCGCAAAGTCATAATCGAAATTATAGCACTCAGAGACTGACTAAACGCACAAGCGTCCTAGGATAAATCACTAAAAACCAGTCAAGCCAGAAGTGTAACTAGAAAAAGATCTAATTAGGGCTGGTACCACCAAAAGCATCGCCAGCAGTGGCAGGGCCACCATTATCACAGATGACCACATGATGATAAGTAAATACTTTCTAGTCTTTTCTACAGAAGTGTAGATAGCATCAATTTTCTCATCTTGCACAGCAAACTGATTCTTTATTATTTCATCCATAAAATATAATAACTAAACCTTACTTAATAACTACCGTACCTGCACCACCATCGATCACTACTGTCTTACCTAACATTATGTCTACTTTATCATTGGTTACCACAACTGGTAAATGTGACTCTCTGGCCATAATGGCCAAGTGAGACAACAAGCCACCCTCTTTAGAAATAATTCCGTTCACTTGAGGAAAGTATTGCACCAAATCTGGAGACAACACGTCTACCAATAATATTTTTGACTCAACCGTGTCACTCATATTATTTAGACTAACTACAGTACCTTCAGTCACTCCACCAGATACACCGACCGACTTTACTCTGTCTTGTTTACTTTTAACAAAGCTAGCCAGATACGACGGTGTCTCAATACCTTTATGGATTGCAAAACTTAATTTTCTTTCTTGGCAAATGTCACGAACCAACTTGTCCTCCAAAATTTCATTCAAACAAGCAAAATAAATTAATTCTTCTTCATCACCAAACACTCGCTTACCTACCTGTAAAACCTGCGTTCTCAATAAATTAACCATTAAAACAGACAGATATCTGGCCTGTTCACGTAAACCAGAGTATTTACGAGCTTTATCGATATAGGTCTTTAGTCCACGCTGTTTCCAATTAGGTAATTTTTGCCACCAGCTTTCTTCTTGAAAATTATCACTGTAGTCGCCTGAAGTTTCAAACGAAACAAAGTCTGAAGTGTCATCCAGGTTAAAAGAATTACCAATTAATCCTTTTTCATTTCCGTCTTGGTTTACACTATCACTTTTAAATAATTGGGCTATAAAGACTTTATCCTGGCCTAGATTTAGCTCTAAATTAGCTACCACTTGGGTAGCGAAAATATTGATTAGAAAGACTAATTCGTAGTATTTGTCGATAATTTGAGTGGCTTCAGATACTGAAGAAACTTTGATTGGTAAATTTGCAACAACCTTTTCAAGCTCGATTTTTAAACTTTCGTAGTGTTTTGAGTGCGAAACTGAGTTCAAAGCAATGAAATTCCTGATGGTCGTAAAGAGACCGCCATTTAAGACAAACTTTGGTGAGGTAGTTTTGTGTTTGAGATAACTAAAGGCTGGATAAATACTTTTAATCTCTTGTTCTTTATCTACATAGAGTTCGTTAGCCAGTAGCCTGAGATTATTGGTAGAGACATAGCGTACACCAATTCTTTGATAGGCTTTCGCTACTGGTCCACCGTCTTTGTATAAGTGAGTTAATAGTGAAAAAGCAAGCGGTGTTGGAGATGAAAAGGTTTCACTAAGAGCAGTTTTTTCGTAGAAAAAACTGCTCTGCTCTTTTTGCAGCTCCTTCTCTACCAACTGCATACCTTGCCACATCTCTCCACTGAGACTAGTAATTGGACGCGTTTGCAATAAGTACACTACTCCGTCTTTTGCCAACCACTCAATATCCTGAGGAAAATTAAATTTAACTTCAAGCTCTTTAGCTTTTTTGGCTAGTTCTTTTACAAAACCCAACTCACCAGAATAAGTCTTCGTCACAGGATAAAGGAAATCCAGACGTTCTACTTTCTCACCACCCACCACCTTATCACCCAAACCTTTTCTATATTCAAGCACCATTTCTCGACCTGCCAGTGGACTACGGGTATAGATAACACCAGCATAGTCAGGTAGGACATA
Organism: Minisyncoccota bacterium; assembly: GCA_041389045.1. Lineage (GTDB taxonomy): Bacteria > Patescibacteriota > Minisyncoccia > Phycocordibacterales > UBA918 > OLB19. The sequence goes on from JAWKSQ010000003.1 coordinate 163,599, forward strand.
TTGCTGAATAATCACAGAGAAATTATTGTTGATGGAACCCAATTTACGGTAAGCATCTAGTACCACTTCGCGTATAGCCATTGAAAGATCCTCAGGGGTCACTTCAAGAATGGTTTTGAACTGTCCAGCATAGGAATTATTTTTACCATCTTCTACGACAGCTGCTGAACGCACAGCGTAAAGTGGCTGAGAAAACTTTTCAATAACGTAACTAGCTAAATCAGTCAACTTTTCAGTAGAAAAGTTACCTTCCCGGTCAATCAATATATTGATTTCGCTGGCCGTCAGACAGACAAAATCCGGCACTTGGTAACCAGACTGCTTCAGTTCCAACAAATGTCTGGCCTTGCTACCTAAAACGGTATTTAATCTTATTTCGGAAATATTATTTATCATATTACTTAATAATTTGTACTGACCCACTAATTTTTCTTTCACCACTATCATCAGTTATTGTGCCAGACACTATCGCCCGATATCTTTTCTGAACACTATCAGATGTCAGATATCTAACTGTCTGTAAATTAATAGTAGCCTGACCGAACTCCGGAGCAGTAATCACCCAAGCCTGTTCCGCATCATCTACTACCGAGTTTACTTTTAAGTTGGCGATAAAACTTTTTTAGTTAGCCCAGTTTCATGACTTTTCATTAGAAGCCAAGTGTGTGATTTGTACTTTGGTGAATTTGTATACACTTCAGATTGATCTATTAGGTAAAAATTATTAGCTTCATCCCATAAAGCAAATTGATAGGTGTCCGCCTTAATCTGTGTACTACCATTAAAGAATATCGACTCACTAAAATCATTGGAATGGATACCTTCAACCATAGCCTGAACAACATATTCTTTCTCGCCATAGGCTACTACCGCCTGACCCACACTCTGGTATCTCGTGTAATCTGGTGTATTTTTAGTAATAAAGTCGCCTATTAGATCAGTCACCTTAAATGAAACTTCCACATCTTCTACCGTGACAGTGCCGAGATATTCTTCTCTAGTAGACAGATCACTAAACCTTAACTTATCCATTTGCTTAATATAAGCGCCGACTTGAGGGATACTACTTGAACTTTGACTGGACTGATAGCCACTCACCTCCTGCCCACTCACCGTTCCTTCGATAAAGTAATAGTGTAAGTAATCACCATTAGCTGTTTGCTTTCGATTCATGTCAATCTCTAAATAAAAGGGGTCGTTTTCTACTTCACCAAACAACAAAATGGTGTCGCTTCTGAATAATTTTTGATCAGTCATATCTGACCAGGCTTCCTGACTAGTAGTGGCCACAGCCTCAATACTTTGATACTCACTAAGCTGATTTCTGATGACTTTATCAATTCTATTATCTAAAATTTCCAGGTAATTAAGATAATTTCTATCGTTATCAATTTGTGCGTTATGGTACACACTACTAATAAGTAGCCCAAGTAAAAAAGCTAGAGTAGGCCAAATATATTTACTATACGGAGCTAAAGTTGTTAGTTTATTTCTGACCAAATAAACTAAACCACCAAACATACCAACAAAGAATAGCGAGATGAAAGCAAAAAACTGTCCCACCTGAGCCCCAACACTAACAATTAAATCTGGTGGTAAAACCGCCATAGCCGGTTTTGGTAAAGTGATAAGAATTAACAGAATAATTAAGTAAACGGTCTGCATACTTAAATAATACCAGAGTCTAAATTTAACCCTAGTTAAATTGGTGTACTGCTACCTTTTCACACCATACAAGCACCAAAGCCCGAAGGGCTTGGGTGCTTTTATGGTTCCCCTAACTACTTCTTACTAATAGCTGATTCAATCACTTCTCTCGGAATAGCTGCACTAGCAATCAGTGCCTCACGTACAGCTGACCCAGCATCACTGCCGATCTCGTCGGCGGCATGGACCGCTCCGAGGACAGCATGTTCAGCTGCCTGACCGACATCTGTTCCAATATCCTCAGCGGCCTTAATCGCCCCTTCGACTGCTGCCACCGCTGCTCCAGCTACGTCCCCTCCAACTTCGGCGGTTCCTTTAACGACACCTGAGACCGCATCTTTTGTAGCCATACCAACATCCCCACCAACCTCTGAAACACTCTTTACTGCTGAGCTGACAATGTCAGACGCAGCTTCCACTGCGGTGCTACCAACACTTACTACTCCAGTAATAGCACCTTTAGTAACACTAGAAACTGCGCCAATAGTTGCCCCAGCCACTTGGTCTACGTCGTTCACTGTCCCAACAATGACGTCTTTAACAGTAGTACGAAGCGCATTTACTACATCACCAGTTCCCTTGATAGCTGCTACTACTCCATCTTTAGCTTCATTAATTATTTTATCGATCATAAGGTTATTTAGTTACTTCTAACCTACTAATACTAACATATTAGAAATACTGCTATAAATATAGCTTTTATGCTAGGATGGCGAAATGAATACTCCGTTAAAGTCAGATAATAAATACGACGTTATTGTAATTGGTGGCGGTCCATCTGGCATGATGACGGCTGTTAGAGCGTCGACGCGTGGCGCTAGAGTACTGCTTTTAGAGAAAAATCCAGATGTCGGTAAAAAACTTCTCATCACTGGTGGCGGTAGATGTAATGTCACCAATGCCGAATTTGATAACCGTAAACTTTTAGCCAATTATAAGGATGCTAGCAAATTTCTCTTTTCTGCCTTTGCCCAGCACACGGTTGAGGATTCACTAGATTTCTTCCACTCACGAAACATGGAGACCAAGATTGAAGACAACAAACGTGTGTTCCCAGTCTCTAACTCTGCCCGGTCTGTCTATGACACTTTGAAAAATTATTTAAAAGAAAATAAAGTAACCGTCTTAAATAATGCTGAGGTAAACGAAATACTTTTCATCAAAGGTAGTATCACAGGATTATTACTTAAAAATGGAGAAACTCTCACTGCCACTTCATACGTCCTATCTACTGGCGGTAAATCGCGTCCAGACACCGGCTCCACTGGTGACGGCTTTCGTTGGCTTCAGACACTGGGTCATAAAGTCATTGAACCAGATGCTTCACTAGTACCGATAGCCCTTAACGATAACTGGGTTAGTAAAGTAACTGGCACCACCTTAACTGACATAAAAATATCGATTTACCAAAATGAGAAAAAAGTGCTTACCCAAACTGGGAAGATTCTCTTCACCCATGTTGGTGTCAGTGGACCAACTATCCTAAATCTCAGTAAAACTATCGGGGAATTACTGGACTACGGATCAGCTACTATTAAACTTGATTTGTTTCCAACATTAGATGAGGCTACTCTAGATGATCAACTGATAGAACTATTTCAAACCAGTAATAAAAAATTCAAGAATTCCCTCTCCCCACTACTACCGACCGCCTTGGCGAGCGCCTTAGTTACCTTGAGTCACATCTCACCAGAACTAGAAGCCAACAGTATTAAGAAAGACGACCGCAAAAAGTTAGTCAAACTTTTTAAAGCCTTACCATTACATGTCAAAGGCCTATTAGGAACAGACAAAGCTATCGTCACTTCAGGTGGCGTAGACCTAAAAGAAGTGAATTTTAAAACCATGCAATCACGTCTTTACCCTAATTTATATTTGGTGGGAGACGTACTGAATATCGATAGACCATCTGGCGGTTATAGTCTGCAACTCTGTTGGACCACTGGTTTCGTGGCCGGGAACTCTGTACCATTCTAGTCTTTATAGTACGGTTAACCGTACTATAACTAATCTTCTAAGTACTGCTCAAACTCCGCCAAAGCTTCTTCAACTAACTCCGCTTCTTTAGGATCAATCAGTGACTTGGCGAGCTTTTGGAGTACAGTAGCAATTTCAACTCCGCTATAACCTTTATCTCTAAACTTTTCCGCCTGGGTTAAAACTTCATTATCAAAATCCGTGCTTTTTTTAATAGCATTATAAAAAATCTTTTCAAACGGGTGAGCCATAAAAAACCAAATACTTAATTCATATCAACCACTAGGGCGCCCCAGGTAAAATCCTCCGCTCCTAAACCTTCTCCAGTAACTGGATGATAATGCTCTCTAAAGCCAGACTTGGCAAGTAGAGTAAGAGTTTTCTCTTTAATAAGTTCAGCCTCAGCCTTGAACCCATATCTCTGAAGTCCTTTATAAATAAACCAATGTGGAGCCAGCCAAATCGGTCCACGCCAAAAACCACTTTCCGGGTCGTATGACGGTTCAGTCTTAGCAGTGGAAACAATGCCAAACTCACTCAGAAATAATTTTTCATTCAGGAGATAATTATTGACCAAATCTTTGGCGTCCTGATGACTAAGGAGTCCGCCGTAAAGTGGCATAAAAATATCCCAGGTTAAAACTTCAATCGGCTTTTTGTTTTTGTGGTCATAAGATAGATAGACATCGCCAAACTTAAGTTGTTCTTTTATCTCCTTCTGCACTTGCTTAGCTCGTTTCTCAAATCGATCTGAGTCAACTCTATTATTTAAGACATAAGCTAACTCAGATAAAGCCAGCAAATCCTCGGCATACAAAACATTAAAGGAGACATCAGCCACCCCAAAATGATGTCTCATACAAGTTTTAGCTTTAAAGTCACACACAGCATTCTTCTTCATTAAGTCTATGCGCCGATCCAGACTCTGATCAGCCGTCTGTAAGAAAGAAAGACCTAGTAGCTCATCGAAACGTGGTGAGTTGTCTTCCCCAGATTCGTCAGGATTAATTATATAAACTAGCGCATCATTATTAAAAGTCCGGTCATGATGTAGGTATTCAAAATGCCTTTTCAGCGCTTCGTAAGTATCTAAAGCAAACTGCTCATCTCCGTCTGCCTCATAAAGCCTAAGGACTGTTTGCGCTACCACCGGTGGCTGAGTCAATGAGCTTGAGCCGGGAGTTTGCCATGAAGAGTTGATAGTGTCGCCTCTACTCTCTCTACCCCAATTTGGCACCAAATCACCTTCTCTGGTCCAATAAATCATATGTGGGAGCATCCCGGACGGTAGTGGTCTGGCGAGCACGGCCCTCATCTCTTCCTTGGCCAATCCAATATCGAAATGGGCAAGCACAATGGCATGAAAACAAGAATCCCACAGCCACTGAAAAGGATAAAGTCCACCAGACGGAACGGTGAATTGACTTGTGTCTGTCATACGACGGTTTTTCTCCATTAACAGTCTGACAGAATCAGTGGTGATTTGGCTATCCATACAGGCTATAACCTAATTTTAACAAACTGGGACTGAGATACTAGGTAAGGAGGTGCGTTACTTGAGATTTGTCAGCGCTAAAATGTTGAGTAGAATAGACCCATGCCCGAACTACCAGAAGTCGAAACTGTTAGACTCCAACTCCTTCACAAGATTAAAGGAAAGGTTATTGATAAAGTACAAGTACTAAACACCAAATCAACTGGCAGTAACCGAAAATTCGCCAGTCACCTGAAGGGTAAGAAAATGGCCCATATTGACCGGATCGGAAAATTGATGATTTTTAGTTTTGCTAAAGAACCAAACTTTTTCCTCCTGGCCCACCTCAAGATGACCGGGCAATTCTTTTTCGTCGATAAAAGGAAAGTTAGTGGTGGCGGACATACAACTACCAAAGCCGATACGACGAACCTGCCAAATAAACATACAAGAATTGCTTTTTATTTTATTGATGGATCAACTCTCTTCTTCAATGACATGCGTAAGTTTGGTTACGTGAAAATTGCAAATGCCAAAGAAGTTGAACTAGCAAAAGCTAGGTTTGGTCAAGAACCAATTAGTGATGACTTTGATATAAAAACTTTTACCGCTAGTCTGAAACGACGCAAAACACCAATCAAAGCCGTTCTACTAGACCAATCATTTGTGGCTGGCCTAGGTAACATTTATGTCGATGAAGCACTCTACCTTGCAAAAGTTCGCCCAGACAGACACGCCGACACCATTACCGCCAAAGAAGCTAAAGCTATTGCCAAATATAGCGGTGAAATAATGAAAAAATCAATCTCTGTTGGCGGTACCACCTTTCAACACTTTGCCGACACCAAAGGTGAAGCTGGCAACTTTAAGGATTATCTAAAAGTGTTTGGTAAACAAAACACTCCCTGCCCCAAATGTAAAAGCCTAATCCAAAAAACCCGCGTAGCTGGACGAGGCACACACTTTTGTCCTAATTGTCAAAAGTAGCTTAGGACTTTGATAAGACGATTGGCTCGATTGGTTCACACTTTTGTGGCTCAACCCCCAGGACACCCCACTTTACTTTGCCCCAAGTTCGTTCATGTAGGTAATAAAAAAATACTTTGGCCAATATATCGACAGCTCCAACACTCGCCACCAAAGCCAAATTACCAGTAGCGATGTAGACCACTGTCATGGTAGTAGCCGAAGCAATGATTCGCCAAGTCACCCCTTTGAGGATACTTCGCCTGTGTGATTCGTGCATATGTACACTATTTTAACACAACCTTTATCAAGTAATTAGACCGAACTTACAGCCTGTAGTAATCTTAAACCTATGCATGTAGATATTGAACCCAGTTGGCGAAAGGTACTTAAAAATGAATTCGAGCAAGCTTACTTTACAGATTTGGCAACCAAAATTAAGCAGTCCTATCTCGAGACAACTGTTTTCCCTCCACCCAAACTGATTTTCAACGCCTTTACACTATGTCCATTTTCTAAAGTAAAAGTAGTCATTCTGGGACAAGACCCCTATCACGGCACAGGGCAAGCGCACGGCCTAGCCTTTTCGGTGCCAGACGGAGTCAAAATCCCTCCCTCACTAAGAAACATCTACAAAGAACTAAAATCTGACCTAAATCTCCCTAGGGGACCCCTCGGTGAGACGGATGGAAGAATTCCTGAGTCAGGGAATCTTGAGCATTGGGCGAAGCAAGGTGTGCTTTTACTAAACGCCACTCTCACCGTATTACCAGGACAGCCAGCTTCACATCAAGGTCTTGGTTGGGAAATATTTACCGACGCCGTCATTAAGACAATTTCTGATAAAAAAGATCATGTCGTCTTCCTGCTCTGGGGTAAGTTCGCCATCTCAAAAAAAGTCTTAGTAGACCAAAATAAGCACCTCGTCCTTACAACCCCACACCCATCACCCTTCTCCGCTCACACCGGCTTCTTCGGCTCAAAACACTTTAGTCAAACTAATCAATATCTAAAGAATAATGGAATAAAAGAAATTAAGTGGTAGAAGACAGGATTGAATTTATTAAAAACTGTGGTATATTTTGATTTGGCCGTAGATACAAATCTACATTTTCGTTAATTAAACTGGAGTAAATCATGATTTTGATTTTTCTTTTGGTAACATTACTCGTAGTTGTCATAGCTACCCTTTTCTTCTTCGGTATTCAAGCAAATGTTCGCTATTACAGAGAAGACGGTTTCAGCCCTGGCTTTGCGGAAATAGAACCTTTGAACTTTATTTTTGGTGCAGTTCCTGCAGCAATATTCGGTTTACACGTCGGCAGTAGTGTTGCCATGATTGCAATCATGATGTTTACTGGACATTTGATTGTTAAGTTTTTTGTTAACGAACTTGGCAGACTCGTTATCAGAATCATTCACCCGAAGACCACGTTTAAAACCTATTCCCTAAAAATCACCCGCCTTGGTCGACCACGATGGAGTTTTCCAAGATGGACATGACCAAAACTGTGCCTCACTTGGTACAAACCGAGCATAACTGCCCTGCCCTCAGAAACGGCCCTGCCACTCTGAACCGGGGCTGTTTTCTTTACTCTGAGTAATATATATATATATAGTAATCTTCGAGCACCACATAAGGCTTGTGTAGGATAGGCAGGAGGCTTTGAAGCGAGGTCGCTAGGTCTCGTGGAGCCGTCGTTGAAATACTGGCCCTGGCGTTTTGTGGGAGGCGGGCACTAGTGTGCCCGCCGTTTTTATATTTAAAGAAAAGACCTCAAGGAGATTAGTTAATCTTCTTGAGGTCTTTTTTCTAAATAAGCTTAAAGTAAAATCGTGACTTGGTTTTGGCTGACTTCTAGGGTGCCGGAGGTGACTGGGAAAGTTTCAGTTTCGCCGTCAGCTTTGCGGACAGTGATGGTACCAGCGCGGAGCGCGGTCATGAGCGGAGTGTGGTCTGCTAGTAAAGTCATCTCCCCTTCACTACCAGGCACAGTAACCGAAGTCACTGCACCAGAAAATACCGGCGCATCGACGCGAGCGATTGTGAGTTGTAGTTGTTTATTTAACATAAAAAATTATTAAAGCGACTAAGATTCCTATTGTAATTAATAAAACAAATGAAATGGTTACTCTATTAGAAATTTTACTAATACGATTGTACTTCTTCAATTCCTCAGGAGATAGAGACTCTGTCCATTCACTTATCATCTTATACTCTTCCTGTGTAAGTGGTCCTCCCGCACCAAAGTATGGAATTTTTGTCCCATCCAATCCAAAAGCTGGCCCAATATGCTTGAAGACAAAAGTGGAAGCTTTATTAATTACAGAAGTTAGTTGTTCTTTCATAAATATTTACATTTAAATTTCACACTGTTTTGAGCCAGATGTCAGTTCTAAAGTGGGTCAGGTGCCAGGAGAAGCAAACTTTGCGACTGAGGCGTACTAGTTGTACGGTGAAGAGCAAAGTGTAGCTTCGACAACGCAGATGACCTACTTTTGAGATGACTGGACTTCGTCGATACCGCCTTTCATGTAAAAGGCAGACTCATTTTTATCATCGTGCTTTCCATCTAGAATCTCACCGAAGCCACGGATAGTATCAGCTAGAGAAACATACTTGCCTGGCGCACCAGTAAATACTTCTGCTACTGAGAATGGCTGTGACATGAAGCGCTGAATCTTTCGTGCTCGGTATACAGTCTGCTTGTCGTCTTCAGATAATTCTTCAATACCGAGAATCGCAATGATGTCTTGGAGATCCTTGTAGCGCTGGAGAGTAAGCTTTACTCCTTGAGCAACACGGTAATGCTCTTCACCAACAATCATTGGGTCTAGCGCAGTTGAGTTACTTTCTAGTGGGTCAATCGCTGGGTAAATACCAAGTGAAGCAAGTTGACGAGAAAGCACTACCGTCGAGTCCAGGTGAGAGAAAGTCGTCGCTGGAGCAGGGTCAGTCAGGTCGTCAGCAGGCACGTATACGGCCTGCACTGAAGTAATAGAACCCTTCTTAGTTGAAGTAATACGTTCCTGCATCTTACCCATTTCTTCAGCTAGAGTTGGTTGATACCCTACCGCTGAAGACACGCGTCCGAGAAGTGAAGACACTTCCTGTCCCGCTTGGGTAAAGCGGAAAACGTTGTCCATAAAGAACAGTACGTCTTTACCACCTTCGTCACGAAGAGCTTCAGCCATCGTTAGTCCAGTTAGTCCCACGCGAGCACGCGCACCAGGGACTTCGTTCATCTGCCCAAACACCAAGGCAGTTTTATCGAGCACACCTGAATCCTTCATTTCGTGATAGAGGTCATTACCTTCACGTACACGCTCTCCCACACCAGCAAATACTGAGTATCCGCCGTGTTCTGAAGCTACGTTGTGAATGAGCTCTTGAATGAGCACAGTCTTCCCTACTCCCGCTCCACCGAAGAGTCCGACCTTACCGCCCTTAATGAAAGGAGCCAGTAAGTCGACAGACTTGATACCGGTCTCGAAGACTTCAGTCTTAGTAGACTGCTCAACGAAAGCTGGCGCTTCTTGGTGAATCGCTCGCATGGTAGTGCCAGTGATGGCGCCCTTACCGTCTAGGGTGTCACCAAGTACATTGAAAAGACGTCCGAGGGACTTTTGTCCAACTGGTACAGAAATACCAGCTCCGACATCTTCAACGGTCATACCACGAGTAAGACCTTGAGTGTCTTCCATCGCAATAGCGCGCACGCGGTCTAAACCAACATGCTGTGCTACTTCAAGGGTAAGAGTTGCTCCATCTTCTTTCTTTACCTTAAGGGCATTAAGAAGGGCTGGAACACCGTCGGTAAAATGGACGTCTACTATGGGACCGATAATTTGAGTAATTGTGCCTGTTTTCATAATAATGTGTTTTTTAATAATTGGTGTTTGATAATGAACTCTGTGATGGGTACCACCGAGTGATAAATTTCCCGCAGAAACTTATCACTTGATACAACCCTTATCAGGTAAAATTGTTCAGAATGAAAAATGGAAAAAAGATCAACCCTACAAAATTACATAACGCTAAAAAATCTATAACGGTATCTGCTGTTGTTAGACCTTCAGTAGAAGATCTGTTCATGGCTTGAATCGAGTATCTACAAGTAGCATAAAAGGCGTACAAAAACCAGAGAGGAAAAACGGTATCCAAAGAACCATTGCAGTATTGGAGTCAATAGAAATGGCGCAGATAAAAGCCAACAACATAACTGTGTTTGCTATTGTCACTACGTATTTTTTACTAAGTACATCCATATCAAAATTGTTTAAAAAAGATTTCAGATGATCTCATTGAAACGCGGAAGGCGAAGAAAATAAATTGAGGCGTACATGTGGTACGTTGAAATTTATTTTACTGATGCCTGACAAAGTTAATGAGGTCATATCAAATCTTTATTTCATGGCTTCCATACCACCGGTAATTTCGGAAACCTCAGCCGTAATAGCTGCCTGTCTCGCCTTGTTAAACTTAAGCGTTAAAAACTTCGCTACTTCCTTACTCTTATCAGTAGCGTTCTTCATCGCTACCATTCGAGCTGAATGTTCACTCGCCTTACTCTCCAGAAAAGCGTGGAAGAGAATGATCTGCACTAACTGCGGAATCAGTGCGCCAAACACCGTCTGTGCATCTGGCTCAATCGTATGATCAATCACCGCGTCAGGGGCTACTGTAGCCTCACTAAACTTACCGGTCCGAGGTTTGATACCTTTCATGATGGACTGAACTTCAGCTGGATCAAGTGGAAGAACCTGACGCATAGTTGCCTCTTGCTCGAAAGTCGAAAGAAAGTTTTGGTAGATGACTTCCTACCTTGGCGTAAGTAGCGTCCGAAGCAAAAGCATTGACGGCCTTAGTAGCTACTTCATAAACATCAGCGACCGTGACGTCGTCTCCTACGTTAGTATATTCACCAAGTAGCGTAATCTTTTCTCGACCAGCAAACTCCACAGCCTTGCGACCAATCGCAATCATGTCGAACTCCACTCCACTCGCTCGGAGCTTTTCGACTTTCTTTAGAACCGCACTGTTAACACTACCAGCCAAACCTTTATCACTTGTCACCACTACGACCAGTGTCTTTTCCGGTTGTACGCTTCACAGCGAGCGGATGGGTGGAAAGCGCTTCTGACTGCGCCACCCTGGCCAAGATACGCATAGCAGAGTGCACATACGGCCGACTCTCAAAAGCCCTTGCCTGACTCTTACGCATCTTTACCGCCGAGACAGACTCCATCGCCTTGGTCACTTTGCCAGTCTTTTTGGTAGAGATTATTTTGTTTTTGATTTGCTTAAGAGCCATATTTATTTTTTAATCAAGCTAATAGCATGCAGTAATGACTGAAGACTAAGTAAAACTACTAATACTAACAAACTACCGACATGCAACAGTTCTAAAGCATCTAGCCTATGAAAATCAACTACACATACTGGATTACCTTGACACGGATCTGTTGTTGGAATAATTAATGATAGGCCGAGTACATTAAAAGAGAGTAAGGAGTAAAACTACAATGAAAAAACCGGATATTAAATAAGGTATTCTTTTCGTAAGTTTTTCCATACTCATAGTAATTAATTTGCTGTGTAGTACTCAGCATTAGCTTCCTTGAAGTCGATGATTGCTTTGTTTAACTTCTCTACCACTTCATCAGTTAATTCACGGCCAGTTTCGATAGTATCCATCACGTCTTTTCGGTCACGCTCGATGAAACCTAAGAAAGAAGTTTCAATCGCACTAACCTTCTCAGGAGTGGTATTGTCAAAGAGTCCGTTGTTGGCACCGTAAATCGAAATAACTTGCTTATAGAATGGCATCGGATTGTTTTGCTTTTGCTTTAGCAGTTCTACATACTTACGTCCACTATCGATTCGCTTCTTAGTGTCTTCGTCTAAGTCAGAGGCAAACTGCATAAAAGCTTCAAGCTCACGAAACTGGGCTAACTCAAGTCTAATCTTTCCGGCTACTTTCTTCATCGCCTTAGTTTGAGCTGAAGAACCTACACGTGATACAGAAATACCGACGTTTAGCGCTGGACGAATTCCCTTGTTGAATAAATCTCCTTCGAGGAAAATCTGTCCGTCAGTAATCGAAATCACGTTAGTTGGAATGTACGCTGAAACGTCTCCTTCTTGGGTCTCAATAATCGGTAGAGCGGTAATCGAACCACCACCAAGTTCTTTCGAAAGCTTAGCAGAACGCTCTAGGAGACGTGAGTGTAGATAGAAAATATCTCCTGGATACGCTTCACGTCCTGGTGGACGACGTAGCAAGAGTGACATCTGACGATACGCGACCGCGTGCTTAGAAAGGTCATCAAGTACAATCACCACATCCTTTCCTTGCTCCATAAAATATTCACCAATCGCCATTCCCGCAAAAGGTGCTAGGAAAAGCATTGGGGATGGCTCGGCCGCTGAAGTAGCCACGATAGTCGTGTACTCGAGCGCACCAGCCTCTTCAAGTTTGGCCATAATACTCGCGGTCTTTGAGCGCTTCTGGCCAATAGCAACATAAATACAAATTGGGCGTTTTTCTTTTGGTTCGTACTTTTGATTGATGATAGTGTCGATGGCAATAGTGGTTTTACCAGTCCCTCGATCACCAATAATAAGCTCGCGTTGTCCGCGACCGATTGGAATCATTGAGTCGATAGCTTTGATACCAGTGTGAATTGGTTCGTTTACAGAAGACCGGTCCATTACACCGTAAGCAACACGCTCAATCGGCATATTTTTATCGGTCTTTATAGCTCCCTTACCATCAATCGCTTCGCCGAGAGTGTTTACCACTCGACCAACGATACCTTCACCAACTGGCACCGAAAGGAGCTTGCCGGTACGACGGACTTGCATACCCTCCTTCACCAAATTACTTTCACCCAAAATTACCACCTTCACAGTATCTTCCTCAAGGTTGAGCACCAGACCAAAAAGAGCACCGTCTTGCTTCATAGTTTCTTTCACACTGGCGCCGGCACTAGTATCGAAAGATACCATTTCCATCATCTGCGCCTTGGTGAGACCTTCGATTTCGGCAATACCGTCTCCAACCGAAATCACCACTCCCACCTCTTCAGGCTGAGCGGTGGTGTCGATTGACTCAATTTCCTTTTTGATTTTTTCAATGATTGCTGTACTCATAATAATTTTGTGACTAAATAATTTGGGTGCTAATAATTTTAATTGATGATCTTACGGTAAAGGTCTACGAGAACCTTTTTATAACTGGCGTCATAAAGGGTGTCTTTAAAGCGGACAGTGAACCCGCCAACTAAAGTTGAATCAATGGTTTGATTGTAACTCATTTCTGCTCCACCGATTTTTTGTAAAGCAGTTTCGATGGTCGCCTTATCTACTCCACCTTCCTTTGCTAGAGTAACTGTCGGCACAGTACTTTTTAGCTTCGCCTCTAGTACTCGCTTACTCGCCCGAAGAACCTGTGACCAAAGACGAGAATGACCCCGCTTAGCCATTTGAGACTTCACAGACAACAAAGTCTCTTCCACATCCTTTCCGGCGAGAATACTTTCCGTTAATGCTGTGACGTAGGCGTTTTTCATAGATTATGAAGAGCGCTCACGGAGAAGCTTTTCAGTCGCTAGAACCGCCAACTGAGCCACCTCTTTCTCACTAGCTTTAATGGCTTCAGCTTTCGCTTGCTCACCTTTAACTTCAGCATCCTTGAGGATAGCCGAAGCTTTAGCTTGCGCAGCGGCCACTAACTCCGCTTCCTTAGACTTAGCCGAACTCATTGCTCTCTCACTCACTGCTTCGGCTTCCTTATGAGCAGCACTCAGTACTACCTGCTTCTCAGCGTCAGCTTCAGCTTTAGCTGTAGCAGCCGACTCAGCATCCTTAAGACCTTGCGCAATCTTTTCTTCACGCTCACGCAGGAGCTTGAGAATCGGCTTGTAGAGAAAATACCCTAAAGCCGTCGCCAAAATAGCGAAGTTTACGATCTGGATGATGATGAGCCGTTGGTCGATACCGAAGGCTTCGATAATTTGGTCCATATATTAGTAAGTGAGAGTGAGTAAAGTGATCTGTTTAAACTTCAAGCGGTCAATTCAACTATAATTATTTTTAGATTGCGTTAGTGGCGAGGAGTGGAAGAAAAATATGTCGAACCGTACCTTTTGTACGGTGAGTTATATTTTTCGCACCACAACAAAGCCAATGACGTAAAATACAAATAATTATGCGAACTTGATAACGAAAGCGACGACTAGAGCAAAAATCGCTAAAGCTTCCACGAAAGCAATACCAATAAACATGGTTGCTTGAATCTTTGGAGCAGCCTCTGGGTTTCGTCCGATAGCTTCAAGCGCACGCGCTACTAGCATACCGATACCAACACCAGGACCAAACACTCCAACACCAGCAGCAATCGCCATAGCTACCGCCTTCATAGCGTCAGCATTGATTTGTGCGATTTCGAGTGCTGTTTTTAATTCTTCCATAAATATTTTTTATTTTAATAATAATTCTTTTCCTAACGGACAAGGTACGAGTCACGCCCAATTTGTTTTAAACGGAACTCGTGATTATCCACTAGCTAATGCGGTTCTGCTACCGCTAACTTTATAAAGAATAAAGTTAAGATAGCAAAAATGAAAGCTTGAATAAAGCCGACAAATACCTCAAACGCATATAGTGGTACTGGTACTACATACGGAATGAAGAACATCACCACTACAAGTAGTGTTTTACCGGCAAAAATATTTCCAAAGAGACGAAATGAGAAAGAAATAAGACGTGCCAATTCAGAGATAAGCTCAATCAGTCCGATAATGAAGTTAAGTGGCGAAGAAAAATTAATAAACTTTCCGCCATACTTAAAGAAGCCAATCGCCAGTACCCCAGCTATTTCAATTGTAAAAAAGGCGATGATAGCAAAAGCTAAAGTGATATTAAGGTCTGTCGCCGCTGGATAAAGTAGTGGAGTAAAGTGACCATCATGGTTAAAACCAATCGAAGTTACCCCCGGTAGTAGGCCGACCCAATTAAGCGCTAGGACGAAAATAAAAATCGTCATCACAACTGGAAAATATTTTAGCGCCATCTGCTTACTCTCGAGCACATCGCTCATATAGTCGTAAACTCCACCTACTACCATTTCGGTCGCACTTTGAAGTTTACCTGGAATTAGAGCCAACTTACTACGTACCATGAGAGCTAGAGCGAGAATAATCACCATCGTAAGCCAAGTAGTTACCATCGTAGCTGTCAAAGGAATACCAAAAAACTCACCAAGCACATAGGGCTTGAGAGCTACATGGATACCAGCCTCTTCAGCGGCGTAAGCAGTATTTACTAAGGAAAACATGAAAATTACTCAAAACGCTCTAAAGCGCTTTTGCGCCGGTATAGTAGCACGGTAAACCTAAAAACAAAACCCTCCTCAGTTGCTAAATAACCTTATTTTAAGCCAGACTATTGACTTTTAAGTGATTGTATGCTATACTAATAGTTAGAGTCCAGCATTCCGCTTGGACAGCAGTCCTTTACCAGGAGGTCATATGACTTTTCGTTCTCTGGCGACACTGTTCGTCACCTTCATCATAGCCTTCGCCAGTGTTTCGAACGCCAATGCGACCGGAGTGGCGGCGACGCCGATTGTCACCAAACACTTTGACGGATATTTTGTCGAGGTGGTGGATGATGACGTGGACCAGAGCCACTACTTCAAGTTGGCGAGCGTCGACGACATGATCTTCAAGATCGACCAGGGGTCGATCCCGACAGGGGCTGACCATACGGCGAAGCAAACCCTGCTCGCTTGCATGGCGCTCAAGGCGTCATTGCGCGACGACAAAGTGACTGACCACGCCTTCTCGTACAAAGATGGGCGTGGCGTGGTCCGACACCTCAACCTGAAGCGCGTACC
>JAWKSQ010000004.1:0-3311 GCA_041389045.1 Minisyncoccota bacterium
ATCGCAAAAGCTTTTCGAGCCGTGTAACGCTTTTCTTAACGAAAAGCTACACCTTGAAGGCGCACATATTAAAAAACTGCCGGGTGGCAGTTTTTTGCGGGGTCAAGTTTCTAATTCGCTACGCTCATAAGAACTTTCTTCTTACAGAAGCGATACACCTTTTGGAAATAAATTTCTCAAAAGGTCTTGCGAAAGTGTTTAGACACTTTCTCACCCCGGTCTCGACTATTTCTTTTCTAGGCAAGAAAAGAAATATGTCTCCGACTCGCACCAAGGTACGAAAGCAAAGCAGTTTGCTTCCTGAATACAAAAACACTGGTTTAAAAAACCAGTGTTTTTGTATTCACCTTGGTGCGCCTTCAAGGGCTCGAACCTTGGACCGTCTCCTTAAGAGGGAGCTGCTCTACCAACTGAGCTAAAGGCGCGTGCGAAGAAGTGTACAATAAATATTTTGTTAAAACAAGGCCAGATTCGATATGTCTAAATTAATGACAGCCCACCAAGGAGGTGAGCTATCGGTGATGAGTATAGTTCTCATGAAACTGTCGTCGCTATTGGGGTAAAAGAGCCTGGAAAGACTTCCTTCTGCGAAAGGATTATGGTGTCACAAGCACCGTCTGAGATAACCCTTACATGCTCCCATTTCGGATTTGGGACCCTAAACCTTTGTTGTTTTGAGTACGTACCGTAAAATAATTCCCAGTCTTCCATTCCCTCGTAATCATTTTTTGAGATCACCCGCAGGATGGAATTGTCGAATGGTAAAAGAATCCTCTCCTCATCTTTCATTTTACGGACAAGATTGTTTGGGTCTTTCACTTTGTTGGAAAGTAGCAATTGGCCAGGTCTGCATAAGGAAATTTCCTTGTTTACCTGGTCTATTGTCAATGATTTGCACCTGCCATATATACCTTCTACAACAAAGTATGTTAATTGTGTCATGACATGTCTCCAGTTGGTTACAAAAAACTAGGCCAAAACTTAGACTATGGGAATGTTAGGGGTGTGTCAAGGATTTATGGGTTCTTTATAAAAAAGCCCAATAGAGTTTTATCCCCTCATTCTATGTATATGAAATAAAACAACCAGCTATGCAGTGGTAGGGAATTGAACTCTACGAGTTCAGTACAGGTTGTCGATACTTTAGTCCAAGTGTTCCTAAAGTATCTGACTAACCTCTTCAATTCCCGCTAGCAATACACGGGGAATTGGTCACGAATCACTAAGTAGATTTGTTCGTCTTCGACTCCAAATCAACTAAGTGTTATCGACCCCGGCTCGCTGGTTCGCAAGCTCACATCGCTCCGCCTTTCAATTCCCGCTCTGGGCACCTGAAATAAAACAACCAGCTTTTAGCTGGTTGTTTTATTATCCCTAAAAACCTCCGGCTTCAGCCGGAGAGTACGTTTGAAGGCAACGCATATACTAAAGCCGGGCGGCAGCCCGGCTTTAGTAATAACTTAAATACGTATGCGCAAACGTACCATTAAAACACTAGCACATTGTTACTACGAGATGAAATACCATCTCGTCTGGACTCCAAAATACCGAGGCAAGGTACTAGGACCACAAAAGGTTAAAGATGAATTGAGACGTACTTTTGAATCAATCACTAAATACAGACACTGGGAAATAATCGAACTAAACATCCAAGATGATCATATCCACTTAATACTGAGTGCTTCTCCGAGGGATTCAGTCTCGTACCTGATGCAAATAATTAAAGGTAAAAGCTCAGCTTGGATGAAGAAGAAAATAAAACGTGCTCATGGTCTCTATGAAAAAGAATCACTCTGGGCCAGAGGTTATTTCGTCTCTACGATCGGTCTAGATGAAATGATTATCCGTCGGTACGTGAAGCATCAAGATCATCATAATCAAGTTGATCAACCATCACTATTTAACAAACTAATCTCCTAGCAACTACAGATCAGCCGGCTTAAGCCGGCAGATGGTTCATCCGACTAGGATGAACCAAAGCCACCGGACCTAAGTCCGGTGGTTGTTTACTTTAGTACTGTGCCTGCGCACAGTACGTGTCTTTTTCCGAACCGGAGCGATGGGAGTTTGTGAGCAAGCGAGGTGGGGTCGACAGCACTTACTATAAATTGGAACGAAGTGAACAATTTTAGCTAGTGACTGGTGACGAAAAAAGTAACAAATAAAAACATCTACTTCAGGGAGATGTTTTTATTTGTTTTAGCAAAAGCCCTGCGGCTTTTGTGTACCGTTTCCCGAGACGGAACCATGTCGCTTTGCGACAGGTGAGTCGGGTGAAAAAATGCTGGGAGCATTTTGCAAGACTCATTGAGATTATTTATGAACGAAGTGAAATAAATAACCCAATGAGTGGACAGAATCAGTAAGATTCGAGAGTACTTAGTAGAATAGGAACGAAGTGAACTATTATACTTAGTAACTCGTGACGAAAGAGATAAACAAGTATAGGTTTGCAATGGTTATGATATCTGCTATATTCGAATTAGGTCATGGTGGCCTATAAGTTTTTTCCATTTGAACAAAGGAATAACACATGCCAGATCCAGATGTTCCAGAAAATGACGGAGGCATCCAAATTTGTCGGGGAATGTACCTGACAGGAGAGGAGGAGGGTACCACGAAAGTTACCCCCAAACCATCTGCCCGGGTAGTGGATGATGTGTCAGAAATGCCATTTGGTTTGGCTCCTGATCCTTATATAGGGGATGATTGGGGAGGGTCCAAAACATGACTACTGATTTGGCCAAACAGTCGCCAACTGAGCAGTCATTGGTCGGTATGCAAATGACTTTGCCTGGTATTGAACCTCCGGTAGCTCAAGGAGAAAATGATTCTGTGGGTGTCCAATCGGTTCGAGCTCAGGAAATGGGTCCGACTTGGACTTCTGGTTCGGTCAGTGAACCTGGTTTCGGTGTTGAGAAGTGAAGTAGTTCAGTTCCTCACCGTATTCAATTAAGTCCGCTGGTACACCTAAGTCCGCTGGTACGCCAGCGGTCTTGTTTTTTAAGGTTTGCACTAAGGCTCTAATTTGCTATACCCGGTTTGGGTCATTGTTGAGTGATTTAAATCCCCGGTTTTTTTTCTCTGGTTTTGAAGGTGAATTCGCTAAGCTTTTTATGTAGGGAAAGGGTGTGAAAGATGTGTGGAGCCAGTTGCTGGTTACAGTGAACCGCCACTTTCTGAGTTCCTTGGCCAGAAATAATCAATTCCATACCAGAGGTAGTAAAAACTCCAGTGACATAACGTTTACCGGAGTGCTTGGTGTTTTTGGAAATGATTCCAGGCGCCACCAGATTAACTTCTGGCAGTTT